>WSXW01000013.1 GCA_009773495.1 Bacillota bacterium
GGACGCAAGTCCCTGGGAGAGTAGGACGTTGCCGGAATTAATTTAAAGAGACCTCAAAGCGAAAGCTCTGGGGTCTCTTTGCCATGCTCGCTCTTGGTTCCTTGTTCCTCGTGTAGCGCCGAGGCACTGACTCGGCGAGGCGATAGGACTGCGTATTGGTGAGCCGACTTCTCCGCTCTTGGTCACCAAGCGCCGTGGCGCTACATATCGACAGGAGGCGACACACAATGACAAACTTACGCACCATTTGTCGAATTATTATCTGCCTGAATGTGTGGACAGCCCAGAGTGAGGTCGGTAAAATGAACATAGGCTCTTGTAAATTCTTACAGATATGCTGGCATGCAAAAACTAAGGAGGTGTAACATGAACGAAGAAGCCTTAGAAGTTATTAAGAATGAGTACGTAGGGGACGAAGTTGGCGAACATGAGCGAAAAGTAATATGCTCTAGACAGCAAAGGATTTTAAGGAGGTGCATTCATGCCTCATATTTTACTAGTAGATGATGAAGCAGCGTTGCTCAAAGGATTGGAATTAAGCTTAGAACGTGAGGGATTCACTGTTCTAACCGCCGATAACGGTCGTAAGGCATTAGAGATGGCTGCAACAGAACGCCCGGACCTAGTAGTACTAGACTAATGCTTCCCGAAGTTGATGGTCTAGAGGTATGTAGAACCATCCGGCGAACCTCTACGGTGCCTATAATAATGTTAACAGCTCAATCTCCAAGGAGCTGGCTCAGTTCAAGCTGAGTCAGCTCCTTGGAGACACATATTAGGCAGCTGTACTGGCTGTGGATGGCGGTTTGATAGTGGGTTGGCGCCGTTCCATGTAATAAATCAGACCAAATACTAAGCTACCTGCCACTCGGAGTACAGCTGATATAAGGAAGGCTGTGCGGTAATTCATAGCATTGAGAAGTGCAACCCCTGCTATAGGGGACAAAATCGCGCTGACATTTATAGCGGTATTGTAATATCCGATGTAAGTGGTCTTCCGCAAATCAGGTGTCATATCAAGCAAGGCATTAAATAAAGATAGCATTACACCGGAAAACACCATGCCGGTAATTATATTAAAAAAAGCTAGGGTGTATAGGCTGCGCGAAAACGCGTAAATTAACGGTACAATAAAGATCCCTAATGTAGAGACGAACAGGGTCTTGAGGGAGCCATTTTTCTCCATATACCTGACCCAAAAGCCATACCCCAGTAGTGAGCCGCCGGTGTTGCTTAAATTAAGAATGCTTACCCAAAAATTAGTGGCGCCCAGCTCTTTAACTTGGTAGAGGGTAAATAATGGCCAAGAGACCTGCCAGGCAAAATGAAAGAACATGGATGTTAGTGCAAACCGCAGGAAACGCTCTTGCGCAATAATCTCATTGATGTCGCCCCAAATAGACCTAGGCAGCTCGGAGAGGAATAACCTCAAGGGTTGGCCCATATCGGCTCTAGGTGTGGTAAGGGGGGGTTCCACGATTTTGCGAAACACCCAAAACTCACCTATTGCAAAAACAAAGGCAAGCAAAAACATGAGTTGGTAACCTACAGGGTAGCTGATAATATCTAAAACTCGCCCTGCAATTAAAACCGCGAGTGTGCCCACTATATTTATTAATCGACTGCGTGTCGCAAAGGCTTGGGCTCGACGCTCCGGGGGTACAACCTTTGCTATAAAGCCCTGCCACGCGACGTTAGCAATGGCTCCGGGAAAATTCATAAGCGCCAATGCGCAGACTAAGACAGCAGCGCGACGATCGGCAACAAAAAAGGGTATCATAGACAAGAGTACGTAAAAAATACGATGGGCCAGCATGAAGGAAGACGTAAGTTTTTTCGTTTCTGGCTGAGAATCAATAAACTTAGCTCCAGGGATCATAGCGAGCAGGCTCATGATAGCGGGAGCTGAAGACAACAGACCAATTTGGTAATTACTGGCTCCTAATCGGATCGCAAAAATACCTATGAATGGCGTAACCATGTTGGTGGCCAGTACGGACACCATGCCGTGGTACGTGTTCAACCGAATATTCCTCTCTTGCACATCGCCAGTTTGGCTCTGAAAGTCTTCTCTGATCTGTAAAAGCTGGCGTCTTAGTGAGACCATAGTGTGCCTCCCCTACTTGCATAATAACTTCTATTCACTTCGACGAGCCCACAGGAAATCCTTCCGCTGCAGAAGGAAGAGAGAGATAAATTTATTATGCATTTCATATAATGAAATGAGCAGGAGATTTCGTCCGAGTACCGAATGATACGGCGGAGGTGTTTTAGATGTATACTAAATTATTGACAAAATATGCTCTAGGCGGTAATACTCTGGTAAATCGCATTTGTTTGCCGCCCATGGCTGTGTGGGCGGCTACGGAAAGTGGCCACGTAACCGACTACATACTACAGCACTACAGTGGTGTTCAAGGCGTGGGGCTGGCTATTGTCGAGGCTACGGCCGTGTCTCCAGAAGGCAGGCTGGCGAAGCTCCAGCTTGGGGCTTGGAGCGATGACCACATCCCGGGGCTCAAACAGCTGGCCACAGCCATAAAAGCAACGGGTGCGTTGCCAGGGATCCAAATTCACCACGCTGGCCGTAGCACTAACCGCGAGAAAACATTTGGGGCAGAACTGGTGGCGCCATCGGCCGTTACTACAGGTCAGGATATTCCGATGGCGTTAACTATTGCGGGCATAGAATCTATAGTAGAAAAATATGCTACAGCAGCAGCTCGTGTTGTTGAGGCTGGCTTTAAAGTGATAGAACTACACGGAGCGCATGGGTACCTCATCAGCCAGTTCTTATCTCCAACAAGCAATCTACGAAATGATGAGTACGGCGGTACTCTTGAAAACCGGGCCCGGTTTGCACTCGAAGTTTTCACAGCAGTTAAAAAAGTAGTTGGTAGTAAGGCACTAGTCAGTATGCGTCTAGGAGTGGCCGACTCAGTAGAAGGAGGTCTACATTTAGGGGATGGAGTCCAAGTGGCGAGGTGGCTAGAGACAGCAGGCGCTGATTTGCTGCACATTTCATCAGGCATTGGTGGAGCACCACAGCAGCTGAGGCTGGACCATGATGACTTTTCCCCCTTACTTCATCTGGCAGCTACCGTTAAACAGCATGTCCGTATTCCGGTTATTGGTGTAGGTAGTATTCGTAAGCCAGACCAGGCCGAGCGGGCCCTAGAGCTTGGTATGGCTGATATTATTGCTGTGGGTAGGGGTATTCTAGCTGACCCCCTCTGGGCCGCAAAGGCTGCATCACAGCCGGCGTCAATTTCGTTATGTCGAGGCTGTCGCCCCTGTGGACATTTTAAGCATCCATTTTCTTGCCCGGCGCGCCAATAGTAAGAGAGTGCAACCCATACTTGGGCTGCACTCTCTTACATAATCGCTTACTGCACTAGCTTCCGTCCAACCTCGCGCGCTTCCTCTAGTAACCCGTCTCTCTCCCTCACAGAGCCCCGAGGGCCTAAGCTAGTGCCCACAACCTCAGCAACTTTAGGTTGGTTAAGGAAGCGAAAGAGAAGCTTGAGGCTTGCTAATGCTGCCTGCGGGTGCTCTTGAGATGGCGCACCGCATGTCACCACGGCAGCTCCCCTAATTTGTGAACCGTCAAATTTCAAAGTGCGATCGCCTCGGCGCAGCTGATAAAGGCGATCGATGAACAGCTTTGTTTGTCCTGTTACTTGGCCCATGTATACTGGTGAGCCGATAATTACGGCGTGGGAGTTCTGAATGGAATCCAAAAGCAGGCGATAGTCGTCGTCCTGCGCGCAGTCCTCCTGTTGTTTACAGATGGTGCACCCTAGGCAAGGTTTGATATTGAAATCGGTGATGTACAGCTTTTCGGTGCTAGCGCCGTAATTTTCGGCTCCTAACAGAATTTCTTGTAATAATAAGTCCGTGTTTCCGCCGCGTCTGGCTGAACCACATAATGCGAGAACCTTCTTCATTTGCATCTCTCCTCCCTCTATGGTTCGATATAGGCGGAGCAGTTTCCTTCACTAAAAAGCGAGCGAGAGTAAGTCGCTCGCTTGGATCTATATGTTAGACCCGTCTGCCAAAAATACAGACACTACCGCTCTGTGTTTTACGAAAGCCCATTTTGCGGGCGAGGCACATGGATGGAACATTACGGTGGTTAATGCGGGTGTAGGCGTACCGCCCCCCACATGTTCGAACGATATTTAACACCCTATATACTGCGCTCTGCGCCAGGCCTCCGTGCCTAAACTTTGGCCGCACTGAGAGGTGAACCAATTCAACAATACCCCTGCCGCGCCCTTCATACCCTATCCATCCAGCAGTTTCTCCACCTGCCCGTATTGTAAAGTGCGGCCGAGACACAATTCTACTAGTGCTTACAGAGACACCATTAAAACGCCGCACGCCGCAGGCGACAATGCGCGCCGTAGATAAGTCTCGCACCCTAACCAGATTCAACAGAACCTCACTCCTTTCATGGCTCCCAATTCAGTGTATAAGAAGTAAATGATAAAAGTGCAAAACTGTACAGGCTACTCCGAGCTCTCAAACGACTTGGTGTTCCCCCCGAGCTGGTAGCGCCAGGCCCTAATTCTAGACCCATGTTCCTTTAGCCATGCTTTGGCTTCGAGATATTCTGGATTATGCTCACGTACAATATCCCAAAATTTCGTGGAGTGATTAAGCTCGCGTAAGTGCGCTAGCTCATGGATAATTGTGGCGTCAAAAACTTGAGGGGGCGTCATAATAAGCCGCCAATTGAAGTTAAGGTTACGTTTGCTGCTGCAACTACCCCAACGCGTGCGTTGATCCTTCAAATGAATCTTGTGGGGGGCAACGCCCATGGTATGTGCTAATTCAGGTAAGCGTCTCTCAAGGTACTCTTGCGCCTGTTTGACATACCACGCTGTAACTTGGCTTTCTCTATTGGCACCACGTTCTGGCATAACTAGTTGGCCGTCTTTTAGCTGGGGGCCATCACGCAGGTCCGAATCAAACGCAATGCTCAGCGGTTTACCAAGCAACATATTCCCTCGTGGCTGCTGCATTTCCAGTGCCCGCACTAACCAATCGTGCTTTCTTTCCAGCAGTTCTAAAGCAGTTCTGGGGTTGCTGCCTTTAGGTATAGTTACCAAGAGCCCTAGCGTTGGGTCTAAACGGTAAGAATAGCGGTGTTTAACGCGTTTACTCACCTTAATAGTAAAGGGTAGTTGGAATGTGCCTATGTCAATTACCCCCTTGGCACGGCTCAAGAACTTCGCACTCATGGCACTCTAAATCCAGTAAAGGGGCCACTAGGTTCAAAAAGACCAGGATGGGCATAGCCGAGGCGCCAAAACGATACGCCTAAAAGGTTGTATTTTTCAACTAACGCAACCTTCGCCGCAATAGATTCGGTGGTCTCTGTCCACAGAATCCTCTGCCCGGCGTCAGGGGATGTGTACTCCACATAGCCCATTCCCTGAGCCTCATTATAAGGGATAGCTTCTAGGCCTCGCTCTACTAACCACTCTTCTGTAAACCGAGCGAGCTCCTGTATGATCGCCCTCTCCGAAACCTCTTTCCTCCAGTTGAGTCCGTGTAGCGAGATATTTAGTACTAGCTTCTCTTTGGGGATGCCCTCTCGTAACGCGAAACGCAGTACTTGCTCCACCCACCACAACGGGGCGTGCGGGCCGGGGTTGTCTGACGCTATAACGAAATCATGAGCCATAACAATTACCTCGTCGAGGTGCGGAGATAAGGTTTGATAATTGTACGCTCCATGGTCTTGGCCGCTGGTTTTTGCAGGTACGTGGGCGGAGAGATGTAACTGCTGCTCACGGCACTTATCGGCAAGAATGGCTACAAACTCGGTCAAGCTGTCTTGAAGTCGAGACAGATTGATGCTTTCTAGGTCAAGGTTCACCCCCGAGAACCCTAAGGCGAGGGCAAAATCGACGATTTCTTGTGCCAGACTCTCCCGGCCTGCTCTGTCCCCTTCGAGCAGTGGCCTAAGTATACGCATATCATCACAAAAAACCTGTAGCGATAGATGTACACCACGGCTAGGGGCCCAGTCCGATGCAACAATTTCATAGCCGGGGGGTAAAGTAGGTTTAAGGGTAATAACGTTATTTGTAAGCTGCAGATTAGTCCAGCGGGGCATGGCCCGGTGTATGTACTCCCCATAGGCCTGAAACTGTATCGCCGATGCTGAGTCATAGCTAGCGCTTAACTTACGTTCTTGTGCCGGAGTACGTACGATAACAGTCTGGGTTTGCTCATTCCAATCTACTGCAGCGCCTACAGCCTCAGCCAAGTACCTGGCTGGTATGAAGGTGCGCCCGTTTAAGGCCTGAGCGGCTACATCTAGGATTATTTCTTGTTCGTCTATGTACATTCGTTTCTTATCTAGTGGAAAGCCAATTGTAGTTATCCCGTGGTAAATAATGGCAGTGCGAGTCCCGTCATCATAATCTACTTGTCCTCCCAAGGCTTCTGCTAAAGCGCGGAGGGGTACTAGTGTTCTACCGCTCATCATACGTGGTGCAGAATCAACCGAGGTGAGCACTTCTAGTCCATCTAGCTCGATTCGGATTGTAAATGTGGCTGAGATAGGTACAGTCGCTAGGACAACTAGCAGCGCACCTAAACAAAAAATTCTCGTCATATAGCCTCCTGCGCAACATTTTCTTGGGATTAGCCCGTCTATTTAACGTGCATAATATTTCAACGAGGTGGGGTTAAAAAATGCTAATACCTGAGCTTCACATAGGTCCGTACACGGCAAAATATCCTGTGGTACAAGGTGGCATGGGGGTAGGGATTTCACTATCTCAGCTGGCTGGTGCAGTTGCTAAGGCCGGAGGCGTGGGCGTGATTTCTGGCGTCGAGACGGGATACAGCTGGCCAACTTATGATGATGATAAACAAAAAGCTAATCGAGAGGCCTTGGTCTGGCACTTGCAGGAAGCGAGGCGAATAGCGCCAGAGGGCGTTATCGGCGTGAATATTATGGTAGCACTAAACAACTACGAAGAAATGGTAGCAGCTGCTGTTGAAGGTGGAGCAGACATCATCTTTAGCGGGGCGGGCCTTCCCCTAGTGCTACCTGCCTTAGTAGCGGGAACTCCTGTGGCTATAGCGCCGATTGTAAGCTCTGCTAAGGCAGCTGCAATAATGGTTAAGCAGTGGAGAGCTAAATATAACCGACTACCTGACGCAATAGTTGTGGAAGGGCCGTTAGCAGGAGGGCATTTGGGCTTTAGTTATGAGCAGTTGCACGATACCAGCGGGCAATTTGCCCTCGATACTATTGTAGTCGGTGTTATCGAAGCCCTCAAGCAATTATTAGGTGAGAAAAGCCAATCTATAGCTATTATTGCAGGTGGCGGAGTATTCTCTGGCAGTGACATCGCTAAATTGCTGCGTTTAGGAGTAAACGGCGTACAGATGGCAACACGGTTTGTGGCAACTGTGGAATGCGATGCTCATGAGGCGTTTAAGCAGGCTTATGTGCAAGCCACCCTAGCAGACGTGGTGATAATCAAAAGCCCAGTAGGCATGCCGGGCAGGGCTTTGGGGAATGCATTTTTAGACGAGGCCAAGGTAGGCAACAAGCAACCCGAGTGGTGTCGTGTCAACTGTCTCAAGCCATGCAACCCCTCTCAAGCTCCATATTGCATTGCCGATGCGCTAGTCAATGCAGCCCAAGGCCATTTTCACGAAGGCTTTGCCTTCTGCGGGTCAGAAGTTCATCGCGTAGATCGGATTACTACTGTGTCAGAATTGATGCAGGAACTGATGGGCGAGCTAGCTGAGCAGTAGGCGTTAGGCTTGAGGCTTTAGAAGAAAAAGCGCTTTCCGCTTGCTGCCTTCCGCTCTTAGGAATCGGGCCTCTTAATCGTCACCACAGTGTTCCGTGTACCCGTATACGTCTTATGCAAGGAATAAGGAACTAAGAACTACAACGACTGAGGGCTGACTCACCGGAGTCAGCCCTCAGTCGTTATTGAGGAATAAACTCTACCGCGGCACCAACTGTGCCCGGACCAGTATGTACGCCAACCACCGGCCCTACGTGGCTAAACGCAGGCACTACGCCGAACTCAGCCTGGAGTTTATCCTTAAGCTGGAGGCCTGCTTCGGTAGCAGCACCTACGGCGATGGCAATTCGTTTCACCTTGCGGCCTCGAGCTAGGTCTGAGAATATCTGTACTATTTGGTCGAGGGCTTGTTTCTGACTCCGCGCCTTGCCGACATCCACGTATACCCCATCATCAACTCTAATAATGGGTTTAATATTTAACAAGGAGCCTAGCAGACTCTTGGCCCTGCCAATGCGCCCTCCCTTAGCTAGGTATTCTAGTGTATTAAGGGTAAACAGCACCTCGTGGTTTCTGCGAGATGACTCGATTGCCTCCAAGACTTCGTCAACCGACTTACCAGCCTTTACAGCCTCCGCTGCAGCCATAACTTGAACGCCAACACCAACGCTAATAGATCGCGAATCCACAACTCTAATATCTTTGCCTAAATGTTCGGCAGCTTGCTTAGCGGCTTGACTTGTGCCACTTAAAGCAGCCGATAGATGAATCGATATTATCGTATCGTACCCCTTTGCAAAAAGTCTTTCATATACCTCTATAAATTCCCCGGGAGAAGGTTGAGATGTGGTAGGAAGCGTACTAGAGGACGCCAGCATGGAATAGAAGGTTTCGGGACGAATATCAATGCCGTCCAGATATACTTTGTCACCAAACACAACGGACAGTGGGCGTACGGTTACTCCCAGGCTCTCGGCTTGAGCAGGTGTAAGGTCAGCGGTACTATCGGTTACAATACAAATTTTACTCACTGGCGAACCTCCTTATAATAATTCACCTAGTCTAGACGTAGCTGTTATACAGGAGTGTTGCCCAATATACGCAGAATAAACTATTTTTCTTGGAGAGTAAGGGAAGCCCAAAAGCATTACGCCACCCGAGTACCGCAACTGTTAAAGCCAAGGGCAAGCCCATACCACCCACTTGTATGTATCTACGTTATTTATCGCTCGCAAGACTGTTCCCCCTCACGGAGATGTTCATCTCATTGTAGCAAAGCTTAGAAGAATTCAAAATGAGTACAAAGAGATAATAATGATGAGGAGGTGTTAAAGTGAGCACAGTAAGCGGTATTTTTTACACCCAAGAGCAGGCGAGTGTGGTTATAGACGCTCTCAAAGGCAAGGGCTTCGACCAGTGTGAGATGATAGTTCCAGATCTTGCAGACGATGCAGGCACTCTAAACATTAACATATGGAGCGAGGCAGATTTATTGATTGATAACGAAGGTTTTGCCCAGGTGGACGACATTCACGGTGAGTCGTGTATAATGGTTTCGGTAGAGGTCCCTATTTACAAGCGGGGGACAGTCGCTGAGGTGATGCGGCAGCGTGGCGCAGTAGACCTAAGAATAAACTAAGGGTGTCCGGGGGGGTGTTTCTGATAGTTCTGACTCCCCCTTGTTTTACCGAAGTATGTGACAATATCGCCCCACCTTCCCACGGCTATAGCCCGATGCTATAATCTTAGGGTACCAAAATATGTGTGGGGAGGTCATAGTGTGGCCACTCAGCTTCAGCAGAAACAGCAAGAAGAAGTCTCTCAAGCCATAATTCGCAGAAACATTTTTCGTATGGTCTGGCCGGCAACCACCGAGAGCGTGCTACAGATGCTAGTAGGGATTGTGGCTACAGCAATGGTTGGGCGCATCGGTGCGGAAGCAGTCGGTGCGGTAGGCCTGTCCAACAGGGTAACGCAAATTGTCTGGGCGATTTTTGCCGCTATAGGAACCGGAGCTACCGTACTTGTCGCGAGGAGTGTGGGGGCTAATGATCGCGGTGCAGCTAAACGTACAGCGCAACAAGCTCTAGTTCTAGCGCTAATTCTTGTCTGTGTACTCACGGCTCTAGTGGTGTGGCAAGCGAAGTGGCTAATGGTTACTTTGTTTAACGCTAAAGACGGGGTACTCGCGCAAAGCTTTACTTATCTAGGATTAGTAGCCTTTGGTATGCCTTTTATGGCAGCCATGCAAGTATCGGGTGCTATATTAAGGGGCTCTGGCAATACCAGAACTCCCATGATAATCGCGTTCGTTGTAAATGTTATCAATGTAATGTGTAATTACGCCTTAATTTACGGCCGTTTTGGACTTCCGCAGCTTGGTATTCGGGGTGCAGCCATCTCCGCGATTGTTGCTCAGGCCACGGGCGCTATTCTGGCCATGTATTTTCTCACGCGCCCAAGCGCGGATTTCTCACTGCCGGTGTTTAGTAGATATTCATTTGACAGACGAGAGGTGAAGCGTATCTTGGGCATCGGGGTTCCAGCTGCCTTTGAACATATCTTTTGGCAGGCTGCGACTATCATTCTGATGCGGTTGATTGTGCAGTTTGGAACGGCTGAGCTGGCGGCTCATCAACTGGGGTTAACGGCAGAATCCCTAAGCTATATGCCCTCTGTTGGCTTTGGTATTGCTGCGACAGCTTTTGTGGGGCAGAGCCTCGGGGCAAAAAATCAGCGTCAGGCCGAAAGATACGTGCGCGAGCTAGTGAAGTGGAGCGTCATACTGACTAGTGTCACTGCAGCCCTATTGTTCTTTATTCCTCGGGTGATTATGGGATGGTTAACTACGGATGTTGCCGTCATTAGTTTAGGAGCCAAGTATTTAATGCTCATGGCTGTGGTCCAACTGCCCCAGCAAACCTCCGGCGTGCTTAACGGTGCCTTGCGCGGTGCAGGTGACACTAAGGCACCGATGTATATTGGTGGGGTAGGGCTATGGTTGGTGCGCTTGCCACTGTCATTCCTCTTAAGCGTTACCTTTGGGATGGGTATTATGGGCGTCTGGGTGGCGATGACGATAGATTTAGTCGTACGCTTTTGCTTGAGCGCTTACCGCTACTACCGCGGTGACTGGAAAAATATCGTTATCGAAGCATAATAATTAGGGGTGTCTCCAGTGAGACACCCCTAATTATTATGCCCACGAAACGACGACGAAAAGGTAACGCTTGTCCCCCCTGGTCACCGCTAACTTGCGCCTACTTCTCAAACGTCCCCTTAACTACTACTTCGCCGTTAGTGACCATTAGTCGTCCACGTGCCAAGACTGTGCTTACGTTTAGGCTCTCATCAAGGACTACTAAATCTGCGTCTGCACCGATTGCGATGCTGCCCTTTTTGCCAGTTAGCAAAAGTGTGCTGGCAACATTAGTGGTGATAGGCAGGAGAGCCTTATCGAGTGACCATTCATGCTCAGTTACTAGGCGACGTACGACCTCATATGTCGCTTTCAATGAGCCTACACCTAAGCCAATAAGAACGCCCTGATCGTTAAAACGCGGCATGCTACCATTCCCATCGGAGGAGAAAGTAATTTTCTCTAGTGGTGCGCCGCACCCTAGCATGTAGATTAGGGTCTTGGCTGTGCGTGAGCCTGCGGTTAGATCCACCTTGCCGCCCATTTTGGCGAATTTAATGGCGTCCTCAAGTAATTCTGGGGTACGGTCACAATGGGTAGGTGTAAACTGCGTGATAGGAATCTCCGACATTTCGAGCATCTCAAAAAGAGGAGCGAGTCCTCTTTTGCCGCCCCCCACATGCAGATGGCACAACCCGGGTTTTCCGGCTAGCATTCCGCCTACACGGGCTTCGGCAGCTAATTTCAGCACATCTACTGTCGTCGGCTGCGCAGAGCGGTGGTCTGAGATAGCTAGTTCCCCCACGCCGATGACCTTATCGATAAGTATGAGATCATTGCGAACATTATCAGTTATTGTGGGGGTAGGAATCTCATAGGACCCCGTATAAATAAAAGTCGTAATCCCTTCAATTTCTAGGGCGCGGGCCTTAGCCAGTAGGGCAGTCATGTGACGAGTGGTGCCATCGGTGCCCAAGCAGCCAACGACAGTTGTAACGCCTGCGGTAGTTGCATCACTTAACTGTACCTCAGGCGTACGGGTAGCTGGTCCCCCTTCACCACCTCCACCTATGAGGTGGACATGCTGGTCAATAAAGCCGGGTACGGTAGTCTGCCCCTTAAGATCAAGTACCTCAAGGGGGCCAACACCCACAAGGTCATCGATACTGTCGGCAATATGGACTATCTTCTCTCCGCAAAGCAGTATATCTCGTAGACCCAGATGGATCGGAGAGTAAACATTGCAGTTCTTAAGCAGTATAAACACTCTTGGTCCACATCCCTTCTTTCCACAGACATTTATCCGTTTGACAACAGAAGGACAATCCCTGCTGCTAAAGCCAACTTCATGCGCGGAAATAGGACAAACATGATATTATTGTAGCAACGTCACATGTGATTGCTTCACAGAATAATATAGCGACGTTGTCCTGCAGGAGGTGGCGTTAGTGCGGTTAGGTAAACTGTCCCCCGACGAGCTTAGATCTGTAGTATTTAGTAAGCTTACGACGCAGCGGCCAGAAGTGGTTTTAGCTGCAGCCTTAGGCGAAGACTCCGCTGCTCTAGATCTTTCATCTGATCTATGTGTCGTGTCTACCGACCCAATCACTGGAGCCAGTGCGGAAATAGGGCGGTTAGGTGTTTTTATTGCTTGTAACGACGTAGCCACTAATGGTGCAGAGCCGGTGGGAATTTTGCTCACCATTTTTGCGCCTCCTCAGGCTACCCTTGAGGATATTGCTCTAGTTATGGACCAAGCAACGGAGGCAGCCGCTGAAGTTGGCGTGCAAATTATTGGGGGCCATACGGAGGTCACGGCTGCGGTGAATCAAATGATAATTAGCTGTACCGCCATCGGCAGAGTAGCCCCAGACAAATTGCTGCATACCGGGCTCGCCAAGTCTGGCGATGCCCTTGTTCTAGTTAGAACTGCTGGTCTGGAGGGCACAGCCATCATTGCTGGGGATCACGGCGAGTTGCTGCTAGATATCTTTACTGAGGAAGAGCTACTGGAAGCTAGGTCGTTTTCTCGGTATTTAAACATCGTTCCTGCGGCTATCCTCGCTCGGGTTAATGGTGCAGTTAGTATGCACGATGTTACTGAGGGCGGGGTGTTAGGTGCAGCTTATGAGATGGCCGAAGCTGCTGGGCTAGGGCTTGAGCTTACAGCTATACCAGTACATCCTTTGACGATCAAGTTATGCCGGCATTTGTCCCTAGACCCACTCCGGCTAATTTCAAGTGGCGCACTCTTAGTTGCAACTCCTACTCCCGACCAAGTAACGAGCGCGTTGCTAGTTAACGGGATACCTGCACAGCAGATAGGCAGTTTTCTGAGCCACAGTAGCAAAGTTACTCTCATGGGAGAGGAATTGCACCCACCTAATGGGGATGAGCTCTGGGCGTTTAAATCCAAATACTAGCATACAAGCACCGTTTCAGTTATTCGGCCCATAGAATAGAGCAGCCACCAGTTTAGAGGGAACTGCCGTGGGTAGAATCTTCTGTAGGGAGGTGCCGAGGTGGATACAAAGGTATGCATAATCTGTTGCAAAGAAAACGCTGAAGGACGCAAGGGTTTAGAGATTTGTAGGAGACTCATCTGTCATGCCTGTGAGGAGAAAATAGTCTCTTCAGCTGTGTACGACAAGAATTACGCAGAGCTGATAGACAGGCTAAAAAAGCTGTGGGAAGATATCCCTGTGGAAGCCTAACCCAGACATGAATAACATGCTGCCACGTCGAAAGGGGAGAATGAAAGTTGAGGCCTCAAACCCCCTTATGGGACGCATTGCAGAAACATATTATAAGTGGGTTATACCCCTTTCATGTCCCAGGACATAAGTCGGGTAGGGGGTTGCCGACATCCTATGTAAACTCCTTGATAAATTACGACTTGACGGAGCTTTCGGGTCTTGACAACCTCTATGACCCCTCTGGTCCTATCGCACGGGCGCAGGAGTTGACTGCGCAGTTGTTTGGTGTTGCGGCTACGTTGTTTACGACTAACGGTAGTACTGCTGGCCTCATTGCCGCTGTGCTAGCATGCTGCCCGAGTGGAGGCACCATTATATTGCCACGCAATGCCCATGTCTCCTTGTTACACGCCTGTGTGTTAGGCGACTTATCCCCAGTGTTCGTAGACGTGGAGATAGACCCGTATACTGAAATACCGCTAGGTCTAACTCCAGAGCAACTAAGCATTGTACTTGAGAGTAGCGGCGCGGACGCTGTTGTTGCAGTCTACCCCACTTACCATGGTGTTTGCGGTGATATCAGAGGTATTGGCGAGGTTTGTAGGCAGGCAGGGATTAGGCTAATCGTCGATGAAGCTCACGGCACACATCTGTATTTAAACCCAAGCGGCCCGGTTTCATCGCTTTGTACGGAAGCCAGCGTGGTTGTACAAAGTACGCACAAGACTGGCCTCGCCCTGACGGGTGCCGCATGGGTACACATTAAGGATCAAAGCCTCGTGCAGAGAGTTAAGGCTAGCTTGCGGTTAGTTCAGTCAACTAGCCCGTCGTACTTGCTACTAAGCTCTTTAGATATTACCCGGGCAATAATGGAAGAGGAAGGCCCGCGGCTGATGCGTAGAGCTCTTGCCGCTGCTGACAAACTCGCCTCCATCTTACCATTATATAAGCCGCCTTGGCCTTACCGTTCAGACCCCTTGCGTCTAGTTATTAATGCTAGGCAGCTAGGCATCAGTGGCCAATACTTAGCGGCTAGATTTTTAGCACACGGCGTTGCTGCAGAGATGTTTGACCTCTATTCGGTGACGCTGGTCCTAAGCCTAGCGGATGATGAAGACTCAGTAGCGGGGTTGACTGCAGCTTTCCAGCAAATAGAACGTCAGCCCACAGGGCCGCCCCTAGCCCCTGTTTGTCCCCCTCTAGGACAACAGGTAATGACGCCCCGGCAAGCCCACTTTTCACCGAAGAGGTCATGTAAGCTAGAGCAGTCAAAGGGGTTTATAGCTGCAGAAGCTGTCACTACGTATCCCCCAGGCATTCCCGTAGTGTGGCCAGGTCAAATTATCACTACAGAAATTTTAGAATACTTAGCCTCACGACGAGCGCTGGGGGCAGAGTTTAGCGGTATATCCGCTCAGGGTGAAGTGTTAGTAAGAGCGGAGGTAGAGAATGACTAAGGGAATGTTCATTTCATTTGAGGGGCCAGATGCTAGTGGTAAGACTACGCAGGTGAGGGGTATCACGGCTGCCCTCACTGCCCGGGGTCTTAGCTTTGTGGTAACACGTGAGCCGGGAGGGACAGAGCTAGGGGAGTGTGTGCGCGATATGCTCCTGTCCCACAGGTATCCCATTATGAGCAAACGCACAGAGATGCTTCTTTATGCGGCTAGTCGGGCGCAGCATGTGGACGAAATAATTCGTCCTAACCTGGCAGAGGGTAAGTATGTAATATGCGATCGCTTTATCGACTCAAGTTTAATTTACCAGGGACTAGGGCTGGACCTAGGGATTGAGGATGTATTTAAGGTGAATATGGTAGCTACAGACGGGCTTCTGCCAGACTTGACTATTGTCCTAGGTCTTTCAGCAGAGCAGTCCTTAGAGCGGCTAGCCGGTAAGGGAGAATTAGACCGCATAGAGTCGCGCAGTCTCTCCTATCACCAAAAGGTCAGCGAAGGCTATCGGCGGTTATACGAACTTTTCCCTAACAGAGTGGTATCGTTCGATGGAAGGTTACCCGCAGAAGTTATTACACGTGCTATAATAGAGAAAATAGATTCCTTTAAGCCCAATTAATGAGAGGATGTGAAGTATGAAGCTAGTTATTGCTGTAGTCCAAGATAAGGATAGTATTCGTTTAGTAGAGTCCTTAGTGGAGAACGGTTATCGTTCTACCAAATTAGCCAGTACAGGGGGTTTCCTTAAAGCGGGCAACACTACTTTGCTAGTAGGTGTGGAAGACGGGCAGGTATCTAAAGTAGTTGAGATCATCCGAGAGACTAGCCAGGCTCGTGAGCAATTAGTAACGCCAATGGCTCCGGTGGGCAGCAATGCTGTCGAATCTTATGTCCCCTACCCAATTGAGGTGCAAGTGGGCGGCGCAACCATCTTTGTAGTAGATGTAGAGAAATTCGTGAGGTTCTAGGCCTTGTGGGATAGCATCGTAGGCCATTTGCCCATCGTCTCCCTGCTGCGGCGTGTTGCGCGCTCAGAACGCGTGGGGCACGCCTATTTGTTTGTGGGTCAGCGTGGAGTAGGTAAATATACATTGGCCAAGGCTTTTGCAGCACATATTCTCTGCTTGTCTAATCAAGGCCCCTGCGGCGTATGTGAAAGCTGTCGACTCTTGGCTAGCGATAGTAATCCTGACTTGGTCGAGATTTTGCCGCAGGGTCAGAGTTTTCGCATTAGTCAAATTCGGGAACTCAACCGACACTGTTTGCTGCGACCAAGCCTTGGCACCCGTCGGGTGTATATATTGCATAATGTGGAGAAACTTACTGCTGATGCCGCCAATAGTTTCTTGCGTACGCTTGAGGAGCCACCACCGCACGTTACCTTTGTGCTCCTAGCTAGTACACAGGATGTGATAAGTACCATTCTGTCTCGTTGTCAAGTCTTAAGATTTCCCTCACTGACCTATGACGAAACCTTAGCGGTAGTAAGGGCGAGCGGTATACTACCTGCAGAGAAAGCTGAGCAAATTGCCAAGAGGGGCTTGGGTTCTCCGGGAGATGCTCTAAATATGATGACCCCTACCTATCGTGCTACTATCAGCATGGCACAGGAACTTGCTTATGCTTGGCCACTCCTTGGCATAGAGGACAAGCTATTGTGGGTAAAACGCCTAGAAGAAGGTCGCGACGAGTTGACCGTTATACTAGAGTATTTGTCAGTGTGGGTGAGAGATGTTATGCTATTTAAGCTAGGCTTATACGAATATATAGTCTCAGAGCCTAGCGAAGAGATACAAAGGCAGGCTCAGATGGCAGACATCGCTCTCTTGCTCGATAGGTGGCAGTCCTTAGCCTCTCTGCAATCTAAAATTCGTAGCAATGTGAACCGTAAATTAGTTATTGATGAACTGCTTTTAGTTTAAAGAGGTGAAAAGATGCCTAATGTTGTAGGAATTAGGTTTAAGCGTGCTGGGAAAGTTTATTATTTTGACCCCGGAGATCTTATTTTGGAGCCGGGTGAGTTTTGTGTTGTGGAGACTGCACGCGGGTTAGAATACGGTGAGGTAGCGGGCAGGCCACGCGAGGTTGACGAGGGGAGTGTCGTAGCTCCTCTTAAAAGTGTAATCCGTAAGGCTACGCAAGAAGATCATGACCGTGTTTTAACTAATGATCACTTTGAACAAGAGGCCTTCAAAGTGGCTCAAGACAAGATCGTCACTCATGCCCTCGACATGAAGTTGGTCGACGTTGAGTACACATTTGACGGTTCTAAAATCTTGTTTTATTTCACCGCTGATGGCCGGGTTGATTTTCGGGAACTGGTAAAAGACCTCGCCGGTGTATTCAAAACTAGGATTGAGCTAAGGCAGATTGGCGTAAGAGACGAAGCTAAGATGTTAGGTGGGCTTGGCCCTTGTGGGCGCATGCTATGTTGCGCTACATTCTTGGGGGATTTTGCGCCCGTATCAATCAAAATGGCCAAAGAGCAGAACCTTTCTTTGAATCCTGCCAAAATATCCGGGTTATGTGGTCGACTCATGTGTTGTTTGCGTTTTGAATGCAATCTGCCCGAGGTGCTGGCATCTCTGCGGACGGAGTCTCAGCGTAAGCAGGAGGACGAAGTAGAGGGTTGTGCTACTTGTTCTGGTTGCCAGTGTGACTCTAGGCAGGAGAAGGGCGGATAGCCCTTTTTCTTTAATTGATAGGAATTGCATGCCTTGGTAAAGAAACTACCTATGGGGGTGGGAGTATGCCGAAGTCAAGTCGAGAGGTGCGCACATTGGGATTACTAGTGGTTGCCATTCTGTTGATAGCGGTGGGGCTGATATCATACATGTCGTCAGAATGGGAACTTAGTTTAGGGCCAACAACTCCCGTAACAACACTGCCTCCTAAGGATTCGGCTTCGCAAGAGCTGGCACCATTGCAGGCCATGGGTCTGATACAAGGATTGGCAGTTACAGATATTGGGCTGCCGTCTCAGGTGGCGGTGGGCTTAGATCGGCTCTATGTAGCTGACGCATATGCATCCGTGGGAGTATTAAAAGTTTTTGACTTCAAGGGTACTCATCTATTTAGTTTTGGTAATATTGGCCAAGGTGAGCTAAGTTACGTAGTGGGTATCGCTGTAAATGATGCTGGCGATATAGTAGTGCTGGATACTAGCACTGCCATATTTGTATACAGCCCGGAAGGCAAACTCCACAAAGTAATGGATCTAGACAAAGGCTCTCGTCCAGAACTGGCGTGGGCTCGCGCTGTGCAGCCTACAGGCGATGGCTATTACGTTCTTGCGCTAGACAAGGTATATAGTTTTGATTTAGAGGGTCGTTACACAGGCTCATCGTCACCGAAGGGTGACGATGAGCGGCTAGCCATGTCGCCTTCAGAGTTCTATTTAGGACCATCGGGGCTAGCAGCGTATGGCACTTCGCTATGGGTTAGCGATTCGGTAAACGGTAGGCTCTTGCGTCTGGGGTCTAACGGACGATTTGATCAGAGTGTCACGCTCCCCACTAAGGATGGTATTGATCCTTATCCTACGGCAATCCAGATTGATGACTACGGGAACTTCTTGGTCGTTGATGCCGCTCGACAGGTATTGCTTAAGCTCTTGCCTAGTGGCGAGCCATTAAGTGAGGCTAAAATCGGGTCTGCTTCAGTCCTAGATGGCCCCGATGATGTCTTTAGTCTGGCCTTAGCTCACAACGGCATGTTGTTCCTTAGCGACTCGCATACTGGGACCGTAAACCTTTGGGATGTATCACAAGGTCTTAAGTTAGGCGAAGACTTGGTCAATGCTAGTGCACGTTTCCTGTTCCCAAGAGTCGTTGCTGTCTTGGGCAATGATGTCTATATATCTAGTAGTGAGCCGCGATTGGGTAAGGAAATGGAGCACAAGGTTTTAAAAACTGATTTTGCAGGCTTAGCAGTACAAGAGTTTGTTACATCTTGGGACGGGGAGCCTCTGCATGGACCGGTAAGCATTAAGTTTTACGATAATCATGTTTATATACTGGATGGCTCCCGTGTCCTAGTGTTGGAGCAGGATGGCACACCCCTCAGGACTATCGGTGACGAAACGGCGGATTGGGGCGGCTTCGGTACTGCCTACTTGCTTGGGTATGCGACAGGACCACAGGGCCTAGCCTTTGATAACCAGGGCAATGTATGGGTGGCAGATACCAATAGACAACGCCTAGTGGTCTTTGATAGGAGTGGCGGGTTTCTAACTCAGATAGCTCTGGGAGACCAAGTTTGGCCCCAGTCTCTCGCTTTCTCGCCCGATGGTACTTTGTTAGTTCTCAATGGTTACGAAGGCCAGATTATTAGGATGGATACATCGGGCAGTATCTTGACTACTTTTGGTAGCCCTGGTCACGGGGTTGGTGAACTGGGAGTCATTGCGGATATGAATAGCCTGGATGGTCCTCGTGATTTGGTGGTTAGTAATGAGGGGTATATTTACGTTGTAGACACGTATAACAGCCGAATTGTGACCTTTACGGCCAAAGGAACATTTGAAGCTGCAGCAGGAACATTTGGTAGCGCAATGGGAGAGGTCTACTTACCTTCTGGCATAACATACCATGCAGAAAGTGACTTTTTCTTTCTAGCAGATACCTATAATCATCGCGTGCAGATGTTTAAAATTCAGTGAGGTGAGGCACATATGGCCCTGCTTTCAGGAGAACGCTTAGATGACTTGCGGCGGGCAGGTTTGCGCATTGTTCAGAGCTCCGATGCGTTTTGTTTTAGTATTGACGCGGTGCTTTTGGCCCACTTTGCTACAATAAAAACTGGCGACGTTATTATCGACCTTGGTACTGGAAGTGGGGTCATTCCCTTGCTTATGAGCACCAGGGGGGAGCGTCTACGCATTACAGGCCTAGAGTTGAACGCAATTGTGGCGGATAGGGCAAGGCGTAGTATAGAGATCAACCAACTGACTCATTGTATTAGCATTGTGCAAGGAGATCTCAAGGAGGCAGCAAAAATCTTTGGGCACGAGTGTTTTACTCTCGTGGTTTCTAATCCCCCGTATCTCCCCATAGGTATTGGCGAAATTAGCCAGAGTAGTACACGGTGTATGGCTCGCCATGAAGTCACGGCTACATTACACGACGTAGTTAAGGCTAGCGCCGATTTACTATCTACTGGGGGCAGATTGGCATTGGTACATCGCCCATCTAGAATGGCAGATATTTTTTGTGCCCTGAGAGAATATAGGTTAGAACCCAAGCGATTGCGGTTAGTTCATCCTGCAGCAGGGAAAGAGGCTAACATGGTACTCCTTGAGGCCATAAAAAACGCCAAGCCTGATCTCAGAGTTGGGAAACCCATCTATATCCATGAAGCTGATGGCAGTTATACCACACAAATTGTATCGTTGTATGCAGGAGGAGAATTAGATTGACGGGTAAACTGGTAATTTGTGCTACACCCATCGGTAATTTGGGAGATGCTTCGCCACGCTTGCTTGAAGCACTGCGCTCTGCCGACTTAATTGCGGCGGAGGACACCCGTCGTACGTTAAATTTGCTGAGGCACTTTGGCATTGTTACCCAAGTGCTAAGCTACCACGAGCATAGCACACAGCACAAGCACGAGGCCCTACTGCATCATCTCTCGATGGGGAAGACTGTGGCGTTAGTCAGTGATGCCGGGACACCTGGCATTTCTGATCCTGGGGAGGAGCTTATCCGCGATGCCATTGATGGTGGAGTGGAGGTCACTATTATTCCAGGGCCCATGGCAGGAGTGGCAGCATTGGTTATCTCGGGGTTGCCCACTGGACGGTTTGCTTTTGAAGGTTTCCTGCCCCGGGGCAAGCGCGAGCGTCGCCAGGTCTTGGCTAATCTGCAGAGCGAAGCACGCAGTCTAGTATTCTACGAGGCGCCCCATCGAATTAAGGATACTTTGGGAGACATGTATGATGCGTGGGGAGACCGTCGCGCTGCTTTAGTGCGCGAGCTTACCAAGGCCTTTGAGGAAGTGAAGAGAGGCACGCTAAGTCAGCTTTTAGACCACTTTGCAGTTAATGAAGCACGCGGCGAAATGGTCTTAGTTATAGAGGGTAATGACGCGCCGCCCAGCCTGGGAGAAGGGGTATCACCAGAGCACCTGCTTGAGATATTGTTGAGTGAGGGGTACAGTCCAGCTCAAGCTGTGCGGCGGGCGGTTAAGCAGTGCAACATGCCGCGTGAGGAGCTTTATCGACTGGCCATGCAATTGGGGAACGCGCAGGAATAATTTAAACTATGACGACTCTGCTCCTAAAGAAATAAAAAAAGGCGCCGAAGGCGCCCTTTTTTGTAGGCTAGCGAATTTGCTCTGACAAAAGTTTTAAGCAATCATTGCATATGTTTTTGCCCTTGTAATTGACAACCTGTTCAGCGCTATGACAGAAAATGCAAGCTGGCTCGTATTTCTTGAGGATAATCTTCTCGCCATCAACATAAATCTCTAGGGAATCCTTTTCATCGATTCCTAGTGTACGGCGAAGCTCGATTGGGATAACTACGCGACCGAGCTCGTCTACCTTACGAACAATACCTGTAGACTTCACTGTAAACCCTCCCTCCTTACACGATTCGACATATTTCTACACCCAAAAATAGCATACCAGCCTTGTCAATAGCTGTCAATATGGTTTGTACAAAAGATTTTCTTATAGTTTAACTCTCACTTACTTTTCTTAGTGTACCAGATAGAACTATAACTTGACAGTTATTCTTCTAAATAATACAATTTTGGCGAGTTATGTTTCTTGAAAAAAGCTTTTTCTGATTATTATTGCAGTCTGCCTAGTGTTCTTAACTATATGAATCTGGTCGGGAAAGCAAAGTGCTATTTGTTTCGTTAGTCCTGGCCTCAACGCCAATTGAACTTGACTACTCTCTGATTACATGCTTAGAATATATCAAATCCAGCACGGCCCTTGCCCCGGTACTAGCTGGGCGCAAGGGCATGATTGTTGCATAGGGAGGATTACAATTGAGCAAAATGAAGTACTATTTAACAACACCTGTGTACTATACAAACGCCAATATTCACGTAGGGCACGCCTATACCACGGTCATCGCTGACGCCATTGCTCGCTACAAGCGTCTTCAAGGCTTCGATGTATGTTTTCTGACCGGGACAGATGAACATGGTCAGAAAGTTGAGCGCAAAGCGGTAGCCGCTGGCCTTTCTCCCAAAGTATATGTTGATGGGCTGGTTGAAGACATAAAGAAGATTTGGGGACTACTTGACGTGTCCTACGATGTCTTTATTCGTACGACAGATGAGCATCACAAAGAGCAGGTACAGCGAATATTTCAGCGGCTCTACGAACAAGGGGACATTTATAAGAGCGAGTACCAAGGGAATTATTGTGTTGATTGCGAGTCGTTTTGGACTGAGCGTCAAGTAGTGGATTGCAAATGCCCCGATTGCGGACGGGCCGTACAATGGGTTACAGAAGAGAGCTATTTCTTTAAGCTTGCTAAGTATCAAGAACGGCTGCAACAACATCTAGATAATAATCCAGAGTTTATCCAGCCTCTGTCACGCCGCAACGAGATGATTAACAACTTTCTCAAGCCGGGGCTCTCTGATCTTTGTGTTTCGCGTACCACCCATAAGTGGGGGATTCCAGTCCCCTTTGACGAAAAGCATGTAATTTACGTGTGGCTGGATGCCCTAAGCAACTACATTACAGCTATTGGCTACGGGAGTAATCTTAAAGACTTTGAGCGCTTCTGGCCGGCGGATTTACACCTCATGGGTAAGGAGATAGTCCGCTTTCATACAATAATTTGGCCGATACTGCTTTTGGCGTTGGACTTGCCGTTGCCTAAAATGGTATACGGGCATGGTTGGTTGCTTTTTGGCAATGACAAAATGTCAAAATCTAAAGGCAATGTTGTTGCCCCTCGTGATCTAGTGGATAAGTATGGCACTGATGCGCTGCGCTACTACTTGCTGCGGGAAATTCCTTTTGGCAGTGACGGCAACTTCACAGAGGAGTTGCTGGTAAATCGTTTAAATGCCGATTTAGCGAATGACTTGGGCAACCTGTTAAGTCGTACGGTGGCCATGATTGAGAAGTACTTTGGCGGTGAAATACCAGTGGATGTCATCCATCAACCAATTGATGCTGAGCTTAGGGCCCAAGCTCAAGCGGCTTTAGGAGTGCTAGAAATTGAGATGGATAGGCTTCAATTTAATGGTGCGCTCACAGCAGTGATGGATGTGGTCAGGCGCGCCAACAAATACATCGATGAGACTGCGCCTTGGGTACTAGCTAGGGAAGAAGCCCAAAAAGCCCGCTTGGGGACAGTGCTCTACAACTTAGCGGAAACTTTGCGCATTTGTTCAATATTGCTTTTACCATTTATGCCGCACACGCCTCAACGCATTTGGGACCAGTTGGGCATTGGCTCTGTTGAGTATGCCGAGCTTACGGCGTGGGCTCAGGCCAAAACATTCGGGGTACTGCCTCCAGGACTTCGCGTTAAGAAAGGAGAGGCCCTATTTCCACGTGTAGAGTGGGAGCCAGCCAAACTAGAGACAGAATCAGTACTAGAGATGCCTTTAGCTCCAGAAATAGACATTAGCGAGTTTGGCAAGCTTGATCTACGGGTCGTCGAGGTGCTCGAAGCAGAAAAAGTGCTCAAGGCTGACAAGCTACTGAAGCTAACTGTCGCTCTAGGTTCCGAGCGCCGCACTATTGTTGCAGGAATAGCTGCCCATTATAAGCCAGAAGAATTAGTAGGCAAGTTTATTGTTGTTGTCGCAAATCTCAAGTCGGCCAAGATAAGAGGTATAGAATCCCAAGGCATGGTATTAGCAGCGTCATCGGGGGAACTGATGTCTGTTATTTCCCCTGTGCGTGAAGGTATCACGTCTGGCTCTAAGGTAAAATGACCAAGGGCATTGACACTCATGCGCATCTTAACGATAACGCCTTTGCAGATGATATAGGAGAGGTCGTAGCCAGAGCAGTGAGCGGAGGCGTATCTGATATCGTTGTAGTAGGGTATGATCTGGCATCCTCAGAGCATGCCCTGCACCTCGCCCATGCGTACGGCCCCTTATGGGCGGCAGTGGGGATACATCCGCACGATGCGCCTCAAGCTGATAAAACAGGCCTGGAGCATATCTCTACGCTGACGCAAGCCCCTAAGACTGTAGCCATTGGAGAAATTGGCTTGGACTATTACTGGAATACTTGGCCCAAAGAACAACAGCAGCATGCCTTTCGTCAGCAAATAGACCTCGCTAAGAACATGTCTTTGCCATTTATAGTGCATGATAGGGATGCTCATGGAGATGTTTTGGCTATTTTGCGCGAGCATGGCGTCTTTCCAGAAGGGTTTGTGATGCACTGCTTTTCAGGGAGCCCCGAGTTTGCTAGGGAGTGTATTCGTTTGGGCGGCCATATATCGCTTGCGGGTCCGGTTACTTTTCACAATGCGGCTAGGCTCGTAGAGGTAGCCAAAGAAGTTCCGCTTGAACGCCTGCTAGTCGAGACAGACTGCCCGTATTTGTCGCCCCATCCGCATCGAGGTAAACGCAACGAACCGCAGTATGTGCGTCTAGTACTCAGCACTATTGCACAGTTAAGAGGTATTTCTGTCGAGGCCGTTGCAAAGCATACGTCTAGCAACGCAAAAATTCTTTTCGGGCTTAAGGAGAAAGTATGAATGACCTAGTAAGGCCAAGTCGTGTATCCGAACTGCTCCGAGCATATGGCTTAAATCCTAGCAAGGGTTTAGGTCAGAACTTTTTGGTAGATAGACATGCTCTAGAGAAAATCGTTGGAGCAGCTGATGTGCATGATGAAGACGTTTGCCTAGAAATAGGCCCTGGTCTTGGTACATTAACACGGGAGTTAGCCGAGCGTGCTCGCACGGTGTTAGCGATTGAGAAGGATAAGAAGCTGACACCGGTTTTAGCAGAGACGCTTGCGGACTATGCAAATATTGAGCTCCAATTTTCTGATGCTTTGGAAGTAGACTATCGTAAGCTGTTGGAACCATACAGCCCACCCTTTAAGGTAGTGGCCAACCTTCCCTACTATGTAACGACTCCCTTGATAATGCAGCTCTTAGAGACCGGAATAAAGTGGGGGAAAATGGTTTTTTTAGTGCAAAGGGAAGTAGCTGAGCGCATGACGGCTAGGCCTGGAACAGAGGCCTGCGGGTCACTATCGCTGGCAGTTCAGTATTATGCACAGGTTAAAACGATCGCAGTCATACCTCCCAATGCGTTCTTTCCGCCCCCTAAAGTCTCATCTGCAGTAGTGTTGCTCGAGGGGCGCGACAAACCAGGACAGCATTTTGGACTAGTCAATGAGAAGCTGTTTTTCGCGCTCATAAGAGCTGCCTTCGGGCAGCGCCGGAAAACTTTACTTAATGCTCTATCAGCCGGCTTAGACGTACCCAAGGCAGATATCCAACGGGCTCTGGCCGGGTGTGGCATACCGGAGAGTTTAAGAGGAGAAACCCTGGGGATAGAGAGCTTTGTTAAGATAGCAAACCAGTTAACATAAGAATCGGAGGTGAGTGTAGGTGTTTGTAAGCCCTACTCGAGGTGAGCTGACTTTAGAGGCGTTAGTATCGGATATCGTTGGATATGTGCGCACGGAAAAATCAGCTGAGTATAGGCTTCTTATTGGCACTGACTCACATACAAAACAAGGGACGCACATGGTTACGGCAATCATCATACAACGGGTGGGCAAAGGTGCACGCTATTTTTATCGCCATTCCCATCACCTTAGCATGCGCAGTCTAAGGCAAAAATTGTTTTATGAGACGTCACTTAGCCTTGATGTGGTGTTTGCACTCCGTGATAAACTAGCTAA
Organism: Bacillota bacterium; assembly: GCA_009773495.1. Lineage (GTDB taxonomy): Bacteria > Bacillota > UBA994 > UBA994 > UBA994 > WSXW01. The sequence goes on from WSXW01000013.1 coordinate 25,935, forward strand.
GAACTTTTTGGTGGGTCTCAAAATGGAGATTCACGTTGATGCCGGATACGTAGGGCCAACGCGAGACTTAATTCGTGAGGTTGTGGGTATGGTTGTAGCCAATGGTTTGGTTGCGAAAGTTAAGCCCAATTCCTTCGCCGCCTCTGCTGTAGCTGATAGGTTCACTAAATAGGCGGGCGACCGCCTATTTAGCATTTCCGCCCCTGTCTTCATACACTGACGTAAGGGGATATCAGATGATAAGGGTCGGAGATCAGTCAGTAGAAACATCTTTGCCCCCTGTATAGCCGATGTACAAATTTTAGGAGTACGAATTCTTACAGCCAGATAGCGGTAAGCAACTGTAGGTAAAGGTCAAGGGAGGGGAATGCTAATGAGTGTTCAGCGGACTCTCTTCGTAAATGGTCAAGCCGTAGAAGGGACCTCCTCGCTGAGGTACGTAGGTACGGTTATTTATGTTCACCTCACTGCGGTTTTTAACGCCCTAGGTGGACACACGGTGTGGCAAGCGAGAGAAAATCAGGCCGTAGTCACGTGGCGCAATAACATGCTCATTGTACCAACCATAGGCAAGACAATGACTCTGAATGGCGAAAAGAGGCCGGTGTCTCACCCGAGTCAGATCTTTGATGGCAGACTGTATGTGGCTCTTGAGACCTTAGCGGAAGTATTTGCAGGTGTACTGCGCTCCGGTGAGCAAGTGCTAGAACTGACTATTCCTGCGGGGCGATTGAGGTCCCTTAGCTTTGCGGAAGGAAGCATGGTGCTGCAATGGACAGGGAATGAGGGGGTAGAGGCTCTGTCGCAGGCCGAAGGGTTGTCTTTTATTTTGCGGGGCACTACTTGGCCTGACGGTTTAGGTGCCATTACTATAAAAAAGACCCTCCAAGGACACTTGGAGGTAGTAATTGATGCAGTTGGAACGGTGGAACAATCTCTTGGAGAGCAGAGCCTGAGACTTAGCTGGAAGAGTAGTGGCAAAGCGTTAGAGGGAATAGTGATTGCGCTCGATGCCGGTCACGGAGGGCGGCAATCAGGTGCTGTCGGTCACAGTGGCAAACTGGAGAAGGACTTGACGCGAGCAGTGGTGGACAAACTAACTCCCCTGCTAGCCTCGGCTGGAGCAAGCGTTCTGGATGTGCGCCCGGGTGATCAATCTGTTACCTTAACCGAGCGAGTTAATCGGGCCCGTCAAGGCGGTGCAAAAGTCTTCGTAAGCATCCATTACAATGCTTTTGAGAGGGCTGAGGCCAATGGTGCCGAAACCTTTCACGCTGCAGGCAACAAATCCGCAGCGGAACTTGCAGCTCTAGTTCAGGCGGAACTTGTCAGCACGTTAGGTCTCCGCGACCGAGGAGTTAGACAGGCGGCATTCTATGTGGTGCAGGCTTTGCCGGATATTCCGTCTATATTAGTCGAAGTTGGGTTCATCACTAACCCGTCAGAGGAAGCTTGGTTGCTACGCGAGAGCACTATCGCTCTGACGGCGGAAGCAGTAATGCGGGGCTTGTTGCTTTTCTATAGGAAGTAGTAAATTACGTGTCGTTTAAGGTCGAAACTTTTTTCTTGACACATGTTTAGTAGCGTTGCTATAATAATTGCCCTCTGTTGACAACCCTACCTTCGCGATGGTATAATGATGCCAGACAAGCAGGGAAAGGGTGATGTGTTTTGAATAGTAATGTCTTGTCAGACATTAGGCGGGACCTTGAACTGCACCTAGGTGAAAAAGTGTGGCTCAAAGCAAATCGAGGCAGGCGTAAAGCAATGGTTAGAGAAGGCATCTTAGAAAGTACGTACCCATATCACTTCTTGGTGCGAATGGGAGGTCAGTATAATAACAGCCGTATCTCCATAAGTTACGCAGATCTTTTAACTCAATCCGTTGAGTTGTGCATAGGAGCGCCGGAGCAACGTCTGGTTGCAAATCTAGGTAAATAATGAGAGCCCGCTCCAATTTGGAGTGGAGCTCTTTTTTTTGTGCGAAAAATGAAGTGAATAAGGGCGACGTTTTGACAACATGGTCATGAGGTGCAGTGTACGAGTTACAAGGACGACCGTTTTGCCTCCAAATTTCATTCGTAGGCAAAAGCTTGCCTTTAAGCGACCTTTTGACAACATCTACATATTTTATAGATGTCAAAACGATCGCTCCGCATACTCCTCTTCCTCTTAGGCAATTCTAGTCAAAGGTAACGCTTTAATGTATGGAGGAACCAAGTGACTAAAGATGTAGAGGGTCATCTCCTGATTATTGGAGGGGCCGAGGATAAAGAAGGCGAGTGTACGATACTGAAGCGCTTTGTGAAGCTTGCTGGTGGGCGGAAGGCGGTAATTGCCGTGATCACAGCAGCCACAGAAGCCCAAGACTCTGTGGGAGAGCAATACCGGGCGCTTTTTAGTCACCTGCAGGCAGGTGAGGTCAGAGTCCTGCACGTGGTCAATCGAGGCCAGGCAAATGATGGCAGTACCATTGAGGCAGTAAGGAGCGCTACTGGCATTTATTTTACAGGCGGCGACCAGCTAAGGATAACAAGCATAGTGGGCGGTACTGCGCTAGATGATGAATTGAAAAAGTCATGTCGGCGAGGCGCAGTCATTGCAGGCACCAGTGCTGGTGCCTCTGCTATGAGTGACGCCATGATTATAGGTGGAATGGGAGAGCGCGAGCCTAAGCGTAGTATAGTGCGAATGGCCCCAGGGCTTGGCTTGATACAGCAGGCTGTTATTGATCAGCACTTTGCCCAGCGGGGAAGAATCGGCAGACTATTGGGAGCTATCGCCCAGAATCCCTATATTTTAGGAATCGGGATTGACGAAGATACAGCTGTTGAAGTAGATATGGCCGGGGTGTTCAAGGTCGTGGGTTCTGGTTCGGTTACAGTCCTTGATGGACGCTCAATTTCTATCAGTGATATCTCCGAAACATCATCAGACCAGCCCCTTGCTTTGGCCGATGTGCGTTTGCATGTACTACCGGCAGGCTACATGTTTGATTTAACAACAAGGCGTCCAGTGTCTCCACCTGAGGAGGAAGAGTAATGCGAGTAGCTGAGGTGCTCATCTTGGAAGGGAGAAACATATACTCTCATCATCCTACAGCTAGGGTAACCGTTGAGCTGGAAGACCTATGTGACAAAGAAAGCCGTGAAATTACCCACTTCAATGCTCATCTACTTAAAACTTTACCTGGCCTTGCTGAGCATAGCTGTTCAGGGCGGCAAGGCGGCTTTGTTGCTAGGCTACAACAGGGGACCTACTTCGGGCACATTGTTGAACATGTAATTCTGGAACTTCAGACACTGCTGGGATACAACAAGTCTTTTGGCAAGACACGCTATGCGGGTAAGCCAGGGCACTACCAGATAGTGTTCGAATATGGGTTGGCGCCACTTGTGCAACCGTTAGTTGAATTGGCCATTCAAGTGGTGAAAGGATTGTTAAACGAACAGAGCGTAGTAATTGATGTATTATTGGAGGATTTAAGACGGCGCAAGGCTGAGGCGGAACTCGGCCCAAGTACTATGGCAATTGTAACTGCTGCGAAGCACCGGGGTATTAGTGTACGGCGATTAGGACATGAGAGCCTTGTTCAGCTAGGGACAGGAAAACATTTACGTCGGGTTCAGGCTACCCTAGGCCCTCACTCGTCATGCATAGCGGCAGATATTGCCTGCGATAAAAGCATGACAAAGCTTCTGTTATCTAGAGCCGGAATCCCGGTCCCCTTTGGTTTGACGGTATCTAACCCCAAGGAGGCTGTAGAAGCATGGCGTTTAATAGGACGCCCTGTGGCCATCAAACCTAGTGACGGCAACCAAGGCAAAGGTGTTTCACTAAATCTAGATTCGCCAGCTGAAGTTGAAGCTGCTTTTGAGCTGGCTTTGCGTTTTGGTTCTAAAGTCATAGTGGAAGAATATATCAAGGGCAAACACTACCGCCTGCTTGTAGTAGGAGACCGACTCGTAGCAGCAGCAGAACGTATCCCCGCGCACGTTGTAGGTGATGGCATACACACAATACGAGAACTAGTGACTATTACTAACCGTGATCCCCTACGGGGTGATAAGCATGAAAAGCCACTAACGCGCATGTACCTTGATGATTTATCAGGTACGGTCTTAAAAAAGCAAGGCCAAAACCCTGAATCCGTTCCAAGTGAGGGCTTTCTGGCATACTTGCGTGACAGTGCCAATCTCAGTACCGGAGGTACAGCAAGCGATGTTACGGATGACGTGCACCATAATATTCGCAGTCTTGCAGTTAGGGTAGCACGCATTGTCGGGCTAGATATCGCGGGCATTGACATGGTCCTACAAGATATTAGCGATCCTTTAGTGCTAGGCTCAGTCATTGAGGTCAACGCGGCCCCTGGTATTAGAATGCATCTCTATCCTTCTCGGGGAGAATGCCGTGATGTCGCGGGTGCCATCGTTGATATGATCTATCCGGCCGGTCATCCCAGCGAGATTCCTGTTGTGGCGGTTACCGGCACCAACGGTAAAACCACAACTAGCAGGTTAATCGCGGCCTGCTTACGGCGTAAGTATGCTCATGTGGGAATGGCAACATCTGCCGGTATCTACGTGGACGAACAGATGGTTGTAAGCGGTGATACTACGGGCCCCTGGAGTGCTAACGTGGTCTTATCGGACCCGCTTGTAGAAGCCGCAGTACTGGAGGTGGCTCGAGGAGGGATAATTAGAGGTGGGCTAGGCTATGATTTGGCTGATGTAGCTGTTATTACAAATATCAGTGCAGACCATCTTGGTCAAGACGGCGTTGAGACTCTTGAAGACTTGGCCCGTATTAAAGGACTCGTAACTGAAGCGGTCCGCGACAATGGATACGCCGTAATCAACGCCACTGACCCATGGTGTCACCGCCTAGGTGTGGAGTCCAAACGTAGCATCGTGTTCTTTTCAAGCGAAAGCAATGACATTATAATGCAGCACCTAGCTTGTGGAGGTAAGGCGGTTTATATATTGGGAAACGAGCTTGTTTTCGCAGAGGGATCGAATGTAATCAAACAAATTAACATTGACGACATACCACTTACCTTTCGCGGTATCGCCAAACACAACATAGAGAACTGTAGCGCCGCAGCTGCGGCGGCGTGGGCGCTGGGTATGGATCTTGCCGAGATCGAATTGACACTCAAGCATTTTAGGCCTGACCTCAAGTCCAATCCGGGTAGACAAAATTTGATTACGGTTGCTGGGGTTAACGTCATGATCGACTATGGGCACAATGTGGCTGGTATCAACGCTGTAGGCACTTTGGCTAAGCGGCTTTGTAGGGGTCAGGTGATTGGGGTGATATGTGCGCCTGGAGACAGGACGGACGTAGCCATCCGGTCGTTGGGTGCTACGGCCTCAGAGTTTTTTGACGCGGTATTTATAAAAGAGGATGAAGACCTGCGGGGACGTAGAGCAGGTGAGGTGGCAAACCTTATAAAAGACGGTCTGCTCACAGGCGGTATGGCTGAGGACAAGGTCGTGGTAGCTCTAGATGAAAAGTCGGCGTTGCAGCAAGGACTCAGTCTATCGTCCGCGCAAGACCTCTTAGTAGTGTTTTATGAATCGCTTGAGCATACGCTTGCACTGTTGACGGAGCTAGAGCAGAGCCTGCCAGCGTCACAGACACAGATGGTCGTAGCCGGGGTAGTGGGAAGATAACCACAGCCCCGGTTTTTTGTACTAGCCAATATGCGGGGTTTGTATTAAAATGGATGGGAGGTGAGCATCATGTCTATTACTGTCCATACCCCAGCAAAAGTGAACCTATTTCTCAAGGTCAAGGGGAAAAGGCAGGATGGGTACCATGAGCTGTTGACAGTGTTCCAGAGCGTTGACCTGTGTGATACTCTATACATAAGCTTGAATGGCTCGGGAATAAACATAACTGCACCCGAGCATATACCCCAGCACCATGGCAATTTAGCCTACTCTGCGGCTAAGGCCTTTTATGCTAGCACAGGGCTACGATCCGGCGTGTCTATAGCACTCAAGAAAACAATTCCTGTGGAAGCCGGTTTGGGTGGCGGCAGCAGTGACGCGGCGGCGGTTTTACGTGCTCTGAACATGCTCTATCACCAGCCGCTCACTGATGCCCAGATGCGGCACTTAGCGAGCCAGCTAGGCTCGGATGTGAGTTTCTTTCTTTACGGCGGTATGGCGGTAGGGAAAGGCAGAGGCGAAATCATAGAGCCTCTGCCTGACGTTCTGCCGCTGTGGTTTCGGCTGGTCAAGCCGCCATTCGGGCTTAGCACTCCTCTAGTGTACGCTAATTGGGATGGCACATCACATGCGGACTGGAAAGAGTTTTGGCAGTCACTCAAAGGCCCGGTAGAAGGCCTTCGGCTATTTAATGATTTGGAAGCGCCAGCCGTGCGGATTAGACCAGAATTGAGTAGCTTGAAATCTCAACTACTGCAGAATGGTGCGGTTCAAGCTTTGCTTTCTGGCAGCGGTTCTACAGTGTTCGGTGTTTATATACAGCAACCGGATATAGATATGACGCTACCCGAGGGATACCGGCAATGGACAGTAAGAGCCCTGTCAAGAGCGGAAATGGGAAGGGAGTGTAACATACTTGGCTGATAGATTAGTTCCCATAAAACTAGACAACTATAAGCCGCTACGCGAGATAGTGTTTGAACATCTACGGGAGGCTATTATTACTGGGATGCTCAGGCCAGGCGAACGTCTGATGGAGCTACAGCTAGCAGAGGAAATGGGCGTAAGCCGCACACCGGTACGCGAGGCTATTCGCAAGTTAGAACTTGAAGGTCTCATAATTATGGTGGCCCGGCGTGGCGCTTACGTGTCTGATCTTAGTATGCGAGATATAGCAGAAACATTTGAGATTCGGGGAGCTCTAGAGTCGCTAGCTGCAGGGTTAGCAGCCGAACGAATCGCGCCCGAAGAACTAGAGCAGCTTGAACGCACTCTAGTATCAATAGGTGAGTGTATCGAGACTAGTGATATCCAGCAAATCGTGACACTCGATGAAGAGTTTCACGCTATCCTGTTTGCAGCTAGTCGGAATCAACGATTATCCCAAATAGTCAGTAACCTGCGGGAGCAGATTACTCGTTTTAGGCGAACATCTTTATCTACACCGGGTAGGTTTAAGGCTGTATTTCAAGAGCATAAGGGGATTGTCGAGGCCATTTCTGAACGTAATAGCAACCTTGCCCAAGCGTTGGCCAAGGAGCATATCGAAAATGCAGAACATTCATTAATGGAGTGGGTTAGAGAGCATAAGGTGTAGGGGGTGGATGTGATGAACGCAGTCATTTTAGCGGGCGGTGGCAAAACTGACAGCTTTGCACATAAGCATGGAGCGGAGAACAAAGCTCTTATACCTATTGGTGATAAACTCATGTTCGAATATGTCTACTCTGCTTTGCGTAACTCTAGGTATATCCAAGAAATCGTCATAGTTGGCCCAGTAAGAGAATTCAGCAAGTACGTTGTTCCAGGAGTGCAAGTCCTAGAAGATACGGGGGATATGGTGGATAACTGCCTAGCTGCAATTCATCGCTTACCGCAGGATCAGCCTGTAGCTCTGGTAACCTCTGATATCCCGATGCTCACAACAGGCGTCCTTGATAATTACCTAGCTGGACTAGAAGGTCTAGAAGGAGATTTCTTTTATCCCATAATATCGAAGGCGACCAACGAGGATCGCTATCCTGGAGTGAAGCGGACTTATGCGATCTTGCGTGAAGGGACGTTCACTGGGGGGAACCTCACTGTTCTTAATCCAGTTGTTGCCGATTTGGTCGCAAGTAAGGTCAGGGCTTTAGTATCCGAACGCAAGAACGTATTTAAGATGGGATCACTAATTGGTTTTGGTTTTCTCTTTCGTCTGCTACTTAGGCAACTGACTATTCCTGAAGCGGAGAAGAGACTATCTCAGCTATTCTGTTGCAAGTGCAAGGCCGTGGAGTGCTTTTCTCCTGAAATAGGTACCGACGTGGATAAGGATAGTGACCTAGAGTTGGCTAGAAAGGTGCTGGCAGGCTCTTGATGGAAAAACTAAGCAAGGCGGCCCGCGCAGGTGCCATTGTAAAGGTGCTCATAGATAGCCCTAACCGCATGTTTACTTTAAGTGAGTTGGCAGAACTTCTTGGTGCAGCGAAGTCGTCTCTCAGCGAAGATTTGAGCATCATTCGTGCTACCTTTGAGAAATTGGATCTAGGTAAACTAGAGACGCTTGCCGGGGTTTCAGGTGGCGTGCGATTCGTTCCCATGCGTAGCCAGCAGTACCTTGTAAATCTCGTGCGAGATTTGTGTTCTCGATTGGCTGATCCTTCCCGCAAGGTGGGGAATGGTTATCTCTTCTTAAATGACGTTCTCAATGATCCTCAGCTACTATTCAAGCTAGCGGAAGCTATTGCAGGTAGATTCGTCTTAGCCAACGTTGACGCTGTGGTGACGGTAGAAACCAAGGGAATCCCGCTAGCTCTGTCCGTGGCGAGGCATCTGAGTAGTCAGTTGGTAATTGCCCGGCGTGAGATTATTTTCTCTGAGGACGGGGTGCCGATGCCTGTCACACGCCAAGAGAGTACTGTGGCAGAGGGTGCGGTGTTAAGTGTAGCTTTCGAGTCTGGGTCGCATCGCGGCGTTCAATCCATGTCTCTGCCGAGGAGGAGTCTGCCTCAAGGAGCACGCGTTCTAATTGTCGACGATTTTCTCAGGGCTGGAGGTACACTGCGAGGATTAGGGGATCTCCTTGCAGAATTCTCATCTACAGTAGTGGGTACAGTCGTGTTAGTAGAAAGTCAGAAACCTTCGATTAAACTGATAGACGATTATTTATCTGTTATTAAGCTAGGCGAGGCCGATGGCAAGATTTACGTGCTTCCCGGGAATATCATATAAAAATAGGCCGCATGTGCGGCCTATTTTCTTTTAGCGGCGGCTAGCGTGAGAGTCTACGTTTTTAGCACCATTTTCACGGAGAATATTGGCGGCTCTGTCGACTTTATCCTCGCTGCACTGTAGTAGAGCTAAGATATTGCCACGGCGTACCTCTTCTTGCAGCTGACGCCCAGATTCTTCCGGGATTCCCCAGTCGATCAAACCACCGGCCAAACCGCCAGTAGCAGCACCGGTTAAGGCGGCAGCAATAGGACCGGCAGCGACGATTGGCCCTAATCCAGGTATGGCTAAAGCTCCAGCGCCAAGTGCCAAGCCAGCTAATCCGCCCCAAGCTGCGCCTGAAGCCAATCCGTCGGATATGCTATCATTTTGCATCCCCTGAGTTAGGCCACCCCGACTCCCCTGGCCTCTGCCGCCTTGGTTGCTTTGAGTCCCGCCACCGGTTTGGTTTCCTTGACGACGTTTTCCATCATCTTTAGCAACGATAGAGATTTCTTGATCCCTAAAGCCGTTTTCCCGCAGTGATCCCACAGCTTTGTGAGCTTCGCTCTCGGATTTAAACACGCCTACAACTGTTTTTTGCATTTCGCACTCTCCTTTAATTAGTGGTACCTTTACTAGTGTGCGAAAATATGCGTATAACTATTCGATGCGAAAGTTGTCACAATATGAAGAAAAATATATCAAGAAAAAAGCAGGATACCCTAACACATCGGTAGAATTAGGATAATAAATGGCAACAGGTGAAAGGCGGTGATTACATGAATATCACGGACGTGCGTATTCGTAAGGTGAGCAGTGAGGGCAGGATGAAGGCCATCGTCTCAATTACCCTCGATGACGAGTTTGTTATCCATGATGTGCGTATTGTCGACGGTAACAATGGTTTGTTTGTGGCAATGCCAAGTCGTAAAACTCCAGCGGGTGAATTCCGCGACATAGCACATCCCATCAATTCCTCAACGCGAGAAAAGATTCAGACGGAGGTTTTAAACGCATACATAAAAGAGATTGAACGGGTATCATAATGGAGCGATAGCTCCACTTTGTTTTCTAAGCAAAGCGCAATATAATGGTAGCTAAGGCTACCATTTTTATTTGGACTGGAGGAGTGGCTATGACTCAAAACGTTGCCGCCATTATTTTGGCCGCAGGTGAAGGTAAGAGGATGATGTCGAGTTTGGCGAAGACTACGCATCGTATCGCTGGAATTCCTATCGTTGCACATGTGGCGAGAGCAGCTATAGGAGCAGAGGCAGAGCGCATCGTCGTAGTGGTAGGTAAGGATGCTGACCAAGTAATAGCAGCATGTGGGCCAGGGGCAGAGTTTGTGGTGCAGGCAGAGCGGCTAGGTACGGGACATGCCTGTCAACAGGCTGAGCAGTTGCTCGGAAATTATGAGGGGGTAGTGCTAGTTCTGTGTGGGGATGCGCCTTTGATTACAGAGAGAACACTAAAAAAAATGCTCACGGAGCACAATAACACTGGTTCGGTGGCCACTGTTTTAACGGCCTTTCCTCGCGAGACAAGGGGACTCGGCAGGATTAGTCGGGATGCCTCTGGTGCCTTTAAAGAAATAGTTGAAGAAAAAGATGCAGATGAGACAGAGCTTGCCATACGCGAGATTAATGCAGGGTTTTATTGTTTTAACTCCCAAGCCCTTTTTGAAGCTTTAAGACATATCGACAATAATAACGCTCAGAGCGAGTATATGTTGACAGACGTCTTAGCTTTACTAACGACAAACGGTCGTGTATGCACAGTTATTACAGAGGATTTCTCTGAAACAATAGGAGTTAATGACCGGGTGTGGTTGAGTAAAGCAGAAGAGGCCATGCAGGCCCGCATTAGGGAGAAGCTGATGTGGGCCGGAGTCACTATACTATCGCCCTCGTCCACATATATCGAGTCAGATGTTGCAATCGCTAAAGATACCGTCATATACCCCGGTAGCGTACTGCGGGGGAGTACACATATAGGTGAAGGCTGTGAGATTGGCCCCCATGCCATTCTACAAAACGCCACAATTGGAGCTAAGACCACGGTAATTAACTCAGTAATAAGCGATTCTCGCGTGGGGGAACACTGTAACATAGGACCATTTGCCCATTTGCGACCCGAAAACAGCATCGGGGATTATGTACGGGTGGGTAACTTTGTAGAGGTGAAAAAATCACAGATTGGCGCTCGTAGTAAGATCAAGCATCTTAGTTATGTGGGTGATGCAATTGTGGGCAGAGATGTAAACATGGGCGCGGGGACTATCGTAGTGAATCATGATGGTGTCAACAAACATCAGACCATCATTTTAGACAACGCTTTTATCGGCTGTAATTCTAACCTCGTAGCACCCGTTACTATAGGGGAGAGCGCTGTTGTTGCGGCAGGGTCGACAATTACTAAAGACGTCCCGGCCTTCAGCCTGGGTGTTGGCAGGGCCCGCCAAGAGAACAAAGAGGGCTGGGTACATAGACGCGGCGTTAGGCCCTAGTCGTCAGTCTTCGGTCTTCAGGCTCTAGGCTCTAGGCTTTAGCGACCAGCGACTCGTGACTCGTGACTAGCGTCAACCCTCTACCTTTGTGGAGTTTTTGCCTTGGAAGCATACCTTGTCCTCAAGCTATGTGTTACAATACGGACGAACGACAGCAGAAAGAGGAGTGTTCTATGATAGCCTATCCAGATAGACGCCTGAAGATAGTATCTGGCAACGCCAACAAACAGTTGGCTACAGAAATTGCTGAACACTTAGGTATTCCTCTAGCACTAGGGCATGTGGTGAGGTTTAGCGACGGCGAAGTACACGTGCGTATTGATGAAAGCGTACGTGGAGCAGACGTTTTTGTTGTTCAACCCACTTCAGCACCAGTAAACGAGCACCTGATGGAGTTGCTAATTACCATCGATGCTTTGCGTAGGGCTTCTGCCCGAAGAATTACTGCAGTTGTTCCTTATTATGGGTACGCTCGTCAAGACCGCAAGACACGAGCTCGCGACCCCATTACGGCCAAATTAGTAGCAAACTTAATCACCACTGCTGGAGTGGACCGCGTACTTGCGATGGACCTCCATGCGGGACAGATTCAAGGCTTCTTTGACATCCCAGTAGATCACCTACCGGGGGTGCCTATCCTTGCTGAGTACTTTCGGGCTAAGGGGCTAGAAGACCTGGTGGTTGTGTCGCCTGACCTAGGTGGAGTAACCAGAGCAAGAGACCTAGCCACTCGGCTAGGTGTAGATATTGCTATTATTGACAAGCGTCGGCCGGAGCCTAATGTGGCAGAGATCATGAACATCATCGGCAGGATAGCTGGGAAACGAGTAATCATGATTGACGACATTATTGACACTGCCGGCACCATTACCCAAGGGGCTGAGGTTCTCCTAGACAAAGGTGCAGTTGAGGTCTTTGCTTGCTGTACCCATGCCGTGTTATCAGGTCCGGCTATTAAGAGACTGGAGGCCTCTCGCATATCCGAAGTGGTCATCACCAACACTATTGCCGTACCACAGGAAAAACTAATTACGAAGATTAAGACTTTGTCGGTGGCACCGCTCTTAGGGGACGCAATTCTGCGCATCTATGAGGATCTCTCAGTTAGCAAGCTCTTTGATTAAGGCTGTTTGTCCGCCATCAAGAGAAGTTTCCATATAATTTCCAGCCTGTCCTGTGCCGAAGGTATATGTGCTGCCGTTTCCGTGCGGGCAAGCGATATCTCTCGCAGTAGCGTGTCCTGCTCTATGTTCAGCGCCTTAATGGTCTCTTCAAGCAGCGTCAGTTCAGCAATTAGTCGTGCGCCAGAGTGGTTGAGTGCCACATATTTACAATTGAGAGCCTGTAGCAGTGCTTTGCTGATTAAATAGCTGCGTGGCTCAGGGACTACAGGTAGGGGAGTTGCTTCAGGAGTGCTCTTTTGGGCGAGGCTTGCGAGTTGCAGAGACATGGTGGACACCTGTTCCGCGATGAGAGGAAGCTCAGCGACCTGCGCCTTTATTAGGGTAAGTTCGTTGGCATGAGAAGGGACATTAGCTACCTGTTGGATGGTCAGATAAGTAGACATCAAGAAGGATAGGCCAACCACGAGGGCGATGAATAGTACGGCATAGAATAAGTTTTTAAGCATCGGACAACCTCCTTTCATTAAAATGTACGAGAGGTTGTCCTCATTTATGACAAAGGAGGTGAACTTGTGTGAAGCTAATCGTTGGGCTAGGAAATCCAGGCCCACAATATGTCGGCACACGCCACAATGCTGGTTTTGAGGTAGTAGTTCATCTTGCACAGCGACATGGCATTCGTGTAAGTATGGCCACGCACCAATCTCTCCTAGGGCGGGGGACAATAGCCGGGCAAGGTGTATACCTGCAGCAGCCGCTTACCTACATGAACCTAAGTGGCGCTGCAGTAAAGTCAGCTGTCAAGGCTTTTGAAATTTCCACTGAAGATCTTTTGGTTATTTCTGATGACCTCGATCTACCTTTGGGCACCATAAGGTTGAGAGCAAACGGTGGAAGCGGAGGTCAGAAAGGTTTGAAGAGTATTGCTGGTTGCCTTGGTACCGAGAATTTCGCTCGGCTGCGCATCGGTATCGGTCGCCCTCTAGAGGGGATGGCGGTTGAAGACTATGTGCTGACAAAATGGAGCCAGTCTGAGCGGGATATTTTAAAAGATGTTGTGGCGTCAGCGGCAGAAGCGGCTGAGTGTTTCGTTAGTGCAGGTGTAGTTGAGGCAGCTAATAGGTACAACAAACACTGTGAATAGCCATATAACAGAAGCAACATACTACACCAAAAGTGTTGGAATTGCTTTACTAGCAACTTTTGCTGCCTACGTAATCAACAAAGTGAGTCATAACTCCAAGACTCGTGTGGTAAATTCGCTGTTTTCTCCGGTCATAGAGGAGCTGCTGAAGACCCTACTAGCGCAGCTGTTTGCTGCTTCAATATTGCTCGTCCATACTGCTTTTGGTATAGTTGAAGCGATAATTGATGCCAGACGCAGCAAAAGGCCTAGCGCAACTGCTGGCCTAGCAGTGGCAACTCACATTATGTTCGGAGTCGTTACTGTGTTGGGGTGGCGCTACTTTAGTATTTGCGCGGGTATTTCTGCTAGTGTGCTGCTACATATGCTCTGGAATAGCTTTATTTACGACCTCGTAAATTTGCAGCGAAAGGACTGAGCATTTTTGCGCACCCGCATTATGTGCGATTCCTGTCGTCAGATTTATGCTCTAGAGGGGGTGTTGTCTGAACAGGATACGGAGCAAGTTGATGGATTGGTCACTCTGAGCGGTTTGTGCTCTGATTGTAGCAAAGCCTTGGAAAAGTAAAAACGGTAAGCCCTAGCTCGTGCTAGGGCTTTGCGGTTGTAGTGATAATTCCTGTTGGATGGAGCTGATAGTGTGAGAGAGATAATTAGAGTTTATGCCCAAGGAGATAGTTGGTACGAAATATCCCACGCGGCCAAGAATGGCGCGCGCCATATGTACGTCAGCGGCACAACGACACTTGGCAAGGCTTTACTGGCGGCTACTGCTGAGCAGGAGTGGGAACGACCAGTACTCATTATTACGTCCCATGCGCAACACGCAGAGCGGTTAGTGGCAGACCTTGAGGGATTTGTAGGTGAAGGGAAGGCCGTGCTTTTCCCTCCCGATGAGGCCTTGCAGTATGGTGTATTTGCGCAAAGTCCCGAGCTTGTTGGGCAGAGGCTTGGCATCCTCGCCCGTTTGGCACTCGGCGACTCTCCCGGCATAGTAGTGGCAGCTTGGGATGCGTTACTGGCAAAGCTGGCCCCCCCTGATTTATTTCGTACTCATACGTTGCATTTTCAAGTCGGTCTGGAAATACCACGCGACAAACTTATGCAAACCCTCAGTGCCGCAGGTTACGAACGTGTTGAGCTGACGGAAGCGCCCGGGCAATTCTCTGTGCGTGGCGGGTTGATAGACATATATCCCTTAACATCGGAAGAGCCTGTCAGGATAGAATTCTATGGCGACGAAATCGACTCAATTCGTGGGTTTGACCTAACGTCGCAAAGAACGACAGTTTCTCGCGCTAACGTGTTAATATCTCCAGCCACCGAGGCTTTTTGGGAGGCAGAAGCCTCACTCAAGGGAATAGAGCGGATAGAAAAAAAACTATCGAGTACCGTGGCCAGTCTAGGCACAGAGCGGGCAGCAGGGCTTAAGAAAAATGTGGAGCAGGATCTTGAAAAGTTGCGGTCAGGTCTGCCGTTCCCAGCGAAGGGTAAATATCTTTCGTATTTCGTGCCGGAAACTGCAACTCTGTTTGATTTTCTGCCCTCAGATTCTTTAGTCCTTGTCGCCGAGCCAACGCGGGTGCTAGAGCGGGCAGA
Source organism: Bacillota bacterium (assembly GCA_009773495.1). Lineage (GTDB taxonomy): Bacteria > Bacillota > UBA994 > UBA994 > UBA994 > WSXW01. Next base: position 41,184 of record WSXW01000013.1, read on the forward strand.
AAACGCCCAAGCTGACCTAGATGAACAATACAGATCGCTATTGCTGAGTGGTCATATCCTTCCGGATCAATTCCGATCTTTCGTCAGCGATAACGATGTCTTGGCTGCGGTCGAGCGTTTTCAGACATTGTTGCTGTCGTCACTCCCTAATCGTCCCAGCAGGCTTCGGGTCGATGAGCAGTTAGCGGTGCTGCAGAAAGCTACACCAAACTATCATGGGCAGCTTGAGCTTTTGCGCAAGGACATGCGGCGGCTAACTAGCGCCGGATATCATATGCTGTCGTTGGTCTCCACAAAAGAAAAGCAAGCCGACCTGATTCGTGGTCTTAGAGAGGAAGAGATTAATGCCAGGGAGTGGAGTATGGAAGATGGTCTACCCCCGGTAGGGGTATTGGGTGTTAGCGTAGGTGTACTAGAAGAGGGAATAGAACTACCAGATATTAAGCTTCATATCCTCTCCGAGGGCGACCTTATGGCGCGCACCAGGCAACGTAAGCGCCGTCAGATACGGACTGCTGCAGAGGGAGCCCGTCTCTCGTCTTATCGGGATTTATCTGTTGGCGACTATGTCGTACATGTGCACCATGGTATAGGCAAATATCTAGGCATTAAGACGATGGATATTGCCGGCATTCAGCGCGACTACATAGAGATTAGGTACAATGGCGAGGACAAGTTGTATGTACCAACCGAGCAGCTACACTTAGTGCAAAAGTACGTTGGTGCCGAGGGTAAGGAGCCGAAATTACATGCCCTTGGTAGCTCGGAGTGGGGCAAGACCAAAGTTCGCGTCACGGAGTCAGTTGAGAAGATGGCAGAGGAGCTGGTTGCCCTTTATGCCCAGCGTGAAGCAGTGCCTGGGTTTTGCTTCTCGCCTGACAAGCCTTGGCAAGCTGAGATGGAAGATAGTTTCCCCTACGTCGAGACACCAGACCAACTACGCAGCATTGATGAAGTCAAGGCAGATATGGAACAGCCTAAGGTCATGGACCGATTATTATGTGGCGATGTTGGCTACGGCAAGACCGAAGTCGCAGTGAGGGCAGCATTTAAAGCTGTGCTGGACGGCAAACAAGTAGCGATATTAGTACCTACGACCATTCTGGCCCAACAACATTACAAGACCTTTAAAGAACGTTTTTCTGGTTTTCCTATTGAGATTGCACTGCTTAGTCGTTTCCGAGGAGCAAACGATAACCGTGATGCCGCGCGACGTATTTCTGCGGGGTTAGTAGATATCGCAATCGGGACGCATCGCCTCTTTAACGCGGATGTAAGATGGAAGGACCTAGGTCTTGTAGTAATCGACGAGGAGCAGCGCTTCGGTGTAGCCCATAAAGAGAAGCTTAAGATGCTAAAGAACAGTGTAGATGTCTTGACTTTGTCAGCGACCCCCATTCCTAGAACTCTACATATGGCGATGGTCGGCCTGCGTGATGTAAGTGCGATAGAGACACCACCCGAGGATCGCTACCCCGTGCAAACCTATGTTATTGAGCACCAAGACGGGGTAATTAAGAATGCCTTAGAAAGGGAGCTAGTCCGGGGGGGTCAGGTTTACTATGTGCATAATCGGGTGCGCACCATTAAGTCGGTGGCTGTATATTTACAGAGCCTAGTTCCCGAGGCACGGATTGCTATAGGGCACGGTCAAATGCCTGAGGAAAAATTAGAGCGCATTTTTCTAGATTTCTTAGATGGCGAGTATGACATTCTGCTCAGTACAACCATCATTGAATCAGGCTTAGATATTCCTAACGTGAATACAATTATCGTGGAGGACGCCGACCGATTTGGATTGGCGCAGTTGTATCAGTTGCGTGGGCGTGTCGGTCGCTCCACGCGTTTGGGTTACGCCTATTTAACCTATCGCCCCGAGAAGAGCCTGACCGAAGTGGCAGAGAAACGACTCAGTGCGTTACGCGAATTCACACAACTAGGCGCAGGGTTCAAGATTGCTTTACGCGACCTAGAAATTCGTGGGGCTGGTAATCTACTTGGTCCTGAGCAGCATGGTTCCGTCGCTTCAGTGGGGTTTGATTTATATTGTCAGCTCTTAGAAGACGCAGTCCGGTCCCTTAGGGGGGCAAAGCCAAAGAGGCCTGTGGAAGTAGAAATTAAGCTGCCAGTGGATGCCTATTTCCCGTCACGCTATATACGTGATTCTAAGCAGAAGGTGGAAATGTATAAGCGTGTGGCTGCAGCTCACGGTCTAGAGGAAATTGAGGACGTAATTGACGAGCTGATTGACCGCTATGGAGAACCGCCAGAGCCAGTGATGAATCTGCTAGGTGTAGCTAAGCTTAAGATAGTCGCCAGTAAGTTAGGGATTACCCTAATTACTACTGATGACAATGGCATCTTGTGCAAGTTGTCACCAGAAACCGTTGTGACAGCAGATGCAGTTACCAGGGTTTACAAACATTTTTCACAATTAAGTATGCGAAATGTAAGAGGATTTGCGATATTATGGAGAGTAGCAAGCGATAGATTAGTCTCTAGCTTGCCGAATTTGATAACCGCCTTGCAGATGCTAGGTGAGAGTGAAGGAGGGAAGTCATGATTATGTCACGTAGCCTCAGACTCTGGGGCCTAGTATTAGCTGCAATTCTGGTCGTTACCATTGGGGGAGCTTTTGCGGTAAGTAGGGTAAGCGTAGCGTACGCAGGTGGTTTCGTCAGCCGCCGCAGTCTGGAGCTCAGACAGAAACAAGTGCAGTTTTCCTATGATCTCCAAGCCTTAGGCACCAGCTCGCACGACCCAGATTTTGCCTCCAAGGAGCGCCGCGGGATTCTTGAGCAAATGATTGCAGAACGCTTTCTTTTACGCGAAGCCATTAATAGAGGGATTTCTGTTACCGCAGAGGAACGACAGGAGCATATAGTCGAGGTAACCACGTGGCTAAAGAAACAGTACTTTAACGGCTCGGAAGACAATTTGATCGAGGCACTATCTTCCTACGAGCTAACGATGCAGGAATTAGAGAGTTATTTGACCGAAGCACTAGAGGTCTATAAATTGCGGGAGGAGATGGACTCCGCCATTGTTGTCTCTGACGCAGAAGCGGAGCTTTTTTATCAAGCGCATAGTGAAGAGTATAATATACCAGAGATGATTCGAGTCTCGCACATCCTAGTTACTGATCTGGCGGGGGTAGAGCAACTGCTAGTACAGCTCAAATCGGGCCGGGATTTTGCGGAGCTCGCCAGCCAGCAGTCAATAGACACGATATCGGCTGCAGTGGGCGGAGATCTTAACTGGCGTGTGCGTGGTGAATTTGTCGCAGAATTTGATGACGCAGCGTGGGCACTAAGCAGCGCAGGGCAGCTTAGCGCCATAGTCGCGACCGACTATGGCTATCATATAATACGTCTTGACGGGCGGTTGGCGGCTAGAAACCGTTCATTTGCAGAGGTGCAGGAGCTGGTAAAAGAGCATATGAAAGAAGATCTAGAAGCAACAATGTGGGGAAACTATCTTGATGAGCTCAGGACGCGCGCTCGGATTTTCATTTTTATCAAATAGACCGCTTGCATAAAAGGCTCTCTTATGCCAGATAATAGGCATAGGCTGACAGCAAATCGTCAAAGGGAGGTTTTGTGTTGAAGGCCACCGGAATTGTACGACGCATCGACGACCTAGGCCGCGTTGTTATACCCAAAGAAATTCGCCGTACTCTGCGCATCAGGGAGGGCGACCCTTTGGAAATCTTCGTGGATCGTGATGGAGAAATCATTCTCAAGAAGTATTCGCCTATCGGTGAACTAGGGGAGTTCGCTAAGGAATATGCTGAATCTCTCTATGAAGCTACAGGCCATATCGCGTTCATTGCCGACAGAGATACAGTAATCGCAGTAGCCGGGGCACCCAAGAAAGAGTTTCTGAATCAGCCAGTGGGACGCCTGGCAGAGCAGGCTATGGAAGACAGGCGGAGTATCATGCTAAATGCAGAGCCTGGCGCTACCTGTGTCAGCTGTGCAATTACCCACGCCGAAGGGGACTGCCGTTTCACAGCACAAGTCATAGCTCCCATCATCGCAGACGGCCATCCTATCGGCGCGGTTGTTCTCTGCACCAAGGAGCCGAAGGTCAATATGGGCGAAACAGAAAGCAAGCTAGTTGATACAGCAGCAGGTTTTCTAGCAAAGCAAATGCAGGACTAAGTATATAGCACCGAATTCGCAGCATGCTAGTTAGTGGCATGCTGCCGACTTTTTTGAGATGTTCATGTTTAGAAGCCAGCCTCCCTTAATATATTTGAAGGTAGAATATGAAAAGGGAGGTAGTACGAGTGAGCAAGGAGAAAAGCTTCCTCCGCAACGCTGTCATCCTTTCTCTAGGTGGCATCGTGGTTCGCACCTTAGGCGCTGTATATCGCATCCCCTTAGCGCGCTTAATTGGAGATGAAGGCATGGGCCTCTATCAAATGGCCTACCCCATTTACTCCATGCTCCTGGCAGTTTCCCTGACTGGTCCGCCGATCGCCGTTGCCAAAATGGTCGCAGAAAGGGTAGCGCAGCGAGATTACCGATCGGCGCACCGTGTTTTTAAATTGGCCTTAGTTCTATTATCTATTGTGGGGCTATTTACTACCTTGATTTTGCTCCTAGCGGCTCAGCGCTTTGCCTCCGCTTTAGGAGACCCGCGAAGTTTCTATGCCCTATTGGCTATGGTTCCAGCGATTTTTTTCGTCTCCATAATGAGTGCATTTCGAGGGTATTTCCAAGGGTTACAGGACATGCTACCTTACGCCATGTCGCAGGTAGTTGAGCAGGTAGCCCGCGTAGCAGTTGCTCTAGGCCTCGGGGTCTACCTCTTGCGCACAGGTTATGCTTTAGAGCTAGTGGCCGGCGGTGTGTCTATAGGTGTGACCGTTGGCTCCATGAGTGGATTGTCCATTTTGCTCTTTTATTACCTTAAAAGGAGGGACGCAATCTCGGGACGAGTTCGCGAAAGTCCCCCCCTACACAGGGAACGCACTTCTAAACTTATCAAAGAGATGCTAGACTTAGCTATACCAATAACTATCGGAGGACTAGTCGTCTCACTGATGCTGTTAATCGACGCTGCCGTCGTACCCAGGAGATTGCAGGTAGCAGGGTTCTCTCAAGAGCAAGCTACCGCACTCTACGGACAATTGAGCGGAATGGCGGGCCCGCTCGTAAATTTGCCCCAGATGGTAACCGTCGCACTAGTCGCCAGCTTGGTCCCTTCTATAACCGAGGCTCTGTCACTAAGGCGCAGGCAACTCGTAAATGAGAGAGCCAATTTCGCTTTCAAAGTGTCTATGTTATGGAATTTCCCCGCGGCGATTGGTCTCTCAGTTATGGCCACCCCCATAGCGGTCCTTCTGTACGGCGAAAACGCCGTAGGTGCAGGTGTTCCTCTAGCAGTCTTAGGGTACATGGTAGCCTTTTTAGCGATCCAGCAGATCACTACCGGTATTCTGCAAGGCTTAGGGAAAGCCCATCTGCCTGTGGTCAATATCTTCGCAGGGGCCTTAGTAAAGCTGGTATTGAGTTATGTACTAACAGCCATCCCAGCCCTAAACATACGGGGGGCCGCCACCGCAACAGTCATGGCCTTTATGGTGTCCTCTGGACTAAACTTAGTAGCGCTACATACTGGGGGTAAGGTCAGGATTGATTGGACGGCTGTATTCTTGCGCCCCATTATAGCCGCAGTGGGCATGGGCATGGCAGTGTTTTACTCACGCCCGGTTATCACAGGGGTATTTGCTAGCTCGACCTTGGCCACAATAGCTTCCCTAGGGATCGGCGGTTTAAGCTACGGGGTTTTAGCTGTTTTAGTCGGGGCTATAAAAATCTCTGAATTGCAGAACGTGCCAGTGATAGGCCGTCTGGTGGAGAAGGTGTTTTTTAAATGATTCATGTTGTTGGATTAGGACCGGGTGATCCAGGCCTGCTGACCTTATCTGCCTGGGAAGCCTTATGTCAGGCAGAGCATATTGTGCTACGTACAGGTAGCCATGGAGCGGCCGCGTACCTGCAAAACAAGGGCATAGATTTCACTACGTATGACTGTTTGTATGAGTCGAAAGGCAGTTTTAGCGAGGTCTATGAAGCTATTGTAGTAGACCTGCTACAACGCGCCGGATCGGGGTCTCGGCTTGTCTATGCAGTCCCAGGTCATCCCTTGGTCGCAGAGCGTACCGTAGAGTTGCTAATTGCCGAGGCAAAGAAGTCAGACATCACCGTCGATATCATACCCGGCATGAGCAGTGTCGAGGCAGTATACGCCGAGCTTAAAGTGGATCCAGCGCAAGGGGTAGCCGTGGTGGATGCGCTAGACCCAGAGATGTTTGTGGACCCTAGGTTAGGGCTTGTAGTAACCCAAGTTTTTAGTCGCCTAGTGGCCGGAGATCTTAAGCTCAAACTGCTAGATGTATATCCTGCAGAGCATCGCGTCGTAACCGTCCGTTGCGCTGGTACCTCAGCGCGCACTATCCGTACTACATCCTTGGCTGAGCTTGATCACTATGAGTTTAGCTATGCAGACACGGTGTATATACCACCCTGTTCAGTAGCGCGCCATGCAGGAATGGAATTGGAAATCTTGCGGGTAACAATGGAACGCCTGCGTAGCGACAGAGGTTGCCCGTGGGACCGTGAACAAACACATAGCACTCTAAAATCCTACCTGGTTGAAGAGGCATACGAGGTGATCGAGGCTATTGATGAGCAAAACGCGGACAAGCTAGCAGAAGAACTAGGGGATCTGCTGCTTCAGATTGTATTTCATGCCCAAATTGCTGCGGAAACAGGCGATTTTGTACTAGCTGACAGCATCAGGCTTATCAACGAAAAATTAGTAAGGCGTCACCCCCATGTGTTTAGTGGTGTCAAAGTAGATAACTCAAACCAAGTGGCGGAAAACTGGCAGAGGATTAAGCAGGAGGAAAAGAAAGGCAATTATGATAAGAGCGTGCTTGCTTCAGTGCCCAAGGATTTGCCTGCCTTGCAACAGGCCTACAAAGTACAAGCACGCGCCAAGCGAGTAGGCTTTGACTGGCCATCCATTGACGGCGCGCTTCAGAAATTACAGGAGGAGCTCCGGGAACTAGAGGTAGCCCGTCAGGAGGATAATATACAGTCTATACACGACGAACTGGGTGATGTACTATTTTCAATGGTAAACGTTAGCCGTTTTTTAGGGGTGGATCCAGAAAATTCTCTGCGGGACTCTGTAGGCAAATTTCGCAGACGCTTCGCGCTCGTAGAAAAGGCAGCAGAGCAGCGGGGAATAGTCCTTAGTGAATGCAGTTTGGAAGAATTGGACAAGCTATGGGATGAGGTAAAGCTGGTAGAATCATAAAATATCTACACGGAAGCAGGAAATTAGCACCTTATCGTAGAAAGATACCCTTGCCTAAGTATGATTAAGGAGGCGTTATAATGAATAAGCCACAACTAGTTGATGCGGTAAAGGAAAGAACCACTCTCACTAAGAAGGACATCGAGGCCGTCGTAACTGCAGTTTTCGATAGCATGGGGGAGGCCTTGACAGCTGGGGAAAAAGTCGCAATTGCCGACTTTGGTACTTTCTCAGTTAAGGAACGCGGTGAACGCAAGGGCCGCAACCCTAAGACTCAGGAAGAAATCGTTGTTCCCGCAGCTAAAGTTCCCGTCTTCCGTCCCTTTAAGACTTTGAAGGAAGCAGTAGACAGATAGAGGTGAGAAACAGGTTCGTTTAAGGCGAGCCTGCTTTTTTTCTAAAGGAGGGCAAACATGCGACTTGACAAATTCCTCAAGGTCTCGCGCCTAATCAAGCGCCGTACTCTTGCCAAAGATGTAAGTGATCAAGGGCGAATAGAAGTCAACGGTAGAGTTGCTAAACCTAGCAATGAGCTCAAACTGGGAGATATCGTTACTCTAAACTTCGGCTCACGCGTCATAAAGGTTCGTGTTCTCCGGCTCGAGGACAATGTACGCAAAGATGAATCCCACGAAATGTATGAGATTGTAGACGAGTTCAAACTCCTTTAACCCCATAATCTTAGCTCCCGAGACAAATAATATAATTAGCTAACTATGAGGAGGGAGCCGAAATGGTTCGCAAGTACAGCGCGTTAAGAAGGGTCCTCTTGTTTTTACTTATCGTATCGTTCATGATCACTGTAACATCGTGTCGGGTCTTTCGTAGGCCTACGACGCCACAAGACGGAGGTGCGATGCCCCCCATCCCTAGTAAAATCGCACGGGGAGACAGGCTCGAGCCGAATATTCGGGTCTATCTGCACGAAACAGGTCAAATTCAAACCATGGGTTTCGAGGAGTACCTATTAGGTGTCGTGGCGGCGGAGATGGAGCCCACATGGCCCGCCGAAGCGCTGGCAGCGCAAGCCATTGTAGCTCGCGCCTTCACTCTGGACAAAATTGCCCGCCAAGGCGGCGTCCCAGGACGTAACGCCGATGCTTCAACCGACATTCAAGAATTTCAGGCCTACGACGCTAGTCGTATCAATGACAACGTGCGTCAGGCTGTACAGCGTACACGCGGCACGGTGTTAGCTTTTCAAGGGGAATTTGTGCGCACTTGGTTTAGTGCCTATTGCGACGGTATGACCAGTACCGCTGAAGACGGCTTAGCGTTTAGGGAGTTTCCCACACCTTTTATCACTCGAGTTACAGATATATGTCCTGAGCGTACGCCAGAGAACGTGCAAGGCTACACTGTTACCTTTACAAAGTCAGAGGTTACCCAAGCGATGCAGCAAGCGGGACAAAATACGGGGAGCTTTAGTCAAATTGATGTAGTTAACCGTGACCAAGCAGGCCGTGCAGTATCGGTACGTATTGGACAGGCTACTGTTTCAGGTCCAGCCTTTCGCATTGCCATCGGGAGCACTAGATTGCGTTCTACCAAATGGGACAGTGTTACTGTAACAGGCGATCGTGTTACTTTTGTAGGTAGCGGCTATGGTCATGGCGTAGGCATGTGCCAATGGGGAGCTCGCGCTCGTGCAGAACAGGGCAACAGTTTCGAACAGATAGTTAAAGGCTTTTTCCCCAACACTCAACTCGGTAAAATATGGGACTAAACAGATAGAGCTGGCTCGCAAGCCAGCTCTATCTGTTTACATCCGAGAACGCGTACAAAGCAAGGAAACAGCAAGCCTGATTATCCCAAGGGTGGGTTGACCTGAATTGAATAAGTCGCCCCTTCAGATGAACCAGTGTTACCAGGGTATCAGGCTCTACGTCATTTGCTATTCTCTAGAATCTTCAATATCTTCATCACATCGTCTTCAACTCTATGTAAGTGGCGCTGAATGTCCTGTATCTCTTGCTCGCCACGCACTGTTATCTCAAAGTCGATGTCGCTCTTCAGCCTCTCGCGTGTGCCTTGCCGATTTTGGGCCATCAAAATAATCGGTGCCTGTATGGCAGCAATTATGGCTAGTAACAGATTAAGAAAGACGAATGGGTATTTGTCAAAAGCCGGCTGGCCTAATAAAATGCTACAGTTGAAGCCGATATATATTGCTACTACACCTAGGAAAATTGCGATAAAGAACCAACTACCTATAACCTGAGCTAATCTATCCGCTAGTCGTTCTCCCAACGACGCCTGGCTACTGTATTCCTGATTGATATTACGCAAGGCTCCCCCTCCTATTGCATTTCGTCCTCAATAGCATTTCTCAGTCTTGCCTCGAATATAAATGAGAGGACAACAAGGCCTAGGGACAAATAGAAGTGTCCCCGCATAGGTCTAGGGACACCGCCTTCAGAGGAATGTCCTCAATTAAAAAGGAGGGTAAAAAAATGGTAGAGGAAAACTATAATCATCGCGTCACCATAACCAACCGCGAACAGGTAGTTGTGGAAGGAGTCATTCATGTCGATAAATTTGACGATGAAGAAATTGTTCTTGAAACCGACCTTGGCATGATGGCACTACGCGGTGAAGATCTGCACATCAAACAACTAAGCCTTGAGTCCGGGCAGCTTACCGTGGAGGGCGTTGTAAAAACAGTAGAGTATTTAGAGGAGGGCGGGCGAGTCGGCAAGGGCAAAGGGAAAGGTTTCTTTGACCGCATTTTTGGTTAGAGCAGAGAGGAGCATGATACTTGCTTCAGGAGCAGGCATTTAGTATTGCTCAAATTGCCCTACTAGGGTTTGCCCTGGGTATGCTCATAGACATATATCGGGTAAGCAACAGCATGCTTAATCCTGGCAGATACCTTGTAGGACTGTTTGACATTCTGTTTTGGCTTAGCTGTACCTTGTGGACCTTCGTCTATCTGCTGCACGTCAATTCTGGCGAGGCGAGACTTTATGTACTCGCCTTATTACTTCTTGGTTTTGTCCTTGAGCAAAACTTTTTAGGAAGCACACTACGCACAAATTTGCGTTCAGTGCTTCATGCCCTGATCAAGGGACTAGGCAGGCTCATTAAAGGAGTAAGCGTTCTGGTAGAAGCCGTGCTAGAGGCAATAACTGCACCCTTCCGCTTCCTGGTAAAGCTTTTTTTACGCCCCATCATATGGCTCGTAGGGTTTATACTTAGACCAATAGGCTTCATGTTGCTTCGAGTGAGGGCACTTGATCAAGCCATGAGGGCCCTTGTTACAAAGTGGTGGGCAGGTGAGGAGCCGAAAGAGTTTTGAATCCAGCAGGAAAAAACGGCTTTGCAGCGAATAGTACGATTACGTCATCAAAAAAAGAGGGATAACTATGAACGCTGCACAGGCTATGCCCAAGATTATTAGCTTCCCTAAGCAGCGGGCGCCTCAAAAGAAATACAAGAGGCGTGTGCCCGTTGTTTTGTGTTGCTTGTGTTTCCTAGTTGCCTACTTCATTTACTCATATATCATGCAGGAGATGGAGTTGCGCCAGTTACGCCACCAGGAAGCTCTGCTTAAGGATGCTTATAACGCACTCGTGCTGAGGCAAAGTGGACTTAACTTTGAGATGAAACAGCTTCACACCGACGACTATATTGAGCGCTTAGCACGCGACAGACTAGGCTTAATTAAGCCTAAAGACACAATTATGGTGCCAGTTTATTTAGCCCCAAACCCGTAAACATTGACACTTTGGTGTTATCTCGCGGCGGAGGGTTGTCGCTGTACTGGCAACTCGTATTCTGGGTTGGGATGATGTCCTGCCCTTCGTTGGAATTATCTTAGGCATTACTGCCTTGATAGTAGTCGTCACGTATAGCTTGTATGCGGTTGCGGAAAGAGCAAAAATCTTATAAATAAACAAAAGGTCTAACCTTGGCTAAATCAGCCAAAAGTGAGGCCCTCCTCAAGATTCGTAAAAATTTCGGTTGCTTGGAAGAGCGAAGTCGCGATGTGTGGCCATGGGGGTTCAATCACTCCGGTGGCACCCCGATGTCGGCTCATCACATCCTAGGGCTGAAGTAGGTCCCAAGGGTTGGACTGTTCGCCCATTAAAGTGGTACGTGAGCTGGGTTCAGAACGTCGTGAGACAGTTCGGTCCCTATCCGTCGCGGGCGCAGGAAATTTGCGGGGTCTTGTCCCTAGTACGAGAGGACCGGGATGAACTAAAATTCGCTACTTAAAAATGCACTAAATACAATAAATGATTCCACTGCAATAACTCTTGCCTAAACCGTGCTTGCGAGCAGCAGTAAAACTAGCTTAAAGTCATTGATATTGCTAGGTATTGCGGCTTTTTTAT
>WSXW01000067.1 GCA_009773495.1 Bacillota bacterium
TGGAATGAAGTGATGAATGAACTGAAGTTGAACCATACACCACATGAATGTAGGCACACTTTCAGGTCAAGGCTTGATTCAGCAGGTGCAAACAAAGTCTGCATTGACCTGATGATGGGGCATAAGTCAAAGGAAGTTGGGGAACGTGTTTACACTCATAAAACAATAGAAGAATTGAAGTCTGCCATTGAACTAATAACACGTTAGTAACAAAAAAAGCCCCAAGCCTTGAAAAATCAAGGGCTTGGGGCTTTTAGAAAAACATTATATCATAAAAGCACATACATGTCCACATGTTCTCATATATGTTAATGTATGCACGGGCTTTTGAGACAGCCCCCTACAGCGGGTAAGGCGAACCACAAGAGATAAAGGTCACCAGAGACTGTTAGGGTCAGCCTAGGCCGCCGGGTCGGTGCCCCGGCGCTACACCACTAACTCAAACGCCGTAAGCCTTAGGGCTCAGGAAATGGGCTACGGTGATGATCAGCACCATACAGACAACCGATACTCTAGCTAAGTTTAAGTAAATCAAAGGTCAACGTAATTATAGACGCAAGTTGCACCGCTCCCAAAGGGTTGAGTTCTATTAGAATCAGGAAATACATCAAACTGTGGCGATGCCGTTCAACAACTCTTAGGGGGTATGCAAGGTCATCCAATAGATTAAATTCGACAGTTGGCACAGGCCTCCTCCCACAGCGGGGTGAGAACCGCCGTTGTAGCCACATATCTACACCCTTAAGCTTGCGAAGCAGTGGGGTCTGGTGCCCAAACACGACCAGAGGCAGTTGCTCACTCGCACTGTCTTTGGCAAACCGAGCAGCGCTGGTATACCCCAAATGCCTGCGTAAGGTGTAATAAATTCGCCCTAAGGCAATGCGTAACTTAGTCCTTTGTTTAGGTTTGAGAGCATTAACTGGTGCTTGTTTCACTCCTTCAACCTCCGTTCAGCAACTCACCCTTATGGGTTCTATGCCAACATACAAAAACCCTCTTGGGGTAATCTATGCATATCAATTATCGCTTGCGCACAAAAGAGACCTCCAGCATGTGCTTAAGGTCTCTTAAAGAAGATGGTCCGATTAGGTAGTCAACCCGAATGCTTGCCCTATAAGCAAGACAACTTTATCCTCATGCCTAGCGTCGACCACCCACGAGATTCTAATCTCTGACGTAGTAACCATACGAATTTCAATATCGTTATCCGCCATAGCTTTAAATACTCTTGCAGCTATTCCTGAGTGTGTGCGCATCCCTAGGCCCACCACAGAGACCTTAGCAATATCCAGGTTGAGTTCCCACCTGATTTGGGGGTTTTCTACCTGCCAACGAGTCATAATTCTCTGAGCAAGCTCCTTAGTCTCTTTAGGAATCGTGCAGCTTACGTGCATTTCACCCGCGTCAGTAATCATCTGTGAAATCATATCTACATTGATCTCTTCCTGTGCTAATTCGCCAAACAGACGATATAGCGTGGATGCATCAGCAGGCAGATGTCGTACCGTAATTTGAACATCGTCTAGGCTCGACGCCATTCCGGTAATAACTGTCTGTTCCATAAGCTTACTCGCCCCTTCTATCATGGTTCCCTGGGTATCCGCAAAGGTAGATGCTACGTATAGCGGCAGGCTGTAATTACCTGCCAGCTCAACGGCGCGGTAGTGCATTACCCCTGCTCCGAGGCTCGCCATCTCCATCATTTCTTCGTAACTAATGCTCTGAAGTTTTCTCGCGTTTTTTAGCTTTCGTGGATCCATAGTATATATACCTTCCACATCGGTGTAGATTTCACAACTAGCCTTAAGCTTCGCCGCCAACGCCACAGCTGAGGTATCGCTACCACCGCGCCCTAGCGTTGTGTATGCTTGTTCCTCTGTAACACCCTGAAAACCCGCTACTACTACTATCTTATCTTCCCGCAGCGCCCGGTCCACTCTCGCTGGGTCTATGTCTATGATTCTGGCGTGTTGGTGTGCAGAGCTGGTTGTAATGCGCAATTGGTGACCTGTATATGAAACTGCGGGATAACCCTTATCAATGAGAGCCATGGCGAGTAATGCAATTGAAACCTGCTCGCCAGTCGTTAAGAGCATGTCCATCTCTCGTGAGTCAGGATTTTTGGATACTTCCTTGGCCATAGCTATTAAGTGATCTGTTGCCTTGCCCATGGCCGAAACTACCACTACTACAGCGTATCCATCGTTCTTCTTTTGGATGATCTTATCGGCCACGCGCTTTATCTTTTCTGTAGTGCCAACAGAGGTGCCCCCATACTTTTGTACCACAATATTCATCTTGCATCTCCTCCCTCGCAACGAAAAACTCCAGGGTTAATTCTGGAGTTGCTAATGCAATAGATAACCAGAGGCATGGCAACGCCCCTCTAGCTCCATTCCACTAATAATAGCTCTCCACGATAGTTTCCGTGACAGTTGTTCAATTATTCATTGAACACCCAGCTTATAGCCCAAGAGTAGGCTAGAGCTTCGGCGCATTAACCTTTTAACAATAGTATCGGGGCTCTCCCCCTTGCCATCTATTGCCTACTAATTCGCTGCGCACCTCTATTTGTTAGTCTGCGTTATTTGATTATTGGTAGTGTCTCATGATATGCGCCCTACGTCAAGTTCACATTCTTATGTCTGTCACATTCTTATGTCGGCTAAACAACTGCTCATTATGGTATTTTACCTGTAGAGTTCAGCTCTAACACAACTGAATTACCATGCTCACCAACAGCAAAATCTATCTTAGCCCGCAGCAATGAAAAACAGTATGAGCAGTAGTACGATGACAAAAACTATGATCTTTCGCACTAGGCACCTCCCATCGTGCATTGGGGCAATATATACTACGCCTAATTCTCTGTTCCCGGCCTAATTACCTATTAAATTGTTGAAGTCGTGCGCGATAAACCCTGCCATCGTTATGCTGATATCCGCCATGCTCACAATTACGACTAGGTCAGCTCATAACCTTACTCAATAGAGCTGCGTAACTGTCAGCCACATCGTATACAACCGAATCGGTGCTGATAGCCTTGAAATGCTCACGAGCACAGTGAATTTTTGCTTCTTCCACCATGCGGAGCTGCATGGTGGACATAGAGCCTTTGGTCTCCGCAACAAAGTAGATATGCTTCACTTTACCCTCATGGAAAGCGATTGCCCAGTCAGGGTTATATTTGCCGACCGGTGTACTGATATAGCATCACCTCTTGAACCTGTGCATTACTTGCACGAATTGAACTCTTAAAAAATCCTTAAACGTCGAAGCAATTATAATATGGAAGTATTTATGACACTCTAAAAAAGCTCTATTCAGGCTTCCGGCCGTCATCCTCATCGTTAGTCGCACACTCAAGCACATCAGCGATCAGCCGTGAGAAATCAATAGCGGTCTTTGCAGTGATGACTGATTTGCCGGTGTCGGCTTCGATTTCCCTGCGGGCGTTTCCGGCTATGCGGCCACCGCGCTGAGCAACGCGTTTGTTCTCATCAAAGGTCTGTGGCTCTGTGGATTTAGAAATCTCAGTTGTAGTAGCCTCTGCGAGCATGTTCAGCACCAGTTCAAGCGTAGACATGTTGTCGCGGAGGTTTTCTTTCTTTAGTCCCTTGAGGTGCTTATACTGGCGGCTCGTCATGCCAGACCACGCCCTTGTGATTTCATCGGTGAGAGTTGCGTACTCCATCCCTTGGCTGACGCCACGATTGTCCCACTCATCGGTGAGTTCCTTGCGCACCTGATTTGCGCGAGTTGCTAACCCCTGCCTCTCGGGGCTACCGCAGCGACGCGCGATTTCCTTAACCACTGCATCACTGATGTGCGTATCAAAGCAAGCGATAAGGTCGCCATCATTGTAAGTATGGACGGTGAAACCATCTATCTTTTCCTGTGTGTGGGGCATGGAGAGGGATAAGCCCCAGTCCAGCAAGCAGGCGTAGAGCAAGTCCATATCGGTGCGGTCGTCTTTGATGTTATCCTCCATCATCGGAAGCATCGCCTGGGTGTATTCCCCCGCCGCATAATACACGTCGCGCATATTGGTGGAGTCGAGCTTGAGGACGCGGAAGCCGATATCGAGGTTTTGCGCCGTCAGACCGACTTCATCCTTGATTTTCTCCCCAGCGCGGCGAATACGCTCCTTGCCGATTTCGCAGATGTTGACATAGCCCGCCTTGGCGGCTTCGCTGTCTGCGGGGCAAGGCTCGGGTAACTGCACCATGATGAACTTGCGATTGCCATCATCGTCGGCGTTGAGATAGGATCTGCGCCAGAGCGTAGTATGTGGGTCCCCGAAGGAGGCAAACACTATGGGCTGCATACTAGCCCAACTTTCGACCGATCCCATCCAAAACGCGCGGGAAACGGCTAGTTTTGAGTCAAAGACCATTGATAGCGCTAGGTCCATATTCGCATAAATAAAATATAGTGACCTAATAGTTAAAATAGTTGGGTATGCTATTCCATTGTTTTTGCTCTGGTATAATGAGAGTATGTTTATAAGAGAAATTGTTACCAAGAACAAAACGACCAACAAAAAATACGTCAAGCATTCCTTGATGGAATCCGTGCGGACACCAAATGGCCCAAGGCAAAGAACGGTCATGCCCTTGGGTTCTTTGGAGTTGCCTCAAAGTCAGTGGAAGGCGTTGGCGGCGTGTCTGGAGCGAAAGCTCTCGGGACAGGAAACGCTGTTGCCCGATGACCCGGCTATTGAAGCAGTGGCCTTAAGGGCGATTGACCAGTACAAGGTAGTTGAACAAAAGCGGGAGGACAAGGAAATTCGCCAAGAGCAGCAGCAATTAATGACTGTGGACGTGAGCACTCTCGCTACCTCTCATCATCGTTCTCTGGGCCCTGAGCTAGTGGCGCAGAAGGCTT
>WSXW01000068.1 GCA_009773495.1 Bacillota bacterium
GGGCTCGATGAAAGTAAACGCGGCTAAAATTAGACCAAGCCCGGCGACGCCTACTTGAATGGTCTTGCGACGTCCAAACTTGCTGGCGATAAAACCGCTGGGAATAGCACAAATGAGAAATGATAGCGAGAAGAAGCCTAAATAGAACGAGGCTGTACCGGGATCGAGTTCCCACTGCTCCACGCCATAGGTCGTAAAAAAGGCTTCTACGGCACTCCACCCGGCGAACCAAAAAAATATGGCCAGTAGGATATTTCGTGCAGAGGTATCTGCGTCTTTGAACACTGCTACCAACGACTTAATGATGCCAGGACCCTTTTCCACGACCACTTCGTGTTCAATGATCTTTTCTTCACGCACCCAATAATATAGTGCAAATGCCACAGCGACCATTAGCAGACTAGTTACTAAGAACGGGTACAAAGGAGATTTCTTGTAGAGAGACGACAGCAGAAAATATGCAATCAGCGCTCCTAAGCCCCCCATAAGGTTGATGACCCCATTAGCTTTGCTACGCAAGTGAGATGGAGTAATGTCAGGCATCAGAGCAACAGTAGGGGCCCGCAATACCGCCATTGCAACATTTCCTATGGCAATAGCCAAGAGCATTAGTGGCAGGACCGTTCTAGCCAAAGGAATAAGAATAAAGGCTAACGCCGCAAACGGCAGACCAAAAATAATGTAGGGCATGCGCCTTCCAAGCTTATTCCAAGTATTATCTGAGAGAGCGCCGAAGAAAGGTTGAAGCGTAATTGCTGCAATATTATCTAGAGTGAGCAAAGCGCCAACGATCAGGCTGGTGTAACGATACTCCTTAAATATTTCTCGTAAGAATATTGGGACGTAGCTATTATAAACTGACCAAAAAGTATTTATAACTAAAAAACCAAGTCCAATTAAGAATAGACGTCTATATTCTACCTTCATTCCATACTCCTCCTTAATGATAATAGCGTCGCAGGATCATTAGTAATCACTGCATTTACTTTAGCCAATAACATTCTTTTCATATCCTCAGGCTTGTCCACTGTCCAGGGAAATAAAGCAACCCCCGCCTTACGACACCCTGTAAGGAGCTCAGGTATTATGTTAAGATAAAGTGGATGTAAAGAATAAGCTTTGAGTCTCTCGGCATATAACCATGGCTCCACTAGTCCTTCCATATAAAGAGCACCTATCGCGAACTCTGGGGCTAAAGACTTCAGCGTGCGTAAGCTATAATGGTTAAAAGAAGAGACCACAATGTCAATACCGCTATAACGAGACAACATCGAGACTAGCTGTTGCTCAATACCCTCATAGAGCACCATGCCGGTCTTGAGCTCTAAGTTAAGGGTCTGATGTGAGCCTTGCATGAGATCTAAAACGTCACTCAGCCTAGGAATACACTCTCCAGCATACTCAGGAGAAAACCAACTGCCCGCATCTAAACTACTAATCTCGGCATAATTTCTCTGAAACAGATAACCCGAGCCTGAAGTTGTGCGGTCTAAGGTCTCATCGTGGATGACCACCAGTTCGCCGTCCCGCGTCATTTGCACATCTAACTCTACGCCGTCAGCACCCTGTTCTAATGCCAAACGAAAGGCAGCCATGGTGTTTTCAGGCGCACGCAATGAGGAACCCCTATGAGCAATCACCTTAGTCATTTACCATCACCCCCCCACTGATTTCGACAACCACTTGCTCCATTCCTGTTAAATGAGGTGACCTATGTTTAGCAATTACTTTTTTATCTTCATGCTTGTCGTAATGTGGTGTTTAGCTTTTATGCTTCCGACAGCTAAACTAAAGAAAAAAAATGCCAAGAGATTAGTGACATTGGTGAAAATTTCGACCCTCTGGTGGGTCATTGGTATGACGTACCACCTGCTAGGCTTTTTACTTCCGAACTTTCTAGTCCCATCGGCAATTGATCGACTGCTCTCCTTTACCATTGCTCTCCCCTGTCGCCTCGGTATCGGGGTAGAAACTGTACGAAGCAACGCCCTAAATCTCCCTCGCTTTGACCTTGCTTGGGCTATGATGTGGGGTCTGCCATTCTCTTTTTTCTGTTCATCCCTGATGTTGGCCGCTCAGGTAGCTGTTAAGAAGCAGGCTGCTGCACCACGCCAGTTTTGGCGGGCGTAGGAGCAGAAAGAGGAGCTGACTCGCATGAGTCAGCTCCTTTGAGCTTGCATACCTAACGGGTCGAGAATAGCGGGTACCATCACGGCGTCAGTCATGCCGTGGATAAGCGGTTTATCTACCGGGCAGGTCGTAACTAACATCCCGCCCGAGATTACTGCCTTAGCAATATTAAAGAAATACGGGCAGTAACGGGATTTGCCCGTAAACACTTGTAGCTTACCGCTGGTAAAATCGTAGAACTCCTGGCTTTCGGTAGAACTGGGGTAATACTGCTGAAGCACAAACGGCTGCTCTTCAAATGAGGCTAAAGCCCTCTCTAGCTGTTGACCCCAAGCCCTAGTTGTGAGCTCTCGCCCTAAGATCACACCACGGCTTCCCCATGCGAGGGGAGAAAAGCCCGAAGGTTTCAGTACATACGAACGTTCACCACGCGGCAGGTTTGTTAGCTCTAGGTAAGAGTTAACAGCCTGTTCTCTCACATACAATCCAGCTATAACAGCATGCGGGGGTACCGGGCGCGGGTCTAACACATGGGTAAGAGGAACTAAACTACGTAACCGTGAGAAATCTTTTACCCCCATGCTTTGCTCCCAATATTGCTTAAGCACGGGGTGATGGATGAGGGCAAACCACAATTTTTCCTCGAGATAGGCTTTGGGTGGCGGTGTCATCTTAACTAAACCTCGGGTAGCGGCCTCGATCATCTCCCACCCGTTGGGCACGTTATCAATATCAAAGAGTTCAAAGAACCGATAAATTGTGCTAATGCGGTGCTCCGCATAAAAAAGGCCGTCAGGGCGAATTTCTATTTGTTCGGGCCGCAGGCAATGAGCCTTTACACCGCGTTTGTTTAGCTCGCTAGCGAGGTAGCTCATTTCATCTCTGTAACCCGCACATTCATCGGATACTACAATAGCGAAGATACCGCTTTTGTGCAGTGCCTTGACTGCTTGGGCAAAAGCGTCGGTAGAGTTAGGAACGTTGTCACCTAAGGAACAATATAATGACTCCATACCAGCTAAAATCCCCAATCCGCCGGGGACTGAGTCAAACTCGGTAGCAACAAAGCCGCCCTCTGTCCACAATAGATCAGGGCGGACTATTAGGGGCAACACTCCCTTAAAGCGAACATGGCGGGATACAGCTACTAGGCGTGCTGGCTTACCTTTATCTAGGTACTCAGGCACAAATGTATACTTAGGCTCGCTTAGTCCTAGATAGTAGAGCTTATCCGCGGCTGAGTAGAAGCTACGGAGCACGTTGCCCAAGCCGTATATTGCCTCGGTTTGCTCAGGGGACAACAAGACCGATGCAGGGGCTACCCGCCACGCTGAATTACGCCCACTTGGCAGACTATATGTAGTTGGGCGAGCTAGGTCCATTTCCGCAAGCATTTTATCTACCCACAACGCTCTCTGCTGTCTATCCATAATTCCTCCATGCTTATATCTTTTTTTCTTATGGTATCTGTCTTTACCAATAATAATATATTATTGCCTCTTTGACTGCACGCCTTTCGCCTTGCGTCCCCTACTTTTACGTGGTAGGTTAAAACTATCGAGACTAAAGGAGGTCCTTTGATGAAAGTAAGAGTCGCCCTAGTTCAAATGGATGTTGCCTTGGGTTTGCCTAAGCAAAACTACCAAACGGTAACTAGACTAACAAAAGACCTAAAACCTATAGATATCATCTTGTTGCCCGAGCTGTGGAGCACTGGTTACGATCTTACCAATGCAGCCAAATTAGCTGAATCTGACAATGGACCTACTGTTCATTTTATGCAAGAGCTAGCACAGCAACATAGTGCCTATGTGGGCGGGTCTATCCTTATGCAACGCCACCACGGGGTGTGCAATACCTTTGTGCTAGTTTCACCGCAAGGTATAATTACAGCCACGTACGATAAGACCCACCTCTTTGGGCTTATGCAAGAGGACGTATATTTGAGCTCCGGTCGGCAGCTTGTTTCTATACAAACTGAATTCGGCTCAGCTGGGCTGGCCATCTGTTACGACCTGCGCTTCCCGGAAATATTCCGGCGCTACGCTGATGTACCGGTAGATTTCACCTTCTTAGTAGCCGAGTGGCCACTGCCCCGCATTGAACACTGGCGCACTCTCATTCGTGCCCGGGCTATTGAGAATCAGTGCTACATGCTCGCTTGCAACCGCGTCGGCACAGACACGAACAATACCTTTTTCGGGCATTCCATGGTCGTAGACCCCTGGGGCGAGATCTTACTCGAGGCTAATGATAGCGAGGTTATTTTCACTGTAGAAATAGACACAGCAAGCATCGGTGCCGCCCGAGCTAAGATTCCGGTACTGACGGATAGGCGGAGGGAGTTGTACTAGGAATCAAATCACTAATCATGAACATGAACGGTGAACTTTTTAGCGCCTTCCGCTTGCCGCTTTGCGCTTTTTGGTACGCAAGGAATTCACAGCAGTCATGATGATCATGGCTGCTGTTTTTATGCCGTTCTTATCGTTCCTACTCTGAAAAAGAAATAATGTGGCATGCGCGCAGCGTGAGACTTGGCTGAAAAGAGCAAAAAAATACCCCCTAAACCCTAGACATAGGCGTCTCT
>WSXW01000014.1:0-1961 GCA_009773495.1 Bacillota bacterium
AGGGTATTGTTCAGGACGCTAGTAGGTGGCTCCTTCTTTTGGTGCTACCATTGTGCATTTTTAACTGCCACACTCTGTACTTTCATTTTGCCAGACACAAGTTATGTCATGTTTACTAAGGATGGCAGTATAGAGCACTTTACCAGTATCCATTGTTACAATGCGAAAGAGCACAGGTTCCATGTCAACAAGTGGTATCTGATTACCGTCTTTGTCTTCTGCGAATCGGGACATCCAATATGTGTGTGTTTGGTTCATCATATACATGCACTTCTTACAATTCCTTCTAGCACGTTTTCAACACACGAGTGTGCTTCAGTGACAAACAAGATCCCCCAAACAACGCTCTGGAACACTGTAGCCACATGCAACGGAACTACGTGCTTTGTCATGTTCGCTACAACCATTAATGCAAAATAGGCAAGGAACTTACTGTGAAACCCCGTCATCATTTTGCGAGACCTAATAGCGCCTGTTTTGGTAGCTTGTATATAGCCACCATTCTTTACTGCTTGGGCTCTCACTCTAGTGAGTGTATCAACCGCCATAGCACCAATGAGTGCATAGAGTAGGAAGTCCGGCAGACCAATCACGAAGAAGAATAAACCCATTACTGTCCCCCAAAAAGTGTTCATAGAGTCGGGGAATGATTTGAGCCGTAGCAACACGTTGCAGAAAATTGTCCTTAAATCCATAAGATACACAACCTTTCACCTATTATTTGATACCATGTAAAATCGACATCGTGACTGTGTAACCACCACCTTTCAGCGAATTGGGAGAGGATGGGATTATATAATTTGAATGAATGGGCATAAAAAAGAACGCCTGTAATTACAAGCGTTTCAAAAAGGAAGGAAGATATTATATGGCCTCTGCTTTGTCTCGACTTGGCACGAGCAGGGGTTACCCTGGTAGCATTACAAATGTTTTGGATTGACGACCTAACGAATCGTTAGTTCGTGTTTCGCTGACGGCCTTACAATGATCTGTAATGGCCTTACTGGGATTTGAAAAAGTACCCTATATGGTTCTAAGCCACTTTTTGAGCTAAAACGTCGAAATATCTACCTAAGTGAAAAGACCCCTCTAACTATATTGATGACTTTTTGGCTAAAACAGCAAAATTCCTGCGAAAAAATATGTGTCTAACTATATTGATGAAATTTCAGCGTTTTCGCCATTTTTCTCGCCAAACTCTATAACTTGCCTCCTAATGTTCTAGTACACTTTTTAGTCATTTTCGCCACTTTTTTCGCCAAATTATTTATCCCCTCACTTATACTGCTGGGGGACGTGTTTTCTGCTAGTTTTGTTCCCATAGTTATTTATCCCCTCACCTATACCGTTGGGGGACGTGTTTTCTGCTACTTTTTTCACCATTGTATAACTTTCCTGCTTATAAATCTTATGACAAGTTATACAGTCATCTCTCAAACCATCTTTAGTATTATTCTGCTTGTAAAAGAACTTCTCCGTTGCGGGATACTGCTCCCCGCACACCCTACACGTCTTCCATTCACTCTCTATGTAATTCATATGTACCCACTTCAACCATTCTACATTATTTTGTTCCACTATCTTCCTACATAATTTATATAATCATGGTCAACTGGTGATTTTCGATAATTTCTCTTCCAAAGTCATGCCAAACTATATAGCTCCCTCTACTGTGTAATCTAACTTTGAACATCGTTTTCGCCACTTTTTTCGCCAAATGCTGGGGGACGTGTTTTTTGCCATTTTTCTTCCTACACTTAGATAATTATCTCTTTCAACGTTCCTTTTGCATAAAACGCATTCATTCCTTAACCCATCTATATTTCGTTCTTCTTTATAGAAAAACTTCTCCGTTGCGGGATACTGTTCTCCGCACACTCTACACGTTTTCCACTCACTATCAATATAGTTCATATGTACCCACTTCAACCATTCTACATTATTTTGTTCCACTATCTTCC
>WSXW01000014.1:1982-49834 GCA_009773495.1 Bacillota bacterium
TTTTCGATAATTTCTCTTCCAAAGTCATGCCAAACTATATAGCTCCCTCTACTGTGTAATCTAACTTTGAACATCGTTTTCGCCACTTTTTTCGCCAAACTCTAGAACTTAAAATCTCCTTCTACTAGTCCTACGCAAATGAGAACACTGTTTTTTACCACCTTTTTTCGCAAAACTATTATCACCCTCGTATACGGCATATTTGACACACATGACCAAGGATATCGCTCAATGCGTACCATTCTAAATAACACTTGACTGAGGGATACGGCTACTGTATTATCAAGATAATGGGAACTGAATATCAAGTGGAGTTGTTTGAGGGATGTTGATGGTGCTGAACCTTGATATATCAATGGTTTTGCATTACTTAGGATCTAGCGCCTTACGGCGTGGGGGTTCGACTCCCCCTTCTCGCACCATTTTAACATCACTAATGCCAAAATAAAGCAGAAGAGTTTGCCCTTGGGCAAGCTCTTCTGCTTTATTTGTTCGCTACTTTCCTTTTTTCCACTGTTCTTTTTGTTCTGCAAAAATTATGTCAAACTCCTCAAGCTTAACCCGACCACCAAATGTCCTGATCAATATGTCCATAGCATAGTCATCTCTTTCAATGTACCAACTGCCGTCTGGGCTCTTTCGCAGGGTTAAGTCGTGAGGTTCGTGATCGTTGTAATAATCTGGCTTCTCGTTGGTACCGATCAGTAGGACTAGCCCCGAGTAAAGCCCGCGCACTTGTACTGCCTCACTGTCCTCATGTAGGAGAGAAACCTCTATATCGGGCGAGTACCAAGACATACCCCCAGCCCCTGAGGTAAAATGCACGATCAGATACTTTATCCTCAGAGTCTCATAAGCATGCGTGTAGGCTGATACAGGGCAGTCGGCGTTAAAGTACGGCTCGATCAGTTCAGACCTTTCCTGCACAATGGCTTCCATCTGCGCCATCAAGTAGCTCTTGGCAAATAGCATAGGGTTGTGCAGAGCTTCGTCAGGTACTACCGGAGTTGTCTTCGCAAAAATCGCTCTGATTGTTAACGGCTCTGACACAACGGCACTTGTTGTGGTGGAGTTTCCCGCCACAGACCCGTCCCATCGTTCAAATCTGTACCCTAGCGTTGGCTGAACTGTGAAGTTAACCTTGGTGCCTTTGATATATTCGGTCTCTATGGGATCCACGGTGACAGTTCCCCTGCCCTCGACCTCGAGCTTCACGGTAAATTTGGGCGCAGGATTATTACACCCCAGGAGCCCTAAAGTTACTGCTGCCAACATCAACAAGGTCACAGCTATCTTATTAGAAAACGCTACGTGGATTATATATACTCCTCCTGCCTCTTTGCTCATATAATGCATACAGTATCCATAGCTACAGTAATTTCAGGAAGTAAGTAAGAATGGCGGGATGCGCCATTCTTACTTACTTCCTTGGATACTAACTATGGCTTTCGGTGATAAGTTATATAAATATATACTAATGCGTTTTCGTTCATGTACAAGCTGGCCAGATGTTTGTGAAGCTGATTTTCGTTATGAGCACTGATGTAAAGGTCTGTCCAAGTACGAACGCCTACAGGGGCATTGTCGACTATTTTGGTAATTATCATCGCGTGACCCCTCGTTATTATACAATTCTGGTTCTTCCTTGCTACCTTTCCATTGCACTAGCCCCGAGTAAAGCCCGCGCACTTGTACTGCCTTTCTGTCCTCATGTATAAGCGTAACCTCAATATCGGGCGAGTACCAAGTACCCCCAGCCTCTGAGGTAAAATGCACGATCAGATACTCTACCCTTGCGTTAAATTAACACTAGGTTAGCTAATGGTAGCGCAATCTGCTCTCCATCATCAAGCTCTAGCAGAGCTACCTTGTACATCAGCTCACTAGGCGCAAGATGTAGATCGTCAGGGAGCGCTACAATGCGGCCTGCCTTCCCAAAGTGCGGATTTCTTATAATACGAACGTTCGCTCCAACCTGTAACGCCGTTGTTCCTGCCTGGCTTTCGTCTGGCGTATCAAGGTCGCTAGGAACGATGATCTCCGGGTGGATTACTCCAGAGCGAATATGAGTGGTGCCGTTAATAGAGGCGGTGTTGCCCTGCAGCGAGCTTAGGAGTGAGAATGTTTTGTCGGACATGGCAATCTGACCTATGCCTTCAGTGATAATTACGCTCAGGCTAATATTCTCCTGCCCAGTTATAGTTAAGCCAATATCGAACCCCAGGAAATCTCCCAGTTCTATATCATTAATTCCACCAGTTATGATCCCGACTACTCCGAGGCGCTGAGCTTTCTGTAAGGCACCCAGAGTCACTAAGGAGCCGCCTACGATGATTTTGCCTGTCATATCAGCGGTGATCCTATCGCTGTCTAATACCTCTGCTGGGGAGCCCACAGCAACGTGCAACAGGCCATGGCGTTCACCACCTACACCCATGATACCTTGCACGAAGGCTGCGGTGGTTTCTATGACAGCCCCTTCATGAGGAATTAGTTCAGCTACCCGCCCATGGATATGGGCGTAGGTCCAAAATGGGGCCGGATGGCTACGCAAAACGACTACACCGGTGTGGGGGGAGAGAGATTCAATAGTGCCGTCAATAGGCGAAGGCACAATCTGTTGCCCTAGGCCAAAAAAGGTTTTAATTGAGGCTAGTGCTTCACCTTTTTTAACTGTGTCCCCTACTCGTTTGATAATGACCGGTTCGACTTGGTGGGCCTCCAAAGCTAATTTGTTGGCAATATTCACAGGAACAGAATACCCAGGGACCTCCCCGTAAGCAATTTGTGTCTCAGGAGAGACAGTGTCACCCACTTTAACAAGTACGTCACCAGGCAGGGGCAATCTTCGTACCTTCCGGACAAGACAGTTAGGTGTGATACTTAAGCCTAACATATTGGTATTGTTCATTGTCTGTCGCTCTCTTTGGAGAGTGGGTAGGCATTTAGCGCCTCATACCAAGTATGAACGTCGTTATGGTTTAGGTTCCCACGGGTGTCGACTACTATGCCACACAGGCCGCTGACCAGTTCTGTGGTTAAACTTCGACCGGGGCCTTTGCCGACATTAAAGTGTTTGCTAGGTTTGATTGTGGCTCGGTAAATCCCCTGAGGTATGTCAAGACGAGTAAGGGAACCCACCGAGATGGCAAACTGCTCAGTACCTTTCTCCGTGTGTAGTGCTATTTCTACACATGGTTCGCCGCTCTCGCCATCTCCAACCGGTGCAATGGCGCTGCCTAGGTAAGCCAGGCACTCGTTGTAGAATACTTCGCCGGCTGCCTCCCTGTTAAGCGTTGATAACATGCCTAGGTGGGAAGCGGTAGAGTACTGATCAATGGCCAGAGTTGTCACGCCTTCGGGCCTGATGGCATCGAGTAGTATTAGCAGGGCCTGGTCATAACGTGGCGCCTGCGCAAATATAGCACCTAACCCGATGAGCAAGTCTAAATCCATAAGACTAGCTAGCGAGTCGCTAGATAGAGACTGATCGAATATATGACCAACATCCCTAGCTCTTCGCACACCACGCAAGCCCACGACAGAACCTTTATGCTGTTCAAATGCTAGGCGTACAACCTCTTTGGCCACTGCGTGTTCGAGCAGCAGTTCATTAAGCTCATACGCCACTGTGGTTTGGCGAAGCATCTTGTTGCGCAGTCTGTTGCGCATCTCCCCCTCTTCCATAGAAAAAGGCAACCACCTTGCTATTTTCTTATATCCTGCTTCTTTCAAGGAGTTGCTGATTGATGTTCCCAAGCCGAGATCCCCGCTTACTGTGCGAATAAGCTTACTCTTAAAGACCGAGTAAACATCGGTCGTAGCATCTCCTATGTTAATACCTAACACTGTCTGTTTAAACCGTTCGGCGATGTCTTCAATTACATATCCGATAGCACCCTGTGTTGGCAGTATGGGTGCGGAGGTTAAGGCGGCAAGTTTTTCATAGCCCGGCGCATGGGCCACTACATGCTCCAAAAAACGCCTGTGGATTTCGCGCCCAGCAGGCTCCAACACCTCTACTTCTAGCACAGGTCGTACATTGTCCACGAAGAAAAGGCAAGCCCTATTTTCAAGAATCTTACTAACCTGTTCTCTGGCTGCGATATTACCGGCGAAAATCACCGGAAGGTCAGGACGTAGCTTTGCAGATGCTATCTGTTCGGTGAGTTCTAGTACATTGTCTATATTGCCGTCGTCGATGCCACCCGAAAGCAGTACTGCGTCGGGGCGTAGCTCTCGCATGCGTTGCACCTTTTGTGGGGCAATACGCCCGTCGTCGATAGCGATTACATCCATAACCATGGCGCCAGCTCCTAGCGCGGCGCGTTCGGCACTCTCAGCAGTCATAATGCGGACTAACCCGGCAACCATCATTTGCAGACCACCGCCGACTGAGCTCGTGCACAGAAACGCATCTACTCCCTGAAGTCCACCCTGCTTATCTATAAAGGTTTTACCGGTAGACTCTTCGATGTGCCGGATGGCGTTAAATAAGCCAACAGTAACGTCTTCGTAGGGAGGCTCGGTAGTGGTCGGCGCTTCTCCACGTCCCATAAGGCTATAGGTATCGGCATGCTCTTCGATAAGAATTACGCTGGTACCAGTGGTACCGCAGTCCGCAATTAAAAACGACTGGTATAGGTTGGAACTTTGCATCTCCTACTCCCCCTCTAAGCATTTATTTCCATGCCTACAATAAGGATTCCTTCTAGTGTGGGAATAAGTACCCTAAATCGGGATTAAGGGATTAAAATTAGATAAAGAGCAGCGTGCTAAGCAGTACGGAGGCTAGGTTGCCTACGCCATGCGCGATAATGCAGGGTGCCAGTGAGCCAGTTTTTTCGTAGAGTAGAGCAAAACCTACGCCAGCTAATGTTGCGAAAACTGTTAGGAATCCAAAGCCGTGCAGGATTCCAAAGAAAAGGCTTGAATAGATAATTGCGGGCTTCGCTCCGTAGCGTTTGCGCAATAAGGCATGTATGAGGCCACGGTAGATAATCTCTTCAACAATAGGTGCGATAATCCCGATTTGCAAAGCGACAATGGCCCACTCTAGGTTGATGTGACCTATATCTGGTAAGGGATTGTTACCAGATATATCTTCGAGGGGCATAAACATAGTGATGATAATCGTAACAACGATAGTTAAAACTGTGGGCAAAACTTTTATCGCTACTCCCCACACTACTCCAGTTTTAAAGTGGGCCTTAAAATCGCTCCATCTAAGTCCAAAGTACTCATAGCTAGGCCAGAAACAGAAGTGCCGATATGCCAACAGCACAATCAACATGGCCCCCCAGTCGGCTATCCTTAAACGTATGGGACTGTTCATTTTGTGGGGTACCGGCAGAAGGAGGAATACCAAAATATACAGGCCAAATAGCTTCAGAATATCTCTCAAGCCCCAATGGACCTCTCGTTGGTCTAGAGGGGAGCTACCCGTTAGGGAGAAATGCTGTAAAATGGCAGGCTTGATCATTCTCCAATCCTTCTCCTAATCTTCTCTAAATATCCAGTCTAGGAGCGCAAGTTTGCTCGATATGAGCTCAGAATTGTTGAAATAGAGTCGTATTTCTTTCTCCGCAGCCTCAACAGAGTCGCTGGCGTGGACAATATTGCGCCCCTTAGTCAACCCTAAGTCCCCTCTGATGGTACCTGGCGCAGCCTCTGCAGGGTCGGTCTTGCCAAGAATACTCCGTAGTACTGTCACAGAGCGGTGCCCTTGCACACATAAGGCCACAATGGGTCCACTAGTTATGTACTCGACTAGTTTTGAGTAGAAGGGTTTGCTAACATGTTCGGCGTAATGCTGTGCAGCTAGCTCCGGGGATAATACAAGCATTTTTAGGCCCACAATTTGCAGGCCTTTGCGTTCTATACGGTTTATCACTTCACCAATGAGATATCGTTGCACACCATCAGGCTTAATTAAGCATAGGGTTCTTTCCATGGGGCGACCTCCTTTTAGAGTAATCACTAACGCAAAGAGCGGTCACGAGGAACAAGGAACTAAGAACTAGCAACGCACACGATGTGCTATGAGCAATGTGCGCGAAGAGAAGCCCTCTGCACAGTAGCAGAAGGCTTCTCTTGGCGTTAGTCGTTGTTTAGCTCACGCACTGTCTTTTCGTCGAGGCGCTTGATGAGTTCAAGGACGAGCTTAACAGCATTATCATAATCATCGCGGTGAATGATGCCCGCGTGGCTATGGATATAGCGAGTGGGCACAGCAATACACAGGCTCGGCACACCGCGACCATGGACATGAATGCGGCCCGCGTCGGTGCCGCCTCCAGCCATATGGTCAAACTGCAAGGGTATACCTGCATCTTTGGCGGTATCTACTACAAAGTCTCTCAACTTAACGTGAGGAATCATCGACGCATCATAAAGGAGTACGACTGGGCCCTTGCCAAGCTTTTCGTTGGCCTTCTCGGCACCTGGTGTATCACCAGCGATCCCAACCTCGAGTGCAAACCCGATATCGGGGTCTACGACATGAGAGCTAGTTGTAGCGCCACGCAGGCCGACTTCTTCCTGTACGGTACCTACGCCATATACGGTGTTGGGATGATCAACGCCTTGTAGAGCTTTAATGACTTCAATAAATAGGGCACAACCAAGACGATCGTCCCAAGCCTTGGCCATGAGGAACTTCTCATTCTTCAGGACTGTGAAGGGACTATCGGGGATTATCGGGTCTCCCGGGCGAATACCGAATACATCGGTAGCCTCAGTTTCATCAGCGGCACCAACGTCGATGAACATGGTGTCTTTTTCCACGACCTTGTTGCGTTCCTCGGGGGTGAGAATATGGGGTGGTTTACTGCCGATGATGCCGGTTACGTCACCCTTAGTGGTCTTAATAATCACGCGTTGGGCTAACATGACCTGACTCCACCAGCCACCTAGAGTTTGGAATTTAATAAAACCCTCTTTGGTTACCTTAGTGACCATAAAGCCAATCTCGTCCATATGGCCGGCGATCATAATGCGGGGCCTGTCAGATGTGCCAGACTTTTTGCAAATGATGCTACCGATGCGATCGGTGGTCATTTCTGCGTAGCCTTCCATGTAAGAACGGATCACCTTGCGCACCTCGCTCTCGTAACCCGAGACCCCGGGTGCATCGGTTATCTCTTTGAGCAGTTTTGATGTTGCATCCATACGTTGACCTCCTTAGTTGGGAAATTTTTTAGACAGTCGCTGAGGAGAAGAGGTGTGTCCCCTTTCCTTTATATTATTCCTTTACAGCCTATCTCCTGCCTAAGTTTATCTAAAACTACTCAGACGAAGAAAAAACCTTCCGGTTTAAGGAAGGCTTCGTAGAGGAGCTTGTCAGCCCCTCACAAATATTTAGTATACGCTAGACTCACAAATCTTCTTAATGTCGGCCAGCATGCCTTCGCAGTTTTCGCGGAGTTTTTTTCTCAGGAGTGGGTTTAACAGCGGCGCAATCATCGGGATACCGAACTCAAATTCCGCCGTGAGCAGAATATGTACTCCGTCTGGTGTCTCGCTCAGCTGCCATTTGCCCTCAAACTTTTTTAGATCACCGCTCAATTGAGTATACTCGATGCGATATTGTTCAGGATAGAAAACATCGCGTTCACGCCAGGCGATCACCCGGCCATCAATATTAGTGACCCACTTGCTTATGGTAGTATTCTCGTGAAGCTCCTCTATCTCCACGCTGGTCAGATTTGGCATGAATTTTGGGTAGCTGGCCATGTCTGATACTATGTCCCAAATCCTCTTGATATCGCTCTTAACCAGTGTTGTTGCTTCAACGTGTGGCATTATATCTACCTCCTCTATAGATCTGTTTTGAGTTCTTGGGCAGCATTGAAGATCTTCTCAAAAGCCGCTAGGGCTCTACTTACTTCTTCCTCTGTGATGACAAGCGGTGGTTCAATGCGGATTACCTTGGGATTATTAAGCGTATAAGCGGCGAGAATCTTGTTGTTCACCATTTCGGAAATGGTAAAACCTGCATATCCGTCGTCTGTGAATTCAATGCCAATGATTAAGCCCATGCCTCTAACTTCGGCAATGAAGTCTGGGTACTGTGCCTGCCACTTGTGTAAGGCCTTGAGAAATTGGTCGCCGCGCTCTACTGCCTTTTGTGGTAAGTTCTCTTCAAGCATGACTTTGATAGCGGCTATTGCAGCAGCGCAAGCGAGAGGATTTCCTCCAAATGTGGAAGTATGTAAGAATGGTGCGTCAGCGAAGCCTTCCCACAAATGCTGGCGGGCTACAATTGCGCCTATGGGCATGATACCGCCACCCAGAGCTTTAGCTAAACACATAATGTCAGGTACAACTCCCTCATGATCGACACCAAAAACCTTACCTGTTCTACCCATGCCGGTCTGCACTTCATCTACAATGAGCAGAATATCCTTGCGGTCGCAAATCTCGCGCAAAGCTTTAAGATAGCCCTTAGGTGGTACGATAACTCCGCCCTCACCCTGGATAGGCTCTACAATGACTGCAGCTGTATCCTCATTGATAGCGCGTTCGATAGCTTCCGCATCGCCGTAAGGAACATGAGTAAAACCTGGAATAAGTGGTAAAAACGGTGTGCGAAAAATCTCCCGCCCGGTAGCGCTAAGCGCACCTAGGGACTTCCCATGAAAAGCACCCATGGTAGAAATGATGCCAGTTTTCTTCTGGGAGAGCCGGGCCAACTTAAGAGCCGCTTCGACTGCTTCGGTGCCGCTGTTGCATAGGAACGAATACTGTAGGTCGCCGGGGGTTATTTGGGCCAATAGCTCAGATAAATCGGCCATGGGCTTATTCAGTAGGAGTTTCGTTGGCATTGCCATGCGGTCTAACTGTTCCTTTACCGCGGCAATAATTTTTGGGTGAGAATGGCCTGCGCCGTACATGCCATACCCACCGAGAAGATCAAGGTACTGGTCCCCCTTGAGGTCGGTTACAATGGAACCTTTGGACTCCCACTCTATGGTGGATAATCCCATGTAGCGGAAGAGCCTCGCCATACCCGGGTTCACGTACTTTTCGTACTTCTCCATAGTTTGTTCAACGATTAGTTGAACGTCTTGCTCTAGCATACTTTCCCCTCCCTATGTAGTCTATACAGGTAAAATTGTACACCAAAAGGTGCACAAAGAAAAGCAGAGCAGCATAGTGGAGTCTGCTAAGGAGAACGGGCCTCCCCTACGCATACCTATAGTGTGTCCGAAGTGGGAATATGATGTAATAAAACAAAAAACCAACTTTACAAGTTGGTTTTCGTTAGAGTCTGAGAAATGGTCGGGCTGACAGGACTTGAACCTGCGGCCTCCTGCACCCCAAGCAGGCGCGCTAGCCAAACTGCGCTACAGCCCGTCGCTTGACTATTATAGCGTAGAATGAAGGCTTAATGCAAGCTTAAATGCTCGAATCTGAGAGACACGCCAGAATTGCCACGTCTACAAGAGCTGGCGATGTGACTTCTGCGGGTCGTTCCAACGCTCCTCCCCACAACCAGAAATGCAGCCGTGCGGCTGCATTTCTTTTTGACCAAGCTGCTATAGGATGATGGCGATGAGGCCACCGCTCCCCTCGTTTACGATGCGCTGCAGGCACTCACGCAGTTTTTCTTGCGCGTTGTCCGGCATGGTCATGAGTTTATTCTGAATGCCTTCCTGTACCAAGTGGTGCAGCGACTTGCCAAAGATATTGGCTTTCCAGAGCTTTTCGGGACTGGCCTCGAACTCATCAACTAAGTACTTAATGAGCTCTTCGCTTTGTTTTTCCGTACCGACAATGGGTGCAACTTCAGATTCCACATCTACACGAATGATATGGTACGATGGGGCGCTAGCCCGCAGGCGCACGCCAAAGCGATTCCCTTGGCGAATGATCTCAGGCTGGTCGAGCAACATCTCCTCGATGCTAGGTGGAGCAATACCGTAGCCCGAACTGCGAGAGTCCTTAAAGGCGTCGCGAATACGGTCGTATTCACGTTTGGCCTGAGCAAATACCCTCATGAGCTTAAGTACGGTTTCTTGCCCGCGTACCTCTTCACCAGCCGCTTCTGATAGAGCATCATAGAATAAATGCTCAGGGGCTGTAACTTCAACCCGAGCTACTCCATTGGCTAGGTCCATGTTTTGCAGGATGACCTCTTGCACGGCATCGCACAGGCTGAGTTCTTCGATGAGATGGTCGATGTCTCGCAGTCGAGTTACCAGCTTGACCCCATCTGACACAGCCTCTTCGAATTTAACCCGCAACCAATGTTTCTTGTCGAGCACCTCAACCCAAGCCGGAAGAACTACATTGACCTCTTTTACAGGGAACTCATAGAGAGACTCTTTTAGTATAGTGCCAATGTCATCTTCGGTCAGCTTCGCGCAGTTGAGAGGTAGAACCGCAACGCCATACTTGCGCTCCAATTCATCACGCAGTTCTAGGGTCTCTGCATCAGCCGGACGCGATGAGTTGAGAACTATTAGGAATGGCTTGCCAATTTCCTTGAGCTCATTGACGACTCGTTCCTCGGCAGGCAAATAATCTTCACGGGTCAGGTCAGAAAATGAACCATCTGTAGTAATGACGATGCCGATGGTTGAATGATCTGCAATGACCTTTTGCGTGCCGATCTCGGCTGCCTCCTCAAACGTAATGGGCTCATCATTCCAAGGGGTCTGGACCATACGGGGGCCATTTTCATCCATGTAACCCCTAGCACCCCTTACTGTGTAACCCACGCAATCAACAAGGCGTATTCTGGCCGCTAGCCCCGGGGAGAGGCTGAGCTCAACTGCCTCGTCAGGGATGAACTTAGGCTCCACTGTCATTATGGTGCGACCAGCGCCACTCTGAGGCAGTTCATCGCGGGTTCGTTCCCTAACATTGTCGTCATCTATGTTAGGTAGCACCACAAGCTCCATGAAGCGTTTGATAAAGGTGGACTTACCGCTACGTACTGGACCGACAATGCCGAGATATATATCCCCACCTGTTCTCTCGGCAAGGTCCTTGAGTAAATCAAACCGTTCCATGAGCAACCACTTCCCTCCTTTTCTCCAAACTTTGCAAGGCGAGTGAAATGCAAGGCTTGGTCAGTAAAGTATATTCGAAGGCTTGGGTGTTATAACTTCAAACAACAAAAAACGTGGGTTGTCCCCACGTTAATTATCGCCAAATGGCCATTGTTCTTCAGTTTCGTGTTTGCGCATTCTCGTCATCAAATGCATAACCGCCTCTCTCGGATTGCGATCTCTGAACAAGACTTCGTAGAGAGCTTCGGTAATCGGCATTTCTACATTGTGTGCCTTCGCTAAATTATATGCTGCCTTGGTCGCATTTACGCCTTCTACAACCATACTGGTAGAGCCAAGTATCTCACTTAGTTTCTTCCCTTGCCCTAGAGCAAGGCCCGCTCTCCTATTACGACTGTGGGGGCTAGTACAAGTAACTATAAGATCTCCCATGCCTGAGAGCCCAGCAAAGGTCGAGGTGTGAGCACCTAATGCTCTCCCTAGGCGAACGATCTCAGTCATGCCTCTGGTCATAAGGGCGGCTTTTGTATTGTCACCATAACTTAATCCGTCTATAGCACCAGTAGCTAAGGCGATGATGTTCTTAAGAGCCCCACCTAATTCCACCCCGATAACGTCGTTATTAGTATAGATGCGAAACATGTTAGTCATCATAGCATCTTGCACCATCTCCGCTACGGCATGATTCTCGGCGGCGGCCACTGTAGCCGAGGGTAACCCCCTGCCTACTTCTTCGGCATGATTTGGGCCGGAGAGTACGGCAACGGGATTATTAGGCCCCAAAACTGCGGACAAAGTAACAGACAGTCGGTTACCGGTAGCTATATCAAAGCCTTTAGCTGCATTGGCGACAGGCGTTCCTAGAGTTAGATGAGGTCTCAACATTTCCGCAGTGGCTCTAACGAATGATGAGGGAACAACCATTAACACTACGTTGCACTTCTTGAAGGCCTCAAAACTACCTACAGGTTCAATATTGCTGGCCAATTCAACTCCTGGCAGGAAGATGGAATTAGTGCGCTTCTCTTTTATCTCTTGTCGCACCTCATCCTCACGAACCCATAGGGTTACTTTCTCTGCATTTTGCGCAGCAACTGTGGCTAGAGCTGTGCCCCATCCACCTGCGCCGACTATACCAATATTCATAAGTGTTCCTCCGTTTCCCTAAGCGCTTTCCGCCTTCTAGTACCCGACAGCGTTACAAAGTAATGCGATAGGGCGCTCGCCGCGTACACATGAATCGTGAATCACAAACTAGGCGAATCATTAATAATCACTCACTAATCACTAGGGGCAGGGAGTAGGTGTAAGCAAAAATCCAATGGAAACTGGGATCGGCACCACATCTGTGCCATGTGCTATTCTACTCCTTCTGTCTCACCACAAGTTTCAGCGGTGTTCCCGTAAAAGTGTAGACTTGGCGAATGCGGTTTTCAAGAAAGCGCAAATAGCTAAAATGCATCAACTCGGGATCATTGACGAAGAAGATAAGGGTAGGAGGCTTAACATCGGCTTGTGCCACATATCGTATCTTAAGTTTCTTTCCCCTGCTTTGCGGGGGGGGTGTTACTAGGGTAGCCTCATTGATCAATTCCATCAGGGCCGAGGTAGCTATGCGTTTGTTCTGCTCCTTGCTAACCAAGTTAACCAGCTCAAATATTTTCTGCACCCGCTGCCCTGTTTTAGCCGATACAAAAATTACCGGGGCATAATCTGCAAACAGCATTTCTTGGAGCAGTGTTTTCTTGAAAAGGTCTGCCGTTTTATCGTCCTTCTTCTCGATGAGGTCCCACTTGTTGACAACGTATATCAAGCCTTTGCCGCGCTCATGCGCATAGCCGATTATCTTTTTGTCTTGTTCGAGGATGCCTTCTGTGGCATCGATGACCATCAGGCAGATATCAGACCTGTCCACAGCTCTTAGGCTACGCACGACGCTAAAGCGTTCAATGTCTTCGGTTATTTTTGATTTCTTACGGAGCCCAGCGGTATCGATAATGACATAACGATGTCCGTCTTTCTCGAAAAGAGAGTCGATAGCGTCCCGCGTTGTTCCGGGGATGTCACTCACGATCACACGGTTTTCCCCTAGAATGGTGTTCACCAGTGACGACTTACCGACATTAGGTCTCCCCATTACCGCGATCTTAATCACGTCTTCGGCGTAAGGCTCTTCTTGCTCCTTTGGCAGGGCCTCTACTATGAGGTCTAGCAAGTCGCCTAAGTTAATCCTGTTACCACCGGACATAGGTATCGGTTCGCCTAAGCCGAGCTTATAGAACTCGGCGGCATGCGGAAATAATGCCGGAACATCAAGTTTATTTACCCCGAGAATAATAGGCTTCTTGGTATTACGTAGAATTCGGGCTACCTCTTGGTCGGCACTGGTCACACCACTGCGACCATCAACTAGGAAGAGGACAAGGTCGGCCTCTTCAATGGCAATTTCTGCTTGATGGCGCATCTGCTTAAGGAGCACGTCTTCTGACACCGTGTCAATACCGCCGGTGTCCACCATAGTGAATGTATGGCCAGTCCATTCTACATCCGCATAGATGCGGTCACGCGTTACCCCCGGTGTGTCTTCAACAATAGAAATGCGTTGGCCGACAAGATAGTTAAACAAAGTAGACTTACCTACGTTAGGCCGTCCAACAATTGCTACATAGGGCATTGATGCTCATTCCTCTCCGCGAGCGTTTTACGTACGAGGTCTGCTCCTGTTGTGGGGCAGACATCAATGTGAAGATCTGCGAATTGGTCACGAATTTGATCGACCGAAATGTTATCTAGAAACAAGTTATCACGTAGTGTTATATCTGGGATTAGCACTCGCGTACGGGGACTTATCCTAGCATTTCCAATAGCTGAGATAATTTCAGCTCCACCTAGGAGACCAGTCACTGTTACTTTTCCGCCAAATAGAGCGTTCTTAACTACTAAGACGTCCACCCATGTTCTGGCGTGCATGTTTAGCTCATGCTGCAATCGGCGCAACAGAAAGGCTGACGATTCTCCCGTCACCCATATAACTGGGCCCGCTAGTGCGGGCTTTCTATGTAAAGTTAACTCTTTCCTAAAACCATCAATAAACAGTCGGCTGATGCCGATGCCGTTTTCCAGTTGAGGGTAGTCGTCATAGTAACTCCCCCGAGGGAAACCTGCCTCCGCTAAGATATAGAACTCATCTGCTGCGTAAACCACAGAGACTCCATGTTTGCGTTTTAGTCGGGTGCTAAAGCGGGTGGTTATGTTCAGCACCTCTCGCGCAGTCTCCTTGCTGAAGCCACAGATATCAGCTTGATTCTCTCTAAAACCCGTGAGCCCTACGGGTACCAAGGCCACTGATTCCACCCCTGGGTAAAGTGAAGTCAGGGTAGTGAGACTTCTCAGCAGTTCGTCACCATCATTGACACCTGGAACCAGCACCAATTGCGCATGTACACTAACACCAGCCGCAATTAGCCTGTGGAGTTGATCCATGATCTTAGCAGCTGCAGGGTTGCGCATAATTGTAGCACGTAGTCTAGGGTTTGTTGTATGTACGGACACATAAATAGGCGAAATTTTCTCTTGCTCTATGCGCAAGAAATCCTCCTCGATTAGATTAGTGAGGGTAACAAAACTTCCGTATACCAGTGAGAGGCGGAAGTCGTCGTCCTTAATATAGAGGCTTTCTCGCTGATGTGGTGGCATCTGTTTTACAAAGCAAAAAAGACAGTTATTCTTGCATATTTTGAGCTTGTCCAACGTGGGGGACACGAAACTAATCCCAATATCTTCACCAGAATCATGTCGCACCCGGGACAATAGCTGTTGTTCTCCGTCTAGAGCATCGATGCGCATCACTGGATTCACCAGAGCATATTTCCAGTCAATGATATCACGTATCTCTCTGCCGTTGACTCTTAGTACGGTCATTCCCGCGCGGAGTCCTGCTCTATAAGCTTCAGACCTAGGGTGTACGTCTGCAATTACACTCACTTTACATCCTCCGTGTTGGTTCTTCACACCACATTATCCCCCACATCAATGAACATCGTCAAGGATTGTTGTGGCAAGCCCGTCTAGCCTCTGCAACCAGCCTCTCGAAACATCTAAAGTGACGGATTATACCTTTTGCGCACATGGGCCTACCGATGCTCACTAGTCCTAATCGCCGCGACAGAAATCCACCTATTCTAACTTCTAAGCTGATGCAAGACAGCGCATTTACGATGAGGGCGTTTTGCATACTCACGCTACTTTCTTGAAGCATCAGTTTTAGGGCCGCGAGGGTCGCCTGTCGTCTCGGGCCTAGGGAAGCGACGTAAACATTGGTGCCTAGTTCATCTACACCGAACTTAAAAACGCGTCCCACTTGACCTTGTAAAGTAGCATCGAAGTAAGGCAAGGCGAGTATATCCGACATAGTCGGATTGCGCTTAGAGGCAAGCAAACCAACATGCAATGCAGCAGCGGTAATCGAGGTGTGCGCTCCAGCATAACAGCAATATATTACATCCACTCACCTACATCCTTCCCCCACCTTAATTCAGGGGCAATCAGCCACGTATAGGCTGGCGCGGCGCAGAAGAGCCTCGCTCTAGCCTGAGAGAGAACTCCCTCAGGAACATATCGAGAGGTTATATGTCGACCATTCCAGAGAGCTGCAGAAGTCAGCACAAGCTGCTCAACGTACTTGCCTGCTGTTCCACTGTTAAAACAGATCACTCTGCGATTCACACACTCAAAGGCAAGGAACTGCCCCGGCTCCTTGAGTTGACTCCACAGCCGGGGCAGAGAATCCTTTCTTTCGCTAAAGCTGCCGTCGCTCAAACTGAGTCCAGCAATAAGCGCCGACAACCCGGTTCTGCTATGAAAGAGGATCGTGGGTTTCTTGATCATCGTCGACCTGAGACTTCACCTCTTGCTCGCTATTTCCGCGCTTTTTGCTAGGCACTTCTGTCGAATCCGTAGATTTCTCGTCGTCTGCACCAATAGAACTAGAGAACTCGGCGCTGACAAACTGTCGCAGCTTCTTTCCCATTTCTTCTATGCTACCGGTGCTGAGGAAGAGATAGCCTAATCCACCTATGACTAGGAGTGCCAGCAAAAAGAAGAGGCTGCTACGAGCTGCAGTACCTTCACGTGCAAAGCCCGCAGCACTATTAGGAGCAGATGCACCTAGGTAAGCGGCGACAACCTTAGCAAACTCCTTAGCCCCGTCTTTGGCCTCTGCTCGTGTGTTTTTGTGTGTACCTACCTCTAGTAAGAGGGCACGGGGGCTTAAATCTTGGTTGTAGCTCCCTCTCCCGTAGAAGATGCCCTTAAGCAGCCCAGGTTGGGCTTTGTCGGCAGCGGCCTTAAGTTCTTGGGCAAACTGCTTATTGGTGCGCATGTTGGGGTTTTGGCGACCTACAACCAACTGAATTTGGGCAATATCTTTTCCATCGATTTGAGTTGTGTAGAAGCGTCTTTCCAAAGCATCACGGTGGATGTCCAAGATTGCGTTAGGATTCTGCTGCCGTAGCTGTTGTTGCGCAGTTCTCCGCGAGCGTGCATAGGCTTTCTTGTCATGAGGGTCATGGCTTTTCTTGCTCTGCTCGATTTGAACTCCATTGTTTTGCAATGCTTCAGCAAAGGATTCGCCCACCCGATAGATACCACCGTTATCTCTGATACTTGAGGCACCATCTGTCGGCAGGTATGATTCGTCACTATGGGTGTGATACAGAGAGATTTTTACGTCGTTAGCTCCTTGCGCCTGGGCGTGAGGGAAGAGAGGCATGAACCCAGCGCTTCCCCAGGCTTCTAGAAAAGCGGGGAACCAAGCTGACGGCTCCTCAATGTCTTCTATCCCTAGGAAATTGGCCTTACCGGTAAATCCGTCTATGGAAATCACTTCATACATGCGATTATCCATCGTCTGATACATGTCACCTACATGGACCAAGCGAGCGGTATGGAAGACTTCCTCCCCACTCTCTTCATCGACAACAGTAAAATACTCACCCTCGGGACAATCTTCGTCAAATTCATCGAAAACAGCGTCATCGATAATAGAGGTTCTAGACCATAAAGGCTCTGCTGCTAGGGCGAGTATGACTCCAACTAGCACCAGACAGTAGATTTTGAAGCCTCTATTTCTCATCTTCTTCATTCCTTTCGGGTGGTTTTAACTCTTGCGGTCGATCCTTAGTTATTTTGGCAGGGCCCCCTTGAAGCTTCTCACGGGTCTCACCCACCAGTTCAGCAAGCAGTACGGCAATCAATCCCGCGAGTACGACAGTGTCAAAGATACCTGCGCCACCAATGGTGGTCTGACCCTCAAAACCAGCCCGCAGTAACTGAATACCATAAATCAGGTCATTAAACACTACGCCCAGTACGCCGGCAATGAACGAGCCCCGACGAGACCTGCCAAATAGATAGGCAGTAATACCGGCAATCAGCGCAAAGGTGTACACTGGATCAAGAGCCATGTTTTCGGGCTCTGTAGGTAAGTATGCCGCAACGAAATAGACTACTCCTGTAGTAATCACAGTGGCGAAGAGGGTACGCCAACGTTCCTTGCTAGTGCCGGCTGACAGCAGCAGATAAATGCTGATGCCAATCGGAATTAACCCGCCCCCCACGTTGATGGCTAATGAACGAGTCATGGGTAGATCAGGCAGGAGACCTCCAACTAACATACCTAGTACTAAAATTAGGGCGGTGCGATCGTTCATTTTCATTCGGTCGAGCACTCGTTGTGCAATGCCCGATAAAATCAGAATTGTTACAATAACCAGAGCTATCAGGCCAACTGGTAATCCTAGCATAAACCCATCAGGCCAACTGGTAGTCCTAGCATGAATCTGCTCCTTCCCTTGCTTAAAGTGCGTGTGGAAAGACCAATTCTTGATGCTTTCCTATGGTTATCTTGCCCGATTTAGCTGGCAAAAAACAAAAACACGCGCGAGGCGTGTTGGTTCCATTGGCTTTTTGATTTTTATGTACTACTCCCCCGCCCCTAGTGATTAAAGAGGTTAACCCGTAGGTCAACCTCTTTAAGCGATAATTCCGGTATGCACCGATGTATTAGCTGAAAATCACCAAAAGGCGATACAGAAGGTTTCTGAGACAGAGCAGCATTTACATGGTCTCTTTTTCTCTGCTCAGAACTACTCATGCTTATTTTTTGTCCTTTAGGAGATCGCCAAACTTGTCGCCGAGGGTAACCTTGCTTTCCTCGCGATAGCTATGGTTGCGGTCATCGCGTTGACGGCGATCACCTCTGTCTCCCCTGTCACGCTCTCCTCTTTCAGGCCGGTCTGTACGCTCACGTTGAGGAGGCCTTTCGCTGGCATCCTTAATGGAAAGGCTGACACGGTGATCTTCCGGAACGATGGACAGAATCTTGACGGTTACTTCTTCCCCAGGATTAACGGCATCCTCGGTTTTTTCTACGCGATCGTAAGAGAGCTGAGAAATATGCACGAGGCCTTCAATACCTGGGGCAATCTCGACAAAAGCGCCGAAGCTGGCGGTACGAACTACCTTACCGGGTACTACTTGACCAGGTACGAACATGTTCCCAACCTTAGACCAAGGATCACCTTCGCCCTGCTTAATACTGAGCGAAACGCGACCTTTTTCACGGTCAACTCCAAGTATTTTAACTTTTACGTTTTGCCCTTCAGTTAGAGCCTCGGAAGGATGGGCTACACGCTGCCAAGAGATCTCCGAGACATGAACCAAACCGTCAACCCCACCGAGGTCAACAAAGGCACCAAAGTCCGTCAGACGTTGGACTACGCCATCGCGCAATTCACCTGGAACAAGGCCATCCCATGTCTGTTGCTTAATCTCTTCGCTCTTTCTTTCGATTGCTTCCTTGCGGGAAACAACCACGCGGCGGCGTGCCTCTTCGATTTCCTTGACTATCACTGAAACAGTTTGACCTACGAACGCGGTTAAGTCTGGCACATAACGGAGATCAACGTGTGAAGCAGGCATAAATGCTTTAACCCCTAGTACGTCAACCATGACGCCACCCTTTACAGCCTCGACAATCTTACCTTGCAGAATCCTGCCTTCATCGCGGGCAACAGCAAGGTTCTTCATTCCCTCTTCCTCTTGAGCACGACGTTTTGAGAGGAATATCTTTTCCTCTTTATTGTCAATGCGCAAGACAACGGCGTTGAGCACATCGCCTACCTGGCAGATTTCGGCCGGGGCAACGCTAGGGTCGTTGGTGAGTTCAGCCTTGGAGATGTAGCCTTCAGACTTCTGTCCGATGTCTACATTAACACCCTCAGCGTCTATGCTCACTACTTTACCTTCTACCACCTGTCCGCGCTTTAAGTTCGTGAAGTGGGTGGATTCGGTTGCAGCTGTCGTTTCTTCAACTGCAGTGATTGTTTTTTCAACTGCGGCTAGAGTTTCTTCACCTTCAGTTGTCTTTTCTTCAACTGGAGCTGTAGTATTCTCAACTGCAGCATCCTGTTCCTTGGGTACTTTGTTTTCCATGTTCTCCATAGCGACGACGACCTCCTTAATGATCCATTCAGGGGTGGAAGCACCTGCTACAACTCCGGCAACCTGCACATTGGTGAACCATGCTGGTGCCAGTTCGTCAGGTGTTTCGACCTGGTACGTGGGAGTGCCTAAACTTTCGCTTACTGCGGTCAGGTTTCTGGTGTTAGCACTATTATTCCCA
Source organism: Bacillota bacterium (assembly GCA_009773495.1). Taxonomy (GTDB): domain Bacteria; phylum Bacillota; class UBA994; order UBA994; family UBA994; genus WSXW01. The sequence goes on from WSXW01000014.1 coordinate 21,684, forward strand.
CCCACAATTACCATTATATCTACTTGTTTGGCTAATTCATAGGTTACAGACTGTCTTTCCTGCGTAGCCGTGCAAATAGTTTCGATGGGGGTGACTTCCTTACCCTGTGTCTGTAGATATTCTACCACTGTTTGCCACGCAGGGCGAGGGGTAGTTGTTTGTGCCAACACCACTATTTGATCTTTGAGTACAATCTCATACAATTCTCCCGGCTGTTTGACGACAATGGCTTGACCCTCAGTGTGTCTGACAACTGCATCAATCTCGGGATGGGACCTACTACCTACTATTACAACTTGCTTTCCTTCGGCTACTGCTTCCACTGCCGCACGTTGCAGTCTCAATACGTGTGGGCATGTAGCGTCTATAATGGCGCAGTCTTTCTGCTGTAGCTCTTTATATACCTCAGGTCCGGCACCATGAGAGCGGATGAGTACAGAGCTCTGAGGTGGGACATCACTGAGCGCCGCTTGCTTTAAGCCAGTATGGGCTAAGCGCGCTACGACTTGGGGGTTATGTACAACCGGTCCCAGCGAGTATCCCTTGCATCCAGCCACCATTTCAGCCATATCTAGTGCTCTCTTTACACCGGCACACATTCCTGTGGGCTCTGCGACTATCACCCTCATGCTACAGATTCCTTAAGTGCTTGGATAATTTGCATCAGGTTAATAGTGGCGAGAGTCCGATCAAATTTCTCCCCAGGGCAGAGATCTTTAAGTGCAACTGTAGACCCAAATACTATGGTCACCCGCCGACGAAATTTATACTCCCCCACTATAGCCGCAGGTAAAATGACTGCCCCAGTTCTCTCTGCCAGCATAACCACACCTTGGTTTAGCTCTTTCATCTCTCCTGTCTTGCTGCGTGTGCCTTCCGGGAAAATGCCCAATACTTCATCAGCTTTTAATATCTGGATTGCCTGCTTAATAGCCTGGATGTCCGCACCCCCCCGTTTAACTGGAAAAGCACGACCCTGTTTGGCAAGATAACCGAGCACCGGCCAGGAAAACATCTCTGCTTTGGCCATAAATCTTATTTCTCGTTTTACCCCCATGGCTACAACCACTGGATCAAAGTTATGAATATGGTTGGAACAGATAATAAGAGGACCGGTCTCGGGAATAGGACCAGTATGCTTAATATCTATTCTATATAATGTGCGCAATAGCGCCGAACCTAAAGCCTTTATAGTCTTATAGTTTAGCATTGTGCGCATCATCCACCTTACTCCGTACTATCTCTAAGATTTTATCTATTACTTCATGGGGTAATAGCTCAGTTGTATCTATGATGACGGCGTCATCTGCCGGGCGCAACGGAGAGGTAGCACGCGTGCTATCTAAGTAATCGCGTTGTTGCATTTGCTGAGTAAGGTCTGCTAACTCCGTCATGTGGCCTAGTGCCCGCAGTTCTAACTGGCGACGCTTGGCTCGCTCGTCGAGGTCTGCGATCAGGTAGATTTTAACCGGTGCGTCTATCATGACCGTGGTTCCGATATCGCGTCCGTCCATAACTATCCCCCCTGCTAGGGCAATGGTTCTTTGTTTAGCTACGATCACGTGACGCACAAGCGGGTAGCTTGAGACCAAAGATACGAACTGGCTCACCCTGGGCGTGCGAACTTCTTCGCTAATAGCCTGTCCGCCTAGGGTTAAACGCGAAGCTTCATCTAGGCCGAACTCTAGCGTCTCCGCTAATACGGTCAGCGCTGCTTCATTTTCTAAGTCAATCTGCAGTTCGAGGGCTAGACTGGTTAATGCTCGATACATGGCCCCAGTGTCAAGGTAGCGAAGGTTTAGCTGTTGAGCTAGTTGCTTAGCTACGGTACTCTTGCCAGCTCCAGCGGGACCGTCAATAGCAACATTAATCCTGTTCAAAGCGAGCTTCCTTCTGCACTAGGTCTGGACGCAAGACCCTAGTGCCGTTCAGATATACATGGCGGACCTCACTCCGCTCTTTGGATTGCGTAGTGTGAAGCATAACGCGAATACACAGTTTTGGCGCTCCCTCCACTGCTAATTCTTGCGCCCCCATAAGCGGGATATCGGTTAACCCTATCATGCGGGCAGCTTGAGCCGGAAATGCTGCAGTGATATCAGGCGTAGCAGTAAAGAGCATGCTGACTATCTCGGTATTTTCTACCTCGTTTAGCGTAATTATGGCACGAAGTAGCTCCGTGGTAGCTTCTAAGATGCTCCCTTTACTATTGGCACTACAGGTAGTTGCCCCTCTAATAGCTATTATCACAATCACCCATTTCGTCTTCTAATTACGACTCGTCCTAACGTCTCTACAGTATTCTGGACTTGTATATAGTCTCCTGCTTGCGGCAGGATAATTTCTGACGCCGATTCGCGTACTATAACGCGAATCCTATGAGACAAATCGGAATCAATTTCTATCTTATCTTGGTTCCTTACCAGCAACGTAATGGAACCTGAGGCAAACGTGGCCACGGCTTTGCCGTTCACGACGACGCTTACTTTACCACCTTCTGCCCCCACCCCTTCGGCATCTAGCACTAGCCTCAGATTCAGGGTAAAAGTAACGGGTACAGCTGATGTAGTCATACTTAGGGGCCAGAGAGAAATAAATCCTTCGCGTGCTAGGGAGACACCTAACATGAGAACAGCGACAAGGAACAGAATAGCAGAGTGTCTTTTCACGGTTATCCCTCCCTCTACAAACATATGGATGAACCCGTGAATATAAGACAATTATGTAGTTGAAGCTGATTGTCCCGCTAAAGCTCCCGTACTCCAGGCGATCTGTAGGTTAAACCCACCTGTGTATCCGTTTACGTCTATTACTTCTCCGGCAAAGAACAAGCCACTCCGCAATTTGGAGGCCATTGTCTTCGGATTGATTTCCTTAGTGTTAACTCCACCCGCTGTCACAATGGCTTCATCAATGGAGCGTGCTTTAGTCACCGTAAGCGGTAGTCCCTTGAGTAGGCTGACCAAAGTCTCACGCTCAGTCTTGGTTATTTGGTTCACAGGTTTATCCGTTGGGATACCGGTGAGCATAACCACGACTGGCACCAAAGACGCTGGTAGTAACCCACCTAAGCTATTTACAAAGTGCTTGCGCGACAGATCAGCGAAATCACGCAATATCCTAGCGTCTAGCTGTTCGAAGCTAAGGGCTGGTTTTAGATTAATTGAGAGCGGGACGGGGCCTTTGCTGAGAGCAGGTACTATGTGGCTGCTCAGCGAAAGTATAATGGGGCCAGTAATGCCAAAATGCGTAAATAGCATTTCTCCAAACTCCCTGCCCTGGGGGGAAATAACTTCGACATTTTTGAGCTGAAGGCCTTGTAGGTCCCGCACCCATGGTTCCTCCGTCTCTAGGGGAACCAACGCGGGCTCAGGGGCGATGATCGTGTGACCAAGCTCGCGTGCCAGGCTGTAACCATCGCCGGTTGACCCGGTCTGGGGGTACGACACTCCGCCTGTGGCAATAACAACCCGCGATGCTTCAAACACACGACCATCGGTGCATAAAACTCCTGTTACAGATGCCGCACTTAAGAGCAGCTTAGCTACCCGGGCGTTGTACTCCACTTTCACATTTGCATCCCGCAGAGCTGACCTAAGGACATGAATCACGTCCTTGGCATAATCACTAATAGGAAAAACTCTATTGCCGCGCTCCACTTTTACCTCTAGACCCAGACGAGCAAAGAGGTTAATAGTGGCTTGGCTATCAAAAGAGCTAAAGGCACTGTGCAAAAATCTCCCGTTACCGGGGACATGCTCAATTAGTTCTCGCACAGTACAGTCATTGGTTATGTTACAGCGGCCTTTGCCCGTAATTGCGAGTTTAAGGCCTAAGCGCTCATTCCGCTCTAGTAAGGTTACCTCGGCTCCGTTCCAAGCGGCATAGAGGGCACTCATCATCCCGGCGGACCCTCCACCGACAACTATAACAGCACTAATAACTCTCACTCCTCCGTTGCATTGTACAATAACTTTACTTCTTGACTAGTTAAGTGGCGGTAAGAACCAAGCTTCACACCAGCTACAGACAGGGGCCCTAAGGTAAGTCGCTTGAGATACATAACATGCCGGCCTAAATAACCGCACATCCTCCTTATCTGCCTCTTGCGCCCCTCGTGAATTGTGAGCAAAAAACGGGTGGAGTTCTGTTCAAACTCAACGTTTTTTACCTCGGCCGGTGATGTACGACCATCTAGGAGGTCAACACCAGTCTGAATCGCTGTAATGTTATCTGTAGTTAAGCGACCCTCAACTTCGACTAGGTAGGTTTTTGGAACATGACGAGAGGGGTGAAGTAATTTATGTGTCAAAGTGCCATCATTAGTAAAAAGTAGTAAGCCCTCAGTTTCCTTGTCTAACCTGCCCACAGGAAATAGCCTGATACCCAGAGGAGGTAACAGATCCATTACTGTTTCGCGTGCACGGGGGTCCTTAGCTGTAGTAATGAAGCCACTAGGTTTATTCAGCATGAGGTACGTGAGTTTTTCTGCGGCAATAGTTTGACCATCAACTAAGATTTGGTCCGTCGCATCTACAGACTCACCAAGCTGAGCTACCTGACCGTTCACCGTTACTCTGCCCTCCTGGATCATTTTCTCAGCTGCCCTCCGCGACGCTAAACCCGCCTGGGACAGCACTTTCTGCAATCTATCCCTCATAGAGCGTCTAAAACATCAAACATTGTGTAAAGTCCCGGGGTTTGCCGGCATATAAATCGAATAGCTAGTAGTGCACCTTGCGCAAATGTCTCACGGCTTTCCGCCTGATGTGTCAGCGTAATCCGCTCTCCATTACCAGCGAAGTGTACTTGGTGTTCCCCCACTATCCCACCCATACGCAAGCTATGACAGGGCACTTCTTCCCCCAGCATCTCTATAATGCGTTTGGCTGTGCCGCTAGGGGCGTCCTTTTTGTGTCGATGGTGTAGTTCGATAACTTCAATATCGTATCCGTCTAGGCGCTTAGCTAAGTCATGTACAGTGCGAAAGAACATGTTCACACCTATAGACATATTCGGAGAAAGCAGCACAGGGATGTCCTGAGCAATTCTGTAGATTTCCGACATTTGATCAGGTGAGAACCCTGTAGTACCAACCACGGTAGCGCATTTCTTGAGTTGTGCCTGCTGCAAGACGCTCATGGTGCAATTCGGCACGGTAAAATCTACTACAGCATCAACTGTGCCTAAATCCATCGCTAGCCCGTCTACCACAGTAGGGTTTCCGGGTAAGTCAAGAACCTTTCCTACTAAAGGCTGCCCTGCTTGTTCTGTGGCAACTTCGACCCTAAGGTCAGTAGTTTGTCCTACAAGTTTTGCTACCAGCGACCCCATCCGGCCGCCTACTCCTATGACTGCAACCCTAATCACTAGTGCACCAGCCTTTCTATATGGACATATGGATAAAGTGAGCGAGGTGTTTATGTTTTTTTTAGAAATTAGAGCCCTTATACATCAGTGTGTCCGGTTAGGAACGTTTTTCTACCTTGAGGCCGAAGAAGCAAACGGATTAGTCAGCACAGGTAGAGATGAATATCATTTGTCAGTTGAGTTTGAACCGGGAGAGCGAATGGCAGCTTTAGGTAGGGTCTGCATAATTCAATTTGATGCAGCTTGTTTAGGTCGGACCGACCATGGCGTGTTACCACCTGTAGCTATACTAGGTCTACTCAAGTCCCTGCGACTGCGCACTAATCATGTGCAGACGCCGCATGATATAGCAAGGAGTGTGTACCTGTGGGTACATGACAACGTCAAGGGGAGGGTTATTCGATTAGACGATAAACATGTGAATCTCTTACCCCTTGAATCAGGTCAGTTTCTCATTGAACTAGAACAAAAATAAGCCCCCAGTGGGGGGCTTGTTTTACTCTACCTCAACTATCATCTCTACTTCTACAGCTGCGTTTAGAGGAAGCCCCGACATCCCAATAGCTGCTCTGGCATGAATGCCCCTGTCACCAAAAACGCTTTGCAGTAGTTCGGATGCTCCGTTTACTACTTTAGGCTGATCACCTGATTCTGGCACACTGTTAACAAATCCAGTAACCTTGACAATCCGCTTGATGCGGTTTAAGTCTGGCTCAATAGTCTTAATGGCTGCTAGACAGTTAATAGCACAAATGCGTGCCGCTTCGTAGCCTTCTGCTACATCAACGTCGCGACCCAAAATACCTTTGAACTTTAGCTCTCCGGCGACCATAGGCAACTGACCCGAAACAAAGATGAGATTTCCAGTACGAACCGCCGGAACGTAAGCTGCGACGGGTTTTGTAGCTTGCGGAATCGTAATCCCTAACTCTAGTAGACGTGCTTCAATAGACATATACGACCTCCCAAAACAATCTTATCTAAGGCTAATCTTGCCACAGTAGGGCGAGAAAATCAATGTTAGCTCATCGTATCTTACGTAAAGAGCTTGGTACACACAAAAACAGCTGCTACGACGCCGGCTAGGTCTGCAATCAAACCAGTCATTAGACTGTGGCGTATTTTTTTTATACCTATGGTGCCGAAATAAACGGTAATGATATAGAACGTGGTATCTGTGCTGCCTTGTATGGTTGATGCCACCAAGCCGATAAAAGAATCCGGCCCTTGTTGCTCCAGAATCTTGGCCGTGACTGCTAGCGAACCGCTACCAGTAAGGGGCCTCAAAAGGACCAAGGGTAAGACCTCTCTGGGAAATCCGAAATGCTCTAGTCCCCCGCCCACTCGGTCCATCAGCACATTCAGTAACCCCGAACCTTGCAAGGTATTAATGGCTAGAATCATAGCGAGGATAAAAGGAAATAGTCGTATTGTAGTCATCGCCCCATGCTTAGCGCCTTCTACGAACTCATCAAAAACAGGCACCTTGCGAATTACTCCTACAACGACGATTAACATGCAAATCAAAAGTACAATCATGGGCGCCACCTCCTGCGTAACACCCTGTCTACTACCAGCCCAGTGATGGTTGCTATAATGCTCGCGAGAAGTGTGCTAGCCACTATGGCGGTGGGATTAGCGCTCTTTGCTGCTATCCGCAGACCAATCACGGTTGCTGGGAATATGGTAAGACCCGTAGTGTTGAGTGCCAGTAGTGTACACATGGCGTCAGTAGCCGTATCGGGCTGTGGGTTCCTGCTCTGCATCTGGCGCATGGCCTCTAGCCCTAAGGGGGTAGCGGCGTTTCCCAAGCCAAGCAGGGTGGCACATACATTCATTACAACCGCAGAAAGCGCAGCATCATGTTCTTTTAAAGAGGGAAACATAAACTGGAACAGAGGGCGAAGCAAATGACCTAATGAGCGAACAAGACCTGCCTTTTCCGCAATGCGGTTTAAACCAGACCAGAAGGCTACAATGCCCACTAGGCCCATGGTCAGAGCTATAGCCTGCTCCCCACTCTTAGTAAGGGTGTTGCCTAAGGCAGTTGCCTCCTGTCCATTTAGTAGACCGTAGCCAACACCAATAATCATCAGCACAGCCCAGACAATGTTCATCATACGAGTGTTTGTAGGGAGCCGTGGACAAATCTAATATAATTTATGCCCCCTCGCAGTAGTTTGCGCAACCAAGACTTATCAGTGGAGGCTTGATCCGTCATTAAGGGGATTCTTGCTACCTCCTTACCCCCGATGCGAACGGTCAGTTGCCCAACAAACTGGCCTTTAGATACAGGTAGTCCTAGTTCTAACGGCATAAAAAGCTCAAAACCAACGTCGAGATTTTCGTCGTTCTTAGCCACCCATTTTAACTCTCCCGCTGTCACTGCGCCGACGCTGGACGGCTTGCCGTCCTTTACAGGGACATACCCTTGGAATACCCCGGAAGTTACAAGGTCGACTCGGTGGAAGTTTTTAAATCCCCATTCTAAGAGCGCACGGTTTTCTCCATAGTGATCTGGCGAGTCAAGTACTATGCCCAAGAGTTGCCAGCCCCCCTTGGTAGCAGAGGAAGCTAAGCAGTGTCCAGCTGCTTGAGTCCAGCCGGTTTTTACACCGTCAGCTGCCGACATTAGCTGCAAGAGCCGATTCTTGTTGTGCCACACTCGGGGTTGATTATGCCCTTCCCAGGGCGATTCATAACGTTTGACGGCCACTACCTGGTGCACAAAGGGGTTGAGCAGAGCAGCGCGGGTAATTAGCGCCAGATCGTATGCCGTACTAAAGTGGTTCTGGTTAGACAAGCCATGGGGGTTGCGGAACTTGGTGTTGTGGGCCCCTAGCTCTACAGCTTTAGCGTTCATCATTTCGGAAAAGCTATCTACGCTTTCCGCTAGGTAATAGGCTATGGCTAAGGCCGCATCGTTTCCGGAACGGAGCATCAGACCATAGACTAGGTCGCTCAAAGAGATTTTTTCCCCTGGTACAAACCAAATAGCAGAAGGTTCAACTTTAGTGGCGCCAGGGTGGACTGTAACAATATCATCTAGCTTGCCACTCTCGGCAGCTAAAAGTGCTGTCATAATTTTGGTTAGACTAGCGATGGGCAGGCGTTGGTGTATGTTCTTGCCGTATAGTACCTCTCCACTGTTTACGTCCATGAGAATTCCTGCTTTCGCACTTAACCCGATGGCGGAACAAGGCACAGCGAAGAGGCTGAGGCACAGGAGAATAAGCAATAGCTTCGATAGAGCACGCAATGGGTGGCACCTCCCCTCTATTATCTTTAGAGTATATGGTGAGGGCTCAGCATTTAGCACCGTAGAGGGGAAAACCAATGGGACGAAGAGGGCACAGTACGTCGTAAACATAAAAGTCTGGCCCCGTTGTAGAGCCAGACTTTATATTTAGCTGTTATATTGCATTGTACCATGAGTCATATTTCAGTTGGTTAGCGTAGCAGCATTGCCGTTGGTCGATCGAACCATGTTTTGTATCTGGTTCAGTAACGTTGGTGCCACGTCCATAAGTCTGTCGACTATCGTGTTGGTGTCAACAGGCAGTAACCGGATATTGCCGCCTCCCACTACAAGGAAGCCGACTGGCTGAATACTTACGCCAGCGCCGGATCCACCGCCAAAGGGGAATCCCTCATCACCGTGAGCCTTATTGGGTTCAAACTCACTGCCGCCGGCAGCAAAACCAAAACTAACGCGGGAGATGGGCATTATAACGCTGCCATCTGGCGTTTCAACAGGGTCACCCACAATGGTGTTGACGTCCACCATGTCCTTGATGCTTTCCATTGCTGTTTTCATTAAGCCCTGAATCGGATGATTTTCCATCCTGTGTCACCCCTTTCTTGTGCCTCCGCTTTTCCCGTAACATTATGAGTTGCGCAACTATAATGTGTACTACGCGCAAGGAAAATATGCACTGAAGAAAAGTCTGGAATCGCTTTTCTCTAAAACTCGGAAACACAGCAATAACAACGCTCTTGTCAGTCACATGTGTGCGTGATTGGATGTAACTAAGCAGAATGCCTTTGGTACCCCACAGACTCCCGCATAGTAGTGCGGTTGCTGCTGCATCGCCTACCCCTAATGTCGTTTGCCACGCTAGGGAACGTACTTGTACGTGGTCCAGGATGAAATTTATCATAGGTTCAAAAGTATTCTTGAGGCGCCTAAGTTTGTTAATAAACCTGTGCGTTTTTTGAACCTCATGAACATAAAATTCGCTTCGCGCCAAAGCCTGCGGTTTTAATCCTACTTCTTCCTTAGAGAGGGTCTCAAGCTCAAACCGCCAGCCATCCTTCGCCTCATCAAATTCCATCACAGGGACTTCGGTCCGTTGATATACCACGCCAAAGGGACCGATAATGCGAATCGTTATCCTGTCGTCGGTACCTTTACGCTCATATTTAACTTCTATCTCTGCTTGGGCGTAGAGAATGGCGACCACTATTAAGGCAATTAGGAAGAGGATCGCAAATATGACCATACACGCTCGTCCTTTCCCGAAACTCTCCCTAGCTTACCCCAAAAAAAGAGGCGCTATCAGCGCATCTAGTGTGGTAACTCCCCCGGGGGTGGTAAATCCTTAAGCGAGCGCAGGTTAAAGTGTTCGAGAAAGGCTTCGGTAGTGCCGTATAGTATGGGGCGCCCTACTGTTTCTTTGCGGCCTACTTCGCGCAGCAGATTCTTATCCAGCAAGGTCAGAATGGCCCGTTCGCACTTTACCCCCCTTATCTCTTCCACTTCGGCTCGGGTAATGGGTTGCTTATACGCTACAATCGCTAGTACCTCTAGAGTCGGTTTAGATAGCTTGTATTGCCTGCTGGCCCTAAGCTGGACTACGAGCTGTGCTGCGGCGGGTTTCGTCACTAGCTGAAAACCTTCAGCCACTTCTCGCAACCTCACCCCTCGCGCGGGGTCTTCGAGCAGCTGCTGATACTGTGATACAAGCTGATCAATATCCTGTCCACTGACCGAGAGAACCTCCATTAGACGGGTCCTCTTTACGGGTTCGGTAGCGGCGAATAATAGTGCCTCAAATAAGCCTAATTTGCTAAGCAACTTGTCCATCCTCTCTGGCGTGGATGAAAATCTGTCCTGCTTCGTCAATCAAAAGTACTTCGCCTAAACGAATTAGCTCTAACAATCCCAAGAACAAAACAATAATCTCTAGACGCGAAGAACCACGCGGGAAGATACCCAGTATATGCAGGCGTCTTTTTTGCGATAACGTGGCATGTAAATGGGATATGGCCTGCGACAGGGTGTACTCCTCGGTGGGTACTTCCATAGACGGTGTTACACGAGTTTTTAAAGCCTCATCTAGGGCTGCGACTAGCGACATCAGAGAGACGTGTTCGAGAGGGGGAGCGGCTTGAAAGCTCTCGGTGGATGCCATCCCCCTAGAATAGAGCAGTGCTCCTTCTTCAGCTAGCTGGCCGAGTATCTCTGCAACGCCACGGTAATGTTGGTACTCCAGCAAATGTTCCATAGCCAGAGCTTCCTCATCGATGATCTCTTCCTGTGCAGGGTCCGCTGACGGCTGGCGGTCTTCTGGTAATAGTCTGCGGGACTTAAGCCTTAGCAAACCAGCACAGAGCACTAAGTAAGCCCCTGCATCGTCGGCGTCTAGTGGAGAGTCGGGGCTGAGTATCGCCTCGACGACCTGTCTGGCGATCTGAGTTAAACGCACCGAAAAGACGTCAATTTCTCTCTGCATAAGCAGCTTAAAGAGAAGAGTTAAGGGGCCCGTGAAATTGTCGATGTCTACGGTAACCTGACTCATATAAAGAGGCCAACCACATTTGTGACGATAAACCAGATAGTACTACTGAGGGCATTTGCCAGCGGTAGGAGTATTATGCTGGAAAGTGGCGTCGCTATAAACACCAGTAGTAGAAACATCCCCCATTGGCCAAATGTGACTTGGTACTTGTATGATAGTCGTCCAGGTAATAGACCGGCTAATATCTTGGAGCCGTCTAGAGGTGGTATGGGGATAAGGTTAAAGACAGCAAGAAAGATGTTAAACGAAAACGCCGTGGCCAGCAATTGACTAAGAAAGCTATTACGTAAAGTGTAGAAGGCTAGAACCTGTAGCCACGCTATAACAAACGCAGTAATCATATTGGATAACGGCCCAGCGAAAGAGACAAGAATAGTCCCTTTTCTGCGGTCGCGATAGTAGGATGGGTCAATTTCAACAGGGCGCCCCCAGCCAAAACGGAACAGCCACAGCATAATGAGCCCAATGGGATCAATGTGAGCCAAAGGGTTAAGCGTTAACCTCCCCTGTCGTTTAGGAGTCGGGTCACCTAGCCTATGAGAGACGAAGGCATGGGCAAATTCGTGTATAGTTAGAGCTAGGAGCAATGCTGGAATACGAAAGATCATGTCCGGGGACATAAGATTGGGAAAGCTCATGTTAGACTCCTCCTTTGAGGCCTTGTGCCATTAATGTGTTAAGTAATTCAAGTTCTTCCTCGCGCGTGGAGATGGTTCCGTCCAAACGGGCCTTTTTTAACTGTCTTAGGATGCGGCCCATCACTGGACCAGGGCGCACGCCGTTGGCAATGAGGTCAGTTCCGCTTAAGGATGGTGCTACTGAGCCTAAGTTCAAAAGATTAGTGAGCTTAGTAAGTCCTTCCTCTCCCACTAACGCGGCGATGAGGAATCTAGTCTCAGGGTAGAGAGGCTCTAGCATGAGCCATAAGTCTGAGGGCGTAGTAAATTCATCATGCATGCCGCGCATAATGTCTTCAGCGTGCTCCATAAATTCTTGAGAAATCTCTTTAGATTTCTTGGGGAGGCGCAGCATCTCGATTAGTTCAGGCCATGCCAAGAATGGCTGGTAAAGCAGCAAAATTACCACATAGAGTGAGAAGGTGTCTAAGCCCTCTAAATCCTGTTGTGCCACATCTCTAAGGAGATTAATCTGTCTATCCGATAGAACAAAGGCGGGCAAAAAATGCTGCCAAACCTTAAGCTCGTCCATACGCAAGATGGACTTGGGAGCCGCATCTTCACTGAGCAAGAGGCGCAGTTCATCACGCAGTTTCTCACGGGAGACTTTTTCTAAAACCCCGTTATCTAGGGCATTGCGCAGAAAACGCTCGGTTTGTTCCTCTAGCTTAAACCCATAGCGCTGTTCGAAGCGTACAGCCCTAATAATCCTAGTGGGGTCTTCGACAAAACTGAGGTTATAAAGCACCCGTACTAGTCCTTGCTTAAGGTCTTCCCTAGCCCCAAAGAAGTCCAAGAGATTGCCGAAAGAGCTGGGGTTTAGCACTACAGCTAATGTATTAATGGTGAAGTCCCGACGATAGAGGTCCTTCTTAATAGTAGCGTTCTCCACTTCCGGCATAGCCGCCGGCATGGCGTAAAACTCCGTACGCGCAGTCACAAAGTCGATGTGTTCGCCACTAGGCAAGCTCAGAGTTGCTGTACCAAATTTAGGGTACTCTACACACTCAGCATGCAGCAGTTTGGCGACGCCTCGTGCAATAGGCGCGGCTTCTGGTTCAATCACTATGTCGATATCAACGTTGTTGTACCCCATGAGGATATCGCGCACCATACCGCCTACTAGATAAGCCCGAGAGCCTTGTCGCTCGGCCTCTTGGGCGATTAGAAGTAAAATACCTATCCGTTTTGAGCCGAGGTGGCTCTCGAGTAGCTCGGTGATGTTTTCTGCGGCAATGTTATCTGGGGTAGGTTCGGCCCGATAGGTTACCTGGTACCAATGAGGATAACTCTTGCCGTGCAGCGTGCGGAGGACATCGGTTCTAGTTACTATACCCACGAGGGCCCCGTCCTGATCCATAACTGGGAGGCGTCCAATATCTTTTTGGATTAGTAAGCGCTGAATTTCATCTACAGAGGCATTGCTTTGCACACCGACTACTGCGGTAGACATGAAACCCTTGACCGGCGCATTTTGCAATCCGTGGTGGTTGGCTTTGTCAAGGTCGCGCCTAGAAATAATCCCTAGCAGTCTACCATCCAGCACGACGGGTAACCCACTATGCCCGCTGCGGAGCATAATGCGGCCTGCGTCTGCCATTGTTGTATCGGGGTCAACGCTCCTAACTGGCTGGCTCATAATATCTGATGCACGTAGGGGCGGCTCGACAATATTCGGCAGTGCCTGCTGCACTTTGGTTATTACACTTTCCATAGTCTCCCCTTTGACGGTCGCTGAGGCTGCTTGGCGATGCCCGTTCCCCCCAAAGGGTTGCATGAGCTTCTTCATGTTGATGCGGTCCTGCTTGCTTCGTCCTACAATATGAATGCGATCATCCATATTGACTATAGCCACACAGGCGTCGCAGTCATCTATTTCGGTTAGCCGCGATGTTAGCTGCGCTAGTCCATCTATGTATTCCGCAATTTCACACGTTGTTATCCGAATCTTGGCCTCGTTGACCACGATTTCTTGCGAAGCAGCCAGCAAGTCTTCGAAGAGTGTGCGTTGCCCATCAGAAAGTGGGCTCCGGGTGTAATTAGCCACTACTTCAAGATTAGCACCCTGGTCTAACAAGAATGCTACAGCCTTAACGTCGCGGCTAGTAGTATATTTTGCAGTTAGGCAACCAGTATCAGAGTAGATAGCTGTAGCTAGGATAGTGGCTATGCTCGCAGATAGTGCTAGGCCGCGTTCCATGATTTCTTCTACTAAGAGAGTCGTAGCAGCACCTATTTCGTGCACAACTACTTCCGCCCACTCAGGCAGAGACTCTTGCCGAGGGTGATGGTCAATTATAGTTAGTTTCACCCGTGGGTTAAAGAATACTTCTTTGAATTTGCCAATACGCTGGCTGTTCTGCGTATCTACCACTATGAGGTGTTCGACTTGCTGCACATTTATGTGTTCTAAAGGAGTGAGGTTGACACTGTCTTTGTATAACGAATAAAGTTCTCGAACTTTCTTGTTGATGTGCCCCGAGAAACACGCCACGGCTTTTGGGCGTAAGACCTTAGCGGCCGTAAGGCATCCGAGAGCATCGAAATCGGCGTTAGTATGACACACGATAACCTCCAAGTCATCACCTCCTTGACCTTAAACTACCTTATTATAGCACAAAGCAAAGTCCAAGAGGCTGACTCTGAGTCAGTCTCTTGGACGTGCTTGGCGTTTTTTTCACGTTTAGTTAATGTCCCCGATCTCCAAAGGACGTGAGGCACTACCTTTCGCCTTATTGGATCTTATACAAGCGCCACACCCTATTTTGAAACACTTCTAGCCCCTGCTTAACCCAACGATAATGCTCTACGTTCTCTATGATCTGTGACTCCTTAGTGTCTAAATCATAAACCCCTACGCTGCCTTCCTTCCTAAATGTTGCTATATACTTCCCGTCTAGACTGCGTCGTGGGCTGTTATACAGCAGGCCAATGTCAGTAAAGGTATGATATTCAGAAACAGTGCCATCCAAACTAACCAACTTCAATTCTAACTGGGGGCTTAACCCGACTTCGATAAACAGGATCATATCATCCATCCACCCTAGGTTTACTACGTGCTGTTGGTCATTCAGTACCCACGTAAGCTTCTTGTGCCTCGAGCTTCACCTGTTATTCAAACTAACGTAAACCATGCACGTTTGGGGGAGGGGGGAGCTATCTCCAACGGTCAGCTTTTTACTGCCAATAGCACTTCTCTCGGCCTCGTGATAGAGTTAAGAACTAATCGAAAATTCTGGGGTCCTGCTTAACTCCTACTATTAGATGGAAAGTAAGCCTTTTCATGCAAAACTTCTAATTGAATCCTTTAGAACTAGGAACTGGGAACTAAAATATCAGCCTTTCGGATTAAAAATCAGGGCGGTGAAGAAACCAAAAATAATGGCGGCGGTGATGCCAGAGCTAGTGAGGTCGAAGATCCCTCCCAGCACCCCTACAATGCCGTTTGTTTCTAGCTCCCTAAGTGAGCCTTGCACGAGCTGGTGGCCGAAGCTAGTAATGGGCACGGATGCTCCGGCCCCGGACCATTTTACTAAAGGTTCGTACAAACCTATCCCAGACAGTACCCCGCCGCATACGACAAGCACTGTCAGTACGTGAGCAGGGGTTAAAGGGGTAAGGTCAATGAGTAGCTGCCCAATCGCACATATAATACCACCTACTAAGAACGCCTTAAGAAAAATCATAGTGTTCCTCCTCCTAAAGCACGGTCGTCGCATAACTCGATGGAGATCGCATGTGCAACACACGGAATAGTCTCGCCTTGTTGATAGGACGTGGGGCTTAGCAAAGCTCCTGTGCCGGCGAACAAAATGCGCTTGAGTTTGCCTTGTTTAAATGTCTCCATAATGTGGCCGCACATGACGCTAGCGCTGCAGCCGCATCCAGATCCTCCTGCGAAAACCTGTTGGCGTTCACGGTCAAAGATCATCAGGCCGCAGTCCCTTAGTCTGTTGCCAAGCTCTAGTCCCGACTGGTGCAGAAGCTCGCTAAGAATGCTGCTCCCCACGTATGCCAGATCACCGGTAAGCACCAAATCGTAATGGTCTGACTGCAGGCCCAAGTCGGAGAAGTGCCTGAGAATGGTATCCGCCGCACTTGGCGCCATGGCCGAACCCATATCAAAGGGGTCCTTAATGCCAAGATCTACGATCTTACCCACAGTAAAATGCGTAATGCGCGGTGCTAGGCCTGGAATGTTTTGCCCGTTGGTCAGCAACATGGCACCAGCACCTGTTACAGTGTATTGGCAATAGGGTGGTTTTTGTCCGCCATATTCAGTAGGGAAGCGGTATTGCCGCTCAGAAGAGGCATAATGGCTAGAGACTGCGGCTACAATGTACTGGGCAAAACCGCCATCTATAAGAGCGGAACCGAGACCAATAGACTCTGCCATGGTCGAGCAAGCCCCATATAGGCCAAGCATGGGGATCCCAAGGTCTCTTGCTGCAAAGTTGGCCGAGATGCACTGATTGAGTAGATCCCCTGCTAGGAGAAAGTCGACGCTTTGTGCCGAGTGCTTACCCTTGCCAAGTGCGGTTTGAACGGCATCCTTGAACATGCCAACTTCAGCCTTTTCCCAACTACCAGCACCATTAAGCATGTCGGGATATACGACGTCAAAGCTTCCCCTCAGTGGACCTTCTCCCTCCAAGGGCCCAACGCAAGAGGCTGAACTGACAATTGCTACAGGCCTGGAAAATGCTACAGTCTGTAAACCTAATTTTTTTGTTGCTTTCATTGTTACCTCAACACGGCGTGAATTAGGCCTACTACAAATGCTGTTACCGCCCCATAAACGATTACAGGCCCCGCAAGTGAAAACATGTGGCCTCCTATGCCGAGTATTAAGCCCTCTCTCTTAAACTCTAGGGCAGACGAGACTATGGAGTTGGCAAACCCTGTTACTGGTACCCCAGCACCAGCGCCAGCAAATTGACCAAACACATCCCATACCCCTAAACCTGTGAGTAGAGCTGCAATCAGAATTAACGCTGCCACGGTAGGGTTCCCGGCCTGCTCTTGGGCGAACCCGAGACGCATGAACAGTGTCATTAATAACTGTCCAAAGACACATATCAGTCCCCCTATCACGAACGCTACTACGACATTGCGGAAGACCGGAATCTTTAACTGCTTTTGTTTAGCAAGCTGTTGGTAGTCCTTATACTGCATCTGCTGTCTAGATTTGGCCTTGGCGCTCTTCCCCATGTTTCCCACCTCCAGTACTTAGTTTTGTCCAGTGTTCCCTCCTTCATGCACAAAGGCATGTTCTCCTTGCGGAAAAAATGCCCTTGTAATTTATCTCCTGTGGTCTACTGCAAAAGCTACCTTTACGTTGGCTTTGTACTCTACAATGTGGCCATTTTCGACGTTACCAGTTAAGTTGTAGATTTCTACTCCCGTAATGTTATCGACAGTTCGTGATGCCTCTTGCACTGCACTCTCCACAGCATCTTGCCAGCTATTAGCTGACTCTCCGACTAGCTCCAAAACTTTGACAACTTGAGACATGGTCTACCTCCTCAACTCCATAGATTAACTGCACGATGGTTGCGCCGTTGGGTTGTTTCTCTTGGGAGCGAAGGGTAAGGAACAGCCAAGACCCTGCAGACACAAACAATACTAGGACCAAAGCCATAATTACCACTTGACGACGGGTTAGGCGAACCACATATACCACCTCGCTAAGCAGATTTCAACCGCGTGTGGTCGCTTATGAGTAGTATCACCTGCCCGGTTTTTTTAATGCAATCAGAGAAGCATTTGCCTTAGGCGGGTGAGAATGGCTTTTTCGAGCCTTGATATCTGAACCTGACTTACGCTTAGTTCTTCTGCTACCTGAGTTTGGGTCTTGTTTTCAAAGTAGCGTGCCGTAATGATGCGCTGTTCCCGCGGAGTGAGAGCTTTCATAATCTGGCGGAGTGCCAGACCTTCGACTAGCCCCTCTTCACCCGAGTCTTCTTGTTTGACTCTATCGACTAAGTAGACAGGATGTCCATCATCCTGGAATACCTTTTCCTCGAGCGACGATGGTGCCCGCAAGGCTTCTATTGCTTCAATTACATCTTCTTCGCAGAGCTCCAGAAATTCTGCTATCTCGCTAATCCTTGGCTCACGGTCTAGTTTTTTTCTGAGTTCATCGTTTGCTCGACGCACTTTAACTGCAGTCTCCTTAACAGAGCGCGAAACCTTGATAGGCCCATCATCTCGTAGGAACCGACGGATTTCTCCGATTATTAAGGGCACAGCATATGTCGAAAATCGGACGTTATAGGATAAGTCGAATTTTTTAATGGCTTTAAGTAGACCTATGGAGCCGATTTGGAAAAGATCTTCTGGGTCGTGGCCTGAGTTAAGGAAACGTGCAACAATTGAATACACTAGCCGCAGATGGCCTGCCAGCAATAGGTCTTGTACCTCGATTTCTCCGGCCCTCAAACGCCGGATGAGGGCCTGCGTATCTTCTTCATTGAGCACCGGACCAGATGCTAGCTTTTTAGCACTTATGGCGTCCATTATTGCGGGGTAGGCGAAACAAAATATTTTACCATCTTAATTACAGTGCCTTTCCCCGGCGCAGAGGAAACGGTGAGCTCGTCCATAAAGCTCTCCATCACTGTAAAGCCTAGCCCGCTACGCTCCTGTTCGGGTTTAGTAGTGAAGAGCGGTTCGCGGGCTTGTTCAACATTTTCTATCCCTTGCCCGTGATCTTGAATGACTATTTCGAATCTGCCTTCGGACACTTGTCCACGGAGAGTAATCTCGCCTGTAGTTTGCTCGTAGCCATGGATTATTACATTCGTTACTGCCTCTGAGACGGCAGTTTTTATTTCGTTAATATCTGCTAAGGACCAATCCCCTACTTGGAGTGCGAACAATGCTGCTACAGTGCGAGCAAATTTCTCGTTTACAGACAGCGCAGGCAAGCGCATTTCAAACCAGTTTTCCATCTTCTACACTCCTACTCTCGTCTTAGCTCAGTCAGAGCTGCATCTTCTGTCGCATACACTGGGATAATCTTAGGGAGCCCTGAGAGTTCATAAAGACGCTCGATATGAGGGTGCAAGCTACACGCCGCCATACGTCCGCCTTGTGCGCTGAGGCGGCGATAGCGTCCTAAGATTACTCCCAGTCCCGAGCTATCCATAAACTTCAGACCTGAAAGGTTGAGCAACACATGCTGTGCAATATCCTTATCTAGTTCTTTCTCCACTGTCTGGCGTAACCCGTCCGCGGTATGATGGTCGAGCTCCCCCTTGAGAGTAACTACTAAAACATTACTGCGGTAGCGCATGGTAATCTCCATAATTTTCATCCTCCTTTTTCCTTGACTTAGTTCTAGTTCTATATGTGAAAATCCTGCCAAGAGAAAAGTTAAAGCCCCATCAGGGGCTTAGAACTTAGCGGAGTAATCTTTCCCACAGCCGGGCGAAGTGAAGCCACAACGGCGCTCGCTCCACGTTTTCGGCTGCGAGTAGGTCGACGCAGCCAATATCATTGCCGTCACGCAATACGGTGAGAGTTCCTACCTTTTGGCCCACATGGAGCGGCGCAGTCAAAGGCAACCAGTCGGTCTTTTGTTCGAGCTTACCCTTAGTGCCCTTAGGCGTAAGAATGTCTAAGTCATCTTTTACTATGGCCTTTACTTTAGGGTGTTTACCCTTAGAAACCTCAGTTGTGCCAATTTCCTGACCTTCCGTAAAGATACGTCTTCCTTCGAAGTTGGCAAACCCATAATCGAGTAAACGGACGATATCGCTCCTGCGGTCAGTAGTCGTGGCAGCCCCCAGCACCACGGCGATCAGGCGGAGATCCCCGCGTTTAGCTGTAGACGATAGGCACCACATGGACTTAGTTGTTTTACCCGTCTTGAGTCCGTCGTAGCCACTGTAGCTAGCTAGCAACTCCCGATTGGGGCTAGTGAGATTTGAAGTAAGTTTGGCCCGTTCAAGGGCTGTTACCCGTATGGTAGAAAAGTCAAAAATCTTCTCGTGCCTGATGAGCTCGCGTGACATCAGGACTACGTCATAAGCGCTGGAGTAAGGATCATCTATATCTAGCCCACAGGCGTTAGTAAACTTGGTGTTCTGCATACCGAGCTGTCCAGCCCGTTCGTTCATCATGGCGACAAAGCCTTCTTCACTACCCGCAACAAATTCTGCTAAGGCTACGGCGCAATCATTTGCGGATACGACTGCTACGGCCAAGAACAACTCTTCGACAGTAAGGGTTTCACCCTCTTCGAGCCAGATTTGTGACCCGCCATAGCTGCGCGCGTGGCTACTGGTGCGGACTTTGTCATCCCAACTAATTTTCTCATCGGCAATGGCTTCAAGGACTAAGAGCATCGTCATTACCTTGGTTATGCTGGCAATCGCGCGAGGTTCGTGCTCATTTTTCTCTAGCAGAATCGTTCCGGTACCAGCATCCATAAGGATGACAGAGGGAGATTTAAGAGATTCTTCTAGTGCCAAAGCTGGCAGGCTAGGTTGTGAACAATAGGCGAATGTCGATGTTGTTAGCACAAAGCATAGGGCTAAAGCTACGGCCCGAAGTATAGTCTTTGGCATGCGACAGTCCTCCTTGGCAAGTTTTTTGTAGCTTTCCCTGCCAGTGGGCTTTAATTCAAAAGGTGTCGACTCACAATGAGTCGACACCTAGAAAGGTCGAAGGAACGGGATAACGGGCAAAACCGTAGTCACTGACCAAGGACTGATTTACACTGAAACGAGGATGGGCCGGATGTGAGGGCTACCGGATAATTTTTAGGACGTTGGGGGGTAATTCTGGTTTTGTGAGGCTAAAGGCATATGCGTTGTGCAAAGCTTTGTGTAGAGTTTGATCAATTGGTGCATTGGAGTAAGCCGTAATTAAGGGAGCTCCTGTTTCAACATAGTCCCCTACCCGGGCCAGTAGTTTAAGACCTGCGGCATAGTCTAGCTTGTCTTCTTTGCGCACGCGACCGGCCCCTAAGGTAATGGCAATAGTGCCGAGAGCGAGAGCATCAATATAACTTATGTAGCCAGATGTCTCGGATGTAACAACTAATGAGTGCTTGGCTTGCGGCAATTCCCTATCTAGGTTGCCACCCTGAGCCGCTACTACTTCTTTTAGCTTAGCGTAGGCTGCCCCCGAGTTTAGTGCTTCTTCTACGCGACAGATGGCTTCGCTGTCTGTTAAATCCATATAATGCATTTTTAGCATCTGTGCTGCGACCGCCAAACAGACTTCGCGTAAGTCAGCTGAGCCACCCTTACCCGTGAGTATCTGAATTGCCTCTGTAACTTCTAATGAGTTTCCTATGGCATTGCCTAGCGGTTGGTCCATGCTGGTGAGTAAAGCAACCGTGGGGCGTCCCACTCTGCGTCCGATTTCAACCATAGCTTGTGCTAGTTCCTCAGCACGCTCCACTGACGACATAAAGGCGCCTATTCCGAACTTAACATCTAAGACAATATGCGTAGCACCAGACGCAATCTTTTTGCTCATAATCGAGCTAGCAATTAGAGGAATGCTGTCGACGGTAGCTGTTACGTCGCGCAGAGCATAGAGAATCTTATCGGCAGGAGCAATTTCTGTGGTGGCTGACATCAATGCCAGCCCAATTGTATTGACCTGATTAATAAACTGTTCCATCGACAGCTCTGTAGAAAGGCCGGGGATGCTTTCTAGCTTATCTACAGTGCCACCGGTATGCCCGAGCCCTCTGCCTGTCATTTTGGCAACCGGAATACCACATGCTGCAACAATAGGAGCCACAACAAGGGTAGTGGTATCCCCCACCCCCCCGGTGGAGTGCTTGTCAATAGCTTTAGGCAGGTTGAGGTCAATGCGCGTCCCAGAGTTAGCAATGGCAAGAGTAAGTTCAGCGGTTTCACGCTCGTTCATACCGCAAATAAATATGGCCATGAGCAATGCTGATAGCTGATAATCCGGAATTTCTCCTTTAGTACAGGCCGTAATTACAAACTCAATTTGCTCGGTGCTAAGTTCACCGCCGTCACGCTTAGCCTTAATGATGTCATAGACTCTCATTATGTTCAGTCTCCAAGATTTGCTTAAATGAAGTGCCGGATAGGAGGCTCGGCTGCAGGCCGAATATATCAATTATGGTTGAGCCGATATCAGACAGTGTGGTCCTATCCCCAAGGGCGGCCCCGCCTAAGTATTGAGGGGAATATGCGAGAATCGGCACGTACTCTCTGGTGTGGTCGGTACCTGGATAAGCGGGGTCGCAACCGTGGTCCGCTACAATAATTAGATAGTCCTTTGGCCTCATCGACCCCAAGAATAGCGGTAACCACTCGTCAAACTCTTTCAGGGCGTGGCCGTAGCCAACCGAGTCATTCCGATGTCCGTAAAGCATATCGTAGTCAACCAGATTGGCAAAGACCAGTCCGCCCTGTGAACCCATATACGTGTTCATTATTTGTACCATGCCATCGGCGTTGTGCTTGGTCTTAAGGCAATGTGTAGCTCCACGTCCAGAATATATATCGCATACTTTACCGATACCCGTAACGGTAAAACCTTCATCCGACAAGATGTCGAGCATAGTCTTGCTAGGCGGAAGTACAGCGTAGTCCTTGCGATTAGGCGTCCGTGTATAAGGCCACTCCCCCGTGAAGGGTCGAGCAATAATACGGGCAACATTTACATCCCCTTGCATCAGGTCCCGAGCGACCTGACAGACCGCATAGAACTCCGGCAACGGAAGAATATCCTCGTGGGCGGCTATTTGCATTACACTGTCAGCGGAAGTATAGACAATTAGGGCACCAGAACTCACGTGTTGGGGCCCTAAGTCGCGAATTATATCTGTACCGGAGGCAACTATATTGCCTATAAACTTTTTACCTGTACGCCGCGAGAGTTCAGCGATCACTTCTGGGGGGAAACCTGCTGGAAAGGTCTTAAATGGCGTGTTTAACATGATACCAGCCATTTCCCAGTGGCCTGTGATGGTATCCTTGCCGGGAGACCGGGTCATGCCACGCCCAAACGCGCCTATAACCCCATCAGAAGAAGAGAGCCTGGGATGAGGGGCTATTTGCCCTAACCCAAGCCTCGTTAGGTTTGGTAACATGAGTTTCGCGTTAGCCTCAAGGACGTGCAACAGCGTATTGCTACCTGTATCACCGTATTCGGCCGCATCAGGCAGTTCGCCTATACCGACGCTGTCTAGAACGATAAGAACAACAGTTGTATTCACACAGTACCTCCTATGCTCGCGGGTGAGCTTTATCATAGACCTCTCTTAAGCGAGATTTAGTCACGTGAGTATAGATTTGTGTGGTGCTAATATCTGCATGACCCAACATTTCCTGAACAGCACGTAAATCTGCACCGTTCTCTAAGAGATGTGTGGCAAAGGAGTGCCTTAGAGTATGCGGAGTAATGTTGGCATCGATACCTGACTCACGCGCATATTTCTTTAGTAGTTTCCAAAACCCTTGGCGAGTCAGTTGGCGCCCATGGTGGTTAACAAATAAAGAGCGCATTTCGCGCGACCGAACTAACTTTGGCCGGCCAGAGTTAAAGTATGCAACTACAGCCTTAATAGCCACAGAACCTAGGGGTACAATCCGTTCTTTATTACCTTTCCCTAAGCAACGTATGAAACCGGCATCAAGATTAACATCGGCCAGATTCAATGTGACAAGCTCTGTTACCCTAATGCCTGTCGCGTAAAGAACTTCAAACATGGCGCGGTCTCTAAGCCCCCCAGGGGATACAGCATCTGGGCGGTACAAGAGAGATTCAACCTGTTGCAGGCTGAGCACACTAGGCAGCTTCTTTTCGACCTTGGGAGAGTCTAGCTCTGAAGCGGGGTCTAACTCTAGCTTTCCTTCATGGTGAAGAAACCTGAAAAAAGAGCGAATGGAAGCTAAGCTACGTGAGACTGTAGCTGTGGATTTTCCCTGCTTCTTGAGACCATCCAAGTAGTTCAGTATGTGATTGCGGTCGAGCTCTGCCCAGCTAGTTACACGACGGAGTTTTATGTACACAGCAAACTGCCTTAGATCTCGGCCATAAGACTCTAAAGTGTTAGCAGCTAGCCCTCTTTCCACCCCCAGGTAATCGAGATATCCCTCAATGAGCAGATCCATAGCAACAATCCCTTTCAGAAATCCTCTACGCCTATTATTATTCCACGAAAGGCGGGCAATTCCTTTTACCAAAGGTTGATGACTTTGCACCAAATTCCGACAGGCCGATAAAAAAATAGCCCCTACGTGTAAGGGCTAGAAGCCATCCTTATACCAATTTCGCAAGTGCGTAATAATTCGTTGAAAGATGCTTTGATGTGTCGCCTGCTCCCCAATGATAGTGGTGCCACTTGTAGGCTGCTCCGGCACTTGGGGTGGCTCTAGAATGGCGTCGAGTACTTGCCATGCTAGCGCGGCAAGTAAGGCTAGTAGTGCGATTAACCCAACTAGCCGGGCTGTCCTCATACGCTTACCCCGGAAGGGTCCTACAGTTAATACCCACATCTTGTTACTTCCCCTCCTTAGACAAACATCTTCATTAACATTTATGCGTGAACGGGAGGAGTTAGAACATGTGGAGGCAGCAGATAGCACGAGGCGCATAGGGGTGCCCTGTTCGAAGTTGCCAGTTGATGTATGCGTATACAGCAGGAGTCAGAGGTATTTTGGTAGTCTCTAATCTTCACCTTTATATAAAACCATTCTACCCGTTATTGCCTTACGGTTCTTTTTGTCGTGCGGTTGTTCCGCTTCGACTAATCACTTGCCCTTCAGGGCCTCGTACACTCTATGATGGGTTGTCTCCGAGTGCTCTGCGGCCTTCCTCAACGAGAGGCCTACGCATTCTACTAGTTCTCTGCATATCTCCGGAATGAGATCGGGGTGACGCTTAATCTCTCTGACGTATGCCATTTCATTTCTGTGGCAGAAGTTCTCAATACAAAACTCCCCCCTAGCTAGCAATCAGTTGCTCACGATATTTGTGCAAAGGATAGTTTGCATAAGGAAAAAAATAAGTATAACATGCAGATAGAAGGTTGCCTTGCATATTCATGTTTATAGAATATTCGCGCTAGACAGCCTTCAAAGAAGAAAAAGGAGAGGTATTTATTGTGAAAAAGACTCTCGCTCTCTTGCTTCTATGTGTGTTCATGATTACTCCACTTACTTCTCTCAATGCAGAAGCTACTTCAGGAGCTGAATTGCAGGAAAGTGATAATCCATTGCTCGAATACTTGAAGAATTGTTCTGACAGAAATCAGACTCCATCCATTGATGACTACATGATGTTTCTTGAAAGCATGAATATTGATGTTGGACATATACAAAGGCAAGAAGTAAAAACCATCCAATTAGATGTGCCAAACATAGCGGGTAAGTCCCAGGTAGACGTACGTCCAACTCTAATTGGACCGATGCAGCAAACAGATGTTCATATTCAAACCCAACAATGGCCGTACCTAACTCTGGCCGGTAAACTCATGCTGGCCACGGCATCAGTGTATTGGCCTATTGTTTCTTTTGTTGACGCTTTAGTTGGCTCTATCCCATTCCCAACAACGGTATATGGAAATGTCGTTGCAACAACATATAATTCATATACACGATATGACATGTGGTATGAAATCGTGAATCAATATGGTCAATGGGAGCCATTTGTCATAACCCAGTGGCGTCAGACAAATCTCTCTTTTGCAGAAAAAGTAACTCGTTCGGTAAGCCCGTATGATGACCAGTTTGCATTTTCGTCTTTCACTGGATTTCGTTTTCAAACCTCTAATAGGTGGGGCGATCATTTAGCTAATGAGGCTGAAGCGATAGATCGATATTATAGGGGATGGGGGCTACAGGTATATACCTATAATGGTATTGGAAGCACTGACATTCTTAATACACATATGCTTCCCTAACATGGATAAACCCAATATTAAATTAATACTTATTGTATGCCTTTCGCTTCTTGTATTAATAGGAGCTGTAACCATAAGAAAAACGACCTTTAACTTTGTTTTTCGGATTGAAGATGAAGCCATACAAGGGTTACTAAGTGCTGAAGTAATCAGTGTAGAGGGATCTGTTGTTCGGTTTCCCTTTCGTCAGTATTCGTCAAAGGGCTTAGTTCACATAGGAAGCCACATTTATAGAATTGAGAGTATTAAGCATCATACCTCCTTGCCGGACGGTCTTCAAGTGTACAGTATAAAATTTCGTGGGGCAAATGAAGATGCCCAAGATAGGGTAATGTCTATTGGGGATATCGTGCTGTTTGGTAACATGGCTGAAAATGTCGTAAAGGAGTCCGTGGGCTATATCACCATGAATTTCGAACCTTGGGAAACGAAGGCCTTCAAATTAACCCCAGTGCCGTAACGATGTGGGCAAAGCTGACTCGCAAAGAGTCGGCTTTTTCGTAAGAGTCAAATGATGCACACATGGATGTGAACAAACGTAAGTTTCGATTGCTCCGGGCATCACAATACCTACTGCTCGCTGTTGTAGTCGTCATGGCAGTGTCACTTCTAGCGTTGTTGTTTAGTATGGGTGTCCAGATGCCGGAAGGAGTGGAGCAGTTGTGCCTAATGACGAGAAACCTATAGAGGAAAGAAAACGAAATCCGCCTCCGGTAGTGGTTACTCCATTTGTCCCTACAGAAACACCAAGAGCCCAGGTCATTACAAAAGGCTTCTTTGTAAGGCATACCACATCAGGAAAGACTACGTTCAAACGTGTACGCTCAAGTGCGTCTTGGCATGATATTCTTACGGTAGCATCATACAGGTGGCTGAGAAATCACCCAGGTCACGAAGTGGCGGGTATTGGGTTTATAGCTAGAGATGTGGGGACTAAGGAGGTTATTGCTCGGATAGTGAAGGGTGACGTAGAGATCATAGGAGAGACTGTAATGGTAAACGGTCGCCGTGTGAAGGTAGTACAAGGGCAGAGCCGTGAAGGCACGACTACAACGTAGTTAGGAAGCAACAGTTTGGATCATTTTTCAAGGAATGTAGTATCGTGTACTAATAAAAGAAACGAAGAACATCGTAATTTCTGATAGACTTTGCCAAGAGGACGAGTAAGGTGCTACCAACTCTACGAAGAAGCGAGGCCTGTTCTGCAATGGAACAGGCCTCGCTTTGTTGTAGTTATGATTAGGTTTGATATCATCATCGGTATTGCGCCAATAATGTCGATATGTGCCAGATACTTCAAGACATTGGAAGGTAATGTTTCTGACTGGCTCTTAAGTATCTGCAGAATGAAGGACTTTACAGTTGTCCTAGAGAAGAAGTGAAGAAGCAGCCAGCTAGGGTGTTAGGTGTCCTAAGAGGGGATAAACTATCTGGTACTATTCAGGAAGGAGCTGGCATAACGTGGTTCGTTACTATGTTGTTGCCTGTGGTCGAATGACAGGTTTTTTCGACCAATGGGAGAATGGGGCTAAGGAACAGGTAAGCCGGCAAAGTGTCGCGTGGGCGCTGCCGCGGGCTTTGGCCGCCGCTGGGGTGGTGTTGTCGCAGAAAATTTATATTATCGGAGGAGAATAATGGAGTTTAAAGTGCATCCTTTTAATACATTTAAGGATTATTTTTGTGTGGATATTATGGCATTGTATAAGGGTAAGTGGATATTTTGCAAGCACAAAAACAGGGATACGTGGGAAAATCCAGGCGGGCATATTGATGAAGGCGAGACACCACTGGAAGCTGCAAAAAGGGAACTATATGAAGAAACGGGAGCAATTAAATTCGATATTGAACCGCTTTGTGATTATTATATTAACGGGGAAATAGACGGCAGGTATTTCAAAGGAAATGTGCAGGTTTATTTTGCAATCGTTCATGCTTTGGGTGAATTACCGTCCGACAGCGAAATGGAATTGATAGATTTTTTTGATTCGTTTCCGGACGAGTTAACGTTTCCGATGTCACGCGATCTTTTTCCGATAGCCTTAGAAAAGAAACAGCGAATAGTATAAACATTAAGCAACATCAGGCAAGCAAGAGCTGTTTGTCGATAATCCAGATTAGCCAACACAGCGGGGCGGGATAGATTGAGATATCCCGCCCCGTTTGTGCGCTCTATCGGTCTATGCCCTGCGTCCGTGTGTGTTGCGTTTTGCGTTGTTCCGTATATATGCTGGCTATTGTTTACTGAGTGACTCTGCCATGTAACTATGTATCCGTTGGCTCTCACGAAGGAGAACCACAGGGAGTTTTGGGGGTTCAAAAGGAGACTAGGTGTGAAATTACTGTTTAGCAGCAATAAGGTTAGTAGAGATATCAATAGGCAGATAAACTTCTTTCTGTTAT
>WSXW01000015.1 GCA_009773495.1 Bacillota bacterium
CTACACTATGCACACGCCATCCATTATCTTTCATGACCGTCATCTTTGGCAACAAAAAAGCACCCTCTTACCGACAGGTAAGATGAGTGCCAACACCTAGGTCGCCCTCAAGTGCTTCTCCGCCCTCAATCGAGAGAAGAGCACCAATTTTATTTTCACGGCGGGCTGACTCGAGGTCCGCTGAAGACAAGATTAGAGACATTTCGTCCTTGTTTTCGGCTAGCTCATTATAGAAGCAATCAGACAATTGCAGTGTCCTTTTTAAAGCGTGATCTGGCTTAAACTGAGGTTCTATGTAGACCGCAAAAAACTGGAGATTAACTCCGCCTTTTAGTAGGCGGGGAATATCAACGTGGCCTTCTTCGTGAGCATCACGCAAGCGATAGGCCCCACGGGAACGAATAACCTTGAGCATGGTGTCACAGTGAGTGTCAACTACTAAGGAGTCATTATGAAGTTCTCTATAATTCAATGTTGCACCTCCTACCATTTAGGGTATCTATTCCACTGCTAGCTTACTGAATCCATGTAAACAAAACAAGTAATTAGACAATCTTTAAAATGCGTTCTGGGGCTGTCGTAGCACGTCGAGTGCGGAGATCAAACCGAAATAACACTGCACATAGGAAGCCTTGCCCCTCGGCTACAGTGAACTTAGCGGGTAGCCCTGTCAGGAAACGGCTGACAACCACATCAACCTCGACTCCCAGCACCGAGATGTACGGTCCACACATGCCCACGTCGGTAAGGTAGGCTGTGCCCTGGGGTAGCAAGCGTTCGTCTGCTGTCTGCACGTGGGTATGCGTCCCTACTACTGCAGCAACTCTCCCGTCAAGATAAAAACCCAGTGCCATCTTTTCCGAAGTTGCCTCGGCGTGAAAGTCAATAAATGTTAATGTTCCTTCTGGCAATCTCCCTAAAGCGGCGTCTATCCCGCGGAATGGGCAATCAACAGGCGGCATAAAGGTACGGCCCATAGCATTAATTACTGCAAACGGCACGGGAGGCGACCCCACCTCGGTCAGGAATATGCCGTTCCCAGGTGTGCCTGGAGGATAGTTAACAGGGCGAAGAATGCGTGGGTAGTCATCAATAAAATCTAGGATTTCTTTCTTATCCCAGATGTGATTTCCTCCCGTCAGGAGGTCTATCCCTGAGTCAAACAAATCTTGGGCGACGTCACGCGTTAAACCTGTACCATGTGCTGCATTTTCACCATTAGCTATGACGTAATCCACCTTATGCTCGCGTTTTAGCTGCGGTAAGAGCTTCTTAACTATATCTCTACCACATTTTCCAACAATATCCCCAAGAAATAACACTGTAAACATGGAAGCCCTCCTATAATCAAAAGCCGAGCAAGAGCTCGGCTTTAATACGCTACTTCGCTAATTCAACAGCCCTAGTTTCCCTAATAACAGTAACTTTAATCTGCCCGGGATACTCTAGTTCATTCTCAATACGTTTAGTGATATCCCTTGCCATTCTCACTGCTGAGAGGTCATCAATCTTATCTGGTTTGACTATAACCCGCACCTCGCGGCCCGCTTGTATCGCATAAACCTTATCAACGCCTTCAAATGAAGAACTAATTTCCTCCAGTTTCTGTAAACGCTTGATGTAGTTTTCAAGACTCTCGCGCCTTGCTCCAGGTCTAGCCGCAGATATTGCGTCTGCAGCAGCCACTAGAACAGCTTCAACCGATTGCGCCTCGATGTCTCCGTGATGAGCAGCGATAGCATTTACCACAGCGGGATTCTCGCGGTACTTTTTAGCTATTTCTGCTCCGATAGAGACATGGGGGCCTTCAATCTCATGGTCAATGGCCTTGCCAATATCATGCAGCAAACCAGCACGTTTAGCCAGATGAATGTCTAAGCCCAGTTCAGCTGCCATAAGTCCTGATAAGTGGGCAACCTCCAAGGAGTGCTTAAGAACATTCTGTCCGTAACTGGTGCGGTAACGCAAGCGACCAAGCAGCTTAATTAACTCGGGGTTGAGGTTGTGAATGCCAGTTTCAAATACGGCCTTCTCGCCTTCTTCGCGAATACGCTGTTCGACTTCCTTCTGAGCCTTTTCCACCATCTCCTCGATACGAGCAGGGTGAATACGGCCATCGACAATAAGTCGTTCCAAAGCTATACGAGCTACCTCTCGACGAACAGGATCAAACCCAGATAGAATAACCGCCTCTGGCGTGTCATCAATGATCAAATCTACACCCGTAAGGGTTTCGAGTGCGCGGATGTTACGTCCCTCACGACCTATAATACGGCCCTTCATCTCGTCGTTGGGCAATGCAACTACTGATA
Source organism: Bacillota bacterium (assembly GCA_009773495.1). GTDB lineage: Bacteria > Bacillota > UBA994 > UBA994 > UBA994 > WSXW01. The sequence continues at coordinate 2,313 of WSXW01000015.1, forward strand.
CAGTGGTTTCAGCCACATGGTCGGCGGCACAGCGCTGAATGGCCAAGGTGATAATCTCCCGCGCTCGCTTGTCAGCTTCCTCGCGGGTTTGAGCCTCAACCTCTTTGATTATAACTGCTGCCTCATGGCGTATTTCACGTTCAATATTAGCCAAGAGTATATTACGGGCCTCTTCGTTTGACAAACCCGATACTCTCTCCAGCTCAGTTTGTTGCTTCTGCACTAACTCCTCAGCACGCTCCTTGAGCTTCTGAAGGTCTATATCTTTGCGTGAGAGCTGCTCTTCCTTGCGTTCGAGCTGCTCCATCTTCTTGTCTAGACTTTCGTCCTTTTGCGTCACTCTACGCTCTAAGCGCTGTACTTCGTTGCGACGCTCTTTTACGTCACGGTCGAACTCCATGCGTAGGCGATATACTTCGTCCTTGGCTTCAAGAACTGCCTCGCGTCTCTTAGCTTCTGCCTGTTTTTTTGCATCTTCCAAAAGAGATTTTGCGACAACTTCAGCTTCGCCAATGACCTTTTCGCCTACTCGCTTGCGGTATAGATAGCCACCAAATGCGGCGGCAGGTATTCCTATTATTGCAATTGCTAATGCTATAAACTCGATATACTTATCCTCCTTTCTAAGCGACTCTCAGGGTATAGACAGTCGCCACACGACTACAAAAAAAGACCGAGAACCCTCGGCCAGCTAAGGTGATCCTTTGCTAATCAATAAGGGCAATGAACTGCGACAGCGCAGAGAGAATTTCTACTCTCTGGGAATATTCTAGCTGTCTATTGGTTCATTGTCAAGATGAAGGACAGCGTGCACATGCAAGCGAGAAAAACCCTGCCTCCATAAGTAGCGTTCAATGTATATCTTGTCTCGCCCTCGTGCTGCGAGGTGCTCTGTCAGGCCCTTAACCACAGCACATTCGTCTACTTCAGCTCGATAGCTACTCAGGGTAGCATCGATGAGCTCACGGTTGATCCCGCGTCGATGAAGCTCCTGCTGTAGGCGGATTATACCTTTATCGCGCTTAAGCAAAGCAGAAGCGAGAAAAGACTCTGCCACACGACGATCATCAAGGTAGCCCTTGCCCGAGAACTCCTCGCACAAGGGCTCGATCTCCTCTGTTGGGAAGCCACGCATCCTAAGCTTTTCTACTAGTTCCTGCTGACTATGTTCGTGAAAAGATAGGAGCCGCAAGGCCACTGAACGGATATCTTTATTCTTCAAATGCATCCCCGCTAGTCTTTAAGGCAACAGCCTTCCCTAGCTTAAGGCTATCGCGAATTCTCGCTTCGATCTGCTGGGTAATCTCAGGGTGCTCACGGAAATACTGTTTAGCATTCTCCCGCCCTTGGCCTAAGCGCTCGTCACCATACGAGTACCAAGCGCCACTCTTAATAACAATGTCCATATCGGTAGCAGTATCGAGCACACAACCCTCGCGGGAGATGCCTTCGCCATACATAATGTCAAACTCAGCTTGACGGAAAGGCGGAGCAACCTTATTCTTTACCACCTTAACCCTAGTGCGATTACCCACCACTTCTGTCCCTGACTTAATCGCTTCCACCCGGCGCACCTCTAAACGCACTGAGGCGTAAAACTTTAAGGCCCGCCCGCCAGGTGTCGTTTCGGGGCTTCCAAACATAACGCCGACTTTTTCACGGAGCTGATTGATGAATATAGCCGTTGTCTTGGATTTGCTGATGGCGCCAGCTAGTTTACGCAAAGCCTGTGACATGAGACGTGCCTGTAAACCCACATGGGCATCACCCATCTCACCCTCAATCTCAGCACGAGGAACCAAAGCCGCCACTGAGTCAACGACGACTACATCTACGGCACCGCTACGAACCAATGCCTCGGCAATCTCTAAAGCCTGTTCTCCTGTATCAGGCTGAGAAACCAGCAACTCCTCAAGGTTAACGCCCAACTTGCGGGCGTAGCCCGGGTCGAGAGAATGCTCTGCATCAATAAATGCTGCAATCCCGCCAGCTTTTTGAGCCTCGGCAATAATGTGTAAAGAAACAGTGGTCTTACCACCCGACTCCGGCCCATATATCTCTATTATGCGGCCGCGCGGCACTCCTCCTAAACCTATCGCGATGTCTAAGGATAATGCACCGGTAGGAATTACCTCAAGTGCGAGTTTGTCCTGGTCTCCGCCTAGACGCATAACGGCGCCCTTGCCAAATTGTTTCTCTATTTGGTGCAGGGCCATTTCCAAAGCTTTTTTCTTTTCCATAACCGGAGCCTCCTATTCCAAACTAGTGTAATTATATCTTATCGAACAGTTGTTCGCAATACTTTTGTTAACTAAAACTGTGCAGAGATCTATAGGCTGCATACCCCTATCCTCTCAGCAAGAGTAGTAATTGGCGGATGGCTTCCTTAGCCGCCCGTTCTTTGATGGCCGCCCTGTCCCCTCTTAAGTTAAGGCGGACGACATTATTCTTTCCCCTGCACCCCACAGCAACAAAGACTGTGCCTACCGGCTTTTCTACGGTCCCCCCGCTAGGACCTGCAATACCTGTAATAGCTATGGCAGCGTCGGTCCTAAAGGCTCCTAGCGCACCCTCTAGCATCTCACGAGCGCACTGCTCAGAAACTGCTCCATGAGAGAGCAATGTATCTAGTGAGACTCCGAGCATTGTCTCCTTAACATTGTTAGCATAGGCCACTACCCCACCCATGTAGGATAAACTCGAACCTGGTTCATTAGTGATCATATGGCCGACCAGCCCGCCAGTACATGATTCAGCTACGGAAAGAGAGTAGTTTGAGGTAGCAAGCTGTTGAAGCAACGCCGAAGCGAGGGTGCAGGCATCCTCACCAAAGATATGTGAGCCTAAGCGCGAGACTATCTCTCCTTTGACTGGAGCCATAATGACTGCGGCTTCAGTTAAGGATGATGCCCGCGTAGTCAGCCTAACATCTATTTCACCCAGGCGACTATATAGGGCAATAGTGGGGTTAGTTTGACGGTCGATGAGATCGGCTAAAAGCTCTGCCACTGCCGACTCCCCAATTCCCGAACACCTCAGAGTACTAGAGAAGAAGCTTCCTTGGGTTAATTTGTGTTCACGCATGATAGGAACTACTGCCTCATTAAACATCGGCTGCAATTCACGTGGTGGTCCCGGCAGCAGAAACACTAATTTGCCATTACTAACGGGGATACAAATACCAGGTGCTGTCCCTTTAGGGTTAGGGAGTGCAAATCCGCCTTCTGGCACATGGGCTTGACGCAGATTATTCTGTGGCATGACTCTGCCCACAAACTGATTTTGCAGTACAGTAACCGCCTCATCGTCTAGTACCAATTCTCGCCCTAAAGCCTTTGCTACACTCTCCCGTGTCAAATCATCTTCCGTTGGCCCGAGTCCTCCCGAGAGGATCACCACGTCAGAGCGCTCTAAAGCTCGCAGAAATGTCTCACACAAGCGCTGTTCATTGTCTCCTACCACGTTCTGATAAAACAGGTTGATACCTAACTCCGCTAATGAACTTGATAAAAACTGGGCATTGGTATTAAGAATCTGACCTAAGTTCAGCTCTGTTCCTACACTTATAATTTCTGCTATGGACATAGTCACACCTCCTCTATCAATATAACAAAAAAAGCGGGCCTTATAAGCCCGCCTGCATAATTTGTTTGAATGGATGCTAACCTGCCATGAGTGTGCGAATCTCATCACCCGACAATTTTTCTTGTTCTAACAGTACCGCTAGTACTGTGTGTATATTTTCCTGATATTCAGTAAGAACAGCTTTTGCCTTAGCCTCCGCCTCCCCTATAATCCCCTGCACAATTGAGTGTAGCACTGACTTAGGCACCAGACGTTCATCGACAATACCTAGCTCCGACATTCCGGCAGCAATCATCTTGAGGGCTACTTGGATGGCCTGCTGGTAGTCTCCCTGAGTACCTGTGCTACGGCTACCCTCAAATAGCTCTTCTGCCACTCCACCGGCCAACATCACAAGCAATTGCCCGCGCAGTAAGTCTTCGGTTTCGAGGTAGAGGTCTTGTTCAAGGCTGTGCCTTACATATCCTAGGGCTCCACCGCGTGACAAAATACTAATATTACTTACGCTACCGGGGCGGACATGCTCAGCGGCAAAGGCATGGCCAAGCTCATGCAAAGCAATGCGCTTAAGTTCCTCGCTACCAGGACGACGGTCATGTCTTTCACCCATCATTACTTTGTCGATACTGTCTTCAAAGTGATTCTGGGCGATAACAGCATGACTGCTGCGCCACGCTAGGATAGCTGCTTCATTAGTCAAACTCTCTAGATGAGCTCCAGAAAAGCCGACCGTCTCAGCCGCGAGTTTTTCTAAATCAACGGCGTTATCCAATGGTTTTTTGCTGGTGTGCAGCTTTAGGATCTGCAGGCGCGCCTCTTTGTCCGGCAGGTCCACACGCACAATGCGGTCAAAGCGACCGGGCCGCGTTAAAGCAGGGTCAAGCATATCGGAACGGTTGGTTGCGCCAATGAGTAAGACGCTGCTCTCAGCATCTGCTTTAAGCCCATCCATCTCCACGAGGAGCTGATTTAAGGTTTGGTCATATTCCATGTGACTGGTAGTCTGACCACGCTTAGCGCCAAGTACGTCAATCTCGTCGATAAAAATAATGACACGGGGTTTACCCTCTTCTCTGGATAGTTGCTGGGCGCGAGAAAAAAGCTCCCGCACTCGCTGCGCACCGACACCGGCATACATCTCTATAAAGTCAGAGCCGGCTACAGATAGGAAGGCTGCATCAGTGTATGAGGCTGCCGCTTTCGCCAGCAGAGTCTTGCCAGTGCCAGGCGGGCCGCATAGCAAAAGGCCCTTCAGGGGGCGTATACCCATGCGGACGGCGGCTTGATCACTCTTAATAAAATTGAGAGCCTCACGTAGCTCCTGCTTGGCTGTATTTTGACCTCCAATGTCCTCAAAGGATATCTGATACTTTTGGCTTGATACTACGGCAGTTTTCTTCTTAGCCCCAGGCGGGTTCATGCCACGGAAATACAACGCCGCCCCTAGGCCCGCAAATATAAGGTAGGGTAAAACGTTAGTCCCAATGTAAACAAGAAACACTATAGCGGCAATAGCAGCGCCTAGGATATTTTCCTTACGCTTCATTTAGCCGTCACCTCCAAGGCCACGACACGGTACAAGTATGCATCGCCATAATGTAGTTGCAAGTAGATTGCCTCACTATCAACTTCAAGGCGATATTCAGACAGGCCTGCGTCCTTAACTGCATTTAAAAAACTATCGTTCATCTTAACAAAAGTACCGTTAACTCTAGCTTCGAACAAGGCAAAATGGAGCTCATCATATAGCTCGTCTAGGAATTCATCACCGTTATCCATAAATATAACCTGTGTTGTAGGTTGCATTTTTTTGACGGTAGCATTAATTCTCCGTGCGGTTTCCGCAAACCGCGGTACATTTTTTATCTTTACTTCTACTCGAGAGTTGCGTCCATCACTGTGAAATACTGCGTCTTCTACTGCCTCATCTTGCCTAAGCACCTGAATAAGCGGCCTCTCAACCGCTGTTCTGTGCCACATGTAATTACCTAGTAGCAGTATAATTAAGGTCGCAGCAAATCCAGCGACGATAGGCTTCCAGTTAAATTTCTGCCAGTTCATTTGCGACCTCCTGTTTACATAAGATATTTATAGTATAACACATTAACTATGCGCCATTAGATAGAAAAAATAGGGGGCGTGACATATGATATCTAGGTCAAACGCAGCCTCAAGAAATAGGCACATGCACAGAGGAGTTTTATCTTCCTCAATGTACCTTCGAACAGATCCACACTTGAACTCGGGGGTACATGTAATCCGTGTACCGGCAGCCCTTAGAACACTCTCGTTCTCCAAAAGCTTTTTTTGCTCTTCTGCGCTGAAAATAACTACCATACGAACGTAACCTACACTTTCCACGTTAACTACTAATACCCCATGAAAAGGGAAACCCTCTTGATAGACTCCTTTCGGATGTCCATCAAGAGGGTTCCAGCCTATTTATTGGGACAACTCTATTTGGATGCGCTATTGCTCTTGATCCCGCCTCTGTGGCCTACCTCGCAACCAGATGGCTGCGAGCAGACCCGCCGCAACAGCCAAAATAACTCCCCTCTCCCTGGGGTATGTCGCAGACATGGTCATGGTTATGGCCACCGTGACAATAACAAGGAAAATACTTCTGGCGGATTTGCCAAGCGGCTTCAATCAAGAATAGTTTACCATTACTACAAGACACTGGTCAACCATAAATTGCCTAGAGAAAGATAACCACGGCCTTGTTACTCAAGAGTCCGGTAGAAGACACTCCCTGTAGGACAACGGGGACGGTTCTATATGTCGGCATCCTGGTCTTGTCCCTGTTGTTCCTGCGAAAGAGAAACTCACGATTATCCTGTGAATCACAAGTGATAATACCGTGTAGAGCTTTCCTGACATGTCTACCTAGCCAAGTCCTATCACTGTTTCCGCTCCCCCAAAGTGGCCAAATGCTGACTGTATTGCCTGACCGCAGATTGACGGATATAATGACCGTATCAATAGAAAGGAAGGGACGTCTCCTTGCTGGTGAATTTAGCAGATTCACCGGAGACGTCCCCCCAAAACACATGCTAATAGTTTAGGTGTCCAGAACAGGTTCTCTCCCCTTGCTGCGGGGAGAAGCTTAAATACATTGGCACAAGGGCAAGGAAATATAGGAACTCCCTGGGTGAGCAGACCACACTGAGGATACGGCGCCTGCAGTGTACGTGCGGGAAGGATCGCGTAGATGCAAGCAGCCTACGGATAGACAACGGTTGAGAAACCTGTTGACTCATGGAAGACCGATGCGGGGCTAATACTCACTTCTAGCCCAAACCCCTCAAATTTCACATTCCCAAACCAGGGGATGCTTTGATAAAAATACTTCCCATATACTTGAAAGGGAGTTGTTGCAGAACCCTGTTTCTCTAGAGTAAGTTGTACCCAGCCATTATGGTCTGTGGCGCCATATACATTGCCACAGTGCTGGCAGACAAAACTTCCTACAAGATCGTGAGGAAAGGATACCAGTTGATTCTCCCACTGATTACAAGCTGAACTTGTTGTGTTTAGATACTCACGGTAGTGAGTACTGAAGCTCTGAGCCCTATACATGCGCGCAGGCGTACCAACTACATACCATGCAGGATCGTTCCATTTGATCGCAATATGATCAGTGAGGGTCCAAAGGCTCGGCGCAAACAGCCATGCCCAACTGTAGGTGATTCGCTTTCGAGTATACCCTGAAGGGGCGCTTACATTCTCAACCATGAACCATGCTGAGTAGTTCGGTATGTAAGCTAATAAACCTGGTTCATCTCCATGAATACCCCCTTCTGTTAGATACTCAACGCTTTGGAATGTGGCACCTTCATTGTAACTACTAAGCTTGATTGCATATGGCATTAATTCAATCAATTCAGTTGGATAACCATTTTTGATGAGATATTCAACAAGCTGTTGTTCTGATACAGATGAAGTCATTGCTCCTTCCAAATCTGAGGTACTACTAAGGCCGCGATACAAAGCATGATTTTTAGTAACGTAAAAAACCGTTTTATCATAATCCGTTACTCCCTATTTCACTGATTTTAGAAAAGCGAGTTACCAATACTTCGGACCACAAGCGCACAAAACATCTGCCCTAGCTTCGATAGATGCCCATTGGTCTTGCCCCCTTCCATCTGGCCCTAATATTCTGCTGGTGCTCGTGCTCTGAGAATCCCGCTCTCCACCTTTAGGCAGCTACATTTTCATAAACAAGAGCTTATCCTAATCACTGCCATGCTTTTTGCAGCTCGCTGTGAGAGCTAGTATGTTACCACGACAGAGTAGACTGAGACATTTTCCAAGAGGTTCCCGGCAGCATCACGTACCTTGGCGGTAGTGCATACGCGGTAGGTGCCTCTGACAACGTAGTGGCTGCGTTCTATTTCAACACCCGGAACCCCAGGACCTGATGTTGTCCATGCTTTTATCGGGGTCCACACGCTGCCGTTTTGCTTCTGCAACTCAACGATTAGTTCTACTGTATGAGAGCCATTGTAAAGGGCAGAAACCCCTATGCAAGTGGCTTCTCCCAAGGAGGAAATCGTTAGCTTTGAATTCATGAAAATGATATGTGCATATTGCGGTGTAATTAGCCCTTCGGTCTTCGCGTCTGGTGCTATATCAATAGCGCCTGCAGGTGTAGCGATAGACAGTATTATTTAGGATAGCAAGACCGACTCGAATGATGTTCCTCATAAAAACCTCCCTAAATGTCTTCTCGTATATAAAGACATTTCAGGAAGGTTTTTGTGACACAAAATCAGAGATTTATTTATTTTATATATCTGACGCCTTCTGCTATGCGAATAGCCATATCCATACTTGTACGTGCCTGTAAAACAAATAGCAGAGAATCCATCTCCCATACAATTGTAACTACGTCGTGTTTCATAACAAGCATTCCGTCTTTGCCATTTATGAGTATTGGTTCAAAACGGGAGGCATCTTCCGTATCAACTACTGGATTATCCGATTCATCCAATTCCAGATAGAGGGTAAACGATGTCAGTCATCCCGAGTATGTATCTAAAGTATAGTACGTCCTTATAGCTTTCCGGCAGTCTGGCTAAACCTTGGTAAAGCTCTTCTACGTTCTCGCGGTAGACAATTCTCCTGAATTCCCGTGCAATTATACCTATGATGGAATGTCCACGCCCATGACGGTGTAGAGTTCCATCTGCTTCTTGGTTATTTCGCCGATATGGTGTTTGCGCCCTGGCCGCTCAAACCGTTCGATGCTATCGAATTCATCCAATAACTCTTGGAGTGTGTAGCTCTTGAAAAGGTTATTATCGCTCATCACCTTCTTGATGTAAGAAAGGTAGATGAGTGCGATGAACTGTACGAAGAGCTTCCCATCGAGACTTTCATCAGAGGAAACGGAGGTCCGGCGCATGTTCAGTCGTTCCTTCAGATTTCCAAAAGCTTTCTCGATCACAGGGCACTCCTAAAGTCGGGACCACAGCAGCTTAAGGTGGTTTGAAGCCTCCACCTGTATGGCGGCTCCGAGGGGCCTACCCTCATCTCCTGTGTAGTACGGTTTACTCATGCATCTGTGGAGCATGCATATGCCTTCGCGGCGCAACGTCCCCAGTGTTTCTCCCGAACATAAAGGAGCGTGCCGCGCTACGTTTACGAATAAACGTTTTGCGACACGCTCCTTGACTTATTTTGCGAACAGATCGCCTGCGCCTCTAAAGTAATCTAGGCCTGAGAGTATGGTGAATGCCACCGCGACGCCTAACGCAACATCTTTAAAGGGAAAACTAATTAATGAAAAGGGAAAGTTATTAACCATGATGGCGACGATAGCCACAATTTGCGTCACTGTCTTAACCTTAGCAAACTTGCTAGCGGCAATTATTCTGCCTTCAGCAGCAGCTACGGCGCGCAGGCCTGTAACAGCAAATTCTCGTGCCAGAATGACTATGGCAATCCAAGCCGGTAAAGCAGCCTGCCCGACTAGCGATACTAAGGCGGCCATGACCAGTAGCTTGTCCGCAAGAGGGTCAAGTAGTTTGCCGAGGGTAGTTACCTGGTTTTGTTTACGGGCAACATATCCATCCAGCCCGTCTGTAGCAGCTGCGATAATAAAAATACCCGCGGCTATAAAAGAGCCATAAGGAATGCTCTCTGTGATAAAAAACAGGAACACGGGCAAAAGAAAGATCCGAGTTAACGTTATTTTATTGGCTAGGTTCAACTACATGCACCCCTAGCAAATCATATTCTAAGGCTTCTTCAATACGGGCGTAGATCAAGTCACCGGGTTGCGCGCTAGTATCTCGCACATAGACTTCCCCATCGACCTCCGGCGCATCCTTTTCGGCGCGCCCCATAACGCCACCGCCTTCAGGCCACACCTCTTCGACTAGGACAGGAATTACTCGGCCTACATAACGTTGATTGCGCTCAAAGCTAATTTCCTGCTGCAGACTCATGAGAGTATCGTAACGGAATTGCTTTACCTCATCATCAACATGATCTTCCATAGTGTCTGCGGGTGTTCCTTCTTCGCGTGAGTATTGGAACACACCCATATGGTCAAACTGTATTTCTTGCACAAACTCAACCAATTCCTCAAACTCTGCCTCTGTTTCCCCGGGGAAACCAACTATAAAAGTGGTTCTGATGGTGATATCAGGGATGGATGTGCGCAATTTACTAATAAGCTGCCTGACCTCGGCTGCAGTACCACGCCTGTGCATTAGATTAAGAATGCGGGGGCTGATGTGCTGCAGGGGTATATCGATATAGTTAGCGATTCTAGGCTCCGTGGCGATCTTCTCAATGAGCTCGTCCGTAAAGTGAGCAGGATAACAATATAGTAGGCGGAACCACTGTGGACCCGCTAGAGATAGGAGTTTATCCAGAAGCTCCACGAGACGAAACTCACCGTAGAGGTCAAGGCCGTAACGGGTGGTGTCTTGAGCGATTAAGTTTATCTCCTTAACGCCCGCAACAGTTAACCTCTCTACTTCACGCAGGATGCTCTCTATACGCCGGCTACGGAAACCACCCCGCACTAGGGGGATAGCACAATACGAGCAACGGTTGTCACAACCCTCTGCCACCTTTACAAATACAGAATGGCTGGCTGTGCCCACACGCGCGATATCCTCATCGTAGGAGTAGGTTGCTGCAGTTATCTCCCCTACTCTTTCCCCACGCGCAACTCGCTCAATTACCCGACCTATGGAGGTAAAGTTGCCTGTACCAACCAACCCGTCAATTTCCTTAATTTCGTCGAGCAGATCGTTAGCGTAACGTTGGGAAAGGCACCCCGCGACAATGAGGCCCTTGCATCTGCCCTGCTTGTACCCCGCTGTTTCTAATATGGTGTTGATAGACTCCTCTTTAGCAGCTTGAATAAATCCGCAGGTGTTCACTATAATTATATCTGCTGCTGATAGGTCGTCTACCAAGACGTTTCCTTCAGATTTTAGCACACCCTGCATTAGCTCGCTGTCGACTTGATTCTTCGCACACCCCAGACTTATAATGCCAATCTGCAATGGTAGCCCTCCTATTAGTCCCCAGACCTTTCTCAAGTATAGATAAGAAAACTCCTAGGGTCAACGCTTTTGCAATGACCTTGTACGTATTGAGGTACGGCGTGGCGGGATAAGCGCCTGGGGTCCGTTGCCAATTAGATCTGTACGACCCGCCTTAGTCAAGGTGTCGTAGACAGACTCATAATTCTTGGGCAAAAAGTACTGCAGCATGGCCCGCTGTGCGTTCTTTTCCTGTGCGCTACACGGGATGTGAACCTTTTCACCTGTGAGTGGGTGAATTCCAGTGTAGTACATACAAGTGGAGAGAGAGCCAGGTGTGGGAATAAAGTCTTGCACCTGCTGTGGGCGAATGCGGTGATCCCTTAAGTACTCCGCCAGCTCAATTGCATCTTCAATTGTACTGCCGGGGTGGCTAGACATAAAGTAGGGAACAACAAACTGCTTCTTGCCAAGTTTGTCGTTTAAACCTTGGTACCGATCGATAAAGCGGTCGTATATTTCTTTAGGTGGCTTACCCATGAGGCGTAAGACACGACTCGAAACATGTTCGGGAGCCACTTTGAGCTGTCCGCTAACATGGTGTTGACACAGTTCCATCAAAAAAGCATCGTTATCGTCTAGCATCGCATAATCGTATCTAACGCCCGAGCGAACAAAGACCCTCTTAACTCCAGGCAAGGCCCGTACTGCTCGCAAAATATCAAGATATTCACTGTGGTCCGACTTCAATAACTTACACGGACTGGGCGATAGGCATGCCTTGCCTTTGCACGCACCATGTTCCGTCTGTTTGCTACAAGCGGCCACATGAAAGTTTGCTGTAGGTCCCCCAATATCGTGAATGTAACCCTTGAAGTGCGGCAGGATTGTTAAGAGCCTAGCCTCAGCCAAGATGGAATCTAAGCTGCGGCGCTGAATGAGCCTGCCTTGATGGGAAGTAAGAGCGCAGAAAGAGCAGCTTCCAAAACAGCCTCTATGGCTGGTAATGCTAAATTCTATTTCTTCGATGGCTTTCACGCCACCCATCTCAGCGTACTTAGGATGGGGTTGGCGCGTAAAGGGTAAACCATAAATCCAATCCATTTGTTCTGTGGTCAAAGGCCAAGCGGGTGGATTTACGCACACATAGGTATCGGCGTGGCGTTGATAGACTGTTTTACCAGCGAATGGGTCTTGCTCTAGGTAGGCCAGCTTAAAAGCACGCCCGAACTTTAGCTTATCCTCGGCGATTTCCTCAAACGAGGGTAGAACAAGCGCATTGACCGGAGGGGTTAAACTAAGGTAGCAAGCTCCCCTAATATCGCTGAAATCTGCTTTGCCCTCTTTAAGCCTAGAGGCTACTTCGAGCATGGCAAATTCGGCCATACCGTATAACACTAGGTCCGCCTTACTGTCAAGCAGCACAGAGCGACGTATCTTGTCTGACGAATAATCGTAGTGAGCCAACCTGCGCAAGGAAGCTTCAATGCCCCCAAGAATAACCGGCAAACCTGGCCAAGCCTCCCTAGCCTTATTGGCGTACACTATGGCGGCCCGGTCGGGCCGTCTCCCGCCAATGTTTCCAGGAGAAAAGTCATCTTCCCGACGCGGCTTGCCTGCCGCTGTATAGTTCGAAACCATAGAATCTAGGTTGCCAGCTGTGACCAACATACCTAAGAGCGGTCGCCCAAGCGAGCGAAAGGATGCTATATTGCGCCAATCAGGTTGCGCAATAATGCCCACGCGAAAACCAGCGCTCTCGAGGACTCGCCCAATTATGGCCGCGCCGAAACTGGGGTGATCTACGTAGGCATCACCGGTAATGAGTATAAAGTCTAAAATGTCCCAACCGCGCTCGACCATTTCACTTTTATTAGTAGGAAGTGTCTTTGAAGCTAGTGGTAAAATATCCATGCGTACCTCCGAAAAAAATGGCCCCTACGGGCCAGGCTTCTTAAATGTATAGTTCCTCACATCACCAGTTTGCCTAGGCAGAGCTTCTCCATTTAATAAAATCTCTACAACATTAGCTCTGCCTAGTCGCATTCGTAGATCATCCGTTGCGGTAAACAGGCGCTCTTGCGGTGCTGTTAGAGTTACCTCGGAGGATAGATTATCAGCTACAACCTGTACCCAACAATTCCCTGTTTTTACCCGCACTACCAGTTCCAGCGGCCAGCTGGTTACTTCGTAGACCTCTCGATCACCCTGTTCTCCGACATAGACAAACGCAGGGGGTGCTACATCAGGAATCGTAGGTTTTGGCTCCTCAACAACAGGAGGTTTATTGACCTGAGGTGGAGTAACAGGAGGCAGTTGTGGCTGAGGGCGCAGGTACAAATAATACACCCCGGCCGCTACTAAAGCCAACACCATGACTACGGCCCCAATGAACGGAAAGACGCTGGGACGATAACTTGACCTAGGATTGTGAACAGTCGGTGGAACTACCACCGGCTCCCACATCTCAATCAATTCATTATAGTCGAGGCCTAATTCCTCCGCTAGAGTTCTAATGAATCCCTTAATATAAACATTGCCGCCAGCGATGGCTTCAAAATTGCCTTTTTCTATAGCCTCAATACTCCTAGGCCTAATTTTTGTGCGTACATGCAAATCCTCAATACTTAAACCTTGCTCTTTACGTGCACTGCTAATTCTACTACCTAACTCTCTCACCAGACTACCTCCTCTCCAAACTAAGTTCCGGTGCGTTTGCTCTTATCTAAGATAGTCTTTACAAGTTGGTGGTTCTTATTGATCTGACGTGGCTTGGCACCGTCACTAGGGCCAACAATCCCCGCTTCTTGCATCTGATCTACAATTCTAGCTGCCCGCGTGTACCCCAAGCGCATGCGCCGTTGTAGCATTGATACTGAAGCCTGACCAGTCTCCACCACGACCTTAACGGCTTCGTCAAACCGATCATCCACTTCTCCCTCTGACTGGGATGAATTGTCTTCCTCCATGGTGTTTAAGACACCGATATATTCGGCTTCGGCCTGGCTAGCTACATGGTCTACGATATTCTCTATTTCGCGATTGGATACGAAAGCACCTTGTATGCGTTTAGCTTTGCTCTGCCCCACTGGCAAAAACAACATATCTCCTCGCCCGAGGAGTTTTTCTGCGCCACCCGTGTCTAGTATAACGCGGGAGTCAGTTGACGACGACACAGTAAAAGACAGGCGCGAGGGGATATTGGCTTTAATGAGGCCGGTAATGACATCTGTGGAAGGTCGTTGCGTGCCTATGACGAGATGCATACCTGCAGCACGGGCCATTTGGGCCAAACGACATATAGCATCTTCTACATCAGCTCTCGCAACCATCATTAGGTCCGCCAACTCATCAATGATAATTACAATAAAGGGTATCTTATTCTGCTCTTGTTCTACCGCACGCTCATTATAGCGCTCGATGTCACGCACCCCTGCCTTGGCGAAAGCTGCATACCGCCTTTCCATCTCGTTAGTAGCCCATTTTAGAGCTGCTGCGGCTTTCTTAGGATGGTTTAATACAGGGGCCATTAAATGGGGAATACCATTATAAGTGGCGAGCTCAACAACTTTTGGATCGATCAGCAGAAACTTAACCTCATCTGGCCTAGCTTTGTAGAGGATACTGCAAATTAACGCATTTATGCAAACACTCTTACCTGCCCCAGTCGCTCCTGCAATTAACAGGTGAGGCATTTGGGACAGGTCGGCAATGACCGTGGTGCCCTCAATATCTTTTCCAAGTGCAACCGTTAGAGGGGATGAGGAGTTGCTAAATTCAGTACTTTCTAGAACATCGCGCAGCATTACAGACGAGCGCGCCTTATTTGGCACCTCTATGCCAATTGCTGCTTTACCAGGGATAGGAGCCTCAATACGTACGCCTTCACTGGCTAGACTCATTGCGATATCATTGCTCAGACTAGTTACTTTGCTGACCTTAGTTCCGGGAGCTGTCTGTATTTCGTATCGTGTGTAAGCAGGCCCACGAGTTAGGTCGACAACTTTAGCTTTAATCCCAAAATTTGATAGCATTTCTTCGAGGATACGGATGTTCTCGCGTTCGTCTTTACCGCCGCGCGAGCCCTGGCGGAGTGTACGATTAAGCAGAGCTAAGCTCGGCAGTGCGTAGTCGCCTCGCGGCAATAGCAGTTGCTGGACTTTTAAGTCCTCTGGAGGTAGCTTTGGCTGTGCTGGAGCAGGCAAAATAATGACTTCTTTGTGTGGGTCTTCCGCTGCATGCACCTCATATTGTCTAACCTCAGGTATAAAAACTGGTGGAGAAAATTCTTCCTTCACTGGTGCGGAAGAGTCGCGTTTATACTCAAAAGATGACATCACTTGTTTTGCCCCTTTATAAAGGGCACGCAACATCCCCATTAGTGTAGCGCCGGTCGCACCCATGGTGGCAATAACGGTAGTAGCAAACACAATAACCCATGTGCCTACAACTCCAAAAACTTTAAGCAGCAGATTGGTTAACCAGCCACCAACTACACCGCCCCCCATTCCCTCTGTGAAACTCGCTGCCTGCAGCCTAATCTCCGGAACTGTTAGGTGGCTAGCGATTAAGAGAGCAGCTGTTAATAAGAACATGGAGTAAGCAGTCCGCCGGAGGTTAGTTCTATTCAATATTAAGTGTACGGCTGGGAAAGCGGCCCCTACTGTAACCAATAGAGCCCCACTTCTACCAAAAAGGAGGGTCATCGTGTATGCTACCATTCTACCAGCTTGTCCTGTTAATTCAGGACGGTATAGGCTCACAGTAATAAAACCCACAGTGAGCAAGAGCACAATACCAAGCACCTCATTGCCAAAGCCGCTCTTGCGAGGTGTACTTTTCTTCATTCGTCTTGGCGACATACGATCTCTCCTTTCTGAGTTATCTCACGAACACGATTGTGATTAGCCCCAACACCCAAGTATAATACGCAAAATACTGTAATTTCCCTTGTCTTAATACACTCATAAGGCCACGTATAGCAAATATCCCTGTTAGTGCAGAAACAGCCACCCCTACCAGCACCCACCACAGGGGGTAGCCTATAGTCCCATCCATTAGGGTTGGCATTTTTAATATGGCCGCGCCTAGGATCGCTGGTAACGACAATAAAAAAGAGAACCTAGTAGCCGCGTCTCTGTCAAGGCCGCGTAGTAACGCCGTACTTATGGTAAGACCTGAGCGGGATATGCCAGGGGTAATGGCTAAACCTTGCCCCACCCCTACAATTACAGCATCGATCCCTGTAATTTTATCTAAAGGTTTTCTGCCTTGCATGCGGCTACTGATAGTAAGAATTATGCCCGTTATAATTAGGGTGTAACCGATTATCTGCGGAGATGCAAAAAGACGTTCAAAGGTGTCTATAAATAAAATCCCTATTAGAGCCGTAGGCACCGAGCCAAGAACCAGTAACACGATAAGCTTGCGATATACCATATGCTTTTTGCTCTGGAGGCCCTTAGGGTCCAGAAAAAAGCTAAAGAACCCTTGGACTAATCCCAAAATATCTGAATAGTACACTACTATTATAGAAATAACTGTACCTAAATGGAGTGCTACCTCAAGAGCGACGCCTGGCGACTGTACTCCCAAAAAGTATTGCCCTAGTACCAGATGACCTGAACTAGACACGGGAAAAAATTCTGTTAAGCCTTGGATAATGGCTAATAGTATTACTGCACCTAAAGTCAAGAACCTCGCTCCTTTTGCATACATGTAGCTAGATTATACCATAGTGAGGTGGGTTAGCGGTGAGGTCGGCGCATAGATTTGCACATAGCGTATGGCGCATGGCACATAGCGCGAGTAGGCTGTTCTCAGTTCTCAGTGGGACGTAGGCAACAAAAAGTCTGACTCACGATGACAGTGAGTCAGACTTTTTTTACATAGTCATGGTAATTATCGATCCGGGCTGAAAATCTGTGCTGAGAAAGTCGCTCGGGTCGCTACTTATAAGCTGTACAATCTTAAAACTCTTAAAGTCGATGGGGTGAACAAGTATACGCTTGCCGTTATAAACAATCTCTTGACTCGCACAAACCTCTTCTGCCCCTTCAAGGATTACCTCTTCCGGTACTATGGTATATAGCACCATCAAGCTTCACCTCGGCACATAGATCTTAGTTTGCTTAGCGCGGGAGCTAAGCCCCCTACTTCGTCAATCAGGCCAGAGTTGACCGCCTCTTTACCCACTATCACTGTCCCGATATCCCGAGCCAACTCCCCTGTTTTAAACATGAGATCACGAAACCTCTCGGTGCTAATGCTGCTGTTGTTGACCACAAATCGAACGACTCTCTCTTGCATTTTGTCCAAGTACTCATATGTCTGTGGCACACCAATAACTAAACCTGTTAGCCTGATAGGATGAATAGTCATGGTCGCCGTCTCCGCAATAAAAGAGTGCTTAGCGGCTACGGCTATCGGGACACCGATAGAGTGCCCCCCCCCTAAGACTAATGACACCGTGGGTTTAGACATACTAGCCACCATCTCTGCAATTGCCAAGCCGGCCTCAACGTCCCCGCCTACTGTATTAAGTATTATGAGAAGCCCTTCGATTTTAAGGTTTTGCTCAATAGCTACAAGTTGTGGAATGATATGCTCATATTTAGTAGTCTTGTTCTGCGGTGGCAGGATCATATGTCCTTCGATCTGACCTACGATGGTCATGGCGTGAAGGTTGCTGTCTGTTGTAGGGACTCGAATTTGTCCCAATTCCTGAATTGACTGTATCCCCTCGGCCACAGTCTTGCCTTCCTGCTCTTGCTCTTGATCTGCTGGCTTTTCTTGGTTTTTGTCTTTGTCTGTGTACAAAGCATTTACCTCCCCTTCGTTGGGCTACTCATATTGTGCCAGAGTAACCGGGGGAAAATACGGTTTTAACTGCTCACTTTACCAAGGACCAGTAATGCATCTAAAATAACCTTTTCCTCGGCAGTGCCCATCATAGCAAATAACGGTGGGCGCAGGGTGCCAGCTGACAAACCGAGGCGGTTCATGGCCCATTTAAGCGGAATTGGACTCGTCGTAATAAACAAGGCCTTAAAAATGGGCATGAGAGCGAGGTGAGCATGGGTAGCTGCGCGAGTGTCCCCGCTAACAAAGTACTCTATCATCTGTTTCATTTCAGCCCCAACTATGTGGGAACTAACGCTAACAACTCCCACGGCTCCCACAGCCATCATGGGGAGGGTTAACGAGTCGTCTCCTGAGTAGACTAAGAACTTCTCGGGGACCATGCGTTTGATCTCGCTGACCTGGTCTAGGCTACCGCTAGCCTCTTTCACGCCAAAAAACACGTCAATAGCGGCTAGCTTAGCCAGAGTAGGTGGCAGAATATTGCACGACGTCCGGCCTGGGACGTTATAAATCATGGTAGGAAGATCTACTTCACGTGCAATAGCGGCATAATGTTCAAAAAGGCTATCTTGGGGAGGCTTATTGTAATAGGGCGTTACAACCATTAGTCCATCGGCACCCGCCTGCATAGCCGCCTTAGAGTTCTCAATAGTGTCACGCGTGCTGTTAGTACCAGTCCCTGCTATAACCTTTGCTCTTTCAGCTGCAGCTGCCTTGACAATTTTAATTAGTCCTACTCTCTCCTCTGCAGTTAGGGTTGGCGATTCACCTGTGGTACCCCCCACAACTATGGTGTCAGTTCCGGTTGCGATTAAATGTGTGACCAATCGCTTGACTTCCGCTTCATCTATCTCACCTTGAGACGTGAAGGGAGTCAACATAGCGGTCATGAGTCGGCCAAATTCCATGTTCATACCTCCTTATTCGGTACCTAATTTGAAATGGCGATGTAAGGCCTTAGTAGCTCTTTCTAGGTCTTGTTCATCTGTCAGGACAGAGATGGTAAGATGAGAGTCGCTTGTCTGCAGTATGCGAACCTGGGCCTCTCTTAGCGCAGCCACAACCTTGGCCATTACCCCTGGCATACCTCTCATTCCTGCACCGATGACACTAATTTTGGCGCAACCAGACCGAATAGTTACATCTACGCCTAAGTCTTTGAGAGCTTCAGAGGCACTATCCGCTGCATCCTCAGTTATTATGAACTTCTTTTCGTCAGGACTAACATTGATTAGGTCTACGCTCACTCCTGCATCCGCCAAACGATGGAATATATCATACTCTATACTCCCGTCGTCACCAGGGGTCTCAATCATGACCTGCGCAACACGAGTTATATGCGCAACTGCTGTCACATACTTACCTCTTTTCTGCTCGTAAAGTACGGTATTAGTAATGGTAGTGCCTGGAGCATCGCTAAAGGTACTCTTGATGATCAGGGGTATGTTTCTTTGCATGGCCAATTCTACGGCACGCGGATGGATGACTTTTGAACCCTGAGAGGCCATTTGAAACACCTCGGAATAGTCTAGGGCTTCTAAGACCCGCGCTTCTGGAACTATGCGAGGATCGGCCGTCATAATACCTTCAACATCGGTGTAAATTTCTATGCATTGTGCTGCCAGGGCCACGCCAATAGCCGCAGCTGTGGTATCGCTCCCCCCTCTTCCTAGAGTGGTAATCTCCCCTCCGTCGCTAGCGCCTTGAAAACCCGCCACTACCGGAACCACTCCCGTAGCAAGCAGGCTCTTAAGATAATCTGTTTCTACGGTGATAATTCGGGCATCCCCATAGGTGTTATCGGTTACTATGCCCGCCTGCCAGCCGGTGAGCGCTATCGTTTTAATTCCAGCCCGGCGGAGTGTGCTCGCCATTATCGCTGCGGACATGATCTCTCCACAAGCCATCATTATGTCTAAGTCACGCTTATCCACAGTGCCAGCCTGTTTGAGCAAGGATATTAGAGTATCAGTAGCGTAGGGATCTCCCTGGCGCCCCATAGCCGAAACAACGACAACAATGTCTGTGTTTGCGGCACGCAACGCTAACACTTTATGCAAAACTTTCTCCCGCCGCTCAGGACTTGCCACCGAACTGCCTCCAAATTTTTGTACTACTACTGCCATATATCCCACCCCCATCCCAACATCAAGTCTTTGATTTCTAGGCCCTAACTCGAAGTAACGGCTGCATTTGAATGCCTTGCAGTGCTAGCCTGGCCGCCTCAGGAATCAGCTCCATATGTGCAACTAAAGAGCTCGGCTTAGCCACAGGGTTATCCTGACCAAATGGAACCAAAAAGATGTGTTTACTAGAAATCAACTTGCCAATATTAGAAGCATTGAGCCCGAGTCCATCATTCGTAGACACTGCAATTAGCACCGGCCTCTGGTTTCTTAGGTGGGCCTTGACCGCCATAGTCACCGCACTATCAGTAATAGCATTGGCTATTTTAGCGATAGTATTGCCTGTGCACGGTGCAACAATTAATAAATCGAGCAACTTTCCCGGCCCTATGGGCTCAGCCTGGATAATAGTCATAACAATTTTTGACGCACCAGCAGCGGCTAGTATTTCCTCTTTCCACATCTTGGATGCACCAAACTTAGTATCAGCATAAGCTGCTCCTTCACTCATAATCGGCAACACCTCGGCGCCGCTTGCACGTACTGCCTCTATCTGCGGCACCACTTCGGCAAAGGTACAGTACGATCCTGTCAGTGCAAAGCCAATACGCCTATTTAACATTTTACCTCTCCTCCGGTAGATTTTCTATAATAATTCTCGGCAAAACTCTCCCTAAGATACGGCCAGCTGTATGCGGCGTAAACTTGCCGGGTATACCTGGAGCCAACACCGCTACCCTGTTGAGTTCTTGAGCTGCGAAAAAATCCACTCCGCCAGGAGACGACGCAATGTCAATAATCACAACCCGGGATGCTGTAGAAGCAAGTTCTTCTCTACCTAAGACTGCATCTGGGACTGTATTAAAAACGTAATCCATATCTGCTAACTGCAATCTCATTTCACGAATGCACACAGGTGTCATCCCTAGCGCCACCGCTCGCGCCAGATCACTCCGCCTACGGGCAGCTACCGCAACATCCGCCCCCATACCCTTCAATAGGGTTGCCAATGAAGTGCCACACCGACCCAACCCAACGACTAAGGCGCGACTGCCATGGATGGTCGTCTGTGACCTCTCCTGGGCTAGTCGCACAGCCCCCTCGGCCGTAGGAATAGAATTGAGTATGGCCAACTCGTTGTCATCAGCGATTTCGACTAGCTTCCAGCTACTCTGGGAGGCAATTTCTTGGAGTCTGCTACGGGCAATACCGCTGAGCACAAGCAGCTTTCTATTACCTACTTTAATCTGACTCAAGTCGATAAGTTTTTTGCTATATGCGCTTTGAACTAACCCCTGTTGATCACTCCCTTGCATAGGAAGAATCAGTACATGGCACTCTTGCACTGCACGCTCAAGAGCACACCTAAGTACCTCTGGAAATGCTTCCAGCGAATCCAGCCCGACCCCATAGACTCTAGCCCCCGTCGCTATTAAGCTTGGCAAAAAGAACTCAACACGTCTATCACCACCGACAATGGCCACTCTAAGACCCGACAAAACGACTGGCACCCTTCTCACCCCCAATACAAAACTATACCAACACTATATGTGTTAGGCTCATCGGTGGTGAGAAAGCAGAGGCAGCCTCTAAATAATCAGAGGCTGCGCTTACCGACATCTAATATGATCATGTCTTGACCGATTTTCTTCACAGATTGCCATGAAATCGTTACTTCCGTGCTGCCACGAAACATCCCTAACAAGCCCCGTTTCATAATAACCAGTGAGAGGATCTTGCCTGTACGTGGGTTTATCACTAGGTCACTGTCACCTAGTAAGCCTAGCCGTGAGCCATCGAAAGTGTTGATGATCTCCTTGCCTGCCAACTCACTAAACTTCATACACATCACCTCAACATAAACTTACGTTGAGGAAGCCGTTTCTAGAAGGAATTACGCAAAATGGGCCCTAGTTTAGGTAAATCTGCGGTGGGTCCAAGTGTACATAAGCTAGCATGGTTAGGTTCAAGGATCTTAACAGCTAGTTGCTGCACATGCTCCGCTGTTACACGCTCAATTTTTCTTACAATTTCCTCCGCATCCATGACTTTGCCTAGTAACAGAAGCCCCCGGCCCATGCGGCTCATGCGGTTGGCGGTGCTCTCAAGTCCCATTACTAAGGCGCCCTTGACCTGCTGCTTAGCGCGATTCAGCTCCTCCGGGCTAACTAAGTCCGTACGAAGCCGAGCTGCTTCTCTAGCCACGGTGTTTAGGAGGACCTCCGCATTCTTCGTAGAGAGGCCCGCATAGATGACATAGTAACCCGCTGCGGCAAAAGAGGCACTATATGAGTAGATGCTGTATGCTAAGCCTAATTCCTCGCGTACTCCCTGGAATAAACGCGAACTCATCCCGGCCCCAAAGATGTTATTGAGCATGTTGAGGGTGTAAATATTGCTATCCCTAAAAGACAGCCCAGGAAAGCCTAGGCACAAGTGTAACTGCTCAGTAGCGCGCTCAACAATATTAATGCGCTCAGCATAGGCTACCTCTGGCACTACCGGAATCGCACAGTTATCTCTACACTCAAGAGTAAGGTACTGCTCCACTAATTTCATCAGTTTGTCGTGGTCAACGTTACCAGCAGCCGCCACAACTATGCTCTGAGGTATGTAGTGACGTTGGTAGAAGGACTCTACTATTTGACTATCAATCGCGTTAATACTCTCTTTGGTTCCCAAGATTGGTAGCCCCAGCGGATGCTCAGGCCAGACCGTAGAGGCCATATAATCATGGATTAGCTCATCCGGGGTGTCTTCGTATAGAGCGATTTCCTCCAAAACAATCTGTTTTTCGCGCTCAACGTCACTGCCTGATAACAATGGGCGTGACAGCATATCAGCCAGAACCTCTACAGCTATAGGGAGATGTTCGTCAATCACTTTGGCGTAGAAACAAGTATACTCTTTGGTGGTGTAGGCATTGAGTTCACCCCCCACGTCGTCAAAGGCCTCAACAATTTGCCGGGCCGTACGGGAATGGGACCCCTTAAAGAACATGTGCTCCAGAAAATGTGATAGGCCTCGTTCTGTCTCTGCCTCACAAAAAGTACCACATCGTACCCAAAAACCAATCGTGACTGTTCTCACGTGTGGTATATGCTCACTTGCTACTATTAGACCCGATGAAAGCTCTGTAATCTGCATCATACACTCCCAATCTACCATGCCTTGGTTAATCTCACTCCTGTGTAAAAACGGCGAACAATGCCCTGGTAATTTTCTCCATTTAATGCTAGGCCGTATGCTCCCCACTGCGACATACCGACGCCATGACCAAAGCCCCGCCCCACGAACTCTATAAAAGCAGGCTGCGTAGGCAACAGGCCATGGAATATTCCTCCCACTCTACCCACCTCTAAAGCAAACAGCTCAGGCCTAGAGGTGGCTCGATATGGCAAAAGGTATCTATCGTATAGTAGTATATCAAATTTGGTGCTACGCATTAAAGCGGCATTCATTGCCGACCGCAACTGTTGAGCGGAAATGGTATGGTTGCCCGACAGAGAGCTGATGGTCAATCTGTTTACATGGTTTGTATCCGCGTATGAATTTATGTTCACGCTTAACACAAATAAAACAGGTGCTATGTTTCGTATACGTCGCTCAAACTCCAAGACTGTAATCCGCCTGGTCCAAGTGTAAGGAGGCTCCTCTGGTATCGCTACCCCCTTAAGGTAGGATACTACCCCACCCCAGACGTACTCGCTATTGCGAGTATGCCCCCCAGAATGGGCGTGGTATACAGCGTCGATGATAGTTCCCCCATAGGTGATTACTTCTCCCTTAGTTGCTGCGACGGCTCGGTCTGATTGCGGGTGCTCAGAACTTGCTCCTGCAAATGCCTGACAATGGACGGTACTACACAAATCAAAACCATCTTGTCTATGCTTACCAAATTGCCGCACGGCATAGGATCTGGCGGCTAGAGCTTGAGCCTTTAATGCCTCAAGTGGCCATGAGGCCGGCATTTCGTTAGGTACTACCCCCCGGAGATAGTCTTCTATCTTTAGTACGTTAATCGAAGTCAAAACGTTGGAACGATTGGGGTTAAATACTATATCACCACGAAAAGAAATAGCCCCAATCTGCACCTGTCGTATTGCTGACTTTAGTAATACCGAGCGGTCGAGGGTGTACACCGTTTCCCCCGTATCGAAAGTAATGGATAGCGCTGTATTTGTGCTACCTCGCGTCCACTCTGCAAAACATGTGTCCATCTCCCAAGGTATTTTGGCCTCTTGCTCTGACCCAAGCAACATCAATGCATAGGTAGAACCACTCCTCACAATTCTAGTCGCCCATACGGGTTGCAGGGCGTGCTGCATCCAGATAGCCGCAGCCTTGCTCTCAACGTTTAGGATACTCTTTCGGGGTATCACGAGAGCAACGCGTAGAGAGGCCCCGTCTGGTATATTTCTAGTAACTATCTGTTGACCATTCCGCCACGAGATAAACTCCGCGGACACCTCTGCGGCACCATGCTGCTCGCTCCAACCTATGGAAATGGTAGGATTAGCTGTTGCCTCGGATGTAAGCAGAAGCACTATAATTAGAACGAGGGTTGTCAGAAGCATAGTGCGCATGGGTCTCCCCCTTTACTTATCTGGCGATAGCAGAATGCTCAAGGGCACTAGTTCATAGCCCTTGCTATGCAAAGCCGGGATCATTAGTTCCAATGCAGCAGGGGTTTGCTCAGTAGGATGCATAAGTACAATTGCCCCATTATGCGCGTTGGGCACGATACGCCTTACGATTCTATCTACCCCTGGTCTCATCCAATCTGCTGTGTCGAGACTACATATTACCGTCTGGTAATTAAGCGACGCCGCGACTTTAACTACCTTATCGTCAAAATCATTATAAGGTGGACTAAAGAACGCTACCTCGACTTGACCCACGGCCTTATGAATAGCAGCCGTGGTACGATTGATCTCTTCGGCAATCTTTGCATCGGATAATTGCGGTAGGTGTAGATCCGAATAAGCGTGGTTACCGAACTCATGCCCACGCCTATGAATCTCCTGGACAAACTCGGGAAACTTGTCGGCCCAACGTCCAACCAAAAAGAACGAAGTTTTAATAGTATATCGGTCAAAAATGTCGAGCATTTCTACTAACTCGTCGTTGCCCCAAGCAACATTTACAACTAAGGTAATCTGTTGCTTGTGGGGGCTACCCTGGTATATAGGAATATCACGCGGGGTGGGCTCAGGAAGCACCAGCTCCCAAATATATGCGAGCTGTTCGTCAAGGCTCGCGCTAAGTGCCTCAGCTATAGTTTTAGTGCGATCCACTTTTCTTCCTGCTATACCAGGTATGACCCCTTTATTAACACCATCTACTTTGGGCTGAACCGGCGGCTCCGTCTGCTTCGCTATAACCGAATCAAGATATACCCTTAGCTCAGCCTCTGTATATCCTTCTATATTCTCCCCTTCAAGCGTTACACCTGCCTGCACCCGTGCCGGCCCGACCCCGGTATTCGTACGCGCAGCGTAGTAGGTCCCCCCTATGACTACTACTACTAGTAAAACGATCGCCAGCTGACGCATTGTCTCCCTCCTTACCGTTATCAATAAGGAGTATGCCAAGAATGGGTTGTCCTAAAACAAAGAGCATTGCTAAAAGCAACGCTCTTACTTTTTACTCTTGCTGAGGCTGATTCTGATCCATAAGGAGTTCCTTGCGTGAGCCGCCGATACGACCCATGCGGTCAACCTCAGTCACCTTGATCTCAATCATGTCTCCTACGTTGACCACGTCTTCAGTACGGGCGACTCGCGTGTCTGAGAGCTGTGAAATGTGTACCAATGCTTCCTTACCCGGCATTAGTTCAACGAAAGCACCATACTTCTCCACACGCGTGACCCTGCCTGTAAAAATCTCGCCTACAGCCAGTTCGCGCGTAAGATCTTGAATAATTTTCTTGGCGCGCTCACCTTGCTCAGCCACTACTGCCGCAATAAAGACTCGACCATCATCTTCTATATCAATCTTGACGCCGGTCTCGGCAATAATCTTGTTGATCATCTTTCCGCCAGGGCCGATAACGTCTTTGATTTTGTCGACAGGGATAGTCAGTGTGAACATGCGCGGTGCGTATGGGGAGAGGTATGCTCTTGGTTCACTAATAACCTCGAGCATCTTATTCAGGATATGCATGCGCCCCTCATGAGCTTGAGCGAGTGCTTCAGACAAGATATTCTTGTCGAGTCCCCCAATTTTAATATCCATTTGTAAGGCAGTAATACCATTTTTGGTGCCAGCAACCTTAAAATCCATATCACCCAAGTGATCTTCCATCCCTTGAATGTCTGAAAGAATAGTGTAACGTTCGCCGTCCTTAATGAGGCCCATCGCTACGCCCGATACCGGCGACTTGATAGGAACACCAGCTTCCATTAAGGCTAGGGTACTACCGCACACGCTACCTTGTGAACTTGAGCCGTTAGACTCTAATACCTCAGATACAACGCGAATGGTATAGGGGAATTCCTCTTCTGAAGGTATCATGTGCAGTAACGCACGCTCGGCTAATGCACCATGCCCAATGTCACGCCTAGAGGGTCCCCGTTGCGGACGGGTCTCACCGACGCTGAAGGAAGGAAAGTTGTAGTGGTGAATGTACCTCTTTGACTCGTCTAATCCGAGGTCATCAATAATCTGCATATCGCCCATGGGCCCTAGAGTCACCACAGACAAAACCTGGGTCTGACCGCGTGTAAACAAGCCAGAGCCATGGGTGCGCGGCAACACACCTACTTCACAGGTTACAGGCCTAATCTCTCGTGGATCGCGCCCGTCGGGTCGCAACTTTTCATCAAGGATTAGGTCGCGGACTATATCTTTTACTAGATCTTGTAGTACGGAGGATACCAGCTTGTCTTGTTCAGGGGAAACCCCCTTGAAATGCTCCTTGGCTTCTGCTGATACACCAGCAATATTAGCTTCACGTTCGAGCTTGTCCTTGGTTTTAACTGCAATCATCAAGGATGCTTTCGCGTATTCGGTCACAGCAGCTAAGACGTCTGGTGGAGTTACCTTTAGGGGGACTTCCAACTTAGCTAAGCCAACTTCGGCTTGCATTTGCCCAATGAGCACAATTATTTCTTTGATTGCCTCATGGCCTGCCATAATGGCTTCAATGATTTGAGCTTCACTGACTTCGGTAGCACCAGCTTCGACCATCATAATGGCATCTTTTGTTCCAGCGACAATTAAGTGTAGACAACTTTGCTTTGCTTGTTCAACTGTGGGATTAATTACGTACTCATTATCGACTAGGCCAACCACAACGCCAGCAATGGGTCCGTCAAAAGGGATGTCCGAGATACTTAATGCAGCGGACGCTCCTACCATAGCTGCAATTTCTGTAGGATTATTTTGATCTACAGACATAACTGTCGCTATCACCTGTACGTCATTGCGGAAGCCTTGAGGGAATAGGGGACGTAGTGGGCGATCAATTAAGCGTGCAGCCAAAATAGCCTTCTCGCTAGGGCGAGCTTCGCGCCTCAGGAAGCCTCCGGGAATCTTGCCTACGGAGTAAAACCTCTCTTCGTAATCAACAAGTAACGGAAAGAAATCAATGCCCTCCCTAGGGGCTTTTGACATAGTAGCGGCCACAAGCACAGTGGTATCACCGTAGGTGACGAGCACAGAACCATTAGCTTGTTTAGCCAAACGTCCGGTTTCAAGTGTAAGCTCTCTTCCTGCTAGGGTCATAGAATATTTCTTCATTGGAACCCTCCTTAATACTATTATGCGACTTTAAGGCGCCTACTAAACTATGGCTATGATCCTCGGGTCTCCTCCATCGGAATAAAAAGAAAAGCGGGATCAGTCCCGCTTGTTCTCTAGCGTATTCCGAGTTGCAGTTTAATCGCGCGGAAACGTTCGATGTCGTTATCGTGCAGATAGTTGAGCAACTTGCGGCGCTGACCAACCATCTTGTATAATCCACGACGAGAATGATGGTCTTTTTTGTGCATCTTGAGATGCTCAGTTAGCTCGCTAATCCTTTTGGTCAGAATTGCAATCTGAACTTCGGGAGAGCCAGTGTCACTTTCGTGAGTGCGGTACTGGTCAATGATTGTGCGCTTGTTCTCTAGTGTAAGAGTCAAAGCAGTCACCTCCTAATAATTTATTAATCCAAAAGCCAAGTAAACCGTTGGAGGAAACAGGCAAACCTAGCTATTGGTCACCAACCCATTTTAGCATTTGACGGCACGTTAAGCAAGTTTAAATACTGCGACAACTCTACAGCGCGTTCTATATCACGAAATACTTGTGCACGTAGGGCTTGTCCGTCTGAGAAGACTTGCTCTGACCGCAAATACTCTATAATATCTACTTCAATGTGTTGATCATATATCTCTTGTTCTAGTTGGCGTAAAAAATGTACTTCTAGTGTTATACCCTGTTGAGGGAACGTCGGCCTCACTCCCAAGTTGGCCACACCCACACCATATTCAGAGGAGTTTAATAAGTAGACCCCACTCGGCGGTAGAACTTGCTCTGCGGTGAAATGCACGTTAGCAGTAGGAAAGCCCAAAGTCCTGCCACGTCCATCTCCATGCAGGACTGTACCTGCCAGAGAAAAATGACGACCTAGGCACGCCTTTACGGCAGATAATTCTCCGTTTTGTACTAGCTTACGCACCCGTGTACTGCTTACAACCTCGCCTCCGACGCGGACTGGCTCTACACGTAATACATTAAACCCATACTGTCTTCCCAACTCAGTTAGAATTTCAATTGTTCCACTAGCCTTATGACCAAAGCTATAATTGAACCCCGCAACATACGGTATTGAACCGAAAACCTTAAGCAAAATGCTTTGAACAAATTCCTGTGGGGACAAGTCAGCGAACTCCGCTGTAAAGGGGTGCTCGACTATGACATCAATCCCACAAGCAACCATGAGGCGCGCTCTTTGCTCACGGGTAGTGATCACGCTTACTGGGCCGCGTCCCGTCAAAGTACTAGGGTGAGGATGAAAAGTAAACGCTGCACTACGCTTACCACTCTGCCTACTAATTTTTACTACCTCGGCCATAATTGCTTGATGCCCTAAATGAACTCCATCAAAGGTGCCGAGGCAGACGGCTCCAATACCGCTCCTTAATTCTGTCATAGATTTCGTTACTATCACAGTATATCTCCCTCCTGGGCCACCACCTTCTTAGGTGACAAAACCTGTTGTGCTATATCGCCAATCCCCAAGAACATAGTGCCGCAGAAAACTGAACACTCTCCTACCAATTCCTCAGCGATAATAATTCGCTGCCCTTGTAAGAACCGAGCAGCTTGCCTTTGATCGAGCGCAACGCAGGCATTGCCCTTGAGCATCTCAGCAATCCCTATGACATGCTGAGCTGGATTTTCGCTAAGTTTCTCTAGGGTTACGCTATGCTCGATATGAAAAGGCCCACTAGCAGTACGAGTCAATTCCCCCATACAAGCAGGGACACCAAGCCAGACCCCAATGTCACGGCATAATGAACGAATGTAGGTACCTTTGCCACAACTAATCCGTAAAGTAGCAACTTGTCGTGTACCTTCCAGAAAAACGGAGTCCAACTCTAAGGCGCTAATTACAACCTGTCTCGGTTCGACATCCACGGGAACTCCAGCACGGGCGTATTCGTACAGCTTCTTTCCGCCTATCTTAATGGCGGAATACATTGGGGGCACCTGCGATTGTCTGCCCACAAAATAAGGTAGTGCTGCACAGATAGCATCAATGGTGATATGACTGGCGTCGCTCGTGACTAAAACCTCGCCTTGAAGATCAAGCGTATCTGTAGCCAGACCAAGCACTAGTTCACCTACATACTCTTTTGTCGACCCCTCTACAAAGGCTATGAGCCGTGTGGCTTTTCCCAAAGCTAAAGGGAGCACGCCACTTGCTTGCGGATCTAACGTCCCCATATGGCCAACCGATTTAGTACCGAATATGCGGCGAACTTTGTTAACAACGTCATGAGAAGTAAAACCACGAGGTTTGTTTATATTAAGAAAACCACTATGCATGGGGCAATACCTTGATCAACTGATCCAAGAGAGCACGTCTAGCGTCGGGCAATGGTGCGTTAATGGTACAACCTGCAGCCAACTTGTGTCCGCCCCCTCCAAATGAAACAGCGACTTTGCTTACATCAAGGTCTCCACGAGCCCGTAAACTAACGCGTGTAACATGAGCGGATACCTCTCTGAGTAATACAGCCAGTACGGTGACTGGCACAGCTTTGGCGTATTCAATCATACCCTCAGCTTCATCAAGATCAACTCCACAGGCGGCATAAACACTCCTAGGGACTTCGATTATAGTAACTCGTCCGTCACATTCCTGCGTGAGGTTCGCCAAAGCATGTTGTATAAGGCACAACTCACCTAAACTCTTGCGCTCAGCAGCATTCTCTACCACGGTTTGCGTACTGGCTCCTAACTCCATCAATATGGCGGCGTCGCGGAATACTACTGGGGTGGTGTTGCTATGCCGAAAGAAGCCTGTATCTGTAGCTAGTGATGTATATAGGCAAGTAGCCACTGTAGGGCAAATATCCCAACGGGCCAGTTCAGCTAGCCTGAGTATCTGCTGACCTACAGCCGCAAACGCAGAGTCAACCCAGGCTGTCCCAAAACAACCTGAGTTGGATGAATGATGGTCTATGTTAACTAGGAAATCTACGGGTATGTTAGCAGGAAGACCTGCCCGTTGGAGGTCTCCACAATCTAGGAGCACTATGGTATTTACATCAGGGAAGTTCTCTGAACTAGTAAGTAATTCGTCGCTCCCCGGTAGGTACAAATACTTGTTGGGCACTTTATCAAGGCACATAGCGTATGCTACTATGCCTTGTTGTCTTAGCAAGTGAAATAAACCGAGTGTCGACCCTAGACTATCACCATCTGGCGAAATGTGCCCGACAACAAGTACGCCTTTAGCCTGGAGTATCTTTTTTAGTACCTTCTCCATAGTCACCTACTTCTCTTTGCGCTCAATGTCTTTGAGAAGTTTGTTGATATGAGCACCATGCTCTATAGAATCATCTAGGCGGAAAATAAACTCTGGTGTGTGGCGGAGTTGTATTCTCCGACCCATTTCGCTACGAATGAAACCGGTTGCATTTTCTAGTGCCTTCATTGTCGCTTGTTGCTCCTCGTCGCTCCCTAATATTGAAACGAACGCTTTTACGTGACGATGGTCACCCGATACTTCCAAGCTGGTGATTGAGACGAACCCGATGCGCGGGTCTTTCATATTACGTAGGATATCGCTTACTTCTTCTTTAAACTGTCCTTTTAAACGCGCCAAACGATACTGAGACATATGTTGTGCCTCCCTCCAGTCAGAAAATCATAATACCTCTTTGTTAACGGAGATTAGGTCACCACTAAAGGAGGACTGGATGAATATGAGTATTGTCTCTAGCATCCGGTCTACCTCCGTGTGACTTCCCGACACCACGGCGACTGCTATCTCCGCTCGTTGCCACATATCGTGGTAATCAACTTCAGCTACCGAGACGTTAAACTTCTCACGAGTCCTAGCAATAACGCTCTTTACGACCGAGCGTTTCTCTTTGAGAGAGTGCGCCTGTGGAATATGCAGTTCTACAATCAAAGTGCCGATAAAATGGCTCACGACCGCTGTACTTGCTCCTTAATAAAGGCTTCTACGACGTCGCCCTCTTTCATGTCCTCGTAATTATCTAGACTAATCCCACACTCGTACCCCATAGCTACTTCGCGTGCGTCGTCTTTAAACCTCTTAAGAGAGCCAATTTTACCTTCATAAATAACCACACCACCTCGCAGCAAACGCACACCAGCTTGGCGGGTTATTTTGCCCTCAGTTACATAACTGCCAGCAATAACACCGGATCCAGTGATTTTGAACACAACTCTGACTTCAGCTTGCCCTATTACCACCTCTTTGAACACAGGGGCCAGCATTCCTGTAAGGGCTTTAGTGATATCATCGATTACTTCATAAATAATGCGGTAGTAACGCACATCCACTTGTTCCTGTTCTGAGACTCGACGAGCGTTTGGCTCCGCGCGAACATTAAAGGCGATGATGATAGCGGCCGAAGCCTGAGCAAGCATAATATCACTTTCGTTTACTGGGCCTACGCCAGTATGGATTACCTTGACGTCTACTTCTGCGTTGCTAAGCTTTTCTACCGAGGGTCGCAATGCTTCGACAGAACCCTGAACGTCACCCTTAATAATCAGGCGCAGCTCCTTGGACTCTCCCGTGTTGATCTGCTGAAAGAAATCATCAAGATGGACGCGCGGTGTTTGCTTCTGTTCCTTGGCCCGCCTAGCGTCCATAGCAGATTCTGCCATGGCGCGAGCAGTCTTGTCATCCTTGACTACTCTTAATTCGTCACCTGCTTGCGGCGCCGAGGAAAGTCCTTGCAACTCTATCGGAGTAGATGGGCCAGCTTTTTTTAGGCGCTTGCCCTTGTCACTCACCATCGCACGGACCTTACCGTAGGCTGAACCTGCAACAACTGCATCCCCAATGTTTAGAGTGCCCTTTTGCACAAGAACAGTGGCTAGAGGACCTTTGCCTTTGTCTACCTCTGCCTCAATAACTACACCAACGGCAGGGCGATCGGGGTTAGCCTTTAACTCCATGACCTCCGCAACCGTTAAGATAGACGTAAGAAGTTCATCAATACCTTCTCGTTGCAGGGCAGATACACCAACGAAGATAGTGTCACCACCCCATTCTTCTGCTACAATACCGTACTCAGTCAATTGCTGCTTAACTCTATCAGGGTTTGCTCCGGGTTTATCCATCTTGTTAACAGCAACAATGATAGGTACTTGAGCAGCCTTAGCATGATTGAGTGCCTCTACCGTTTGTGGCATAACACCATCATCAGCCGCTACTACGAGGATAGCTAAGTCTGTCGCCTTTGCTCCGCGTGCACGCATTTGTGTAAAAGCCTCGTGACCTGGAGTGTCTAGGAAGACGACTTTCTTGTCACCAACGTCAACCTGATAAGCCCCGATGTGCTGAGTAATCCCGCCTGCCTCGGATGCTGTAACGTTAGTGTGGCGTATGACGTCGAGTAACGATGTCTTACCATGGTCAACATGACCCATGACTGTCACTACAGGATATCTAGGCTGTAAGCTCTCTGGCAAATCGATATCGTCTTCTCTTGTAGCCGCATCAACCTTAACCTGTCTAATTTCGAGAGTTATTCCCAATTCATTAGCCACTATCTCCATGGAGTCAATATCAAGCTGCTGATTAATATTGGCCATGAACCCTAACTCTAGTAACTTCTTAATAATCTCAGCCACAGTCCTGCCTGATGCTTTAGAGAATTCACCCACTGTCATAGCATTCTCTACGACAACAACTTTAGAGCTCTGTTGTTCGCGATGCTGAGTAGGATGAAAAGACTGCGCTCCCTTGCGATTGTCTTGTCTATTTTTGCCGCGTCCTTGTTGTATCTTGCGATCTACCACTGCTTCATCATCCTTAAAACGTTTATCTCGGCTTTTTTCTGGCTGCGTATCAGATTTAGGTTTAGTCTTGTCTGGTATGCCGGTTGTAACAGGCTTCGCCGGAGATGTAACGTCAGGCGTTGCTGCTTTCGGTTCATCTTGAGGTGGGGTAGCGGGCGTGGGTACAGGGGATAAGTCGCGGTTAGCCTCTTTAGGACTTTCAGCTGACTTCCTTTTGCGCTGCTTCTTGATGACCTCGCGAATGATACCAGCGACCTGCATATCTATCACACTCATAGGATTAGATATATTCAGGTTTAGGTCACGCAGTGCTTCCACCAGTTTTTCCGCGGGTATGTGCAGTTCTTCTGCTAACTCGAATACTCTGATCTTGGACATCACGCCCACCTCCATTATCTTGTGCAGAGTTCCTTTAAACGGCGACCAAAATTCTGCTCAATTATAACTACCGCTACACGCGGGCTCTTACCGATTGCAGAGCCAAGCATTGCTTTAGAAGGAACAGTGAGAAGGGGTATTTTATATTTAGTACACAAAAACATATACTCCTCACGTACCTCAGCTGCGGCATCATCCGCCAAAACAATGAGGTCAGCCTTGCCTTTCTTAAGAGCTTGTTCGCACGCAACAGTTCCACTAATGACAGCTCTAGCGCGCTGGGCTAAGCCAAGCATGCCATAAAACTTATCATTCACTATGCAATCTCTCCCGTAGCTTAGCGATAACCTCCGCAGGGATGTCTGTTTCCAACCCTGTCTTAAGCCTACCACCCTTAAGGGCCGAGTCCAGACACCCCTGCTTAGGACAGATATATACTCCTCTGCCGGATTTTTTACCGGTCAAATCTACATCAACGCTACCCTCGGGATCGCGCACAATTCGTACCAGCTCTTTCTTAGAGAAAACCTGCCGGCAGCCAACGCAAGTACGCTGAGGTATCTTCTTTGGTTTCATACTTGGCTCTCACTTCTAATGTCGATCTTCCACCCCGTCAGCTTTGCTGCTAAACGCGCATTTTGGCCTTCTTTGCCAATGGCTAGGGATAGTTGATAATCAGGTACCACGACGTTAGCAATCTTACCAATTTCATCTATATGAACACGCGTGACCTTAGCTGGGCTGAGCGCGTTTGCTACATACGTCGCAGGGTCAACGCTGTACTCCACTACGTCGATTTTCTCGTTACCGAGTTCATTGACTATAGTTTGGATGCGCATACCCTTAGGTCCTACGCAAGCGCCAACAGGGTCAACGTTCTCGTCGCGAGCTTGAACTGCTATTTTAGACCGGCTACCGGCCTCGCGGGCAACCGACTTCAGCTCTACCGTGCCGTCGTGAATCTCTGGAACTTCTAACTCCAAGAGACGTTTTAACAAGCCGGGATGACTGCGCGAAACACTAACTTGGGGGCCCTTAGTTGTTTTTCTCACTTCTAAGACATAGGTCTTAAGGCGTTGACCTGATCGATAAGCCTCCGTAGACACCTGCTCAGAGTGCGGAAGCATCGCCTCAACCCGGCCCAAATCTATTACGACGTTCTTGCTATCAACCCTTTGTACAATCCCCGTCACTATGTCGCTCTCGCGATTTGTAAATTCTTCATAAATCTGGCCCCGCTCAGCCTCACGAATACGCTGCACCACGATCTGCTTAGCAGTCTGTGCGGCAACCCGACCAAAATTGCGTGGGGTAACCTTCTCCTCAAACATGTCCCCCACTTGTAGCGTTGGATTAACGGACTTAGCGTCCTCGAGGAGGACTTCCTCATGTGGCTGTCTCAGCTCTTCTACGACATGCTTGAGAGCGTAAACCTGCATGTCACCTGTCCCTCGGTCGATTTGCACCCTAACATTGCCGCTGCCGCCAAAGTTCTTCTTGTACGCGGATACCAGCGCTGTTTCTATGGCTTCAAATAGGATGCTCACATCAATGGAACGTTCCTTGGCCAATTGGTGTATGGCCTCGATGAATTCAGCGTTCATCTCTGTACACCCTCACTTCATCTTAAATAATAGCTTAGTTTTCTTTATACTCGAGAACGGTATAGATACTGTGCCGCTAGGTGTCTCTAGCTCCAGCTGATCCCCCACCAGCCCTTTGAGCTCACCTTCGAGCTCGTACTTGCCCTCATAAGGCGCTCTGACTCTTATGCTGACACTATGCCCCCGGAAAATATCATATTCCTCAGTGCGTTTTAAAACCCTATCAAGCCCTGGCGACGCGACCTCGAGGGTGTAGGAATTGCTAAGTTCTGGTGTTGCTTCTAACAGCTCATCGAGCGCACGAGCTACAGTCTCACAATCATCTAGACTGACCCCACCTACGGTTCGGGTAATATATACGCCTAGTCTCACCCCACCTCGCTCGGATGCCCATTCCACATCAACTAATGTGAGCCCATAGGTCTCAACCACTGGCCGAAACAGACTGTACAAGCGGTCCATGAGTTCTTTCATTATAACACCCCTTATGTAGCTTCTGTCGGATAAGAAAGACTTATGCTGCTCGCCTCGCCGACAAAGTATATTGTTCTGTGTATAAAGGAAAGAGTGGGAAGGACCCACTCTCTGCCTCAAATATTTTACCAGATAGGCCATAAGCTTGCAAGTTAAAGCAAGGGTGGGGTTTGAACAGACGAATTAGAAGGTCAACAGAATTAATCACGACGACTCGCCACCCCATTGCCCTGGCCAAAAACTTTTACAATGTGCCAGTACATTCTCAAACGCGATGCAAAACCCTTTAGCAAACCTACCTTCTCTTCTTTCATGATTTGCGTCACGTCCTCCAAAATAACTTCTTCCACAGTAATATTGTTGTCCTTGATATATCTAGTTAAAGCAACTTCTACGCCCCAGCCAGTTTCGGAAAAATCTGGAATGAGATTAATGAGCCGGCGTGTAATTGCTCTTTGCCCGGATAAAAATGGAGCAATCTTTTGGGCGAGATCAGTACTGAGTCGACCATGTCCAAAAAGCCCTACCGATACCTCAGCCCGCCCCGACACAACTGGTCCCATTAACTGAGCAACATGCTCTGAAGTGAGACCTACAAGGTCCGCATCAAGAAACACTACTATCTCCGCTGAAGCCAACTGCAAACCGGCAGCCATAGCGCCGCCTTTGCCACGATTCTGTTCTAAACTTACGACTTTTGCGCCCTCCCTAGCGGCTACCTCAGGGGTTTGATCGGTGGAGCCATCACTTACCACTACGACCTCTGACACCCACGGGCACTCCCGTGCCGCCCTGACAATGTTCCCTACGGTTCTTTCCTCGTTAAAAGCGGGTATAACCACGACACCACGCATATTTCTGCCTCCTATCCTTTGAAAGTGGAAGCTATAACTCGGGCTTCCTCAACCAATCTCTCTGCTGCGTGTGATAAGGGCAGCAACTCTACGGGTTTGCCGTGGCGGAACAAGACTGCCTTACCCTTCGCCAATGCTATTCCTACATGAGCTTCCTTGGCTTCACCCGGACCATTGACCGAACATCCCATAACAGCTACTTTCAACGGGATGTGTGATAAGTCCTTTAACTGTTGTTCAACTTCTTGGGCCAATGAGATTAGATCTCCCGAGGTGCGACCACAAGTTGGGCATGAAATAACCCTTAACCTCTTTGCTCCAATACCAAGCGATGACAGTATCTCTTGAGCCACCGAAACCTCTTCCACTGGATCTGCTGTTAGTGCAATACGGAGAGTGTCACCTATACCCTGAGACAAGAGGATTCCAAGCCCCACAGCCGAGCGCACAGCTCCCTTAAGCAGCGTACCGGCCTCTGTGACTCCAATGTGTAGAGGGTAATCAGCGGCTTGACTAAACAGCTGATAAGCAAGGATTGTTCCAGCGACATCCGAAGATTTAAGGGAAAACACTACTTGATCAAGGCCGACATATTCTATCCACTTAACATATTCTAAGGCGCACTCTACCATAGCTTCTGGACGAGGCCCTTGGTATCGGGCCAATAACTCCTTAGGAAGAGAACCCGAGTTTACCCCTATACGTACGGCAGCCTTATGTCGCAGAGCGGCCCTCAGCACCTGCTCCGCCTTATCGAACCCGCCAATGTTACCGGGGTGGATACGGACCTTAGCTATACCTCTCTCAATTGCGCCGACGGCCAGACGGTAATCAAAATGAACATCAGCCACGAGAGGGACTGGCGACGCGTGTACTAGATACTCCACTGACAACAAGCTGTCGTTATCGGGTACAGCAATACGTACTATATCACAGCCGGCTTGATATAGCGCCTGTATCTGACCTAGTGTCGCTCCTTGATCTTTGGTGCTTGTGTTAGTCATAGACTGAATAGAAATGGGAGCCCCCCCCCCAACAGTGACACTCCCCACCTGTACTGCACGTGTTTTACGTCTCATTTGTTCTTCCTCCACTACAAACTAAGACAGCTTAGAATATATTTAGGCGCTGTAAATCCTTGAACGTAATAATAATTAACAAGGCCATCAGTAGTACAAACCCTATAAAGTGCACCATATTTTCTCTCTCAGGGTCTATCGGCTTCCCCCTTAGTCCCTCAAGAGTCAGGAACACTAATTTACTTCCGTCAAGAGCTGGGATAGGTAAGAGGTTGAACAGCCCTAGCTGTATGCTAATTATGGCTGCGAAAGATAGCAGGTTGACTATGCCTGTACGAGCCACCTGCCCTACCATCACCACCATGCCAATTGGTCCAGCACCTTCAGCAGGCGTTCTACCTGTAAGCATGCCTGTAAGAACGGAGATTATCTCTCCTGTAAACCAAACCATTTCCTTGGCACCTAAAAAAAGTGAACGGAACACATTGTAACGAACGTTGTGAGGGGAGACTCCAATCATAGCTCGATTGCTAGTTTCATCAATTTTGGGAATAATAGTTATGACATGTTCTGCCCCTTCTCGGTTAACTACAAATAGCAAGGGTTGATCAGAATTTTTACTAACTACTTGCTGTAAATCAGACCAAGACTTCACCGGCACTCCTGCAATACTGTCGATACGATCGCCCGTCTTTAACCCTGCTTCAGCCGCAGGCCAGCTAGGGGAAACCGAGCCAATGATAGGTTGAGTCGACGGTACGCCTATGAAAACGAACATTACAGCAAAAATAAGGGCCGCCAAGACAAAGTTGAAGATCGGCCCCCCAGCCACAAACGCCATGCGCATCCACACAGGCTTCTTATCGTAGCGCCGCGATTCGGGGATTAATTCTTTGCCATCCTCGTTCTCTTCTCCTACCACCCGCAAAAAACCACCTACAGGCAGCATGCGCAGTGCATATTTTGTCTCACCACGCGTAATAGAGAAGATAGTAGGTCCCATACCAAGAGCAAACTCTTGAACCAACATGCCAGAGGCCTTAGCGGCAAGAAAATGGCCTAACTCATGAAAAAAAACTAAAACGCCTATTACCACCAACGATAATATTATTGTCAATGCTTACACCGCCCTTTGTTTCAAACTGGTCAATGCCTTGGCCCGGGCCCACTCGTCAGCCGCAAATACATCGTCTATGGTGCTACAAGGCCCTACATACTGACTGCACAGGACATCTTCTACCACTTCTGGAATAGCCAAAAAGGGTAGCCGTCCCTCTAAAAAACCTGCCACGGCCACTTCATTGGCGGCGTTTAGAATGGCGGGATATGCCCCTGCCAATTTACCGGCTTGGATTGCTAACCTCAGGCTCGGAAATGTAGTGAGATCAGGCTTAAAGAAGTTCCACTGCAATCCATGATAATCGTTGTCAGTATATTCTGCTTCCCAGCGCTCCGGATAAGCCAGGGCTACTTGGATAGGTATCCGCATATCTGGCTTACTCAACTGTGCCAATTGGCTACCGTCAACATATTCAACTATGGAATGCACTATGCTCTGCGGATGAACCAGGACATCTATCTGATCATAGTCCATAGAGAATAAGTGATGTGCCTCGATTACCTCCAAACCCTTGTTCATGAGGGTCGCAGAATCGATGCTAATCTTCCCGCCCATCTTCCATGTCGGGTGCTTTAGCGCTGCCACGCTATCTACACCATACAGCTCAGATCTACTCCGGCCATAAAAGGGGCCGCCTGAAGCAGTCAGGATCAAACGTCGAATTGCTGCCCTAGGCCACCCGTGCATAGCCTGCCATATGGCGGAATGTTCGCTATCTACTGGGAGCAGATTAACTCCTGCGTCGCTCACCCTGCGAAGTAGAATTTCGCCTGCTGCCACCAAGGACTCTTTGTTAGCCAGAGCAATGTTCATGCGTCTATCCACAGCGGCCATAACCGGTCTCAGACCTGCCATACCGCTGATGGCAGCAACCACTAGGTCTGCTTGGACTTCTAGGACCAGTTGTTCCGCTGCGTTCTCGCCAGAGAAAACAGCTGTTTCTGGGAAAAAACTCTTCAAGGTTTGTGCCGCCCTCTGGTCACATATAGCAACAAACTCAGGGCGAAACTCCGCTATTTGCTCGAGCAAAAGCCTGATATTTCGTCCTGCACAGAGCGCTACAACATTCAGTTTAGTTGGATGCCGCCTAACAACATCAAGGGTGCTAGTCCCAATCGAACCTGTAGAGCCAAGAACTATCAATTTTTTCATATCTATCACCTTAGTATAGTCGCTGCCCACAACCAATATACGAACGAGGCCGCAAACATTAGTGAGTCAAACCGATCTAAAACTCCACCGTGGCCGGGGAGTAATGCGCCGGAATCCTTCACTCCAGCATAACGCTTAACTGCTGATTCGGCAAGGTCTCCAATTTGACCGAAGACACCTATACCGAGGCCCACCATAATTGCCTGCCACACAGCCAGCTCCATATACCTTGTTGCCACTAATGAGACGGTTATACTGCCGATAAACCCCCCTAGAGTTCCCTCCACACTTTTTTTAGGCGACATAGGCCAAGGGTGACGCTTACCAAGACTGATGCCTACAAAGTAAGCTAAGGAGTCATAAGCCATAATGCCTACTATTGTTACTAGAGTGAACTCAAAACCTGCCTGAGCACGTAAGAGAAGAACATTGCCGAGGAGTAAGGTTGGATAAAGGCCTGCAGTTAAACTAACACCAACGCTTATCATATTAAACTTAGGATATTTAAACAATTGGCGTGCCAGAACTATAAGCACAAAGCCAATAGTAACCTGCAAAGCGAGGTCCGTCTTCCCTAAATACAGCGGATAAAAATATACAACCGGATAGAGATAGACTATGGGACAGAAACTGATGCCCTTGTTCTTCATCATGAGACTATATTCGTATATTCCCACAATTGCTAGCCCCAAGACGACTGCCGCAAATAACCTTCCCCCCGTATACACGATGTACAGGAGAATGGGAATACCCACGAGAGCGGTTAGTATTCTCTTTAACATTTGCCTCTCCCCCTAAACTTTCAGCCCACCTCGCCTACGATCTCTAGTTTGGTATTCAAGAATTGCGTCTTGAAACTGCTTGACATTAAAGTCCGGCCACAGACAATCGGTAAACACCATTTCTGTGTAGGCCAGCTGCCACAAAAGAAAATTGCTGATACGCTTTTCTGCACCAGGACGAATAAGCAAATCGGGATCCGGCATATCGCTAGTGTATAAGAACTTGGCGAAATCCTGCTCGCTACCTTCCCCAGTCGGGTAAGCTTTTGCAAAAGCATTGGCAGCACGGATTATCTCAGCGCGGCCCCCATAATTTAAGGCTAGGTTTACTGTCAACCCCTTACGTTTATGTGTTGCACCCATAGCTTCTAAAGACACTCGTCTGGTCGACTCAGAAAGGCCATCAAGATCGCCAAGGATATTAAGACGAATATCCATTTCATCGATGCTGGAACGATCCCTTGTCCAGAATTCCTCAGGCAGGCTCATTATAAAATCAACTTCCTCTTGAGGCCGTTTCCAGTTCTCTGTTGAGAATGTGTATAGGGTAAGATACTTAACCCCTAAACGTACCGACTCTTCCATTATAGCACGGGCACTATCAAGACCTGCCCTGTGTCCAGCCACCCTTGGTAGGCCACGTTTCGCAGCCCACCGTCCATTCCCATCCATAACAATCGCGATGTGCATAGGGATCTTTCTAGGATCTAAGGCTTTATTCTTATTCCTACCAAACAACTTCATGCTGTCTCCCCCCTATATAAACACCCCCTGCACCAGGGGGTGTGTTCTATACTTCCAGTATCTCGGCTTCCTTGGCCGCAAGCACCTCATCGACCTCTTTTATATATCTATCAGTAATTTTTTGTACGTCTTCTTGGCCTTTCTTGGCGTGATCCTCAGAAATATCTCCGCCCTTCTCTAAAGCCTTAACCCTGTCGTTACCATCGCGACGGAGGTTGCGAATTGCTACGCGGCCCTCTTCTGCCTTCTTACGCGCAATCTTCACTAGGTCGGCCCTGCGCTCATGTGAAAGAGGGGGTAGAGTTAAACGGACAACCACGCCATCGTTCATCGGCATAATACCAAGGTCGGATTTTTGGATAGCCTTTTCTATATGTTTAATTAGAGATTTATCCCACGGTTGAATGACTAGCGTACGCGGCTCGGGAACGGACACACTGGCGACTTGATGAATTGGTGAAGGAACACCATAGTACTCTATAGAGATCTTCTCCAAGAGTGCTGGTGTAGCACGGCCGGCGCGCAGCCCCCCTAGTTCTTTTTCTAGAGATGCTATAGACTTTTTCATCTTGTCCTCTATCTCATGCAGTACTTCTTTAATCATCAATTCTCACCCCTTATATAAGTTCCTATATCCTCACCAAGAATAGCACGACGAATATTACCCTTCTCCCCTAGATTGAACACTAAAATTGGAATATTATTGTCCATGCATAATGACGTAGCGGTAGCGTCCATAACCCCTAATCCCCTGCGTAGCACTTCAATATATGATAGCTCACTAAAGCGCTTAGCGTCTAGGTTCTTGCGTGGATCGGAGTCGTAGACCCCGTCAACCTGTGTAGCCTTAAGTATTATTTCGGCTCCGATTTCAGCCCCACGTAAAGCTGCAGTAGTATCGGTTGAGAAATAAGGATTGCCAGTTCCCGCTGCAAATATAACAATGTAGCCCTTTTCTAGGTGAGTAATTGCTTTGCGCCGAATATAAGGCTCTGCGATTTCGCGCATTTCAATAGCAGTTTGCACCCGAGTAGCCACTCCCAGCTTCTCTAGGGCATCTTGCAAAGCCAAGGCGTTAAGTACCGTAGCTAACATGCCCATGTAATCAGCTGTAGCACGGTCCATACCTTTTGCGCTACCTGCCGCCCCTCGCCAGATAT
Organism: Bacillota bacterium; assembly: GCA_009773495.1. Classification (GTDB taxonomy): domain Bacteria; phylum Bacillota; class UBA994; order UBA994; family UBA994; genus WSXW01. The sequence continues at coordinate 45,183 of WSXW01000015.1, forward strand.
TTCCACCGCCTACCACGACGGCGACGTCAACCCCCATGTGACGGATTTCAACGAGCTGCTCAGCAACGTCATTTAAAACTTCAGAGTCAATACCAAAACCCTGAGCTCCTGCTAGTGCTTCGCCGCTTAGTTTAAGGATTATGCGCTTATATTTAGGAATGACCATACCTAACCTCCTTAGACCAATTTCCGCGTCACTTGGGAAAATTCCTGCCTACTTGAAAAAGAGGAACACTCACGTGTTCCTCTTATCTTAGCATTCGCCTCTTTTGGCTAGCCCTTCACCCATCTGATAGCGCACAAAACGGCGAACAGTTATGTTCTCGCCTAGCGTAGCTACCTTAGATTGAATGAACTCTTTTACAGTTTGTTCGCCTTCACGGATAAAAGGCTGCTCCAATAGGCATGCCTCGGCAAAAAACTTTTCGAGGCGACCTTCTACCATTTTATCAATGATCTTCTCTGGCTTGCCTTCGTTGATAGCTTGAGCGCGGAGAATATCCTTTTCATGTTCTATAATCGATGCGGGAACTTCTTCACGTGTGAGATATTGAGGGTTAGCGGCAGCAATCTGCATGCCAATATCACGCACCAGAGAACGGAATGCTTCGTTCTTGGCCACAAAGTCAGTCTCGCAGTTTACTTCTACCAGAACGCCGATACGCCCATTACCATGGATATACGCTTCTACAACGCCCTCGCTAGTGATACGCCCAGCTTTCTTATTAGCGGCGGCTAGCCCCTTCTCACGTAAGAATTCGATAGCCTTATCCATGTCACCGTTCACTTCAGTCAGAGCCTTTTTGCAGTCCATCATGCCTGCACCTGTACGTTCGCGCAACTCTTTAACGAGATTAGCTTCAATCTTTGCCATAATTCAAACCTCCCATGCCTGTAGGATAAAAATGGGTAAGGATGCAGTTGTCTGCACCCTTACCCGGTTGTGTCTCTACTCAGCTACTTGCTCGCCTTGCCTAGCTTCGAGGACCGCATCGGCCATGGTTGCAGTCAAGAGCTTAACAGCCCTAATTGCGTCGTCGTTACCGGGTATTACGTAGTCAATTTCATCGGGATCGCAATTGGTATCAACGATAGCGACAATTGGAATGTTCAGCCTACGGGCTTCGGCAACTGCGTTTTTTTCCTTGCGGGGGTCAATTATGAACAGAGCACCGGGAAGCTCTTTCATGTTCTTAATACCACCTAGGAACTTTTCCAAGCGGTCCATTTCTTTACGCAAGGTTATTACTTCTTTTTTGGGAAGAACTTCGAATGTGCCGTCGTTAGACAGGCGCTCCAATTCATGAAGGCGCTTAACACGCTTTTCAATAGTCTGGAAGTTAGTAAGGGTGCCGCCGAGCCAGCGCTGGTTTACAAAGAACATGTTACAACGTGCTGCTTCCTCAGCCACTGCCTCTTGAGCCTGCTTCTTGGTACCTACGAACAAAATGCCCTCACCGTTAGCAGCTATTGTCTTAATGAAAGAATAAGCGTCTTCTAGCTTACGAACGGTCTTTTGTAGGTCGATAATGTAGATTCCGTTACGCTCCATAAAGATGTAAGGAGCCATTTTGGGGTTCCAGCGACGTGTTTGATGACCAAAATGCACGCCAGCTTCTAGCAATTGCTTCATACTAATTACTGCCATGAGACTCACCTCCTTGGTTTTATCCTCCGCGTCCTTCGTCTGCGCTAGGAACCCGAGAAACCCAGGCACCGCCCGGCACATCCGGCCGCGTGTGTAGTTGAAAACACCAAGGGTTAGTATATCATAGCAGCTAGGCCGGGGCAAGGCATAATCGATGTGCTAAGCGATATTTTTGCGCGATGCTATTTGACAAAGTAAACGCAACCGATGCAATGTGGCGTAGTTGCATTAAGTCTTGCGCTCAATCAGTTGCAGTTACTCTTGCTGGGGACCGTCTCC
>WSXW01000003.1 GCA_009773495.1 Bacillota bacterium
TCCCTTCCCCCCCTAGGGGGGGAAGGGAGAAGGAAACACGACAGGACGCTATGCACAAATTAGCTGCCACTCTATGCAATTCTTACTTGCCAAACACACCAACTTAATAGGTAATGATAATAGTACTTCTTAAACTGCGTTAACTGGTATGGAATTTCATCGTTCTCACGACACTTTTCGCAGTACTCAAACCAGAGCAACTGCAATGTCACGCCAGGCTTTGTCAGCTCACGGTGAACCCAAGTGTAATATGGCAACTTGTAGCTAGGCTTGCCTTCTTCCTTGGGGTACAATCGTTCCCCAAGCTCCCGGTCAGACAGCCCTTCGGTCGTTTGCCAGCTCAACCCTTGTGACTCCGCACACCGTAGAATTTTGATCACGGTCGGGCGAGAGATTCCCGCACTCGCGGCAATCTTGCTGTGGTTGAGTCCTAAGTTATGCAACCGCAGAACCTCTCTGTAGTCGGTCATTTGATGACCGCCTTGGATGTATTTACGCCGTCAATACGACGCATGAACCCAATTCTACTACAGACTTAAGGTGTAAAGGTGCGCGACGGGACTGTCAAATTATTGCGCTGTGAGTGTAAAATCTCCGCGGCTCAAGTGTTAAGTTAGATGCGACGTATTCAGGAGAGAACTATTCATATGAAAAAGCGACCCGGGGAAACCAGGCCGCTTGTGTGCTTAGTTGGATCCTCTTTGCATGCTCAAAAAACCACAATTAAGGAGGCGCCGCTCAACTTGCGACAGCCCCTACTTCACTATCTAGGTAGCCGAATAATCTAATAATCTTCTGCACCAAACTGCTGAAAAACAGCATTTACCCGGCTATATACGGAGTTGTTGTGGTCTGATCCTATCCAAGCTTTAGTCACTCCTGTAACACAACGGACCGCCGATGCGCTTCCGACATACCTAATCCATGTAACTGCACAACCGCTGTCACCACTGTCGGTATGATAGCTAGCCCTTATCATGTCCCAGTAAATTAAGTTACCACCCTGATCATAGGCCTTCCAATCTGTTTGTGAAATGTATCCTGTCGTTCTAAGAGAGGTACCACCATAACTCTCTACATAGAGGCCGATTTGATTTGGCGACTGCAAGACATAAGCATAAGAATCTCCATTCATGAACGTCCTTGAGGGGGTTCTCCCGGATGCTGCCGCTATGAAGGACGCATCAACCGTTCCTCCGTCGTGCTTCGCACGCATCACACCTGCTAGAGTCCACGTACCCGTCTGAGGGTTGATGTCATATACTGATTGACCAGAAGAAGTAGATACGTGGCCTGTGGAAATATAGCCGTTCTCCCATACACCGGAATTCAGCCTTCTAGCACGAAAACCAATAGTTGCACCTTGACCGTATTGGTCCGCATGATGCCAGCCGTTGATGATGTTCGTCGCGTTATTAATTTCCTCTGCCTTAATAAAAGTTATGGCATCTTTTGCGTCTACTTCAGTTTTCAAAGATACTTTATTAACTACACTGGCAATAACATCCTTATCCATGGATCTTATCCAGACATGAACTGTATTAGATATAACATCTGTTGCAGCGGCCTGAATTACGTGACTAATTCCTTCCACTTTTAGTTCCTTTGCAACCTCATCAATCGCACTATGCACTGCTTTTAGTTCTTTGTAGGTATATTTGACCACTTCGACCGTAACACCGTTCATCTTAGAGAAGTGTTCTTTTACAGGCTGGGTAAACTGAACTGTCAGACCGTCTTTCCCTAGGTAGTTTCCTCCGTAGACATATGCCAATTTGGAATCGGACTCTATCATCTTATGGATAACTTCCACGTTTTCCATTGCTCTCCACTGGTTTTGTACAATGTTAGCTTCATCTAAGCTCAAGCCTAATTCACTTGTCAACACATCTACCATGATATCTTCTGACGAAATAGAAGATTGATGTGCTCCTTCGACCATAGGTGCAAGAAGTAGTCCAACGCCTAGAAGAATCGCTAGGAGTGTTTTTTTCACCTTGACACCACCCTTTAACTATTTATTGGCTTACGAACCACTATTATAATATACAACTTCGGCTAGATATGTCAAGAAAACCTTTGACAGGCACCTCTAATGAGGAAGACCAGAAACCCTTGACCCATAAGGTTTAGGAGTGATTTTCTGCGAATAGCGAATATTGTTGCTTCAGTTAGACGGTAATTGCTCGAGATATAAAGTCACTCGCTCTTGATCATCAACACTTAATGACAAACTGGCCATGACGTTTGACAAGGAATTCACGGTGTACCACGACTCTGTTATGGTCCGTAGGACATTACCCTGGTCGTCATATATGTAAATATCCCGTTCGTGATACCGCAACCAACTTTCAGCGAGATTGCGGATTGTTTGTCTCGTGGCCTGGTCAAAATCCTGATCGTAGGTTATAGCAAAAACGGCTACTACTTCACGCCATGGAATCGTGACCCCTGCTTCGTGTTGGTATGTTCCTAGTCATGCACCAGTATGTCAAACAAGCTGTCCGACTCCCTATAGGTAAACTGAGTGCATTTCTTGTCATCATACTTGATCAACGGGCTGAGCTACTTCTAGTCGCATTGCCTTTAGTGTTTCATTAACGACTTTAACAAGGCGGCTAACATGTTTCTCGTTATTCTTGAGAAACTCCATCAGTTCAGTATACAACCCCATGTCTCCCCTCTTTAGTGATCGGATTGTTCGCAAAAAGTCCTTTAGATATTAAAGGTATTTGTGATGGGCACCTCCCCAATAGCTACCAAGAATGTGTTCCACACGGTTAAAGTAATCATCATAACTCACCTGCACAAAATCTGCTGTGTTGGGAACCATACCACCGTGCAGAGTAAGGAGGATTTTAACCGTTCTCCTCCCGTTTGCCTGACTATCTAGCCAAGTGCTATAGTCCTTCAAGTCATTCGTGACAACAGCGAAATCTTGTTCTCAATTCCTATAAGCTCCTCGTCGGTATTAACCACAATGTCAATACGTCCACCACTGCTAGTTGGCACCTCACGTTCAACCTCACGTACTACTATCTGGCGCTTTGCTTGAATGTGTGCCGCTTCCAGCAGAGCTCTTACCATCATATCTTTCAATCCAGGGACTTCCTCTGTCGATAGGTAGAACTTCAGAATGTTACTACAGACATTCTCATAGTGTGGATAGCCAGATAAATCCATTAAAGTCGGCTCAGATGGACTCGCCTTATCTATGAAACATATTGGCCATGCGGCCCAATACCCTCTGCATGGCCTGAATATCTGCTATTGCCGCGCCGATAAACATAAACTATCCCCCACTTCGTAAACATTAACTAGGAACTGCGGGGTAACTCTGTCGCTTGCCGCGATAAAATACTCGACCTTCTCCTACATCAGCTGGAGTTTGTCCTATTCAGGACTGATGAAGGGACTGATTATCCTGACCGCTGCTTCCCTTTCTCAAAAGCGTCAATAATCGTATCTCGATGATTCAGAGCTAACACTTCAACAGACATCACAAACCTCCTGTTCTCAATTTCGGCCAACCACCCTGACAATCGAGTACATAAAGAGGCCGTTTTTGGCGTCGACCTGGCTGTAGTCATGCCAGTCGATAATGTAGCGCCCGGAGAGGACGAGTGCGTTATCCCGACCTTTGGTAGTACCCTTGCTCATGCTAATGCCCCAGGACATCGTGCCTTCCTTGACGGCACCGTGATGAACGCTGAACGCAGAGTATCCAGCGGTATTATTCTTCGGTTTGTTCCAGTAGTATGGATCATTCGTCAACCAAATGGCGTAGCCTTCACTGTAGCCAGAGATATGTTCGCGGAAAGCCTCAACACGGCAGATGTCTTTCACAAAGTCATATTTGCCGACGTCCTGCGCTCCATGATTTTTTAGGTAATACGGCTCACCGCCGACCATCGCACTGAACAGCTTCGTTTTGTACTTCAACTCTATGGGGTAAACATCCTCACCAAGCCGCACGAGAATATCGACGTACTTCGTGGGATCGTGCGGGGGCGGGTACTCAAGCCGGACAGAAGCATCGGGATATTGTAGTTGTAGCTCCCAAGCAAGGGCGAATTGAAAATCAGCCTCCGAATGAAAGACCTTTCTTTTGTTCTTAAGCCGTAACAAAGGAATCTGCAGGTCCATATTTACACCCCTAATCAATACGATTGCTCAGTCCGTATCTCTAATGACATGAGGGAAGTACTGTATGTGTCCTCCAATGCGTGCTTTCCCTGACTCAATAATGGTGTGTTCCAGTCTTTCGACTTCACTTCTTGTAAGCTCAAGTTCGCTGTGAAACTTGGTTATGTCATTGTTAAGGTAGCAGATGAATCTGCTCTTCTTGTCTTGGTCTTGCACAATCGTTATCCGATTGGACACTGCCAGCAGAGGGAACTCATCACTATCAATTCGAGCATCATCTTCTACAATGTACAGCACGCTGGTATAGCCCCTACCAGGCTTATCTTCTGTGTTTGGGATTAGCCAGTCACGCCCGGTCTTCTTTGCATGTCGTAGTTTCCCACGCCTAATCCATTGCCTGACCGTGACGGGCTCAATGCCGAGCATGGCGGCATATTGCTCAACGGTAAGATAATCGCACTCTACAGTTATCAAGGTGTGTTCCACGGTCGAAGTCATCGTGCTAATTTGGCCATTTTCAACTTCAATATCGCTGGCCTGGCAAAGATTTAACTCCATGCGGTTTTCGAGGAAGTCATACTCGTAATACCACCAAAGCTCAGTCAAAACTGGTAGCTTACATTTTTTCACCGCCGCATAGAACTTCTTGCAGAGCTTTATTCTGTTTCTCAGTACGTCGACCGAACAACCGGGCTCTTCATTGGCCTTTTCGGGTTCGATGAAAAGCTCAAGTGAATGCAGGACGTCATCACGCGAAAACAAATAGTGTTCACGGAACAACACCTCTCTAATGTCCATTAAGACCCCCCCCTAACGCGAGACTCGTCGATATTGTAACGCAACGCTACATAAACGTCAAACCATCATGGGTGCATCTTTTGAAATGCTCTAAGGCTGATACTAGGGTCCCAGTAACTTTAGCACTTTACTTAGGTTGCGCATCTTAGCTACTGTAAGCAGGTCATCGCCATCTCAATTTTTTGCTTTGGGGTCTATCCCTGCATCCAGGAATATTTTCACAATCCTAGCTAGACTTCCGTCCAGATCATAATGTTGGTCGACCATATCGGTTATTTGTATTGTGAACAGTGAATACTGCACTATCTCCTTGCTTGTCTTTAATGTTTGCATCTACACCGAGCCCAAGCAAAGTTGCCATAGCCTCTTCTTCACACTTCCTAGCAGTCCACATAAGTGCTGTATATCCGTTATTGTCTTGAATATTACCGCCTGCCCCTGCTTCAATTAATAAGCGGATATTCCTTTCTAATCCATGCTTCGCAGCGCACATTAGGGCTGTTAACCCATCAGCATCCTGGTGATTCAAGTTTGGCTGCTGGCTTAACAGAATTAGTAGACCTGTGTTATCGTGATGCTTCGCAGCAAAAGACAACGCCGTTCGAGGCTCCGTCCCCACTGCTTCCCCACTGCTTCCAATGCGCATAAAAATGGAGACCAAGAGACGAGCTCTTGGTCTCCATTTATTTAGGTTCCTTAAGTTAATGACATTGCCCGCGAGGGGCGCCACTTTGTCTTATATCCCTTTTACTTGACGATACTTTTCTACGCCGGCAGCGAGGACGCGCATCGCTTGAGTTAAGTCCGCAGGCTTTAGAACGTAGGCCAAGCGAATTTCATCCTTGCCTAGGACAGGTGTGGCATAGAAGCCTGCTGCTGGTGCAACCATGGTGGTAGCCCCGTCGAGGGAGAACTCTTCTAGCATCCATTGAGCGAACGCATCTCCATCGTCAATAGGTAGTTTCGCAATCACATAGAAGGCGCCCTTAGGCCGCATGCAAACTGCGCCGGGAATACTCATGATTCCTTCGTAGATGATATTGCGGCGGTTTTGATATTCGGTCAAGATACCTTCAAAGTAAGACTCGGGGACATCAAGTGCACCAATGGCGCCGACCTGCTCAAGGGTAGGTGGGCACAGGCGTGCTTGGGCGAAGCGCATAATCGAATCCATTAGGACCTTGTTCTTACTGACAAGGTTTCCGATGCGAGCGCCGCAGGCGCTAAAACGCTTGGAAATGCTATCGGCGATAATCGCATGCTGTTCTACACCCGAAATCGTCATTATGCTGGTGTACTTTTCACCGTCATAGACGAACTCACGGTACACTTCGTCAGCTATGATGTAAAGATTATGCGAAATGGCGATATCCGCAACAACCTGTAATTCCTCCTTGGTATAGACCACTCCTGTTGGGTTACCGGGGTTACTGATTAAGATAGCGCGGGTGCGAGGTGTTATTTTTTGTAGGAAGTGCTCCTTAGGAGGCAACCTAAACCCATCTTCGGCCCTAGCGGTTACGGGGACTACCTTAATGTCACCGTACACAGCAAAACCATTATAGTTGGCGTAAAACGGCTCGGGGACTAAGACTTCGTCTCCGGCATCGCAAGTTGCGAGCATAGCAAAAAGTAAGGCCTCGCTGCCGCCTGTAGTAATAATGATTTCGGAAGGTGACACATGTACATCGTACTTTGCGTAATAATTGGAGAGCCCTTTACGAAATTCCAACAGGCCGTTAGAGGGCCCGTAAGCTAGAACTTTCTCTTCGTAGTTCTTGATACGGTCCCACATTTCTACCGGAGTCTCAATGTCGGGCTGACCAATATTGAGGTGGTACACTTTTATGCCGCGGTTTTTGGCCTCGTCTGCGAAGGGGACGAGTTTACGGATGGGCGATGCCGGTATATTAATGCCTCGGTTTGATAATTGCATACTCATTTGAGCACCTCCATTTATATTATACATTGAAGCTATTCTCTAAAACTCACAGAAATCCTGCGCTTTTGTTCATACTTGGCAAAAGCCAGACTAATCATATTAGTTATCAAATCTGTGTAACAGAGCCCCGATGCAGCCCACATCTTTGGGTACATGCTGATCTGCGTGAATCCGGGCATGGTGTTGATTTCGTTCACATAGATTGTTCCCGATGGTAGCAAGAAAAAATCCACCCTAGCCAACCCTACACAGTCAATCGCTTTATATGCTCTAATGGCTAAGTCTTGAATCTGTACTATCTGCTGAGGAGTGAGGACAGCGGGAATGTGTAGTGTCGATGGTTGCTCATATTTGGCAGTATAGTCGTAGAAATCGGCGCTAGGTACAATTTCTCCGGGCAGTGATGCCCTAGGGTCGTCGTTACCCATAACGCTACACTCGATCTCTCTAGCTATGACGCCTTTCTCCACCAATACCTTGCGGTCATACTTTAAGCTTAGTTCAATTGCACGTGCCAATCCGCTCTCTGTACTAACTTTGGTAATCCCAACGCTAGAACCCATATTAGCGGGCTTAACAAAACAAGGGAAACCCAAAGCTTTCGCAACTTGAGCATGAAATACGGCGGGTTCTTGCTCGTAATCAAAATTACTAATCCAGCAAAAATCGACTACAGGAATATTTCTTTGTGTGTAAATGGTCTTGTGGAATATTTTATCCATACCTAACGCAGAGCCTATAACGCCAGCGCCCACGTATGGCTTATTCACAATTTCTAACAAGCCTTGGATGCAGCCGTCTTCGCCAAAAGGACCATGCATGACCGGAAACACCACGTCGCCTTGGCTGAGAATGCGCGCGATAGGCCCTATGCCTTCATCCTGAGCGGGCTCCGGTACAGTAGTTTTCCTAGTGGCAATAATTTCCCTAGGGTCTATACCGCCTACCCATCGCCCGGTCTTAGTGATACCAACGGGAATAGGAAGATATCTATCAGCGTCAATTGCAGTCATTATCGAGGCGGCAGAGTTAACGGAGACTTCATGCTCCGCTGACCTTCCACCGTACAGCACAATCACTTTTTGTTTAATGCTCTCCACCTCCGCCTAAAAATTATGGTCCCTCCGAGAAAGCCCATAATACATAGTATTCCTATTATCCTAGGAGTGGTCACTAATGGTATATACACTGGGACAGTCAATGCCGTTCGGGCAATTTCAACGCCGCCATTACGGATAATGATTTCCCCGACTACTTGTCCAGGTCTGAGTGGCGGTAGAAGGCGATCGGTGACTTTTACCTCAGTACTCAAGTTTAGCGTTTCAGAGGTCTTATAGACTCGCGCAACTTCCCCCTTGGCGATTAATAGTATCTCACCGGCTAAGGGAATGCGTGTAACGCCAATCGTCTGTTTATCTCTCACGAGAACACGTCGGGTGTAGTTGCTAAAACCAAAATCCAATAAGCTTGCTGTGTCAGTCCACATGGATTGTCCTTGCGAACCAAGGATTACACTTACGAGCGTTAAGCCGTCTTGTTCAGCTATAGTCAGAAGACATTGTCCCGCTGCATCGGTATATCCCGTTTTTCCTGCCTTCACGCCAAGGGTATTGAGCAGTTTATTTTGATTGTTTACGACTCGTCCATTTGCTAGTATGTACCGCTTGGTCGATGCTATTTCTAGATACAACGGCAGTGATGCTGCGTGCACACCCAAGATACTTAGGTCTTCTGCGGTTGAGTATTGGCCGTCTTCCGGCATGCCATGTGGATTTATAAAAAAGGAATTGGCCATACCTAGGCCAGTGGCCCGCTGATTCATCATCTCTGCAAAGCCGCTAATGCTGCCTCCCAAATGCTCCGCGATTGCTGCGGTTGCATCGTTAGCCGAGATTAGCATCGCTGCGTAGAGCAGCTCTCGCAATGAATAGACCTCTCCTGCCTTAATATACAGGGAGGAACCTCCGGCAGATGGCGCTGTTGCACTTACGGTGACTGGTTCGTCTAGTCGGCCCGATTCTATGGCGAGAACAGCCGTTAGAACTTTAGTAATACTAGCTGGCGAGTGGCGTGCAGCAGCGTTCTTACTATAAAGAGGAGTTTGCTGACCAACAGCTACTAGGATAGCGCGCGAAGCTACCACTGTTTGCGCACATACGAATTGGTTGAGGGTCAATACGCCCACTAAGGTAAAAATTACGACCCTGACAAGTTGTCGCATATCGGTCTCCTTATTGTCGAAGTATGAGGAGAAAGCAATGTACGTGTCGTATTGGGTCTATTTCCCAGGCAATCTGCGCTCTCCCTCAGTAATTTTAGCATAAATGCTAAGTCTAAAATAGGGTTAAGGCTGCCTTAATAAAAACGGGCGTAATGAAGACTTCCACGAGGCTGGCTGCAGCCATCAGTAACAAGAATAGTACGGTGTTCGCGCTGTACTGAACAGCGGGTGATGTATTTTTGCGCAGCCCCACTCTATGCTTGCCGCCAAAAATGACAGAGAACGAAAAACAAATGCCCAGCGCACCCAACCCTACCAGGGCGGGAACAACGATTAGATTGTGTGGAATTATCGAGGCCAGAGCGAATAGGAAGCCTTTGAGGCCCAGTTCATCTACTAGAAAACCCACACTAAAACCAATTACGAATCCCCGCGCAAAGATCAGGCCAATAATCACCGGTACTCCGAAAACTATGAGACCGCATAACCACATCAGGACAACAGTCTGAAAATTCATCCATACAACGCTTTGCCAAGTCGCTGCCTCTAGTTTGCCCACCATCATGGTTTCAAAATAGGTGTTAATATAACCGATTAAGTCTTGTTTTTGGTGAAAGGTTATAGCCTTTACCGTAACTGCTCCAGAGACAGTTCCGATCACGAATACTAGGCAGGCTATAGCATAGGCCAACCATCGCTGACGAATATGTTCTGCAAAGCCAAATCCTCTGCGACTCATGTACAGCCCCCCCCTTCTGCATGTTTAGTACTAAATACTATAAGGTATGCGGGAAGCGTGGCCTTCATAAGCTAGGGTGAGGTGATTTGATGAAAATCTTTGTCCGCGCTTCATCCTTAGTAATAAAAGGTACTACGTCTAGCATTATGCGTCAGTTGCGGGAGATGGCAAAGACTTATCCCCATATGACCTTACTTGAGTACATCAAACACCGTCTAAATTAGGATCGAAGTCAGCGTTATGGGTTAAGTACAGTATGCCTCCGCTGAATTCCTTCCTGCCGCTGTCTATGTTCTGTCAACGAGGAACAAGGCACTAGAAACTAGGAACAGAACAAAGGCGAGAGTATATGCTCCCGCCCTTGTTTCATTATTTAACTAGCTCTCTGCCGCGGGCTATGGCCTCTAAGTTTAACGGCAGTAGATCTTGGCGGTGAGCCGGCAAGGCCTTCTTTAAGGCGGCTTCTACCGCAGAAGTACTTACTGCTTCAGTAGCAGCGAGTAACGCCCCCAACATTACCATATTCGCTACACGGGTGTTACCAAGCTCTGCTGCTATTTCATTAGCAGGGATGGCAATTAAACGCACATCTGTGCGGGTAGGAGCTCTGTGGATAAGGGAGCTATTGTAGATAAGCACCCCGCCTGGCTTAACTAGGGGTTCAAACTTGTCTAGCGAAGGCAGGTTCATGGCGATAACTGCCTTCGGCTCAGATACAACCGGTGAACCTACAGGTGCATCCGAAACGATTACGGTGCAGTTAGCTGTACCACCGCGCATTTCAGGGCCGTAAGCGGGCATCCATGATACCTGTTTATTGTCTACCATCCCGGCGTAAGTCAGTAGCTGACCCATGAGCATAACGCCCTGTCCACCAAATCCGGCCATAATCACATCAAGTATCATTTTTTTTCACCTGCCTCGATGTCCTTAATTTCGCCTAAGGGGAAGTAAGGCAGCATCTCGGATTTTACTTTATTGAGCGCCTCAATAGGGGTGATTCCCCAGTTAGTGGGACAAGTTGAGAGAATTTCGACTAGCGTAAACCCTTTGCCGGCTAACTGATACTCAAAAGCCTTCTTAATGGCTTTGCGAGCCCTAACGATATTAGCTACATTATGAACGGACACTCGCGCAATATAGGCGGGGCCGTCCAGGGTCGCTAGCATTTCTGATATTCTAATGGGGAAACCTTGTTTACTGGTATCGCGGCCGTAGGGGGATGTTGTGGTCTTGTCGCCTGGTAAGGTCGTAGGAGCCATCTGGCCACCAGTCATACCATAAATGCCATTGTTGACGAAGATGGTAGTAATCTGTTCGCTACGTGCCGCGGCATGCACAATTTCGGCACAACCGATGGAAGCCAAGTCGCCGTCTCCCTGGTAGGTAAATACGGCAGAGTCAGGGCACACGCGCTTAATACCAGTGGCAACTGCAGGCGCACGGCCGTGAGCAGCCTGCTGCATATCGCAAGTAAAGTAGTTATAGGCCAACACTGCGCAACCTACGGGTGCTACACCAATAGTCTTATCTACGATGCCTAATTCATCTATAACCTCGGCGATTAACCTGTGAATAATACCGTGGGTACAGCCGGGGCAATAGTGGGTAGGTACGTCAGCTAGAGCTTTCGGACGTTCAAAAACTTTAACCACTATTTTGCACCCCCTAGGATCTCTCTTACTTGAGCCGCAATCTCCTCAGGCGCGGGAACAATGCCGCCCATACGACCATAGAAATAAACAGGCTTACAGCCATTTACGGTTAAACGCACATCTTCTACCATCTGACCGGCACTCATTTCCACTGTCAAGAAGCTCTTTACAGTAGGAATAACCTTTTCAAAATCCTTAACGGGGAACGGCCACAAAGAAATTGGCCTAATTAGCCCGACTTTTAGCCCTTCTTGCCTGAGCTGAGTTACAGCGGTTTTAGCTATACGGGCAGTTGAACCGTAAGCCACGATAGCAAGTTCGGCATCATCACAGTCAACGATCTCAGCCTTTTGCTCCGCTTCCACAATGCGGGCGTATTTCTCTTGTAGCCTGATATTGTGTTCTTCTAGTCCATGCGGGTCCAAAACTAACGAATTGATGATATTGGTTTTCCCGCCGTGATTACGAAGGCCATTTGTGGCCCATTCTTTAGCGGGCAGTTCCCGTAGTTTTGTAGCTTTGAACTCAACGGGTTCCATCATTTGCCCTAGGAGGCCGTCGCCTAAAATGAGCACTGGATTGCGGTAGTAGTCAGCAAGGTCAAAGGCTTCCGTTACTAGGTCCACAGCCTCTTGTAAATTGGCCGGGGCAAGTACAATTAGTCTGTAATCACCATGTCCTCCACCCTTAACAGACTGGAAATAGTCTCCCTGACCAGGCTGGATTCCACCTAATCCCGGACCTCCGCGAACGATGTTGACAATTACAGCTGGCAATTCTGCACCAGCAATGTAGGAGATGCCCTCCTGCTTTAGGCTAATACCAGGGCTAGATGAAGAAGTCATGGCCCGTGCACCAGCTCCAGCTGCCCCATATACCATATTAATCGCAGCTATTTCACTCTCGGCTTGCACAAAGGTGCCATCTACTTGAGGCATACGACGTGACATATACTCAGGCAACTCGTTTTGCGGGGTTATGGGGTAACCAAAGAAAAAGCGGCAACCTGCCTTAATGGCTGCTTCCCCTATCGCCTCGTTGCCCTTCATTAAAATGCGTTCGCCCATAGTCTCTCCTCCTACTTCTCTACTTCGATTACTGCGTCCGGACAGATGCGGGCGCAAGCTGCACAAGCAATGCACTTTTTCATATCACTCACGGTAGCTGGTCGAAAACCCTTGCTGTTGATCTTGTCTGCCATGACCACAATCTTGACGGGGCACACAGTGGTACATAGTTCACAGCCTTTGCACCTTTCTTCGGTGAATGTCACCTTTCCCATGTCAGAACCTCCTCTATATTTTGTCAGGCTCCTTCCATGGCGGCCTCATCGATAACCGCAAGGGAAGGACGGGGTATTCGGGTAGCAAGCGTGTGACCTCTTCAACTAACTCAGGTACACACGCGGTGAACACTGTCTCGATACCAGTCAAAGCGGTAACTTCTGTGAGCAACTGCTGACCTCTAACTAAATCAGACGCTTGGGTATACTCCATGATGTTCGCATTGTTGCACAAACCGGTGACGGTCAAACGGGACTTCTGTTCAATTAAGCGCAGTAACTCTGCTACATCCCTTGCCGTTCTGGTGTGCGGTCTATTGGGGTTTACCACCAAGTACAGGTCGTATGGCGTCGTACTAAGGTCGTGCTTGAACCGACCTAAAGCCCTCGCACCTGCAGGGTCCCCCCCTACATCAATCACTACGTCTTGGGTTTGATCTAAGATGCTGCCGCCAATGGAAGGGGGCAAAGCAGGTAAGTCTGCCGTACGCAAGGCACCTTCAGGCGCGATGACGTGGACGCCTCGAGCGGCTAGCTCAACTATTCTATCTCGACTGCGAAAGTACGGGTTAACGATATCTAAGTCCACTAAGGCTATAGGGTTTTCGCGTGCGCTCGCACTCTTAGCCAAGGCTAGATTAATGGAAACCTCAGTCTTACCACTCCCGTACCCGCCAGTAATAATCGTTACTCTGTGACGCCAAAATTTAGGCATAGATCTGAGCTGTCTCCTGACCCATCAGCACACGCAGTGCCCCCTCACACAGCGCGATCATTTCATCTTCTCCAGGCATAACTTCCACAGGACCGATAAACTGTACTGCTTCCTTAACCCAAGGTATGAGGTACTCCTGATCGTATGCTAAGCCGCCCGTAATAATAATTGCGTCAACTTGGCCGCGAAGTACCGTGGCCATAGCCCCGATTTCTTTGGCCACTTGATAGGCTAAGGCCTTAAACACCAAGCGTGCCTGATCGTCCTGGGCCTCGATTCGGCGACGCACTTCTCGACCGTCATTAGTACCTAAGTAGGCTATAAGGCCACCTTGGCCAGTGAGCATCTTCTTAATGTCACCTTGAGTGTATTTGCCACTAAAGCACAAACGAGCAAGGTCGCCCACAGGGAGGCTTCCACTTCTCTCTGGGGAAAATGGTCCGTCTCCGTCTAAGGCGTTATTCACGTCAATTACCTTGCCGTTTTCATGTGCTCCGACAGAGATTCCGCCCCCCAGATGTGCAATAATCAGGTTCAATTCTTCGTAGTTGGTGCCCTTAGACTGCGCATAACGCTTAGCAACAGCTTTCTGATTCAAGGCGTGAAAAATGCTCTTGCGTTCGATTAGGGGGTGCCCCGAAATACGGGCAATAGGTTGCATTTCGTCGACAACCACAGGGTCAACAATAAAGGCAGGAATATTAAGAGCAGAGGCGAAATCCTTGGCGAGGAGTCCTCCTAGGTTAGAGGCGTGTTCACCCCGCTCTGCCTGTTTTAAATCACTTGCCATAAGTTCGTTGACCGTATAGGTCCCACCGGGGATAGGCTTTAAGAGACCACCGCGCCCCACTACAGCGGTTAATTTTTGCATCGGGAACTCTTGGGAGGCGATGAATTTAGTAATCGCCTCCCGGCGAAACTGGTACTGGTCCGCTATGCGGGGGTACGGTGTCAGTTCCTGAGCGGCATGGCGCAGCGTCTCTTCAAAAAGAAGCAGGTTACCCTCGAATACAGCGACCTTAGTAGAGGTAGAGCCAGGGTTAATACACAGGATAAATTCCTTGTCAGTAGTCATGGCTACTTCCTAGCGGCTACGGAGGCGCAAGCTATGGAGAGTAGTTTTGCCTCATGAGAGTCGGAACGCGAGGTGAGAACGATTGGCGCAGCGGCTCCGGCGATGAGTCCGGCAACCTTGGCATTAGCCAAATAAACAAGCGTCTTGTATAAGACGTTACCGACCTCAATGTACGGAACAACTAGGACATCAACGTCGCCAGAAACCTCTGACTTAATGCCTTTGTGTTTTGCCGCCTCGGCGCTAATCGCCCCATCAAAGGCTAGTGGTCCATGTACAATACAATTCGTAAGCTCTCCCCGTTCTGCCATGGCTTGTAGCTCGGCTGCGTCGACAGTTGCTGGCATCTTGGGGTTAACCAGCTCGAGAGCTGCAATAGCTGCGACCTTTGGCGTCTTGATGCCTAGGGCCCGCGCAATGTCCACTGCGTTCTGGGTTATCTCAGCTTTCTGCTTAAGATCCGGAGCTATGTTCTGCCCACCATCGCTCATAAAGAGTAGTTTATGGTATGTTGGTACTTCGAAGACAGCTACATGACTAAGCACTCTGCCGGTCCTTAGGCCGTTATCTTTGTCTAGTACAGCCCTCAAGATATCAGCTGTGCCGATCAGACCTTTCATTAACATATGAGCACGACCTTCGCGTACGAGTGAAACGGCTAATTTAGCCGCCTGGACATTGTCCGTTTCGTTTTGAATCTCGAGCGAGGTGATGTCAAAACCTACTTCTTCGGCAATCGAGCGTATCTTTACGGCATCGCCAACTAGAATAGCCTCAGCTATGCCAGCTTCCTGCGCGTCTTTGATAGCAGATAGTACGTCTGCGTCCTGGGCAACCGCAACTGCAATCGTGCGCCGTGGGCCTTGCTTTGCTGCAGCAAGGACTTCTGAAAAGTTTTTTAGCATTTTAGCCCCTCCTGTTTATATATTTGAGGTTTTTCTTCTTGAGATAAAACACGGCAAGCGCCTTCAGCAAGTGCCAGCATTTCATCTTCTCCCGGGTAGACTTTTACAGGAGCAATGAATTTAACATAGTCTGTGACTGCTTGAGTTAGTCGTTCTGAGTTTGCCAACCCTCCGGTAAGAACAATGGCATCTACTACACCCATTAACACAGTAGCCATTGCCCCAATCTCCTTTGCTATTTGAAACGCCATGGCTTGCATAATGGTTTTAGCTTTAGTATCTCCCTCGTCTGCTCTGCGGTAAGCTTCTCTAGCATCATTTGTCCCGAGGTATGCAACCATGCCGCCTTGACCAGAGATAAGCTTTAGCACTTCCCTTTCAGTATACTCGCCGCTAAAGCACAGCGATACCAAGTCGCCGCAGGGCAAGCTCCCTGTGCGTTCAGGTGAAAAAGGCCCCATTTCGTTTGCATTATTTACGTCAACTATTTTGCCGTCTCGTAGTGGAACGACAGAGATGCCGCCTCCTAAGTGTACCATAATAAGCTTTGTGGCCTCAAAGCGAACTCCCATATCTTGTGATACGCGTCTAGCAACAGCCTTTATGTTGAGGGCATGACCTAAGCTGCGTCGCGTGATGGCGGGATGTCCGGAAATACGGGCTACGTCATCAAATTCATCAACAGCTACAGGATCCACAACAAAGCTAGGTATGTTGTACTGCTCTGCAATACCGCGCGCTAATAGTCCGCCTAGGTTCGAGGCATGCTGACCCTGCACACCCCTTTTCAGATCGGAGAGCATATGGTCGCTAACAATATAAGTGCCGCCTCTTAGTGGCTTAAGTAGACCTCCCCGACCAACTACAGCGTCTAAACGTGCGTTGGTGCCAAGTTGAGGGAGGTTAGCCTTCAAAAACTCTTGAACCGCTTGCAAGCGAAACTGATACTGCTCAGAAATCGTGGGGAATTGGGCTAGTTCACTGGCAGAATGACTAAGGTTCTCCTGTTTAGAGCCGGTGGTCCCAACGAAAAGAGCAACCTTAGTTGAAGTGCTGCCTGGGTTAATAACTAGCAGGGAATGGTTGTACATTCGCTAACCTCCTCCAAGTTGTACAGTTTACGTTCTGAAACATACTATTCTTCCCTTGATACGTAAAACCTTTTGAAAGAAAATTGCGTGTTTTGTCGTTCCTTGTAAACAGGAACTAAGAACGAGGAACGGTCCATGGTCAATAAAAAAAGCACACAGTGAGCTGTGCGCTTTTACTCATTAGACTGCTCTTTCTAGCCTTAGACGGTCTGCAACCATAGCTATGAATTCTGAATTAGTTGGCTTGCCCCGCCGATGGTCTACGGTAAATCCGAACAGCTTATTAATCGCATCAATATTACCGCGACTCCATGCCACCTCAATGGCATGCCTAATGGCACGCTCGACGCGACTTGGCGTCGTGTCGTGTTGTTCGGCAATCATCGGGTAAAGAATCTTGGTGATGGCAGTGAGAAGTTGAATCTCCTCAGTTACCATGGATATAGCCTCTCTCAGATATATATACCCACGAATGTTAGCAGGTACGCCTAGCTCATGTAGAAAGTTTGAGATTTTTTGATCGAGGTTCTTATGAGAGCGTTGTTGTTCGTAGCTGGCAGGGCTGGGTGCACTGTCACTGCTAAACAACTGTCTAATTCGTTGAGCCAAAGTTTCGAGATTAAAGGGCTTTAATATGTAGTAACTTGCCCCAAGCTCAAGTACCCGCTTTGTCATTTGTTCTTGACCTAGTGCGGTCAACATAATAGTCTTGGGCTTAGACTTCTCTGGCATAGATACCATGCGTTCTAACACACCGATGCCATCAAGATGGGGCATGATAATGTCAAGAACGCACACGTCGGGCTTGTGAGCCTGCATCAAGTCTAGCGCTTCAACGCCGTTATGACCTACACCTACAACTATAAACTCTGGACGTTTGGACAAGAACTCCGACAAGAGGTCACAGAAGTCCCGGTTGTCGTCTACGATTAGGACTTTGATTTTATCGCTCACGCTACTACCTCCTCATTTAATCCACAAAAAAGCTTATATTTACCATTCCACAGCACGATACGTTTCTCCTTCAGATAATCTCATAATTTTATTGAATAACAAAATAGAGCGCGCTTAGGGCGCGCTCACTAGTAACTTAGCTACTCGTCAGGGGTACAAATCTACGATAGAAGAACGTTGGTGCTGTCTCTTGTCTCTTTTCAAGCATGCCTGACTCATGAATCATCCACTCTATGAAAATTCCGTATCCGCGCGTCGGATCGTTAACGAAAACATGTGTTATGGCGCCTACGATGATACCGTTCTGTACTATAGGACTTCCCGACATCCCCTGAACAATACCTCCTGTTGCTTCTAATAATTTTGGGTCTGTAACCTTAATTACCAAACCTTTGCCGCTTGGAGTGTACTGTTGCCTGGAGACGCGTTGAATCTCAATGTCAAAGTTCTCTACATTCTCTCCCTCAATAACGGTGTAGATTTGCGCTGGCCCTTCCTGTACCTGATCCTTTAAGGCGATGGGGAGAGGATTACTGCCGTTGGTCAGGTCGATTAGAATGTCACCGAAAATTCCAAAAGGCGTGTTCCTCGTTATGCTGCCCACGGTGATGTGTTCTTCAATAAAAACACTACGCTTTTCACCCGGCATACCCTTTTTACCCGCCTCAATCGAAGTCACTGTGGCCCTAACAATCTTTCCTGAGCCAACTTCGACTATTTGCCCAGTGTCGGCGTCGGTAATCACATGACCTAGTGCCCCGTACATTAGTGATTCCCGGTCAACAAAGGTAAGCGTACCTATTCCGACTGCATCGTCCCTGACATAGAGTCCCAGACGATACTTTTCAGTTTCTTCACAGTAACGGGGGGTTAGAGTGATTGTGAGCTCCGTGCTACCCCGACAGATGAGCATGGTGATGCTGTGCCCTGTACTACCTCGTTCATCAACAACCTGGCCGATAGTGTTGATACTGGGATTCTCATGACCCTCAATCGACATTATTCTGTCACCTAGTTGCAGACCAGCATCTCTGCCTGGAGAGGTTGAACCACTAGAGTTGCGGACAGTGGCAAAACCGACTACCATTGAACCCTTAGATTGTAGGCTGACCCCCACCGACTGACCACCCGGTACAAGCTGAATCGATGGTACAATTTCAAGGGACAGTTTCTTGAGTGTAAGTCCAAAAAGGCTTAACTTTAACTCAACCTTGCCCTGTTGCAGTGGCTCCAGAGAAAGAGGAATGCCCAATTGGTATTTTTTTGCTCCGATTAGATCGTCCCCGTTAACTTTGAGAATACCAGGTTGATCAAGAGAAACCCATAAACCGAAAGGTAGTTGTAAAGGTAGTGCGTGTTGACTGCCTTCAGATATGCGTAGCTGGCTAGGTAGGCTCGTAAAGCTGCGAAATTGCGGTGACAGACATATAGCTAGCACCAGCGCTGAACAGAACCAACCTAACAAGATTTTGCGTGTTTGCTTGTTCATCTGAGCACTCCTTTCTAAAAGTCGAATCTGTTTGTAAGTTAACCTGACAGGATTTTTACTATCCCCGTTTGTTAACATAAACAGCGTGCCTATTCGTGGGCACTAAACTACCGTTAGAAAAAAACAAAAAAAGCTGGCTCAACGAGCCAGCTGGGAAAAAACGGTATCATGAAAACACTGCCCGAGGAAGTGAACTGAAGCCACTGAAAGGAGCGACGAGGGAGGGAATCGCTCATATATCAGTCCATTCAGTAAACTATCTTTCGGCAAGTGGTGCAGATTTCTAGTTCTTGTGATGTTTGTTTAGCAGCTCTTGAGCGTGTTGTAACGCGACATGACTCTCGTCGCCACTGAGCATGCGTGCCAGTTCGCGAACACGTGTCGTAGCATCAAGTGCAGTTACAGTGGTAACAGTGCGCTCTTCGTTGGTATCCTTGTGAATATAAAAGTGAGTTTTGGCTACAGCTGCGATCTGAGGTAAATGTGTAACGCATAGCACTTGTTTGCCGATAGCGACTCGAGCGATTTTTTCTGCTACTGCTTGCGCTGCTTTGCCGCCCACTCCACTGTCAATTTCATCAAAGACTAATGTGGGGATGCTATCTAGCTGGCTGAAAACCGCCTTTAGGCCAAGCATCACGCGGGACATTTCGCCTCCTGAGGCAATTTTACTCAACGGCTTCGGCTCTTCGCCGAGGTTTGCGGAAAAGAGCAACTCTACTTTCTCAGTACCAGACGTGCTTAAACTGTCCCCACCGAGTGTCTTGACTTCTAGCGTGAGGCGGGCATTTTTCATTCCCAAGTCCTTAATGTGGTTCTCTGCCTCAGCGGCGAGTCGTTCTCCTTTTGCTAGGCGCAATGCACGAAGCTTTTGCGCAGCGATATTGAACTTCTTATACACGGCCCCGCGCTCCGCTTCAAGCTCAGCCACCCGCTCCTTGGAGTTAGAAATTCGCTCTAGAGTTGCTGCAGCTTCATGACGAAACGCTAAAATCTGTTCTATACCATCACCATATTTGCGTTTTAGCTTACTAACTAAATCTAGGCGGGTTTCAATCTGCTCCAAACGTTCAGGCTCGAAGCTAAGCTCATCTTTGAAAATACTAATATCCCGCGCTGCATCATCAAGCAAATAGGAGGCTTGCTCTAGTAGTTCCTTGCTGTTATTTAGCTGTGGAGCAAGTCTTGCAGCGTCAGTTACGTCAGTAATAATTCTGCCTAGTATGTCTAGAACAGACCTGCCGCGTCCCTGGCCCGCATAAAGCTCGTGATAAACTCTATCCACTGCGCTTTTCAGCTTTTCAAAGTTTAGGAGCCGAGAACGCTCCGTTCGAAGATCGTCTTCTTCACCTTCGGTAAGCCGGGCCTTGTCAATTTCCTGCACCTGAAACAAAAACAAGTCGATCAGTCGTGAGCGTTCCCGTTCGTCGCCGGATAACTCTTGTATTTCATGGGAAGACGCATTATGGCGTTTCACGCAAATGGAGAGCTCCTGCAATAGTACACGAGCCTCTTCACCGATGTATGAGTCAACCAGTCGTAAATGCTTGTCTGGATGTAGTAGTGATTGATGTTCATGTTGCCCATGCATATCCACTAGGTACGCTCCAACGTCCTTGAGGGTAGTCTGGCTGACAACCCTGCTATTGATGCGGCATGTGGAGCGGCTAGGTGTTATCTCCCGCGTTATAATTACAGCATCTTCCTCATATAGGCCTAACTCCATAAGGGTATTTACAGCTGTATCATCCTCAATTGTAAATACACCTTGGACAAATGCCTTCTCTGCACCTGAACGCAAGAGGTCGCTGCTAGCGCGACCGCCTAGTAATAGGTTTAAGGCATCGACAATAATCGATTTGCCTGCCCCGGTTTCACCAGTCAGAACGGTGAGCCCGGCATTAAGCTCAAGGTCAAGTTTTTCTATAACCGCAAGATTGCGAATAATCAGCCGTTCTAACATTTGTGAGGCCTCCTTTGAGTGGGGGATTGTTGATTGGGGTAAACAAATACCATGTGCTAATCTGCTATGTGCTTCCGTCCCTAAAGCTGTGCTTGCGGCAATGTTGTCTCGCTCATTTTATGCCGTAGT
Source organism: Bacillota bacterium (assembly GCA_009773495.1). Lineage (GTDB taxonomy): Bacteria > Bacillota > UBA994 > UBA994 > UBA994 > WSXW01. Next base: position 21,105 of record WSXW01000003.1, read on the forward strand.
ACATCATAGAAGCTTCGGGGGGCTATTTTTATCAGCCGAGTCACGATATCGGCTTTTTCTATTAGGACTTCATCGTCGGGGTATAACCGAATACCCTCCTGCCCATCTAAGGTCAAAACCATATCTTCATGTACGGAATGGAGCTTGATACGGATTTTTTCTCGAGCCGAGATGACTACCGGCCGAGCCTGAAGCATGTGTGGGCAGATGGGGGTCAGAAGCATGAGCTGCATAGATGGATCTACTATCGGACCGCCCGCAGAAAGTGAGTAAGCAGTTGATCCCGTGGGGGTAGCGATAATTACGCCATCTGCTGGGAATGTCTCTAGATAGCTCTTGCCGATATGTACTTCTAAACGGATCATTCGTGCGAATGCGCCTTTAGTCACAACACAATCATTTAGAGCAAAAGCTTCAGATACTCGTATACCTTTGCGGTGTACTGTTGCCTTGAGCATCATGCGCTCCTGCAGACGGATTTCGTTTTTCGCAATCATCGCAACGGCTTCTTTGGTACCGCGCTCTTCTACTTCGGTCAGAAAGCCAAGATGACCTAGGTTAACACCTAGCAGGGGAACTCCCCAGAAAGGCCAACGCCGGGCGACAGAAAGCAGAGTCCCGTCCCCACCCAGCACAATAATGGCAGAGCTTTCCTGGGCAATTTCTTGCTCAGTAAATCCTAGTTCCGTACGCTCGATCTGTATGGCTAAATTCACTGGCAGCATTGCATCGGTGCCAAGCTCACTAAGGTAGCCAAGTATGTCGCGGGTAACATCAACGGTAGTAGGTTTGTCTAGGTTAGCGATTATTCCTAACGGCATTCGCAACCCCCCTTATCCGGAAATATTCTCTACTTAGTGCTCAAGTCCTTGTGAGCGACGTCAACGAGTTCGCTAATTATTGGGGGGGCGATGGCGTCACCAGTTATACGCCACCATCCAATAAACTCAATATTACCTTCCGGACCGGTAATAGGAGAAAAAGTTAACCCTTGCAGTGCCCAGTTAAGAGACTGAGCAGTTTTAACAATCTCGAGTATTACTGACTCATGTGCGGTACGATCGCGCACAACTCCCCTACCCCGTGAGACCACTTCTTTACCAGCTTCGAACTGGGGTTTAATCAGTGCAACTACTTCGCCATGCGGCGGTAGCACTTGCATCAGCATGGGGAATATCAGCTTAAGAGAAATAAAGGCAACATCTACCGTAGCGAGATCTGGCGTAAGGTTAAGCATATCATTCGTAAGATAGCGTGCATTTGTCTTTTCCATTACAGTTACGCGGGGGTCTGTGCGCAACCTCCAGGCCAGCTGTCCGCTGCCCACGTCTACAGCTACTACATGTTTGGCCCCATTTTGCAGGGCACAGTCAGTAAAGCCACCTGTAGACGCGCCTACATCTAACACAATCTTATCAAGCACCGACACCTTGAGCTCTCGCAGGGCCTTTTCGAGCTTTAAGCCCCCACGCGATACATACGCATGCTCAGGTGCAATGATTTCAATAATGGCATCCATCGGGAATGCATGGCCGACCTTATCTGCTCTGGAACCGTTCACACTAACAAGGCCACTCAAAATTAGACCTCTTGCCTTTTCACGTGATTCGCACAGACCGCGCTCAGCCAACAAAACGTCAAGCCTTTTATTGTTGTTGTTCATGTTCTACTACCACTTCCCTAATTTTAGCGGCACTTAATCCTGCCTCCGCAAGCAATACCTGGCGCGGGGCCTGTGGTACAAAACCATTCTCAAAACCGATACAGCACATTTTTGTCTTAGCATTTCGCTTTAATAAGGCCTCACTTAAACTCGATCCGAAACCTCCAGCCAAAACATTGTCCTCTAGGGTTACAATGAGTTGCGCCGTCACTGCCTTCTCGATGAGATCCTCCGGCAGCGGCCAGACCTGCGGACAATAATAAACGCTCGTGGCGATACCACTCTTCGTAAGTTCGAGGTGCGCTTCAATACACTCCTCGAGTAGAGGCCCCACACCCACTAATAGGATCTCTCCGAAACCACACAAGAGTTCTCCGGTCGTAGTGGCTGGGAGCTCTATAGGCTTTGCGTTATCCTTAGGGTAACGCAAAGCAACGGGAGCGTTGATAGCTAAAGCATGCCCGAGCAATCGCGGCATGTCTTCAGAGCCTACCGGGGCGTAGACAGTAAGGCCCGGCATAGTACGTAAATAAGACAGGTCGTAGATGCCATGGTGTGTTTCGCCGTCTTCTCCCACCACTCCCGCCCGATCTAGGCAGATCACCACGGGTAGTTTTTGTAGACAAACATCATGTAGCATCTGATCGTAAGCGCGCTGCATAAAAGTTGAGTATACCACCACCACAGGCTTCATGCCTTCTGCTGCTAGCCCAGCCGCGAAGGTCACGGCATGTTGCTCTGCAATACCTACATCATATAAACGATCTGGGTGTGAAAGAGCAAAAGCAGCTAGGCCTGTGCCGTCAAGCATTGCTGCCGTGATGGCCGCTATTCTTATGTCGCTATCCGCTAGTTCAACTAGAGTTTGCCCAAGCAATTCAGTAAAGCTAGCCGAGCCCGCTGTACGGCGTCGTTGTCCTGTCGCAACTGTAAAAGGGGGCGCACTATGGAAAAGCGAGGGACTGTCTTCGGCTGGTATGTAGCCTTTCCCTTTGCGGGTAAGACAGTGCACCAATACGGGAGTAGACAGTTGTTTAGCTTGACGCAATACCGCTTCTATATCTCTCATACTGTGCCCGTCGACAGGTCCCAAATAGGTAAAACCTAATTCCTCAAAAACCACACCCGGCACCAGAAGGTATTTAAGGCTTGACTTAAAACGCGTCACCCAGCTAAAGACAAAGTCCCCTAATCGGGGGATGCCCTTAAGAACCCCACGTACATCGCGCTTGGTGCGCTGATAAAGGGGGGCTGTTCGTAGGCGATTAAGGTATTTGGCAATAGCGCCTACATTGGGTGAAATGGACATTTCGTTATCGTTAAGTATGACGATTAGTGGCTTACCAATGTGTGAAGCGTGATTTAGAGCCTCCCATGCCATGCCGCCGGTTAGGGCGCCATCCCCAATCACCGCGACGACATGTCTGTGTTTGCCCTGTAAGCGCAAAGCTTCTGCTATGCCAAGGGCAGCAGAAATTGAGGTTGTACTGTGTCCCGTATTAAAAACATCATGGCTGCTCTCTTCTCGCTTAGGAAACCCACTTAACCCACGGGCCTTACGCAGCGTAGCAAACCTTTGCTGCCTACCCGTGAGCATTTTGTGCGCATAGGTCTGATGCCCAACATCCCAGACTATTTTGTCCTCCGGTGAGTCAAACTCACGATGAAGCGCTATTGTCAGTTCTATTACGCCAAGGTTAGATGCTAAATGACCACCGTTTTCCGCAACACCCGAAAGAATGGTAGTGCGTAAGTCATTAGCGAGTACGCTAAGTTCCTGTTCAGTGAGTTTCTTGAGATCTTGTGGCGAGTTAATCCGCTCTAGCAGCATAAGTCTCCTCCGACACATAAAAATTGGCGCCTCAAAGCGCCTGTAAATTCATCAGTGCGTTACGGGCACACTATAGTATAGCATACATTCAATTCCAATAGGCTATTGTGATCCCGAGTAAGGCGCCTGCGAGAACCTCCACCGGGGTGTGCCCAAGTAGTTCTTTAAGCGGAATTTCGCTCACATGCTTGTGTAAACGAAACTGCTCAATGATCTTATTAAGGACTTCTGCCTGTTTTCCAGCAGCTTGTCTCACACCTGCAGCGTCGTACATAACTATTAGCGCAAATGTAATGGTAATGGCTGTTAAAGGGCTTTCAAACCCTGTAAATCTAATAGCTCCAGCTGATAATGCGCTTACTATAGCAGAATGTGCACTTGGCATTCCCCCAGCACCAGTGAGCCTCTCTAAGTCCACCCGCCCCGCCTTAACCCAGGCGACAATAACTTTTAACCCTTGTGAAATAAACCATGCCAGTAAAGCACGGTAAAGAATGGGGTTGGTGGTGAGGGCGTGAAAGAAGGGCATAGGCGAACTCCTCCTACATTACTTAGTCCTGTTTATGCATAGATCTGCGGCTTGGCGCAAGGGTTCGCTACCACCAAGCGCATCTAATGTTGTCAGGCAGGACTCATAGCATTTTCTAGCACGTTCCTCGGCCCCCTGCAAGCCATACACGCTTACATAAGTGAGTTTCTTGGCCTGCTGGTCCTTACCTGCGGTCTTACCCAAGTCCTTTTCGTTACCTACCACGTCAAGAATATCATCCCGGATCTGAAAACCTAGGCCGAGATATGCAGCGTACCGAGTGACACTCGCTAGTTCTTGCTTAGTCGCTCCCGCTAAGATCGCACCAATGCGAAGTGAGGCCGTGATCAAAGAGCCTGTCTTGTGGGCATGTATATAATCTAAGGTTTGGGGTGGATTACTGACCTCTGCTGATTCGGAGAGTATGTCTACGACCTGTCCTCCGATCAATCCATTTGTTCCAGAGGCGAAAGCTAATTCTGCCGTGCTTTGCAGAATACGAGTTGCACTGTATTGATCAACGAGTTTGTGAGTCATTAGCTCAAAGGCAAGGGTAAGCAAAGCGTCACCCGCTAGTATCGCTATAGCTTCGCCAAAAACCTTATGGTTAGTGGGCTTACCTCGCCTGTAGTCATCGTTATCCATGGCAGGCAGGTCATCATGAATAAGTGAATATGTGTGGATTAGCTCTATAGCTGCCGCTGCTGGCAAAAAACTCAAAGCGTTACCACCAAACATCTCATGAGCGACTATAGCCAAGCTGGGCCTGAGGCGTTTACCGCCGGCAAGAACACTATAGCGCATAGCCTCATGGATGGTGGGCGGGAATTCATTGGTGTTGGGAAGATAGCTCTCTAGGACTTCGTTAACTAAGAGGGTGTAGTGCTTAAGGTCAAAATCTTTCATCATTAGCCCTCAACAAACGCTGTGCGTTCGTCCCTAAGTATTATTTCCACTTTCTGTTCGGCTTCAATCAAAAGCTTCTCGCAGTTCTTGAGAGCCTCAACGCCAGCGAGGTAGAGCGCCATCGCTTCATCTAAGGTAACTTCACCGCCCTCTAGTTTGGCGACGATCTCCTCTAGCTTTTTTATGGCACTTTCAAATTGCATCACAGTGCTCCTTTCCCGTAACCACCGACATGATCTTGCCATGCCGCAACGTGGTAGTAAGATTATCCCCAATATTAACCTCTAAACAGGACGTGATGACATGGGCGTCCTCGCTTTGCGTAACACTGTACCCGCGCGCGAGTACCTTGAGAGGGCTCAGGGCGTGTAGCGTTGCAGCGTAAGACGATAGCAGCCCCCGTTGTTTTGTCAGATACAAACTAGAGGATCCGATCAGTCTAAAGTGTAAATGTGTCGCATGCTCCCTCAGCATGCGTAACTGTCTTCTAGGTGAATTGGTATTGAGCCTTACGCTGAGATTGTCTGTGTGTTGGCGTAAAGATGTTAGCTTGCGCTCTAGACTAGTGCTTAGGCTCAGGCGCATCTCTAGGAGCCGACTCTCTAGGGCTCGTATGTCCGGAACTACTAATTCTGCAGCGGCAGAAGGTGTAGGGGCACGCATATCTGCTACAAAGTCGGCAATGGTAAAATCAGTCTCATGCCCTATTGCAGAAACAATCGGATACGGGCATTGCGTGATGGCGCGGGCTACCTGTTCGTCATTAAAAGCCCATAGGTCTTCGATGGAGCCACCACCCCGGCCCAAGATCACCACGTCAATATCGCTATGAGCGCAAATATTGTGTAGGGCCGAAACAATAGAAGGAACAGCGTCTGCCCCTTGCACCGTTACAGGGATAATTAAAACCTGGGCTAAAGGATATCGACGACGCAAAACCGTAATAATGTCACGGATGGCTGCTCCCGTAGGGGAAGTCAAAACAGCTACCGTGCGAGGGTGCTTGGGTAAGGGTCTTTTGCGATGCTCTGCAAACAGCCCTTCCTCGTCGAGCCGTTTTTTTAGCTGTTCGTATGCTACGTATAGAGAGCCTAGCCCGTCTGGTTCAATTAGGTCAACGTAGAATTGGTAAGCCCCATCGCGCTCATAGACTCCGATATTACCTTTAGTTAAAACCTTCATGCCGTCATAAGGTCGAAATTTTAGCAGACCCGTACGGCTTCGCCACATAACTGATTTTAAGCTAGCTCTATCATCTTTTAAAGTGAAGTAGTAATGCCCTGAGCTGTGTGCCTTAAAATTAGATATTTCACCACTGACCCACACCTTCTGAAGCAGCGCGCTCCCTTCAAGAATTTCGCGAATATGAGCAGTGAGATCGTAGACGGATAGTGGCCTAGCCATTCTGTATTTTAGCTGCTAAAACAGTATTTTTGAGTAGCAAGGCAATAGTCATGGGTCCCACACCGCCGGGAACAGGAGTAATAAATGATGCCAATGTTGCCACAGCGTCGTAATCTACATCACCAACCAGCTTATCCCCTACACGATTAGTGCCAACATCAATCACCACCGCACCGGGCTTTACCATGTCCGCTGTAATTAGATTAACCTTGCCCACAGCTACAATAAGCACGTCGGCTTGGCGAGTAAAGTGCGCTAAGTTTTCGGTGTGGCGATGGCAAGTGGTGACGGTAGCGTCTGCTAGGAGGGCCAAGGTAGACAGTGGTTTACCCACTACGTTGCTACGCCCTACTACTACCACATGCTTACCCTTGAGGGGGTAATCTATAGACTTAAGCATTTCCATTATACCGGCTGGCGTGCAAGGGATAAGAGCCTCAGCAAAGCCGAGGTTCATTAAGCCTATGTTCGTGGGGTGGAAACCATCAACATCCTTTTCCCGTTTGACAGCTCCAAAAATTGCCATTTGGTCAAGATGACTCGGTAATGGCATTTGCACTAAAATGCCGTTTACGCCACGGTCGCTATTAAGGCCGTCTATCAGCATCATTAACTCATCCTGAGTGGCCTCAGCAGGCAGTCGGTGGACGGTAGACTCAACATTAGCCGCCTTACACGCCTTTTCTTTCATGCCGACATAAGTGTGGCTGGCTGGGTCATCGCCTACCAGAATTACAGCTAAGTGTGGTTTTACTGTAAGAGTCTTGGCCTCTGCTGCGACCTCTTCGCGAAATTTTTTAGCTAAGTCTTTACCATCAATAATTTTAGCCATATGTAATACCTCCTTAGTTATCTGTGTTCCACCAGTCCTCGCGGGCGGCACTGTATTTATTGCTTCACCCAGCCCTGCTGACGTGCAATATTACCGAGCATTCCGTTAATAAATCGGCTTGACTCCTCGGTGCTATATTGTTTAGCCAGTTCTAACCCCTCATTGATAACGACGTTAATCGGTGTATCAGGGTCATGACTGAGCATTTCTGCCAGAGATAAGCGGAGTAAGCTGATGTCAACGCGGGCCAAACGGTCGATGGTCCAACCGACGCTGGCATTAGAAATAAAAGCATTAATCTCTTCCCAATGACTGAGCGCCGCCCGGACGATGCGTCGTGCATAATCTGCGTCCCGATTTGCAAGCGGAGTTGATTCCATAGCGTAGGCAAAAGCCTGGGGCTCGTCCACCAGACCCAAGTCAAGCTGATATAAAGTCTGCAGAGCAGCTTCTCGAGCTGTTCTTCGGCTCATTAAGCGTTCCCCCTGTTTAGTGGCCTAGGGCCATTTGTTTATATATCTTACCATAAAAAAACCACCTTTAAACGGGTGGTTTAGGTTTAGTCAACCGGTGGCAGCAACCTTTCGAGCAGGGCGCGGAGGTCTTCATCACGATCAAGCCGAAGCCCGATATAATACCCTGCTGTAGCACAGAGTAAGATGAAGAGCGTCCGCAAGAATCCATAATGTAAGTATACAAAAGCAAAGGATAGACCTGAAATAGTGCCGACAATCCGACCGCGATACAGCGTTAAAATCTTTCGCACTACGTTATACATAGCCCTTCCTACTGCACTCGCACTCTAGATGTCGGCGCCATTTCTACCACAAGTACTTTAACGGTCACCACGTTGACTCCTGCGCTCGCTTCTACAGTGCGCTTAAGCGTATCCTGCAATAAGGTTGTGACGGTGGGAATGTTGCTATCCTGACTTGTGGATACCTCCGCATAGATGGTGAGTCCATCATCACCCAATTCTACTCGCACTTTGGCATTGCTCACGCCGCGGACGGATTGCGCTGCTTTCTGGGCGAGGTTCTTAATGGCCGTGATGGAGATGCGTACATCCCCTAACTCGCTATGATGAGTGATGGCGGAAAGTGTTGTGCGTTCCTTGCGAATACCCGACAGCAGAAATCGAACGCTAAAGATTAAGAACAGTGCGGTTAAAGGGATTGCTTCCCATCTAGTTAGAAAGGCACCTAATTCAGGAGCTCCCCATCCTGGAGGAAAACCTAGGTACGCACCAAGCACCATCAGTGCAATGGTGGCGACAGCGAGGGTGTATAACGACAACATAATGCGGTCAAAAATCTTCACCAAGAACACCCCTTTATACTGCTTGTCCCGTTTGAGATAGACCTTCAGGTCTATCTCAAACGGGTCTCTTCCTCTTTTGGTTCATGAACACTAACAGACTGTACATAAACGTTAACTTCAACAACCTGTAGACCTGTCATGGTCTCAATCGCACTACGGACATTCTCTTGTACTTTAAGGGCAACTTCCGGAATCTTAAAACCATACTCCAATACAACATATAGATCAACCGCAGCTTCTTTTTCGCCTACGGTTACTTTTACCCCCTTGGACAAATTGCGCTTGCCCAGCATCTCTACTAGAGAGACTCCACTCATTCCTGCCACTCCGGCCACTTCGCTTGCCGCTAAGCCAGCGATTGTTCCAACGACATCGTCAGAAATATGTACCGTGCCCACATCAGCTGATCTAAATTGGAGAGCTTTCTCCAAGCGTATCACCTCCTGCTTGCTACGGGCTTATTATACCAAAAGATGAAAGCATATGACAGCCTATTTGCGGAAGCCTATTTACGGAAGCGCACTCTGACGTTTTGGAGCTTAATTCCGCCCACTGTGGTTACCACGTCCGCTACCTGGAGTGCTTGTGGCTCACTCAACGATTCGGCCTTAACTATAATCTCCGCACCGACTGGCCCAAAGAATACAACTGCATCGGCAAAACCTTTTCCTACGATTAAACGTTCGACATAGAGCTCTACTTCCCTCTGCGCGGCCACTTCTATCATTTCCATCTGAGCCTTAGAGCGTGTTTCATGTGATGAATTGACGTTGTTGACGACTTCACGCAATAATTCAATTCTTTGACTGCGTTCCCGCTCTCGCTCCATGCGATGTTCCACGAAATAGTCACGCACAGACTCTTCTAGCTCAGGAACAGCAACAGAGGACTCCGGCAGAGAACTAGCAGGGATATCTAGCGGTTTTATGGTGCTAATGGGTGCAGTCGGCCAAAAAGTGTACAAGGCATAATAACCCACTGACCCCACTACAATGACAGTCACAAGAAACTTAGCCAACATGCTTTTATCAATAATTATTTTGGCCACCTCCTATTTGCCTGGGAATACGCGCACCCTGTGTGCGGGTAGAGAGAGAATGGTTTGCACAGCCTGGGTTAACGAAGCCTGCATCTTAGGGTCATTAGCTCCACTTGCAACTACAACTACTCCTCTGATCTCTGGAGTCAGCTCTTTTAGCTTCACCACTGAGTCGCCACTGGTGTTACGGGCCATGACAGGCTGTGAAGAAAGGGTTTCTTCTTGGGATACCTTCGATGCTCCTGAGGGGTCCTTATCTTCGGTAGTACGGGAGGTCTGCTGGGTGCTTGAGGCAATCTCTACATCGTTAGACGATGCTAAGGTAAGCATCACCGTGACCTGACCGGCTCCCTTGATTTGTCCCAAGACACTCTCAAGCTGCCCTTCGAGGGATTCTTGGTACTGTTGCCTAGCCACAATGGCGGCGTTAGGTTGTGTATTACCAGATACAGAAGCCTTTACAAGCTGTGCGTCAGGTGGAGCGGTGGCGGGGAAATAAAGGCGAATGGCTAGCAGCACTAGGATTAGTGCTAAGATCAGCTGCGCCTTCTTATTCTCAATCAAGCGCTGTAACGTCTGTATTAGTGTATTGTCGGCCTTAAGGGTTCGGCCTTCCTGCATCTCCAACACTCCTATCTCTTTATATGTATTCTTACTTGTATCGTTTCAAGCCCATAAGTTGTGCGTAGCTTATCCGATAACTGTCGTCTGATTTGCTCTCCACTGTCGCTTTCGGCGAGCGGCTTACGCAAAGCGACGGTCAACTCAATCGTGGTAGGGTTACCGTAACTTGGACTGGCTGAATTTTGGTCAACTGTAACTGTAGCTGTAGCTGACTGAATAATATCAATCTCTTCAGCGAGTTGGGCGACCCTAGCCTCTAACACGAGATTGTAGGCAAGCCAAGCGGATTTGTCCGAGAGAGGCTCAACAGCAGTGACCATGGCTCGGCCCGAATGTTGTTCGGCAGAGGCTAACCTAGTGCTTACGTCTAGTTCGGAATTAATGAGCTTTAGCACCGGTGTGAGTAGCAGGAGTAGAAGAATCAGGCCCACTGTGTAGTCTACATACTTTTTAAGAGAGGAGTTAGGCAAGGCCAGATCGATGAACGTGGCTAGTACAAGAAGTATGACGATTTCTTGTATCCATTCCCTAAGAAAAGCAAACATTTTCTCTTACCTCATTTCAGCGAAGGCTCAAAGCGGCATTTCCGGTACCAATCACAATTGTGATGAGAATGAATAACATGACCCCGACAGTCACTAAGGCTGCTCCCACTACTGTAAGCAGACTCGCCAAATTGCTCAATGCATCCACCACGGGATTTGATCCCATAGGTTGGATGATGGCTGCCGCTAGCCGATAAATAACAACAATGACCATTATTTTTAAGGCTGGCATAGCACAGAGAATAAAAACGGTCATCAGTCCCACCAAACCAATCCCATTCTTTAAGAGCATGGAGCAACCCGCTACAGTTTCAAAGACATCAGAGAACAAACTTCCGACTACGGGTATAAAGTTCTTCACCGCAAACTTCGCCGTGCGGAATGCTATACCGTCCGCTACCCCTGCGGCAGTGCCTTGCACCACGCTTAATCCAATAAAAACTGTAAAGCTGAGACCCATTACTGCCACTGCGATATCGCGCAGTAATCCAGCCAACTTACTCACCTGAAGTTTGTCAGAAAAGCTGTTGATGAGATATAACACCCCAGAGAAATAAAGAAGAGGGAGCACGGTGTTAGCTACGATTGTACTTACGGTAGTGGCTGCTACAGTAATAAGTGGGTGAAACAGCGCCGCGGAGCCAGCAGCACCCATGGAGACCAGTAGAGTAAGCAACACAGGCAAGAGACTGTAGATGAAGCCAACCATGGTGCGTATTGAGCCAGAAACAGTCTGGATTGCGAAGGCAAAGCTTTGTAGTGTAAAGCCCATTAGCACTACAAAGCAGATCGCGTAAGCTACATTGCCTACGTCGCCGCCTAAGCTGTCCTGCATTTTTTTCATTAACGCACAGAGGACTGCCAGCACTATGAGCTTACCTAGGAGCGACAACTGCCCTATTATTTCGCTCAGAAAATAGCGCAGAAGACTTGCCAAGACTTCTTTAGGATTCAGGCCTCCCCCAGAATGCAGATTAGAGATAACCGAGCGGATATCAAGATTCGGGATGTAGCCGGCATACTCATCTTGAATTGCCTGAAGCACAGTCTCTAGCGAAGCAAGGTCTAGCTCGTCTAATTGCTCGTTTAGTACAGACTCTAATGCACTTTCCCAGTCCTCAGGAGCGGCAAATACTTGAGTGGGTAGCAATAGGAGGAGCAGCATTATAACTGCAACGAATTTTTTCATCTTCTCACCTACGGTATTATGCTTAGCAACGTTTCAAGTATGACAAGTACTACAGGCACTGACAAACTGAGAATAGTCAGTTTGCCAGCCAGTTCGACTTTAGAGGCTAGGGAGTTCTCACCTGCGTCTTTACAGATCTGCGCGCCATATTCAGCCACGTAGGCCACTCCCATGATCTTGATCAGTGTATTCATGTGCATAGTGCCGACATTAGCTCGCTTGGCCAGCTCCTCGACCATTCTGATGACGGTGGCCATTTTGCCTAGTAAACCAATCATGATGGCAACTGAGGCCGCAATGACTAAAATTATGGCTAGTTCGGGCCTAAGTTGTCGCAGGAGTAATGACGCCATTACTACAGCTAGGGCTAGCATTACGTAAAGGAATATTTCCATTCTAGAAGTGCATCAGGGTCTGTATTGCCCTAAAGAGAGCAACAACTTGATACACAATAAACGTCAGCACCATAATTATGCCGGTGATCCATACTAGGGTGGCCGACTCTTTGCGGTCCCAACTGCTGAGGAGGTTGTAAATAATACCAATGGCCAGCAGAAAGGCTGTGAGCTGCATGATAACGCGAAAGTTCATCTCCATGAAAATGCCCCCTTAGCTAAAAGATGATGATTACAGCCACGATTCCCGCTAGGACTCCTAGGTAGCGCCAGAGGCGCTCATTTTTGGCCGCCTCGTTAACAGCGGACTGATGAAGGCCTTCTATGCGACGCGAAGCTAAGAGCAAGTGACGCTGCTGATCTTCCCGATCACTGGTGCCGATTACGTCTCCCAGGGCACGCAGCGCCTCAATATCCGGAGCGAGTAGGGCTGAGGCAGCCTGTAACTGTTCTAACCCCTCCTCCCAGGCTATCCGCGCGGGCTTTAGGTTATCTATTTCCTGTGCAACTCGAGAGAAAAATGCGCCGATGGTGTCACAGCTTCGGCTCAAGTTTTGTAGCGCTTCAGAGAGAGGTGTAGCTGCATATACAATTTCTGTTAACAATATTTGGACGCCTGTAAGCAGGGCCTGTAGTTGCCGCGGTCGCTCGGCGTAGTTACGGGCAATGGTGAAGCCCATCATAGAAGACCCATAGATAATTAGGGCGTAGCAGAGAATGTTAGCTATGTTGTGCATGAAGCTCCCCTTTTTGACGGCTGAATACTCCACCGATGTATTCTACAGTCCCGGGGCCCCTTCTATTGCTAAGAATCACCACGCGCTGAAACAGACCGCGCTGTAGTAAGGTGCTCAGGTTAGGTCGAGCGGCTACTTCCTCGTAAGTAGCTCCATGCGCGCTGGCCATCACTCGTACACCGGAGTTCAGTGCTTCTTCGATGGCTGAGGCATCCTCCGCACTGCCAATTTCGTCTGTCACAATTACGTCTGGCGAGAGAGCTCTAAGTGCCATCAGCATGCCCTCAGCTTTAGGGCAGCCGTCCAGCACATCAGTACGGAGTCCTACGTCAAGTTGGGGCCGTCCGTTATAGCAGCCGGCTATCTCTGAGCGCTCGTCAATAATACAGACACGCTGTCCTTTATCACTGAGCTGGCGAGCCATGTCGCGCAGCAGTGTGGTTTTCCCAGCTTGAGGTGGAGAAATAACTAGGGTGTGGTACGGACAGCCTTCGGCATCCAGTAACTCCCGCCAAAGTCTGTCCGCGCAGCCCTCCACACTCTTGGCGATGCGCAGACAGATAGTCGATATATGCTTAAGACCACGGATATGACCTTTGGGGTCTAGCAGGGCTTTGCCCGCAAAGCCGACCCGGTGACCGCCGGGGAGTGTAATATAACCTTGGCGGAGTTCATCTTCAAAGGCATAAAGTGAACTTCCCGAGAAGGCCGAGACCAGGTGTTGAATATCTTGGTTAGAGGCAATAATGGGGAGCATGATCTCTTTTCCGGATTGCACAATTTGTACAGGCTTGCCTGTACGTGCGCGGATTTCCAGACAGTCTAGGTGGTATAGAGAATCTTGCCAATGTGGAGGGAATAGTTTTAGTAGGCTAGTCCAATCGGTGTTTATAACCTTGTCCATTTTTGCACCTGCCTTTCTGCTTAAATACATATGTGGGCTAGACCAATTTTAGGACAACAAAAAAGCCCCCCGAGGGGGCGAAGGAATTCGTGAGCGTCCGTACCTACAGAGAACGCCGTTGGAGTACCATTGGCCTTAGCTAGGACTGTACAGTTGTAGCCGCGCGTGGCAACTCGGGCAGGTTGTGGACTGCTGCTCCATGGCATTCATAGACACGGTTACCGACTCGTGGCAGTAAGGGCACATCATAAACATTTCTTCTAGTTCAGGGTCACCGTCACCGGAGTAATTGTTGAGATCGTAGCGCTCAGACATCTTCATTTGCTCCTCGACTAACTCCTTAGTAAGTTCGGTTAGTTCAGCAGTAAGGTCTACTGTCTCTAGCAATAACGTCTCCATTTCGCCGTAGCTACCTTCAGCCTTCTTGGCCACGTAGCGCTTTAGTCGCTCAGAGCGATGGGTGAGTTCCTTCATGCGCGATTCCATTACATATCTGTCCATAAACATCCTCCAGCCCTAGATTCACTTGTATGGTGCCCAGGTGGAGACTATTTATAAACAAAAATCAAAGGGAGCCGGAAGCGCTTGCCGCTTTTTGAGACTAATCACTACTCCCTAGAAGGAACAGGGAACTACCTTCACTGCTCAATGCCGTCTTGGGCGGGGATGCCTTGGCGCCAGTGGTGGCGGATTTCGCGGATTTCGCTGATGAGGTCTGCTATGCGCTCTATATCTGGATTTAGCCCTCTACCTGTCAGCACCACAGTCATCTTGGCTGGGCGAGACTCTAAGGCGCTAACGAGCTTCTGGCGGTTGAACAGACCATAATCCATAGCCACGTTTGCTTCGTCTAGCACCAGCAGGTCAAGGTCAGAGCGAAGCAGCTCGATAGCTGTATTGAGACCATCCTGCGCTAATCTTTCGTCTGCAGGGTCAGGATTAGAGGCATCAACGAATACGTCCCTTCCAAATCGGTGGATGTCAACGCTAGGCATAAATTTGGCGATGGCGTCAACCTCACCAGTGGGTTGACCTTTCATGAACTGCACTATAGCTGCCTTGTGTCCATGCCCTACTGCTCTCAGCACCAAGCCCATGGCCGCGGTGGTCTTGCCCTTACCGTCTCCGGTATAAACCATAATAATCCCTTTTCGCTCCATAAAACAGGCCCCCCTTACGGCACTATTATAACACGGGCTGCCAGGAGCTAGCCACCAGCCACAAGCTGCCCCCGTCCCGAGGATAGTTAACAAGGCAACTAGTTTGTTTGCGGAGAGTAGTTAATGTGTTAACTATCTAGGAAAGGCCAATCAAGTAAGTGCCTACAAAACGGTTCAGTCACCCATTGTAGCATAGGAGAGACCGTTCCCCGGTCTACTAGGAGCTAGCAGCTAGGAGCGCATCATTTCCGTGTATTGTGTTCTGTGTACCATACGCCTGCATGTGCCATGTGCTATCCGCCATATGCCATCCCGTTAATAGTACTCAATCACAACTTCTTTGCTCAAGCTCCGGAGGTGTTTAGCTAGATCAGTTGCTAGCTGTTGCCTAAAACCGATGTAGAGGGGCATGGCCACTAAGTGTGCTTCATTTACTGCGCAACCAATGAGTAGGCGCACATGGGTACAACGATTCAGAAGTAGGTCCGCGAGTCTCGAAGCTCCGTCACTGCGTTTGAGCAAGGCGCTAGCGGATAAGTCATCATGGGCCTGGGCAAAGGTGCGAATGATCGACATCGCTGCAGTCAGGGTGAGAATGCCTTCAGTTACGAGGGCCACCCCTTGCATGTGGGCAATGGGCGGCAGCTCGTCGTCCATAGTGCCAAGCTCGGTAGATAGGCGTAGCCCCGCTTCCCGCGCTACCATTTGTGCTGTAGATCCACCACAGATAACTTTCACCCCTGGGCTTGCCAAGAAAGTGCTCACTATCTGTCCGTCTTGTGATCTATCTCGGGGGGGGCCGCTTAGAATTGTCACAGGCAGGGGAAGATTAGCGCGAACACCCATGACTGTGGCGTCGTCGCCCGGCTTTCCACTATAAAGATGACCGCATGTGTTTATTAGGCTGCTGACTATAGAGCGCAGACTGTGCTTCTTAGCGCTTAGGGTCGAGACATATTGCGCTACGTTGCTCCATTGCCAGCCCATGTATAGTGTTGCACCCACCCCGGCGTGAATTACCCCGTCAGATATAAGTATGACGGTATCACCAAGGTCTAAAGTAAAGTGGCTTTCGCGAATTTTCCGACCGGCAATAACCCGCTCAACGCGGGCTAGTTCCTGGATCTGGTCGTTTTTTAGCAACAGGGTATCCGGGGTGTCAAATTCAGCGAGGTAACTCTCTCCGTTAGGCCTGATCTGCAGTATGGCAATAGTTGAATAGGCCAACTCCCGCACCTTACACACTGGGAGCGTCTCAGCAATGGTTGCGATTACTTCGTCTATGTCTGCTCCCTCTCGGAGCATGGTGGAAGCAATTTTGGTGGTCAGCGTAGCTAAGATGTTAGCCTTAACCCCACTTCCTAATCCATCTGCCACAGTAATAGTCAGAGCATCAGGAGTGCGGATAATCTCCACATTGTCGCCACAGAGTTCTTCACCCCACTTAGTCAGTTGGCGAGTATAGGTCTCAAGAAAGAGGTCCATTACATCTCACCTTGGACAACTTTCATGAGCTTTACGAGCAGCATCTTGCTCTCCGCGGTTGTCTCCCCTAACAAGCTCGCGATTTCCTGGGCGACGCTCATTTGCTTGTTAATTACTTCTTGGGCTTTCTCCAAAGTCTCATGGCGAACTTTTGCCAATGCTTTGGCTTGCTCTTCCATTTGGGTTATGTCTGTAAACACTCCCATGGCTAGTTCTCCGCCCTTAACAGGCGTTATATTCACAGAGACAATCAAATCCCGGTTAATTTCGAGCTTCTTTGAGGACAGGGAGGTATTGTTATCTAACACGATAGCAAAATCTACTGAAGGAATAGTAGACGTCAATGGTCGTTTGAGCACTTGTAATGCAGGCAGCTTGAACATGCGCTCGGCAGCCTCGTTCCACTCCTGCACCTTGAGGTCCCGGTCTACTACTACCACGGCGTTGGGTGTAGACCGCAGGATTAGATTGGCCAGTGATTCCGCTTTGGTCCGCATATACGGCAGACACATCTCTAGCTCTGCCCTACCCTGCACTACTGCAGCTGCTTTCTCCCGACAGGTGTGGTAGCCACAGGCGCCACAGTTGTACTCAAGCGTTGGGTCGGTTTTACCTAGCTGCTTAAGCACTTCGTTAATGGCTTCATCGTTTGGCAAAGCCAGACGTTTTCCTAACGGGAGATAGACACTGCGTAAGGGCCCAGAGCCATGGGAGTTATCTTCTTTAAGTTCTCGTACTAGGGCTCTGCGTTCCGCGATAGTGAGCTCTCTTCTGTAGGCATTTGCCCCACCTAAGCAAGAACCGCGACACGCGGAAATCTCAATAATACCCATAGGTCGTACGGTATCATTTTGCAGGCGAGTAAGAAAGGCCATGAGCTCACTCAAGCCGTCAATACTCAGCACAGACACATCTACTTGCGTCTCAAGCCCTCCAGCTATAGGAAAGTGAGTCAAGCCGTGGCTTGAGAAAGTTCGGTGTAATATGGCAGTATTTTCGGGTTGACGATGGCCAAAAAGTTTATCCCCCTCAGCAAAGGTGAGGGCCACATCGACCACGCTGCTCTTTACCGCCTCTTCCTTTTTTGCCGGACATGGCCCAATGAATACTACTTTGGCTCTATACTTCTGCCGTAACCAAGCAGCATGGTTTTGCATCGGTGAAGCTACCGGAGCCAGTCGATGAGCGAGCCGCGGGAAGTGGCGACAGACAAGCTTAACTGCAGCCGGACACGCAGTAGTTAGGGTATAACCTTCATTGTTGGCGGTCTCTACGTAAGCTCTAGTAGTTGGCACTGCTCCCCAGCTTGTCAGACTGACACCCTTAAACCCGACTTGCATTAAACGCTGTTCCCATTCAGCAAAACTCCAAGGGCCTAAAACCGCCGATGGTGCAAGACTCACCCATACCGGCGTTGCACCCCTGAGTAGGTTTGAAACCACGCTCAGGTCCTCGCGGATTTCTCTCGCATGCTGCGGGCATACAGCTAGGCATTGCCCGCAGGAAAGACACTCTTCTTCAAGTAGCGAAGCCTGACCCTGTTTTATACTAGTGGCCTTGACTTCACACGAGCGAATACAAGCGTAGCAGTTCTTGCATAAGCCTGGTTTGACCTTGATGGGGTGCATCACTTAACACCCCCTTCAGTCAAAATATGCTTCTCAAAGGCTTCCTTCGCTGTCTCAGGGGTTACTCGAGCTAAACTTTGCCCATTTACGGTTACGGCTACCCCATCTTTGCAGCGGTCAAGACAAAAGGTCCCCTTAAGTTCCACGCGAGCATCAAGTTTGTGTAAGCTGATGAGCGCCTGAAAGCATTCAGCGACTGCATGGGCGCCCTTAATATAGCATGAACTGCCGACGCAAACAGTAATTACCACCATTATTACCCCTCCTCCCATGCCATAAAGGAGCTAGCAATTTGAACTGCTAGCTCCTTTGTCGTGGCGCCCTCCGCTATCAGCTATCCGCTCCTAAAAAAGCGGTAAGCGAAAGGCAGAAAGCGCGTCGCTGTTACTACTTGGCGTTGTACTTCGCCAATATCCCAGGCACTCTGTCAGCGCTAATGCTACCATAGACATCCTCGTTAACGGTCATGACCGGAGCGATGCCGCAGGCACCAATGCAACGAGATACTTCCAATGTATACATTTTGTCCTCCGTTGTTTGACCAACCTTAATACCTAATTCCTTCTCAAAGGCCGACACAATATCGCCCGCGCCGCGCACGTAACAGGCCGTACCCATACACACAGCAATGCGGTACTTGCCACGGGGCGTCAGCGAGAAGTAGGAGTAGAAGGTGGTAACACCATAGACATCCGTCAAGGGAATGTTTAGTTCTTTGGCTACGTGGCGCTGCACTTCTTCTGGTAGGTACCCGAAGATTCCCTGTGCGCGATGCAAAATCATGATTAGAGCGCCTTCCATACCCTTAAACTTAGCGATAACTTGATCTAACTCAACGTACTTAGGGTCAGCCTCGTTACCGTAATTGCAGTTACAGCAGCTCTTCTTTTCTTCCATATTTACACCCCCGTTTAGTAGCGCGAACGCGCGTGGTAGTGAGTATGCAGCAGGTCATGAGCCTTTTGCCCGTTCGGTTCGCCTAAGAAACTCCGGTATAGCTCTTTGATGGCCGGATTCTCATGCGCCTTGCGTACGCGCTTGAGGTGATCTTGACGGTAAAGTGCGCTGGCTCGCTTTTGCTTGATATCAGGGTCCTTACTAAAGGGTTGGCCACCGCCACCAATGCAACCACCTAGGCAACCCATAATCTCAATAAAGTGGTATTCTGCTTCACCGCTTTTAACACGTTTAAGCAGTTTTTCGGCCTGCCCGAGGGAGTTGGCAATCGCAACCTTGAGGGTGAGGCCGTTCATGGGGATAGAAGCTTCACGCACTCCGGCAAAACCACGCACATTATGGAAGTCGATTTCTTCTAGCTCCTTGCCCGTCTTAA
Source organism: Bacillota bacterium (assembly GCA_009773495.1). GTDB lineage: Bacteria > Bacillota > UBA994 > UBA994 > UBA994 > WSXW01. The sequence goes on from WSXW01000003.1 coordinate 40,629, forward strand.
TCTCATACACTGTACGTAGCGCAGCCTCGGTAACGCCGCCTGTTACACCAAAGATAGTACCCGCACCGCTAGACATGCCTAAGGGCAGATCGAACTCACTGTCAGGTAAATTCTCAAAGTCGATGCCCGCCTCTTTGATCATGGCCGCCAACTCGCGGGTCGTGAGCACCGCATCTACATCGCGCAAACCATTGCGACCCATTTCCTCTCGGCTGGCTTCGTATTTTTTAGCTGTACAGGGCATGATTGCTACATGGAAAATATTCTCCGGAGCAATGCCTACCTTCTCAGAGTAATAGGTCTTTACTAAAGCACCGAACATTTGCTGGGGTGACTTGCAGGTGGACACATTGTCGAGCATCTCAGGGAAGAAGTGCTCGGCATACTTAACCCAGCCTGGACTACAGGAGGTTATAAGCGGTAGATTCTCCTTGGTTTCAAGGCGATGCAATAATTCGTGACCTTCTTCAATGATGGTGAGATCGGCACCAAACTGGGTATCAAATACTCGATCAAAGCCGAGCTTACGGAGGGCCGTAACCATCTTCTCTGTAACGAGAGAGCCCGGGCGCATGCCAAATTCCTCACCTAAAGCGGTACGCACTGCCGGAGCTACTTGCACCACGGTGTGAATCTTAGATTCGTTGAGGGCTTTCCAGGTTACTTCTGTAGCGTCGCGCTCATGGAGAGCGGCCACAGGGCAGACCTTAATGCACTGACCACAGGAGACACAGGGGCCATCATTCAAACCCTGATTAAAAGGTGTGGTTACCACGGATTTCGAACCGCGGTAGGCAAGGCCAATTGCCGATACCTTTTGCGTTTGTTCGCAAATACGCAGGCAGCGTCCACACAAGATGCACTTATTGGGGTCGCGCACAATTGCTACACTGCTTTCGTCCTTTTCCATTTCACGCAATTCGCCCTTAAAGCGTACTTTTCGCACACCAAGCTGGTGAGAAAGATCTTGCATCTCGCAGTGACCATGGCGGGTACAAACTAGGCAGTCTTGTGGGTGGTTGGCCAGTAGTAACTCTACAATAGACTTACGGGTCCGGCGCACAGTTTGCGAATTAGTGCGCACCACCATACCGTTAGAGGCAGGATATACACAAGAAGCAGCGAGACTACGCATGCCCTCTACTTCTACTACACACAGGCGGCAAGAGCCCTCAACGCGGAGTTCTGGATGATAACATAGTGTGGGAACATGTACGCCAGCTTTCTTAGCTGCGTCAAGAACTGTGGAGCCAGGATCAACCTCAACGGGTGTGCCGTCAATCGTTAGCTTTATGCGTTCCATGCTATTCACTCCTTCCCTGGGCCTAGCGTACTATTGCCTTAAATGGACACTTAGTTAAGCAGGCGCCGCATTTAATACACTTAGCTGCATCAATAGTATGAACTTGCTTAACAGAGCCGCTAATGGCGTCAACAGGGCAAGCTTTCTTACATAAGGTACAGCCCTTACACTTTTCGGCGATAATGCTGTATGAGAGCAGTGATTGACAGATACCCGCTGAGCAGCACTTATCAATAATATGAGCTTCGTATTCATTACGAAAAAAGCGCAGCGTGGCCAGCACAGGGTTAGGTGCAGTTTGACCTAAGCCGCATAGCGAAGCCCCCTTAATCGTCTCACTGAGTTCCTCGAGCAAAGTGATATCATCCATAGTACCTTCGCCCTTAGTAATACGCTCAAGGATCTCTAGCATGCGCTTGGTTCCTTCTCGGCACGGTACACACTTGCCACAAGACTCATCCTGCGTAAAATCCAAGAAGAAGCGAGCTACGTCAACCATACAGGTGTCCTCATCCATTACTATCAGGCCACCAGACCCCATCATGGAGCCAACAGAAATAAGTGAATCATAGTCTACCGGGGTGTCGAGTAACTCCACCGGCAAGCAACCGCCTGAAGGACCACCGGTTTGGCAAGCCTTAAACTTCTTGTTGTCGGGTATACCACCGCCGATATCATAAACAATCTCACGTAAGGTAGTGCCCATTGGTACTTCTACCAAACCAGTGTTATTGATATTACCGGCCAGAGCAAAAACTTTGGTGCCTTTAGACTTCTCTGTGCCCATAGAAGCGAACCACTCTGCGCCTTTGAGCAAAATCTTGGGCACGTTAACCAGCGTCTCAACGTTGTTGATAAGAGTTGGTTTGTCCCACAGGCCACGCACAGCCGGGTATGGTGGGCGGGGCTTGGGCATACCGCGCTTGCCTTCGATAGAGGCAAGCAAAGCAGTTTCCTCACCACACACAAACGCACCTGCCCCTAAACGGATAGACACATCAAACTTGAAGTTTGTTTCAAAAACACCATCACCTAAGATGCCCAGCTTACGAGCCTGGTCGATAGCTATGCTTAAACGATCCACAGCTATGGGGTATTCGGCGCGCACATAGACGTAACCTTGATTTGCGCCAATAGCATAGCCTGCAATGGCCATGGCTTCGATAATAGAGTGAGGGTCACCCTCAAGGATACTGCGATCCATAAAGGCCCCAGGATCGCCTTCGTCAGCGTTACATACCACATATTTCACATTGCCGGGAGATTTAGCTGCTAGCTCCCACTTAACACCAGCCGGGAAACCACCGCCGCCTCTACCCCGCAAGCCTGATTGCTTAAGAGTGTGAATGACTTCTGCAGGGGTCATAGAGGTTAAAACCTTAGCTAAGGCCTGGTAACCGTCGACCCCAATGTATTCTTCAATACTCTCTGCATCTATGGCGCCGCAATGCTCCAGCGCCACACGGTGTTGCTTCTTATAGAAACCGATATCGTTAAAAAATGCTTCAGGCTTAGGGTTATGCACATCACGATATAGCAATCGATCTACCATACGACCCTTGAGGAGGTGCTCGTTTACTAGCTCTACTACATCCTCAGGCTTAACGTGGCAGTAAAAAGAACCTTCAGGATACACCATAACAATCGGCCCCATCTTACAAAAGCCGAAACAACCCGTTTCCACGATCTTTACTTCCGAGGTGAGGCCTTGGCGATCAACCTCCGCCTTCATGGCTTGCTCTACTGCTTTGCATCCAGAGGATGAACATCCGGTACCTGCACATACAAGAACATGTGATCGAATGTGTTCCATGGGTAACTACCTCCTGTCGATGTGTTTGGGATTAGAGAAACATGAATCGGGAATCATGACCCAGAAGGGGTTCAGGACCTCCCTACAATCCACTGGGAACTGGCAACTGAGAATTGGGCACATCCCTCTCTGTATCGTGTACTGTGTACCGTGTACGCCCCGCCTCGCCATGCGCCATGTGCTACCCCACCCCTAGTTGGCTACCTCACTATTCGCTGCAGCTGATTGAGCGACTAGCCCGCGCACCATCTCTGGTGTGCAGCGCTTATAGAGGGTTTCTGAGGTTTCGGTTACTACAAGCACTGCGGGCTGCTCGTCGCAGTTTACATCGAGCTCGCGTTGTTCTATCTGGACTACCGCATTGTGCTTGGTAATCTCGTCAAGTGCCGCAAACATAATCTGCCGCGAACCGGCTGCAATGGCAGTGGTGCCAGAGGAGATAACTATCTTGACGGTGGTTTCATTCATACGAACAGAAAGATGCCGGCGTACTCTAGTTCGAATCTCATTTAGCTCTGTGATTGTTAACACTACAAACTCCCCCTTGCAATTTTCAAAATATTTAGAACTTGTGAAATATTACACTAATATTGTGAAATAAATAACTATGAGAAATAAAAAAAGAGGTCACATGTATGGTAGCATGCGACCCTATCGTGGTCAAGTATCAATTACCGGGATCAATTACCGGGATAGGGGAAATTTCATCATGTTATACACCATTTCACATAGTGAACTAAAATTGTGTCTTCGCCAACAATATTGCTGTGCCTGAACGCCCCGTTACTTCTCTCGCTGTGCAAGGTAATACGATAGCGCCAATAGACCTACTATCATATTTTCTTGACGAACTTCGATGTCATCTGGCAAGCTGATTCGTGTCGGTGCAAAATTCCAGATTGCCCGTACGCCTGCCTTAACTAAAGCATCGGCAACCCTCTGAGCAGCGTGAGCAGGAACCGTAAGGATAGCCAGTTCGATACCCGCCTGACTGACTACCTCCGGGATGCGGTCAGAGTGCAATACTCGCTGGCCTGCGACTGTCATGCCAACTTTGTTGGGGTCAGCATCAAATACAGCACTAATATTAAAGCCGTGCTCCCGAAAACCATCGTAGTTGGCCAATGCCTGGCCAAGATGCCCAACACCGACCAAGGCTACTTTGTGCGGCTGGTCAGCGCCGAGGATTCCGGTTACCTGAGCCAGTAAGGACTGTACGTCGTATCCTACCCCGCGTCGCCCAAATTCACCGAAGTACGCCAAGTCCTTACGGATTTGTACTGAAGTAATCCCGAGAAGATTGCCTAGTTCATCCGAAGATGCAACTTCCACACCGCTGCTTTTAAGCCGGGATAGGCAACGTAGATATAGTGGTAAACGCTCAATCGTGGGGCGGGGAATGTTCAACGCCATAATATCCTCCCCTACTCGTCGTAGACTCCTGCTTTCTTGCCGCCTGTAGAAGCGGTAAGAACTCTTTTCGCCATACCGAGATTTTTCTTAATAGCCTCGCCAAAATTCTTGCTGCCGGCTTCCTCTAGTTTGAATAGTGCTGCTTCGGCTACTGCTGTAAGGTAAATAGTAAAAATGGTGGTCCCGCAATACTTTTTATCTCCGGCACGCATGCCTTCAATGTTCTGAACAGAATACTCACCGATAGCAGTAGCGCCTGCTACAAGAAAATGTGTATTAACATTATTTTTCCCAACTAAGCCGCGCGCTACTTTAGCAGCGCCTGAGCCACCATGCTGTGCGAAAGGAATATAACGGCCGACAGTCTTGAACAGGGTGCTTTGTACCACTTCTAAGCGCTCGATGTCCGGTTCGTGTCGTACGCTCTTCTTAGCTGCGTGTTCCATACCTATGGGGTAGGCAATAGCATCTGCACCTGTGTACTTAATAAAGCAGGCTACCTTGTCAGCGAACAACTGTAAGTCCTCGCCTGTGAGTTTTTGGTAATCTAACGCCTGCCCGCTTACACCGGTTGCGCCAAATTCTGCTTCGATCATAATATCGTGGTTCCCCAACACCTGACGCACGGTATCGATAATATCGCGCGTAACCACAAAGTCAAGGACCGGAGGTAGGTGCTCAGTGTCGATCATCCCCCAGGCTGGTCGCACATTCTCTACGATGCGTACAAAATCACGCTTAAAACGAATGTATTCTTCGCTAGTAAGGTAGTGACTGTACAGCTTGATGTTCTCATCAGTAAGCGACACTTCTGAGCCGAACATGGGATACATGTGCTCTACTGCATGCCAAATTCGCGCTTCTGTTACACGCTTGCCAATCCCCTTGTCGTGGCGAGACATGGGGCTATATTTACTGGGGGCAAAAGCTGGCACCTTAAAATGGTCCAATGATACTGCCAGCAGAGGTGTGTTGTACTGCTCTGCATATAGGCTGATCTGGTCAGCAGCCATTTTGGCGCCTATAACCACGTTCGTATCGTTAGAATAGTGGCTAACACCAGGTAGAGGGGGAATCTTGCTCGGATCACCAGCAGCTGTTTCGGCTGAGTTGTGGCTTAGCTGAACCATAATCGGAGACCCCTCCCCTGCAGCAGAGGCCATGGCGAAAGCCCTAGACTGTAGTTCAAAGGGGTAGTTAGCGTTAGCCGCTAAAATAGTCACGCGTTCGGACTCTGGTTTAAGCTTACCTTCAGGAGTGAAGGGAGAAGCTAGTTCAAAGACCTTGCGTAACTCCGCACCTGTCATAAGCATAAAAAGGAAACACCTCCCGCTTCATTTTACATTATTCTGACACTTAGAGGAATAGGAAATGTGAAAACTGGAACAGGAAAACGGGAGAGGAAACGAAGAACGGTACCCATGAACAAATAATGTATTGCGGTATGTATCTTCATTCCTTTCAGTGAAGATCACGTGCCAATCAGGTCTCGTCAGTGGTACAGGTTCCCCCTCCCCACCCCAATTGCCAAAAGGAAGCCTTGCGGCTTCCTGAGTGGGTCTATAGGCGGTCGAGATATTCTTTGGTGCGGGTATCGATGCGGAGTTTGTCACCTACGTTAATAAAAAACGGTACGTTAATTACCAGACCAGTCTCCATCGTAGCAGGTTTTGTGCCGCCTGAAGCGGTGTCGCCTTTAAAACTTGGTGATGTGTCAGTTACGGTTAGCTCAACATAGTACGGCAGTTCGATACCAATAATGCGCTCGTGGTACAGTAACATGCTCACGTTATCATTCTCTTTAAGGTACTTGATGTCGTCACCAAGGTCATTGTGAGACACATTCAGCTGCTCGTAGTTCTCGGTATCCATAAAAGTGTAGAAATCACCGTTGTCATAAAGATATTGCATTTGACGGCGTTCTACATGGGCCTTGCTGACCTTTTCGCCTGCCCTAAAGGTTAGTTCCTGAACGGCGCCAGTTTCAACATTCTTAACTTTAGCACGTACAAATGCGGCACCCTTGCCTGGCTTAACATGCTGGAAGTCAACTATGGAGAAAGCTACACCCTCAAGCTCAATGGTGAGCCCGGTCCTAAATTCACTGGTGGAGATCATCTTTTCATCCTCCTACAATTTTAACCTGCGGCAGAGGGGGATCGTACCTAGTACGGCGTCGGACTCGTACCTCGTACTCAGTACCTCTTAGATACGAAGCACGAAGTACGGAGTACGAAGTACGGCTCACACCTTCTACAAACAGATTAACTCCTTACTAAATCGGTTAAAGTTGCGATACCCATTCTCAGTAACTACTACCATATCCTCTATGCGTACTCCGCCCCATTCCGGTATGTATATGCCGGGTTCAATCGTAACCACCATGCCCGGCTGCAAGATGTCTTCGGACTTGCTGCCAGCGCTGGGGCCTTCATGAACCATGCGGCCTACGCCGTGGCCGAGACCATGCCCAAAGCGCTCGCCGTATCCTGCGGCAGAAATGATGTCACGGGCAACTTTGTCTACGTCTTTACCCACTATCCCAGGACGAACAGCAGCCAAAGCAGCACGCTGTGCCTCTAGCACAATGTTGTAAATCTTCTCTTGTTCTGGGCTCGCCGTGCCAATTACGAATGAACGGGTCATGTCACAACAATAACCATTGTACACAGCACCAAAGTCTAGCGTCAAGAAGTCTCCTGTTTGTATTACCCTTTCGCTAGCACGACCATGGGGTAGGCTTGAGCGCGGACCTGAGGCGGAGATAGAATCAAAGGCCAAACGTTCCCCACCTAGACGGCGCATAGCTACTTCTAACTCCAACGCGACGTAGGCTTCGCTAACACCGGCCTTGATTTTTGGTAAAATCATTTCTAAGGCAGCCTCAGCAATCTCAGTAGCCTTTTGCATGTAAGACAGTTCTGCCTCATCTTTAACCATGCGAAGTTTTTCTACTGCGCCAGTAACTGGTACCAGTTCTACTACAAGGTTTTCTTTTAGAGTTTGGTAATTGCCGAAGGTTACAAAATCGCTTTCAAAACCGAGTTTTGTTATATTGCCGTCGTTTAACGCCTTGTTGAGAGCGTCGTGGAGCGAGGGAGCATAATCAAGGCAGGTAAACTCCGTAGCTTGAGCAGAGGCCTGCTCCACGTAACGGAAGTCCGTAAGGATAGAGGCCATGTTTTTACCAACTAATACATAGCCGGCGGAACCAGTGAACCCTGTAATATAGGCTCTGTTATCGGGCTTGAGGATTAAAATTGCATCTACCTCTACAGGCAGAACCTGCCTTAATTGTTCTAGTCTTGTTACCACTTAGCTTTCCCCCTTGATTAACTGAACCTTGCTCTTAGAATACTACGCCTCTACAGTAGGCACCTTACCTAAAATATTAAGAGCAGCCTGTAACCCTAAGACGTAACCATAAGGTCCAAACCCACTTATTTGCCCGATTGCTACCGGGGCAATAACAGACTTGTGTCTAAACTCTTCGCGGGCGTAAATATTGCTTAAGTGAACTTCGACGGTGGGTATACCGCAGGAAGCTATAGCATCACGAATAGCTATACTGTAATGCGTATAAGCACCGGGGTTAATGATGATGCACTCATAGCTACCGATGGCCTGCTGAATGGCGGTAATTATCTCCCCTTCACCATTATGCTGTATTACATCGACAGTAATGCCGGCGTGTAAACCAGCAGCAACCAGCAGGGCATTGATCTCCGGCAAGGTGGTAAGGCCATAGATCTTCTTCTCGCGATGGCCGAGTAAATTGAGATTAGGTCCATGAATCACAAGAATATTGGTCAAACAAGTTCCTCCTTAATAGGGCAACACAGCGTCACCAATCGCAAATTACACCTTAGACTATCCAAATATATTCTGCTTTAAAGCTAATACTCCTGCCTGAGAAGGTCAATCTTTCGAATTAGTGGGGCTTTGTGGTACTGTGGTCCCCTGCGTGCACCTGTACTAGGCTCTTACGTATCCTCATTTAAAGCTCAGATTGCTGGCCTTCTTTCCACCAGGCGGCAATATGAGCCGCCACCTGGTTTGGTGTCATGTCGTCTGCATCTACAGAGAAATCCGCATAGCCTGTGTAGAGGTCTTGACGCACCTTGAGAATACTGGTTAATCTTGCTTCGAGATCTGATTCCTCGGCAACTAGTGGTAGATTGTGTTTGCTCCGGATAAGCCGTCTAGCGAGGCTCGACACGCGGGCTCGCAGGTATACAACCCGGCCGACTTTTTTTAGAGCGTTCATGCCCCGTTCTGAGAGCACGCTACCACCACCAAGGGCTAGCACTATGCTTTCCTCAGTTGCAGCTAAGCTGAGCATAAGCTCTTCTTCACGCTGTCGAAAGGCTTCTTCGCCGAGCTTTTTAAAAACATCTGTAATAGACATAGTAAATGAGTCCACAATCATCTCGTCTAAATCTAGGAAACGTGCCGTCAAAGCTGCCCCCAGTCTCCTACCTACACTGGATTTCCCGCTCCCCATCATGCCTGTTAATATCAGGTGCATGCTAGTTGGGGTACTCATCAGAGATTCTAATTCGCCCAGCAATATTCAAGACCAGATGTTTTTTCTTTCCGTTTGTGGCAACTAACGTTATGGTCTTATTGGGTGTAGGTGCCCCAAACGCCACTGGCTCGCCTAAATAGTTAAAGGCAAAGTTCACGTTGGTTTGTTGAAATCTAACGCTACTAGGCAGAATTCTGCGGTATTCTTTCAATTCTACGCCGTCGCGATAGACCCTTAGTTGATGAGGAGGTGGGTCGAAGTGATGGAACTGCATGTTAAGCGTTGCCCCACGCAGAATAGCCTGTTGCCGAACCAGCTGCGCATCTGCCGCTAGCTGACGCATAAAGCTCGAAAGCTCTGCAGTGACTAATGTGTCAGTAATGCGGGGTGCTACGACAAGGGCTAAAATTCCCATGATGCCTATAACCGCGATAAATTCGATAAGTGTGAAGCCGTTCTTTTTCATCGTAGTACACTCCTAACCGACCCACGCATAAATTCAATAAGGGCAGATACCCGTCCAAGCTCAAACGCAGCAGCGCCTTGGCAAGCCCACGGTGTTGGCAGCAACGCATACTTAGCCTCCAGCCCGTAGTAACTAAAGGCCGCCTGCTGCATGCCAGGCGACCGGGAATACGTCAGAGGAAAACCAAGTAAGTATAATTCCTTCGCCATAGTTAACTCCTATTTCCTAGGTGTGAAAAGGGACCGGGTCGGGTACCCACCCTCTTTAGCTTCTCCTATAATGGCTCCGCTAAATAATCTCACGCGGAGCAAACCCGTCAAATTATTTTCTAGGCCAGCGAATTGCAGCGACTCTAGTACTAGCGCCTGGTCTTGTTCATCGAGTATAGAGAGAAAGCGATAGAGGGACTGGTAAGATCCGCTGATATTCAGGGTAGAAATACCACCAATTTCAGTCACGTGGAGGGATGTATTCTGCAGGGTTATGGCTGAAGTACTAACTGCTCCCTCAACCATTACCAAAAACTCCGGGAGAGGAATGCCCAGCTCTCTTTGTTCAGTAGAGGCAGTGAGCTTGGCCTTCAGTCCCTCAATAGCTGTATGCAGCTCTTGCTCTGCTGCTTCCCAGGGCGCGAGCCTAGCGATAGTAGTCTCAAGTTGAGCTATCTCCTGTAGCAAAGAAAGTTTCTTTGCACTGAGAGGTTGCCAAAAATAGAGGTATAGTACAGTAAAGGTGGCGATTATAAAGAGTGCAGCTACAAGTAGTATCTCGCGCTTACTAAGTTTCATGGCGCCGTCACCGCCCTAATCTGCACTGTAATTTCAAAGCCGTGCCCACCTGTTTCGGAATTTAGAAAGCTCAAGGTGGGGGCGCTAAACACCTCAGACCCAGCTAAAAGCTTTAGAAACTCAGCCGACAAGGCATAAGTAGGTGTCACACCACGAACCGTGAAACGGGTTTCGTCAAGGGATAGGTCAGAAATAAAGAGGCTGTCAGGCATGAGCCTGGCCAGTTCATCAAGATACACCAGCAGGCGGGTTTGCCCGGGTATCGGCTCCCCTTCAATTCTTCTCAGTTCCTGTTCGAGGGCGGCCCTTTCCCTAAGTAAGCCGTCTAGAGGCAAAAGCTTTGTAGCGCGGGCCTCCAATGCATTGCGCTGGCTGCTGAGAGTCTCCACCGTCGTTACAAGGTTAAGACTGTAAAGGGCTAAGGGTACTACCGCACAGATAATAGACAGCAATATTATTAGGGTGGTTTTGCTACGGCGGGGTCGCTGCTGCAGTTCCTGAGGCAACAGGTTTATCTTCACGCTAAACCTCCCCCAGCGCCAAGCCGATGGCCACACTGAGGGTGGCTCCGGCCAAAGCCAATTCTGCTTTGGGCACATTGTGCACCATATGCTCCAGCGGGTTAGCCACTTGGAGCTTAAAGTTAGTGGCTACGCTACTCAAGGTTTCCCGCAGGTGAATCTCCAGTTGTGGTGCCATGTCTGGAAGGATGCTGTTGCCCCCCACAAGCTGTACACTGTCTATTGATTCGCCCTTATTTTTAGATAAATAGTAGTTAACCGTGGTGCTTATTTCAACAAAAAGCCTGTCCCGTACCGGCAGTAAAGAAGAGTAAATCGGGCTATCTGGCTGTAGGCCATGTAAAATCTTTTGATTTTCCGCATCAACGAAATCTACATTTAGCTGGGTCATAACGGCTCGAGTCAACTGATTGCCGCCCATGCTAATAACGCGCGCGGCTTGAAGAACACCGCCTTTGAAAATGCTTATATTGGTGGTGCCAGCACCAAAATCGCAGATTAGATGTGTTCCCTGACTAATTGCGTCTCGTGAGGCCAACAGCACTGTGCGGTAGACGGAAAGGGGCTCGATGTCTACCCGCGATACGTTAAAGCCTTTACCCCTCATGTAATCAAGAAACTTGACGATAGGCTCCTTCTGCATGGCAACTAACATCACTGAGGTAGCTTCGCCTTTTTTCCCAGGCATAATCGTAAAGTCAGTGAGAGTATCTTCTTTGCTCAATTGCAGGAGCTGATCGATCTGCCAATTGATGGCGGCTCGCATTTCTTTCTTAGGCATGGGTGGGAGCTTCATTTCTCTAAGCATCAAGTTTTGTCCGGTGAGGGTGGTGGCGGCTTTGTGGGTAGTGAATTTGCCCATTTGTATGGCCTCATCTAGAGCAACGCTTAATTCGTCCGGTCGACGAATTAAGCCGTTTTCTACGCTACCTCTAGGTGTGGGCACAATTGAATAGCGCAAGATATTAGGCGGGTTACCTTGTTGTAGTTCAACTATCTTAATCTGTGAGTTACCGACGTCTATACCGAGGACTGGACGTGAGAACAGTCTTTTAAAGAAGGATAGCTCTACGCCGTGTTTTTTTTCGCCTTCTTCCGGTATCTCTTGAGCAACAACCGCTGAGCGGACGGTTTCTATAGGTTTGACCACTGCTGCGGGCGACTTAAGGGGCTGTTCTTGCTGTTTTACAGTCTTATCAATCTTTGGTTCTGCTACAGCTTCTAGGGCGGCCATCTGAAATACTGGTGCATACGCTTGGGTAGAGTTTACCTCAGCAGTAGGCTCTAGCTGTGTTAACTGCTCTGGGGGAGTCGTCTCTCCGTCTGCGGCTATCTTGTTGAAAGCTCCCTTTCGCCACCGCTCAACCCCTAACACAGTGACATAGATAATCAGCGCGAGACCCAAGAGGGCCGCAGCTCCGATCGCAACCATCAACCCATAATCTTCGGCCACGTAGGGAAGAACCATAAGGAAGGCCACAACCAGTAGGCCTATAGCAATCCGAGTGCGGAGGCTTCTACGAGCGGCCTTGGTGCGTTCAATCCGGGTGGTGAGCGTGTACTTTTTTCGTTCTCTGCGTGAATTCAGATCCAATCGTGCAGCTTCCTTTCCTCAGATTGCTATTCAGGTATGAGGGTTACCTCCCGCCCCAAGTGTGGAACGTATATACGTCGCCTGTGGGCCATAGATTTAAGGCATTGGCAAAGCGGGTGAACGTAGTGGCGGGGCTGCCATCAAGAATAACCCTATCCCCGCTCGCACCACTTCCATTGAGCTCCCGCCCTACAACGATACCTTTGAGCTTACCGTTACCAGTAAGACTGATTACAGCATTAGGGGCATAGAGGACCCTTAGATGGGCCTCAGCAGCGCCGCTTACGGTTACGCTATTGCCCCCGGTAATGACATGGCCGACAATTCCTCCACTGGCACCGATGTTAACATTTGCTGAATGGGCAATTAGCGAGGCCTTCACTATAGAAGCACCGCCAAGGTTGATAGTTTGTGTGCCATAGTAATAAATATCTACCTTATCAAAGCTGCCATCAGTATTAATAAACCCGTCCGCGGTTATGGATAGAGTGTTTTCTACATGAAAGATGAGACGGCCTTTACCTGACCCGGTGATGTAGATTCCTCGTCCTGCACCAGCACCATTCACTGTAAGATTCTTGGTTCTGATGATGACGTCAGCATCTCCAGGGACGTTGATGAGCAAGGTAGCCCTAACAGTGATGCTATCGTAGCTGCCAGTCCCTGGCAGCGTAGAGGTGGACGGATTCCATCCAGCAGTGAAAGACCCCCGTGGAGTCAGGCCCTGCGGCAGGCGCCCGGTCAGATCTGGGGGGGAGAATGTTGGAGCAGAGGGAACTAGGCTCACTGTGCCGGTGATGTGATTACTGATTGGTTGGGTGAGTTTTATTTTTCCGGCAAGATCATCGCCAACAATATAAACATCGCCCGTTACCTTAGTATTCCAAGCGTTGAATTCGAGCGAATTTGCCATCACGTCGCCAACAATCGCGAAATTGGCGCCTAACTTTACTGTACCAAACATGGCTGCTAGAGGCAGGCCCGAGTCCGACCCGCTCCCCACATCTACTTTCGTACTGACTTTACTCTTGGCCAGGTTCTTCTTGCCCTCTGAGACAATATTCCAGCCTTCGTTTGTTCTGATGTAGGAGATGCGCATGTCCCCAATATCTGACATAAACGAGCTCAGGGGTTCCGCGCCGGCAAAACCCGCACTCCTATAGGCAACATATTCCTGACCAACCGCTAGGTTCGTGGGAAAAGTGAGGCTTCCAGACAGGATGCCTTGCATGGCCCAGGCGAGCCCAGCCTCCGCCACGTAAAAAGCCTGAATACTTGAGGTGTGGGCTATAGCTGCCCGGTACTCAGCCGTGGTAACGGAAGTAAAGGTGACTCCTACCACCATCAAGACCGCAACAACAATCAGCGCAAAGACCAAGATACTGCCTTTCTCCTGAACCATCAAAATCACCCTTCCACTCATCGATAATTTCGGAGGGCCACTCTGGTTGAAAAGGTCATGGGCAGCCCAGTGCCGGGGCGAGCGCCTGGGACTGAGCTCACCGTGGTGACAGTAATTGTGACGACTTTCTTTACCACCTCAAAGTCAAAGCGAAGAGATTGGACATAGCTACACAAGGGCTGGTTATTAGCTCTGATCTCTTGTCCTACAATCGTGTAGCTAAAGGTACGATAGCTGTTTGTGCCTGCCTCCCATACCGCGAAGTCCACCTGGTTTTTAGCGCCGTTAACCACGACAGAACCATCGCGGGCCTCTCTCAAGCGCACAGAGATCTGATCCATGGCAAACCGCACGTCTGACACGACAAGACCCGCTGTTTGTCCGGCGCTATAGGAGCTCATGGCCTCCATGAACAGCGCAGATATCGCCATGGCGATAATGCCGAGGCAGGCCATGACCACTACCATCTCTATCAGTGTAAAACCACGCTCACTACGGAGCAAAGAGACTCACCACCTTGAGGCTGCGCTCTAGTTTGCCCTCGACCCAGTAGATATCAATAGTCACTTCCGTGAGGCCAGTCGAGTGGGTCGCTACTCTGCGCTCATAGGAGTACTTGCTGTCAATGACTGTTCTAGGAATCTGCCCGCGGTTAGCTGCGTCGGCCACACGAAAATCATCCATAAGAGCCTGAGCGTGGTAGGCAGCTGCCACCTGCGACTTAGCGAAGTGGGTGGTGCGAAGACTCATTCCGAACATGCCCATAAGGGGGAGCACCACTACACCTAAAACCGCTATGGCCACCAGAACCTCCACTAATGTGAACCCCTGCTGTTTCACTCTTTCGGAAAGGATAGTTTGGGATCGCATAACCTCACTTCCTTTCTTGCCTTATAACCCAACCATGGCGGTGTACCACTTTATAATTACCGGCCCCCACACCATGGATATATAAGCGCCAAGCGCCAAGAAGGGCCCAAAAGGTAGCATATCCTTCCTACCTCTAATTTTCAACGCTATTAGAGAAATTCCTGCCACTGCGCCGACAACAAATGACAATAAAAGCGTCAAGATGACAGGGGCGGGGCCGAGATAGAGCCCAATCAGCGCCGCCAGCTTTACATCTCCAAAGCCCATGCCGCCTCGCGAGCCAAGATAAATAAGCAGCATGATTGCATACCCCAGGGTAGCTCCTAAGAAGGCATTCCGCAAGGTAATAAAGGGCAGAAACACTCTTAGCCCCGCCCAAAATACCACACCGGTAAGCAACAACTTATCTGGTATGTAAAAATGGTCGAGGTCGATGAAGCTTATCACGATGAGGAGTGATGAAAGCACTAGGTACGGGATCAGCGCGCCTTGCAGCTGGTGCTTGAGGCCGAGGAGCAAGAAGACCAGCCCGGTGAGCAGCTCTACCGCCGGGTAGCGCCAGCTGATCTTACAGCCGCAGTAGCGGCAGCGGCCGCGGAGGAGGGCATAAGATCCCACGGGTAAAAGATCCACGATTGATAAGCGATGGCTACAGCTCGGGCAATGAGAAGGCGGGCGAACAAGACTCTCGTTAAGTGGTAAACGGTAGGTTAGGACGTTCAAGAAAGAGCCAAAGATAAGGCCAAATATAAAATACATGTGATGCATCACCTCATAAATTAAGGCCACACAATACTGTGCGGCCTTAACAAGTTAAGGATTACCTTAATAGGATACCACTGTGGCAACGTGAACGGATTGAGTACCCACCGTAACCAATGTAATGTTGATCCTGTAACCAACAGCCGTAGGATTGGTCGGGTATTTTGATACGTAGGAGGCAAGGGCTGAACGCAGGATAAAGTTATCCCCTAAAGTTGCAGTACCTGCAGTAGTGCCGGCTTCAGCAGTTGCTACCAGACCGCTCCATCCAACTAAGGTGCCGCTAGGATTATTATCTAATCCCCACCGCTCAACAGCCGATTGTAAGACCGCGATGTTCGCTTCGTTAGCCTTAGCGCGGGCGTCCGCCAGCGACGTCATTACCCTCGGCACGGCAATACCGGATAATACTCCCAGGATGGCAATTACCACTAGTAGCTCTATAAGTGTAAAACCTCTTTCACTCTTCTTCATATATTTTCACCTCCTTTCCGGTTGCCTAGAACCTCTCTCTATATCTAGGCTTATCCACTTAGCCCACCATTTTCAGCGAATCGAACATGGGGAGCATGATGGCCAAAATGATAAACGTGACGATAACACCGAGGATGAGAAAGACGATGGGTTCTATCAGCTGGGTCATTTGCTCGGTCATGGCCTTGATTTCGGCGTCGTAGAAATCGGAGGCCCGCTCCAGCATAATGTCTAGGGAACCGGTCTCCTCCCCTACCTCAACCATTTGTATTACTAAGGGGGGAAAGTAACCGCTCTTTTCAAGTTGAGGGGCAATACCTTGGCCGGTGCGGATGGCCTCCTGAGCCGAACTCAGGGACTCCGCTATAATGGCATTGCCGAGAGTTTGTCGAACTAACATCATGGCAGGAATGATAGGTACTCCACTTCGCGTCAGGGTCGATAAACTCCTGCAAAATCGCGACACAAAATTCTTTCTATTGAGTTCTCCGAAGATTGGTACGTGTAAGGCCATGCGGTCAAACACTACTTTACCCGGGGGGGTGGACCGATACCAGGAGAAGAGGACATACATTCCGATAAAAATCAAGCCTATGAGCCACCACCAACTGGTCAGGATAGTGCCAAGACCTATCAGCATCCTCGTCGGAAGAGGAAGATCAACGCCCATGCCAGAGAAGAGCTCGGCGAACTTGGGCACGACAAAGGCTATAAGAAAGGCACAGACAATAATGATTACTCCTACGACCATCTTGGGGTAAAAAAGAGCCGCTTTAACCTTGGCCCCAATTTCGTGCTCACGTTCAAAGTGATTAGCCGCGCGGTCTAATACCTCGTCAAGCGACCCTGCTACCTCACCGGCGGCCACCATGTTGTAAAAGATCGCGGGGAAAACATCGGGGTAGCGCTTCATGGCTTCGCCAAGACCTAGGCCCGATTCTACGTGCATGGCTACTTTGCGCAAGGTATCTTTGAGCTCTGGTTGCTGAGTTTGCTTATACACGGTGTGTAAGGACTTGATGATGGTGACTCCGGCGTTATAGAGCACAGAGAACTGCCGAGCCATGATGGCAAGATCCCTCTCCGGCACTCTCTTTTGAAAGATACTCTTTAGCCCGCTCCCACTCTTAAGCGTGTGGGCGATATCGCGGCTGAGTTGAAGGTCAATCACTACTAGTCCTTGTTGCTGGATCTTCTTCAGGGCCTCATCCTGACTCTCTGCCGAAACAGTACCGGAATGCGAGGTCCCGGACATGGCCCGTGCCTTAAAAGTATATACTTGGCTCATGGATACACCCCGTTAGTCTAGGATTTTAAGAATACTGGACTCTGTGCTGTAGAGTTTATAGGTCTCAGAGGAAATAATACCTTGCTGCAAAAGAGCCTTGAGGGATGATTCCATAGTGACCATTCCCGCTCTGGCATTAGTTTGAATAATAGATGGCAACTGATGGGTCTTGCCCTCGCGAATGAGGTTACGAACCGCGGGTGTAGTCACCATAATTTCGAAGGCCGCGACTCGGCCCGGGCCATCGGCGCGGAGCAGTAATTGTTGGGCCACAACTCCCTGCAGCGAGGCGGCGAGCTGAATGCGGATTTGGGCTTGCTGATGTGGTGGGAAAATATCTATGATTCGGTCTATAGTTTGTGAGGCTGAAGGGGTATGCAGCGAAGCCAATACAAGGTGACCAGTTTCTGCGGCACTTACAGCAATCTGTGTTGTGTCATAGTCGCGCATTTCACCGACCAAGATTACATCAGGGTCTTCGCGCAGCGCTGCCCGTAACCCGGAGGCAAAGGACGGCGTGTCCGGCCCGATTTCTCGTTGGTTGACCATACACTGCCCGTGGCGATGGAGAAACTCAATGGGGTCCTCTAGGGTGAGAATGTGTAGCCTCTCCTCTTGATTGATTTGCCCGATCATGGCGGCCAGAGTAGTGGATTTGCCACTGCCGGTGGGCCCCGTGACAAGAATAAGGCCGTTAGGCTTGCGTGCCAACTCACTAATTATGGGAGGAAGGTTCAGAGCCTCTATACTTGGTATACCCATGGGGATCAGGCGGAGCGCCACGGCCACGGTGTTACGCTGCCTATAGGCATTAACCCTAAAGCGGCCAACGCCGGGTAAGCTGTGGGAGAAATCCACACTCCCGTTCTTAGTAAACTCCTCTTTCTGCCGTTGGTTTAACAGCTCATCAAGGAGCCGGTGGGTGTCGTGGCTTTTAAGCACTGGCATTTCGGGCATCCTTAGCAGCTCCCCGTCCACTCTCATCATGGGAGGAAGCTCGACGGTGAAATGAAGATCCGAAGCTCTGCGCTCCGCTGCATTTTTTAGGAGTAAGTCTATGTGTAGTTCATGAGCTTCCATGTTATCCCTCCTGAAATGCTACCCTAAGGATTTCTGTTATGGTGGTTAACCCCTGTTTGGCCTTAATAATACCGTCTTCCTGAATCGAGCGGCCCCCCTGCCTGCGGGATGCGGCCCTGATAGCGCTGGTATTGGCTCGAGATGCAATTAAGTCCCTAATTTCTTCATTAATGCTCAGTACTTCGAAGACGCCAAAGCGCCCGCGGTAACCCTCGCCGCCGCACTTATCGCAGCCCACCGGGCCATAGAAGTGATGATCAACACTCGGGTCCAGCCCTAAGGCCAGGAGCTCAGGGGAGCTTGCCATCATCACTGTTGGCTTTTTGCAATGCAGGCAAAGCTTGCGCACCAGCCGCTGGGCAATGACTCCAACTACTGAAGAGGCGATGAGGAAGGGTTCCACCCCCATTTCGGAGAGGCGAGTGATAGTGCTGGGAGCATCGTTGGTATGGATTGAAGACAACACCAAGTGCCCGGTCAAGGCGGAGCGGACCGCGATGTCGGCGGTTTCGTAGTCGCGAATCTCACCGACGAGTATAACGTCAGGATCCTGCCGTACCAGCGATCTAAGCACATTGGCAAAGCTTAGCCCTATTTTGGGGTTCACATTTACCTGGTTTAGGCCCTGGACTCTAAATTCTACTGGGTCTTCAACGGTACAGATATTTTTATCCGGAGTGTGTAGGTGAGCGAGGGCCGAATAGAGGCTGGTTGTCTTACCGCTACCCGTTGGGCCAGTGATCAGAATCATGCCGTAGCTATAACGAAGCATGCGCTCCACCGCCGCGCGGGAGTCAGGCAGGAGCCCTATATCTGAAAGCGAAAGATTGGCCTCTGAACTATTTAGAATACGCATAACGACCTTCTCGCCGGTGATGGTGGGCAAGGTGGAAACGCGCAAGTCAGTCACCCCTGATCCCCTGGTGAAGCGCAGGGCCCCATCCTGGGGTAGCCGGCGTTCGGAGATATCAAGGCCAGCCATGATCTTTATGCGGGAGATCAGCGGGAGGCTGATCTCTTTATCTAGCTTGCTAATATCCTGTAGCACGCCATCAATCCGGTAGCGCACGCGAATGGCGTCATCCTGAGGTTCCATGTGGATGTCGCTGGCCCGCTCCTGCACTGCCTGGGTGATTAGCCTGTTGACCATGCGCACCACAGGTGTGGCTTCGGCCTCGTTAACCTCGGCTACTTCTGTGTGAACGGGAGAATCGGCGTACAATCTTGCCAGGGCCCGCTCGATGTCTCGCGTGGTCATAACTGCCATCTCGATATTAAAGCCCGTGATCAGGGCAATGTCGTCTACAGCCAATACGTTCATGGGATTGGCTGTGGCGAGCCTGAGGGTTTTCTCAGCTCTCGCGAGCGGTACAACTTGATAGCGGCGAGCGGTGGCTGCGCTAAGAAGCTTGACCGCCTCCTGGTCAGGAGTGATATCCCTTAGGAGCACAAAGCGTAACCCGAATTGTTTGGCGATGGCTTGGGCTAATTTTTCCTCGCTGATATATCCATGAGCCAAGAGCGATTCACCTAGGCGCGCCCCCCCCGCCTTGTTCAAGGCATGCTCTAATTGTTCTCTAGTAATAACGCCGTCTTCAAGTAGAATTTCTCCGAGTTTTTTGCGGGACATAGTCGCACCTCCACTAATGTGTAACATTTAACATTGACCTGCCGTATACCTGCACGCTTTGATTAAAAATGCAGTGCCTTTAGCACTGCGTTTCGGAATTGAAATATAGTGTCATATGTACAGTCTCTTTTTCTCTGAGAAAACCTATGTCCACAAGCTCTGCCCGAGCAAGCTCAGGATACTCATTACGGGCATTGGCTACACTCTTACGCATTTTTCTCAATAACAAAGTCGGCCGGTCGTAAAAACACTCTGCAGCAAGTTTTATTCGTTTTTTCACGAGGACCACGCACATACCTCCATTCACAACTAGAACAAGTATTAGCGTGGTTTTGGATGGATATACGTAGAGCAGTCGCGGCGGGGCGTTCCCGGTTCCTTTTTACGAGGAACTAGGAACGTTTCCTAAACGATCTATTTTTGTGGCGCTAAGTGCCTCAAGAACCAGCGCTCAAAGAGACGCACTGCGCGAGTGCCGATAAATTCTTGTTTGCTGAGGGGAACTACAAGGATGGTATAGAGCCCCATGCGGTTTCCGCCCAAAACATCGGTAAAGATTTGATCTCCGATCATGGCGGTATGTTTAGCCTCACTCCCGAGGAGTGCCAGGGCTTGCTTAAAAGCGCCGCTCAGCGGTTTGTAGGCCTTGCTAAAGCCGGGGATGGACATAGCACCCCGGAAACTTGCAATGCGGCTTTCCACTGCATTGGAGAGAAGACAAACTTTAAAACCCTTGCCGCGCAGTTGCTCTAACCAATCGAGCAGCTGCTGATTTACCCTCGTTTCTGACCAGGGAACAAGAGTGTTGTCTAAGTCTGTCACTATTGTATCGATGCCTTTAGCCTTGAGTTTTTCAAAGTCTATATGGTAAATGCTTTCTACGTAAAGGTCTGGTAGAAGTTTGCGTAGCATCTCGTCACCTCGGCGAAATTATAGCACACCTTACCAGTGATTAAAAGTCGCCTTCCTTTTGGATCTCTTCCATAAGCCTCTGCATGGCCTTCTTCTCTATCCTTGATACGTAAGAGCGGGATATCTTTAGCTCCTTGGCGATTTCGCGCTGAGTCAGTCGCACGCTATCTACCAGACCAAACCTAAGCATGAGCACCATTCTCTCTCGTCGCTCGAGCCGGCCCAAAAGCTTTTGCAGGCGTTCCTGCTGCATCTGTGTCTCGACCATGTCCGGGATAGAGTCTCCATCGTAGGGCAGTGTGTCAAGCAAGGTAATTTCGTTGCCCTCTTTATCCACACCGATGGGTTCTCGGATGTAAAGGTCTAGCCGCATGCGCTTGGTAGCACGCAGATGCATGAGTATTTCGTTATCTATACAGCGAGCGGCGTATGTAGCTAGTTTGGTGCCTTTGTCCATATCGAAGGTGTTGACGGCCTTCATGAGTCCGATAGTGCCGATAGAAATTAAGTCGTCGGGATCGTCGCCACTGGACTCATATTTCTTGGAGATATGAGCCACTAGCCTAAGGTTGTGCTCAATCAGTAGACCTCGCGCGTTTTCATCCCCTTGTTTCCAAAGGAGTAACTGTTTGCGTTCCTCTTCCTCTGACAGGGGCTGGGGAAAGGAGTTGTTGGAGACGTAACCGACCAGCAGCTGGAGCCCGCGGAACAGGCCTAAGGCTTTAAGCAACAGCCCCAAAAAAATAAGCATATTACACCCCCAAAAATAGCAGCTTATTAGTCACTATATGCGTCCGATAATAAGAAGGTGTAAGTCCCAACATGATTTTAAGAAAAACATATCTATAGAGGGTTACTGCAGGGTGTTTATGGCAAAACTCCTCACTAAGGAGTGAGGACAGTGTTTGATAAGCGTCAACGGGGAGCAACCCTAATGGAAGTGCTTGTGGTAGTAGCGATTGTAGGCATAATTTCAAGTATGGCCATAACACGGATACAGAATGTCTCCGCCGCCGACAGCGATGGATCAACGCAGCGTGAACAGTGGGAGCGAGCCGCTTGTCTCTTCAACCTGAGCATAACTCAAAGCTCTACCGAGTATTTTGCGGTGTTTAACGGGAGTTACCCCACTGCTCCTGACGATCTATACCCCCACTACCTAGATCGAGTCCCAAACTGCCCGGCGCAGGCGACAGAGTACCTGTACGATGAGTACCACATTATTCAGTGCGTACACCATCAACGCAAAAAATAGGGCAGCAAGGCTGTGCCCTATTTTTGTGGATTGACGGAGGTCGTAGCAAGTGTGTGCATAGTGGTAAGTCCGTGTTATTCTCCATCAGGGTATCAGCGGGATCAGGTACATCAGGCTCGCGTATCCTCTTTGATTTAGGCTTGGGTGCGCATGATGGAGTATTCTTGGAGGGCTGAGGGGTATGGAATGTAGACTAGTTGCTGGGCGTGCCGGGCGGCGGCGAGTGCCTCGCCGGTGTCAGCCGAGTGTATGGCAGGTATCTCAAAGGCAATAGGCCCTGCAGTTGGTCCTATAAATTCTACGGCAGCGCCTGGTCTAAAGTGGCCGCGTTGTTCAAAAAGCAGACCCTTCTCTTGGTCAAAGCCCCGCACTATACCCAGAAAATCTGCTTCACCGTGAGAATTCCTGCCCGAATAAACATGGTCCTCGGCAGTTGGCTTACCTAAGGCAAAGCCAGTGGTGTAATCGCGGTGGTTTACTTTAAACAATTCTCGATGTAAGTGCTCAGGTGGTTCTTCGCCGCGGCCGATAGCATCGAGGGCTAGCCTATAGGCACGCGTAACCGTGGCTACGTAATGCACACTCTTCATGCGGCCTTCGATCTTAAGCCCGTTAATACCTGTGGCCAGTACATCCTTGAGGTGGGGGTAAAGAGATAGATCCTTAGAGTTCATAATGTAGGCGCCGCGCGCATCTTCCTCAATAGGGAAGTATTGGCCGGGGCGTTTTTCTTCTACAAGAGCGTATTTATAGCGGCAGGGGTGGGCGCACTCGCCTTTGTTGGCGTCGCGACCGACCATAAAGTTACTGAGCAGACACCTGCCGGAGTACGAGATGCACATAGCGCCATGTACAAACATTTCAATGTTTACACCGGGTACCCGTTCATGTATCTCGCGGATTTCGCCTAAGCTGAGTTCGCGGGCCAGAATAACCCTAGCAAGGCCCTGCTCATGCCAGAACTTAACGCTCTGCCAGTTAACGGCATTAGCTTGGGTACTCAAATGTAATTCTAGTTGGGGGGCCACGGCTTTTGCTGTTACCAGCACGGCGGGGTCGCTTAAGATAATGGCGTCGGCGCCAATCCGAGCGACCTCTTCGATATACTCAGGCAAACCCTGTAGATCTTCATTGTGAGGCATAATGTTAATAGTAATATATACTCTGCGGCCGTGTTGGTGGGCAAAACTAATACCTCGCTGTAGTTCATCCAAAGAGAAGTTACCGGCGAAGGCACGTAACCCAAACTGAGGGCCACCGGCATATACCGCATCCGCACCATATTTAAGGGCAAAAATTAGCTTCTCGAGGTTACCGGCCGGGGCTAACAACTCAACCATGCGTATCCTCCTTAATAGCCACTAGCAATCCATCACCTAATGGGATAATTTGTGATGTATATCTGACATCGTTACGGGCTAAGTCTAAGAATTCTTGCAGTGCGGCCACTCCTCTGGAGTTGCGACCTGCCGCCGCTCCTTCTCCCACTAAGCCGCGAAAGAGAACGTTATCGGCCACTATGATGCCACCTGGGCGAGTCAGCTCGCTGCACAGCCCCCAGAGCTCAGGGTAAACACGCTTTTCGCAATCAATAAAGATAAAATCATAGGGCGCGCGAGCTCTAATGGCTGCCTTGCCGTCTTCGCTGGTAGCGTCTTTCTGCTCGATTGTGATCTTATCTTGCCTTCCAGCCAATCGAATGTTGGCATTAGACATTAGACTGCGGTTGTAGTCCCTGTCTAGTCCATAGAGTCTAGCACCAGGGGGTAGGGCCGCAGCCATCCATAGAGTAGAAAAAGCCGCGCCGCACCCTATCTCTAAAACCTGCTGGGGCCTAACGAGACGGACTAAGGTACAGAGAAAGGCCGCCACTTCGGGCGGAACGATAGGGACCTTTTGGGCTTTGGCCTGCTCCTCAATCTCACGGAGAAGAGGCAAAGGATATGTCAGCTGTGCACGAGCGTAGCGCACTGCCCTTTCGGGCAGTTGTTCCCACATGGTCTCACCTTCCCTGCTGCGACTGAATGGCCTGTAAGTGCTGTTCGTAGGTTTTGCTAAAGATGTGGGAGCCATCCGATTTAGCATAAAAGAACAGGAAATCGGTATCTTCTGGGTTCAGTGCCGCCTCAAAGGAAGCTAAACCGGCATTAGCAACGGGGCCAGGTGGAAGTCCCGGGTTACGGTAGGTATTATAGGGTGATTGAATTTCTAAGTCTACCAAGTATAGTTTGCGAGGAGTGCCAAGGAGATATTGCACTGTAGCACAAGATTCAAGCTGCATGCCGATGTGCAAGCGGCTATAGAACACGCCAGCAATACGCGCGCGTTCGTCTTGCTTTACGGCTTCTTTTTCTACAATGGAAGCCATAGTAACAACTTGGTGCAGGCTATAGCGCTCTTTAACGGCAGACTGCTCATATCGAGCGGGCATAAGATTATTGAACCGAGCCGCCATGATGCGGATAACCTGTTCAGGGGTCACATCGGGTGCAAACTCGTAGGTATCAGGGAACAGGTAGCCCTCGATGCGGTTACCCACAGTGGCTGGTATAGCCTTTAGGTACCCATAGGGCAACTCTACGTTATTAGCCGCCGCGAGAAAAGCGTCTTTAGTAAAAAGACCGCGTTTTTCAAACACCAACCCCATGCCGGATAGGGTGAGGCCCTCAGGTATAGTCACACGAATGTTCAAATTTACCACTGCCCCGGTGGTTAGCTTATTAAGAATATCGGTAACGCTCATGCTGGGAGCGAAATCATAGGTGCCTGCCTTGAGCTTAGAGCCTAGGCCCTTGATACGCACAAAAATGGCAAAGGCCTCAGCACTCTTGATAATTCCTTCAGACTGTAATTGGCGACCGATGCTTACACCAGTGCTACCTGCAGGAATCGCTATGAGCACGTTAGGCCCGTCGCCCACGGCTTGATAAAGGTTATAGGCCCAGATGCCAGGCAAAGCAAGCACGAGTAAGGCGCCAATGACAAAGGCCCGCGTGCGATAGGACTTATCGACCCTAAGCTTAGTGTAGATATCCTTGAAAAGTTGCTCTATCCTCATTAGCGGTCTCCATTTCCCCAAGATTCTCTTGGCTATAGACTATTATAGCAGAGAAAACAAAAAAATCGGTCTGTTGATTTACAACAGGCCGATTTTACCTTAAGCCTTTGGTTCTTCTTCGTCCTCGTCCTCGTCATCCTCTTCTTCGAGGATGCGCTCCCATTCGGCTACGACCTTTTCCCATTCTTCGTCTTCTTCGATATCAATTAGAATGTCGTCGCCGTTCTCATCAGTCTCTAAACGCATGATAAGAGCTTCGTCGTCTTCGGCATCTTCTTCAAGCGGGAAAAGCACGGCGTAGCGCTTGCCGTCGACTTCTAGTACATCAATAATTTGAAATTCGTATTCGGTACCTTCCTCATCGGTGAGGACAATAATCTCGTCACGTTCTTCTTCAGTCATTGGTAAAAATCACCTCTTTCGCAATGGTAGTTTCATTTTACCGTAGGAAAAGCTATTAGTCAACTTGCTACCTGCAGCTTTAGTTTAGCCTTTATTTGTTCGCTGCATGCGGTCGAGCCAGCTCTGCAAAATAATCTGCGCAGCCACCTTATCTATTACCTGCTTTCGCTTGCCGCGCGACATGTCAACCTCTAATAAACTGCGCTCGGCGATAGTGGTTGTAAAGCGTTCGTCGATATAATCTAACGGCAAGTTGATAGATTTGTGCATATGGGACACAAATTCTTGCACTTTTTCGGCTTGAGGACCAAGCTTGTTATTCAGTGACCTAGGGAGCCCTACTACAATGTGCCCTACACTATGTTGCTCTATAAGAGTCGTCAGCCTAGCTATATCCTGCTTGAGACTCTTACGTACCACGACCTCTACGCCCTGTGCTGTGAAACCGAGTAAATCGCTCACAGCGACACCAATAGTCTTATCCCCCACGTCGAGTCCCATTATACGTTGTGTTAACATTCAATCACCTTCATATAGAAGTCCTTACAATGTGCGACGCAGTAGCAGCAAAGCAAGCACTTACTGTGTTCAATACAAGCCTTACCTGATGTGATACTTATACAGTTTGTGGGGCAATGCTGCTGACATGTTCCACACCCTTCGCACCATGGTTCTACAATAATACGGCGTGCCGTGTTGCGGGTAGCATATTCGAGTGGAAATTGTCCGGTGTTAAAAAAGCTGACGTTAGCATCGATGTCGGGAATTGAACCCATGCCCACAGCGATAGAGCTGATGCCAGGTATAGTGCGTACATAATTAAGTGCTTCGCCAGCTGTAGCGTAAAGGGAGCCTCCGGCGAGCGCTTTCATACCATAGATGCCCTTGCCTCGTGTGGCAGCCATGGTAATGGCTGCAGCCATCTCCCCGGCCTTGCCATCAGGGATGCCGATACCTTTCATATTAATTAGGGGGTGGATAATTTCAATTAGCGGATGCGCTGCTGCTGCTACCACGCCAGCAATGTAGTGCGTGGAAATACCGACAGCCCGCACTAAGCCTCGAGCTTTGGCTTCTGAAAAATACTCTAAAGCTCGGGCGTGGCCTCGTAGAGTATGCTCAGATTCTTGTTCGTGCAAAAGAAAAATATCTACGCAGTCACGGTTGAGCTCCTTACGGGCTCTCTCCAGGCTCTCTACAGCTGTGGCCGCATCGTGGGCGTAGCTTTTGGTGGCGATAACGGTTTCACCCTGCCAGCCTTGGAGTGCCGCACGGAGATGCTCGTAATTTCCGTAAAGCTCAGCTGTATCAAAGAAGTTGACACCTTGCTCAAGTGCATAAGTAAGGAGCCTGCCCCCGGCGAGGGGGGTCAGGCCCTTTTGTAACGGTCCTAGTGTTAGGGTACCATAACACAACTCGGAAACAGATATCGTCTGAGTAAGACAGCGATAACGCATTTATTAGTCTTTGAGGTAGGTGTTTATGAGCTCTTCTAAGATTTCGTCTCTCTCCACCCGGCGGATAATATTACGGGCATTCTTGTGATAGGTAATGTACGCTGGATCACCCGATAAAAGGTACCCAGTGATGTGGAAGGTAGGATTATATCCTTTCTCCTTGAGGGCATCTGACACCTGTTGCAAAACATCCCGCACCAGCTGTTTACGATCAACCTCGACTTTTTGGATTATCTTAGTTTCTTCCAACGGTTCACTCACTGTAAGCCCCTCCCATAATCCATGCGTTTCTTTTAGTATATCATATCTCAGCGAACTGCAAATTAGCCCGAAAATTTGTGCTTGTCATGAGGATGTTACATTTCTAGGTGACGAACCAAGTCGAACCTAAGCCAACCGAGGCGAAACAGCTCCACACTAGCGCAGTTGGCTCTTGACGAGTCCTAGCACTGCCTCTAAGGCCGAGGAGAGCTTCTCTGGGTCCTTACCGCCGGCTTGGGCCATATTGGGCTTGCCGCCGCCTCCCCCGCCGGTTAGTTTAGCTACCTCGCGGATTAAGTTACCGGCATGGAGCCCTTTGTTTAAGAGATCCTCACTAACCATACTCACTAAGGATACCTTGCCATCGTGGACCGCGCCTAACACCAATACGCCCGAACCTAACTTGTTCTTTACGGCGTCGGCTGTGGCGCGCAAGGTGTCCATATCTGAGGCGGTGACTTGGCGAGCCACAACCTTGACTCCCTCAGTTAAGAGTGCAGTAGCGATGAACTCATCCGCTTCAAAGGATGCTAGCTTAGAGTGCAAGCGGGCTGCTTCTCTCTCGACTTCCTTACCCTGCTGGAGGACAAATTCAAGACGTTTAGGTGCTTCTTCAGGTGAAGTTTTTAATTCGTCAGCTAATTGTTGCAGTATACCGTCGCGCTCCCTGAGCCGATGGTAGGCCTCGCGCCCAGTAACGGCTTCAATCCGGCGGAGGCCTGCGCCAATGCCGCCCTCCCCTAGCACTAGACACAAGCCGATTGAAGCGGAGTTGTTGTGGTGTGTTCCACCGCAGAGCTCTAAGCTGAAATCCCCCATGCTTACGACGCGGACACTATTGCCATATTTCTCACCAAAGAGGGCTGTCGCACCTTTAGCTCTAGCTTCGTCAAGACTCATCTCTTCGGAGACGACAGGCAGACTTGCGAGAATTTGTACATTGATTAACTCTTCAATCCGCTTTAGTTCATCCCGGGTGAGTGCTGAGAAATGCGAGAAGTCAAAGCGCAACCGGTCAGGCTCGACCAATGAACCAGCTTGATTGGCGTGCGGACCTAAGACCTGCTTAAGAGCCGCATGGATTAAATGGGTGGCTGTATGAGCACGCCCTAAGGCCGTGCGACGCGCACAGTCTACACTAGCAGTCACTGTTTGCGACAGACTCAAGGTGCCGTCCTTAAGGTATCCTGTATGGAGGGTTAGATCGCCATAGTATTTGATTGTGTTCTCAACCACGAATTCACCCGAGCTCCAGGCGAAACTACCGGAATCTCCTACTTGGCCGCCAGATTCAGCGTAAAATGGTGTAGCATCTAGAACAATAACCGCCTTGTCCCCTGCCTGCACTTTATCTACCTTGAGCCCGTCTGTCATGAGGCCCAGGACAACAGCCTGTTTTGTGGTGGTATTATATCCGACAAAGTTAGTTGGAGACAATTCCGGAAAGAGGTTAGTCTTACCAAAGTCGCTGTCTTGACCGCTGCGGGCAGCCCTAGCACGCTCGCGTTGAGCCTCCATGAAGCGGACAAAACCTTCTCTATCTACGGTAAAGCCGTTCTCTAAGGCAATGTCTTCGGTGAGGTCTACAGGGAAACCAAAGGTATCGTATAAGCGGAAAGCTAACTCGCCACTAACAACGGTCGCTCCCTTGGCCTTGAGCTCCTTGACCATGTTCATGAACAGGGCTGTCCCGTCGTCGAGCGTCTCTAAGAAGCGCTCTTCTTCCAGTCGCACCACCTTACTAATGAAGTCTACCCTAGTGCTGAGCTCAGGATAAGCATCGTGCATAACCTTGGCGACTAGTGGGACCATCTCGCACAAGAATGGTTGATTGAGACCTAGACTGCCGCCAAAGCGCACAGCACGCCTGAGTAAGCGGCGGATTACGTATCCCCGGCCCTCGTTAGAAGGAGCGGCACCGTCGGAGATGGCGAAGGCCACGGCACGTACATGGTCCGCGATGACGTTCATGGCCATACGATTGTCAGCGCTAGCCAGGTATTTTTTACCGGCAAGTTTTTCTACATAGTTGATATATGGCATAAAAAGATCGGTGCCGTAGTTGGTCTCGGCTCCTTGTACCAATGAGACAAGGCGTTCTAGACCCATGCCAGTATCAATGTTTTTGCGCGGCAGGGGTGTGTAGGTGCCGTCCACGTTGTGGTTGTACTGGGAAAAGACGAGATTCCACAACTCCATGTAGCGATCGCAGTCGCAGCCTGGTCCACAGGTGGGGCTGGTGCAAGCGTACTTAACGCCGCGGTCAACACATATTTCGGAGTTAGGACCACAAGGGCCAGGGCCAATGTCCCAAAAATTATCTGCCAGCTTGACGACTCGGTCAGCAGGTACCCCTACTTGCCTGGTCCAAATTTCATATGCTTCGTCGTCTTCTGGATGAACAGTGATATACAATATGCTCGTGTCAAAACCCACTACTTCGGTGAGGTATTCCCAGGCCCAAATGATGGCCTCAGTCTTAAAATAATCGCCAATAGAGAAGTTGCCGAGCATTTCGAACAGGGTATGGTGGCGAGCTGTACGACCGACGTTTTCAATGTCGTTAGTACGAACAGATTTCTGACTGCTGGTTAAGCGAAGGTTAGGCGGTACCTGCTGACCTGAGAAGTAGGGTTTGAGGGTGGCCACACCGCTGTTGATCCACAGCAACGTGGGGTCCTCAACAGGGACCAACGAAGCACTGGGTAGAACGGTGTGAGTTTTGCCGCGGAAGAACTCAAGGAACGAGTGGCGCAATTCATTAGCAGTATGAAGTTTCATAGGGGTTACCTCCTTATTTGTGGCTACTCGCGTTCTTTGGGTAACAAAAAAGACCCTTCGTCCTCAGGGACGAGAGTCTCGTGGTACCACCCTGCTTACTGTATGAAACATACAGTCACTCAGCATGCCGGTATCGGGGCATCCGGCAACTTCGTCAGCTGCAAGCTCAGGGTTGGCTGCAAAACTACTTGCGCAGGTTCTCTCACACCACTCCAGAGGAGTGAGAACCTTCTCTTTAGCGAAGGAGGCTTTGTCATTCCCGTCATAGCCGTATATAAATTAATTATAGCATTTTGATTAGAGTTGTCAAGGAGCTACCGCTTCAATCCCCAGCTGCTATGTGCTCGAGGGTTGCCTTGATCATCGCTGCGACGGGTACCGAGAGAACCAAGCCTGCGAGCCCGCCTAGTTCTCCACCCAAGAGTAGGGCAAAAATGACGAGCAGTGGATGAAGCCCCACAGAGTGCCCGAGGATTTGCGGTGTTATCAAGTTGCTTTCGATTTGCTGCACTACGATAATGACGACTAAGGCCTTGAGACCCATCGCGGGAGACACGAGCAGCCCGACTATTACGGGTGGGATGCCGCCGATTATGGGACCGAAATAGGGAATGACATCTAACATACCCGCCAGCACCCCAAGTAAAACAGCGAACTCGAGTCTGATTAGGCTGAGACCAATTGTCGATAATACCCCTACCATAAAAGCTATAAGCAATTGCCCACGAATCCAACTGCCCAGGGTTCCGTCAATCTTTGACAGCCAAGCTAAGAGCTTGCGACGGTGCTTACCGGGCATGAGGTTAGTAATAGTTCGCTTGAGTACATCCACATCTTTAAGTATATAGAAGGCTAAGATGGGAGTAAGGAGGGCCACAAAAACCCTGCCTAGGGTCTCTAACAGCGCATCAACCGTGTGGTCTAGCACTAACAGCAGTCGGTCTTGCGTTCGTTGTATGTTTTGTTCGATTAAATTTTGAAACACCGGCGGTAAGTTTGCGCGCTGGAAGCGCTCTTGCATGTCGGCTAGTACTTGTGTAAAAAGCTGTGTGAATTCCGGCAATCGTTCTGAGAGCTTGTTGATCTCGACTAAGATGCGGGGGATTGTATAGGTGATGCCTAAGGCAATAAGAGCCCCCGCTGCGAGATAGATCATGAAGATGCCTAGCACTCTAGGTATCCGCCGGCTTTCAAAGAAGTCCACCAGGGGATTTAGAAGATACGCCAGAAATACGGCGAGGACAAATGGCGTGGCGGCAGAGCTGAGAGGTGCGCGATTGATCCAGAGCAGCGCTGCTGCGAAAAGGCCTAGGCCCCAAGCAACTACCACTCTAAGTCTCTGTCCTTCCATGCTTACACCTCCTCCTCTACTTTACTTTACGTAAAAATAGACTGAGTATAACTCAGTCTATCGTTACTCGAGGATCTCTTGAGCTGCTTCTTTGAGACCGTCAGCAGAATCTCCGAATTGATGTATGGCTTGTTTACCGCGTGAGGCAAACTTCATAGCCATACCCCTGAGTTCGGATTTTTCTCGCACGGTCATCTGCATGCCGTAATATGCTCCGACTAATCCACCAACTAGTAAGCCAGCAATAAATCCTTTACGCATGTAGCACCTTCCTGTACTCTAATTTTCTGGGACTGTCATTTCTGTTTCAAAGTCAGATATCGCTTCTAGACTTCCGTCATCAAGGACCTGAAAAATCTCGACACCTCTCTTGTTTAAGGCGAACTCAATACAACAGTCCCAGCAGTAATATTGTTCCACCCCGACTCTTCCTAATGCACGACTATTGCACAACGGACATCTCAGAGCCTTCACTTTGCACACCCCACTTATATGAAAGATCCACTGGCTCATCCGGCACAATCATATTCTCGGCGCTCATAATGGCGCTGTCGATGAGCGGTATGATGGCCCGCCCTGAAATGAAATCTCCGACAATGCCGTCGGTTAGTACACATCCCACGATGCGTCCGTCTATGGGATCAAGCGCTACGTCATCGATCCGACCTAGATACTGTCCGCTAGTTGTGAGAACTTGTTTACCCAGGTAGCGATTGCCGTTTCCCTGGGTTAGAGGTATTTTGCCAAGGTGTTGAATTACCGAGGTGCTACTGATGGTGACCGCGTCGTGCCCTACACTGTAAATGTTCTCCCAGGCGATGATTTTGCTCTTGCGCAGTAGATTGCCCTTATCTAAAAGCAGCGCAGCGATACGCTGCTCCTGTTGATCGCAGACGAGATCCTTAACCTCTGTAATGCGCTGTCCGGTGGAGAGATCGATAATCGGCAGACCGATAATTTCTTTTCCTCGACGCATCGGCATGCCCTCCTTACGATATTATGTGAACTAAATCATTTGAGACCTGCTCCGACTAGTCTGCCCCTAGCAAACAAAAAAAATGCGCTCGAAAGAGCGCATTACGGTCTACACTATCGTCCCCCCGCCGACGACAAGGTCGCCTTTATATAATACTAATGACTGGCCGGGAGTGGGGGCTCGCACAGGTTCAGCAAAGCTGACGACCGCCCTGTCATTTCCCAAGAATGATACCCGACAAGGTTGGTCTGCTGTGGTATAGCGCGCTTTGCCTGTTAGGTCTTCATCAGGCTCAGGGCGCTCAAGGAAATGCAGTTCACTTATTTCTACCCGATGCCTAAAGAGTTCTTCGCCCGGGCCCACCACGATACGATTGCCTTTTGCATCTATTTCTAGCACATAGAGTGGCGTAGGTGAAGTTAAGCCGAGACCCTTTCTTTGCCCAATGGTATAGTCGAAAATACCGCGATGTTGGCCTAGCACTATTCCTAGGCTATTAACTATAGCTCCGGGAGCATCGAGGGCACCTTCCGAACGCAGAAAACCTTTATAGTCATCATTCTGAACAAAACATATCTCCTGACTGTCGGGCTTCTCGGCTACGACTAAATCAAGTTTAGCGGCTAACTTACGTACTTCTGGTTTAGTCATCCCACCGAGTGGAAATAGTGTATGACTTAGCTGAGTTTCGGTCATGCGGAATAGCATGTAGGTCTGGTCTTTACGGCTGTCGACTGACTTGCGCAAGCGAGTTCCTTGGGGCACATGCTCTACCCTAGCGTAGTGACCCGTAGCAATGTAATCGCAGCCTAAAGAGCGCGCCTGCTCCAGAAATTGAGTAAAACGCACGCGGCTATTACAGGCAATGCAGGGGTTAGGAGTTCGGCCTGCTTTGTATTCGGCAATAAAATACTCCACGACATGCTGGCGGAAGATTTCTTTATAATTAAGTACGTAATGCGGCATGCCGAGCCGTTGTGCCACAAAGCGGGCATCTTCTACGGAACTTAGGGAACAACAGCCGCCTGCGTCTGGAGCATCTTCTTGGATCCATAGGCGCAGGGTTGCCCCAATTACTTCAAACCCTTGCTCCTGTAAAACATAAGCTGCGACGGAACTATCTACCCCGCCGCTCATACCCAACAAAACTTTAGCTGACAAAGCCAACATCTCCCTTACCACTGCGCAGCTTCACGTTTAATAGATTAGTCTTCCTCTTTTTCACCACGCCAATAAGCTAGGCGTTCGCGCAGGTTTTTCTCATACCCTAAACCACTTGGTTTGTAGAAGCGTTTACCTATTAAGCCTTTTGGGAGATACTCCTGCTTTACATGGTGCCCGGGGTGGTCGTGGGGGTAAATATACCCCTTACCGTGCCCAAAGTGCTTGGCTCCTTTATATGAGGCGTCACGCAGATGAATAGGAACTTCTACTTCAGCGTCACCTTCAAGGACTTCTAGAGCAGCATCGATACCAAAGTATGAGGCGTTGGACTTGGGTGCGCTGGCTACGTACACCACAGCTTGGGCTAAGGGAATCCTGCCTTCAGGCATGCCTAGCAGTTCTACCGCTTGGTGGGCTGCTACCGCAACTTGCAAGGCGCGCGGGTCGGCATTCCCTACATCTTCGGCCGCACAGATGATAATGCGACGCGCTATAAAGCGCGGATCTTCACCGGCTTTAACCATACAAGCCAACCAAAACAAGGCAGCATCGGGGTCGCCACCGCGCATGGACTTAATAAAGGCGGAGATAATGTCGTAATGCTTGTCACCGGTTTTGTCGTAGAGAATGGCGCGCTGCTGAGTAGACTCTTCGGCTACGGCTAGAGTAATATGGATTTTGCCAGCTGCATCGGGCTCGGTACTCAGAGCAGCTATTTCTAAAGCGTTAAGCAGGCTTCTCGCGTCCCCTGCAGATTGGGTAATCATATGTGTCATAGCCGCGTCATCCACGCCGAGCAGCATCTGACCAAGACCCATTTCTGTATCCTGCAGCGCACGGCGTGCAATCTGCGCCAGTTCGTCTCTACCTAGAGTTTCTAGTTTGAATAAACGGGAGCGCGAAAGCAGCGGGGCATTAACACTAAAGAAGGGGTTTTCGGTGGTAGCACCAATCAGCACAATTAACCCCTTTTCTACTGCGGGCAAAAGTGCGTCTTGTTGACCTTTGTTGAAGCGATGGATCTCGTCGATGAAGACCACCGTGCGTTGTTCGTTCTGGGCCAAGCGGTCCTTAGCTTCCTGAACCACGCGCCGAATATCTGCCACGCCTGAGGACACAGCGTTGAGTTCGGTAAACTGGGCTTTAGTGCTATTCGCAATAATCTGGGCCAGAGTAGTCTTCCCCGTGCCGGGTGGACCATAAAGAATCAGTGAAGAGAGCCTGTCTGCCACGATGGCGCGGCGCAATAGCCGCCCTTCGCCAACGACGCCGCCTTGGCCAAAAAACTCCTCTAAACTACGGGGGCGCATACGCTCCGCTAGGGGTGCGCTGCGCCTCATCCGGTTTTCAGCAGTATACTCAAATATACTCATTTGAGAACCTGGCTAATACGTGTTAAGACCTCGTCAATGTCTTGCTCACTAATGTCTAGATGTGTCACAAACCTAGTAATCTCACTGCTCATAGCGTTAGACTTAACGCCCTTGGCGTCTAGTTTTTGTACTAGCTCTGCCGGGTTCAGACCTACAGATTGAGATTTAACAGCGACAATGTTAGTCTGTACACTGTCAAAATCTACGGCCACTCCGAGTTTAGCCAAACCTTCAGCTAAGCGACGCGCATTCTTGTGGTCGTCTTGAAGGCGCTCTACTCCAGTCTCCAGAGCAAGTAAGCCTGCTGCTGCAATAATACCGGCCTGCCGCATGCCGCCACCCACCATTTTGCGATACTTACGCGCCTTGGCAATAAAACTCTTACTACCCACTAACACGGAGCCCACAGGGCAGCCGAGGCCTTTGGATAGGCACAAGCTAATGGAGTCGCAGGGCGCTGCGAGGTCCTTGACGGACACACCTAAGGCTACAGCGGCATTGTAGAGCCTAGCTCCGTCCATATGTAGCGGAAGGTTATGCTCCCTAGCCACAGTGGCTAGGGCTTGTGTTTGCTCTACAGTTACGACTGTGCCGCCGGCGCGGTTATGAGTATTCTCGATACAGATCAAACCTGTGCGCGGGTAGTGGATATTCTCACTACGGATGTTCGCGCGTACAGCTTCGGGTTGAAGTATACCCTTAATACCGTCAACGCGGCGGGGCACAAGACCGCCTAGAGCAGACATTCCGCCTACTTCGTACATGAAGATATGTGACTCGGACTCAAGTATTACTTCATCACCGCGCTCACAGTGGCTGAGCAGAGCTAGCAAGTTGCCCTGAGTGCCACTTGAGACATAAAGGGCGGCTTCTTTACCTAGGAGCTCAGCAGCCCGCTGTTCAAGGAGGTTCACTGTGGGGTCTTCGCCATAGACATCGTCGCCTACAGCAGCCTTGGCCATGGCCTCGCGCATGGCAGCGCTCGGCAACGTAACAGTATCGCTACGCAAATCTATAATGCTCATTAATGTCACTCTCCTCCCTCCTTAAAGGAAGGACTCGATGCGGCTCTGGATCATGGGTTTGGACATGAGACCAATTAAACGAGTAGCCTCGGTACCATTCTTAAAGAGAATAAGTGTAGGCAAACTCATAATGCCTAACTCCATAGAGAGAGCCATATTTTCGTCAGAATTGAGCTTAGCAACCCTGACCTTATTTACGTTCTCCTGCGCAAGTTGCTCTAGTACTGGCGCGATCATGCGGCAGGGGCCACACCAAGCTGCCCACACGTCGACCAAAACAGGCGTAGTGGACTCCAGCACCTCCTTTTTGAAATTAGTAGAGTTGACTACCGTAATGTTGGCTGACATATTACATCTTCCCTTTCTGTTTGCACTTTAGGCTGTCTGTTTCCCTTTCTGGTTGCACTTTAGGTTGTCTGTTTCCCTTTCTGGTTGCACTTTAGGTTGTCTGTTTCCCTTTCTGGTTGCACTTTAGGTTGTCTGAATACCCCACAATCGCGAGGTGAAAGCGGCGCCCCCGCTTTAGCATAGGTTCTAGCCCGTATTTTATTGCAACAAAAGAACCTCCTAAGCCAAAGAGCCCTAGCAATAGGCCGTAAATTTCGCTGCCTAGGGCTTGACTGCCATATATGGCCCCAGTAAAGAGAAATATGAGAGGTGCCACATAGACTAGGAAAGCAGCTGTGAGTACATCTGTATCTTGGAGCTCAAGAGTTACCTTCTCCCCGGGCTTAGCATGAATCATATTCTTCGCTTCGACGTAGATGTCCTTCATTTCATGGGCTAAACCACACTTTTGGTGGCAGTTCGCACAGGCAGAATGTTGCACTACCCTGACCTGGGCGATATCTCCTCTAAGCTCAACAATTTCACCGAATTGGCGCATGGCTCTCCCTCCTTCTCACTTCATTGTACAACCGAGACTATCGCTGGTCAAACGATGTGTAGGAGAGTATATAAAAGTTGCCGTTGTCGTAATTTCGGACTCGTGCTATAGTCTATAACGTTAGGAAACAGTAAGTAATGGTAAGCCTGAATTCACTGAACTGATACGAGGACTGATGTTGCGATGACAAAGAATTGCCATCAGAGTACCTCAGTTTTATCAGGTTCATCAGGATCTAGTGCCAATCATCTCCGCCGTGCTCGGTCTGTGTCATGGTAATTCATATGTTCTGTATAGAGGGGGTCATCAGCTTGGGTATTGTAAGGCAGTATCAGCATTATTATAGAACATATAACCGCAATATACGGTTGTACTTGTGGCATTTCTTTACTTGGCAGTTAGGTGCACTGATATATAATCTCTTCTTCCCCTTGTACCTGTTGTCTGCAAATATCGATGAACAAGTTATGGGTAGTCTCTTTGCGCTAAATACGCTTTCCATGGCGGTGTGTGCTATCCCAGCTGGCTTTTTGGCCGATCGGTTAGGCCGCAGAAAGAGTTTTATTTTAGGGTCTGCGCCCTCGCTACTGGTGGCCGCGCTCAAACTGACGACCACAAATATCGCGTTTTTGCGTCTGCTGTACCTGGTAGATGGGGCTTTCATTATGCTATTTTTAGCTTCAAGCAGTCCTTTTATTGTAGAAAACACGGAACCAGAAAACCGTATACATGCCTTTAGCCTCTCTGCGATGATGATGCTGGGAGCAGGCATCTTTGGAAATTTCTTTGGCGGTTATCTCCCGCAAGTAATTAGGTTGGTTAACGCTTCCTTAGGGGATATCACCGTATACCGCATTATCTTCGTATGCGGAACAGTTTTAATGTTTGTGGCCTTTACCTTCCTCTTTAAGCTCATTGACGTTCCTACTAGTGTCGCACCGAGTGCAAATCGCAAGCTCGTGTTACCAGGTAAGACCGACATGAAGTTTCTCTTTAAGTACATGGTCGCTGCAGGCTTTATTGCCTTGGGCGCCGCCCACTTTATGCCTTTTGCTACAACGTTCTTTAGGCGCACTTATGGCGCTTCGCCAAGCCAACTGGGTGCCTTATTCTCTGTGACCCAGCTGACAGTGTTTATTGCTACTGCTATTGCACCCTCTCTTGCGGAGCGGTGGGCACCCATACCTGCCATTATCTTTACGCGCATAGTGTCACTCCCCTTACTGTTTGGTATTTCTACTGTGCATAACTTCTACTTCGCCGGGGGCTTGTACATGCTGCGAAACGCCTTCATGCAAATGTCTAGCCCGCTAGAAGCAAATTTCTTTGTGTCGAACATCTCTCCTGAGGTTAGAGCTACAGCTAACGGGATAAATAACATGGCGATGAGTAGTCTTCGCTCATTAGCGAGTTACAGCGCGGGTATTATTATTACTCGTAGCGGAAGATTCGGAGGGTATACCGCGGCTATCCAAGTTATGTTGGTCTGTTACATTTTCTCAACTGTTTTCTTGTATGTTTTCTTCGCGCGGGGAAAGAAGCTATTGCCGTGAGGAAAATGCGGGCAGCGGATGTGTCAAATCGTGTTAATCTGTGTTCAGTTACCCTCCGCGTTGTCAAATTACGCACAAACAAAAGACCGATAAGCAAACTGCTTACCGGTCTTTTAAATTACCCCCACAATGCCGTTAACCCTTTGTTTTGAACCTGCTCTCTGCAGGTGGGTAACCGCACTATGTACCTCGCGAATCCGGCTTAGCGGCTGCCACTCAGTACATTGTTATTGGTTTCCCATTTTGTTGGTGTTAGGAACAAAACTCTCGGGCCTCACGCACATCGCAGGGCAAACTGCGTAATAAATCTGTTTCTTGGTTCTATCTTAGCACGCTTCATTGTCCACTCGCAACATGAAAATACTGTATCACTTGGCAATGTAGTATGAATAGACTGTAGCAGAGGGAGGTGAAAGCATGCAGATCTCCGCGACTATACTGCTACTTGCAATAGTAGTAGAACAAGTTACCAATATTATAAAAAGTGCCCTACCGGCAATTCGTGACGAGTGGTCAAGAGTGTCCGCTATCTTTGTGGGCATAATTCTATGCTTTGCTACACGCATAGGTATTTTGGCTGATCTCAATGTCCCTGTAGTTTATCCCGCTGTGGACTATATCATAACAGGCCTGCTAATCTCGCGCGGTTCGAATTTCGTTCACGATATGTTCGAAGGAGTAAACTCCTACGTGCAAACACGAAAGAGGTAAGGCGGGAAGGCCAGTGAAGGTCAGAGTTACCGTCCAAAATTTCCTGCCTACTGGCGCACGTCGATTTTTAGTTCGTTCAAGACCTTAGCTGGTACGGTGTTGGGTGCGACGGTCATGAGGTCCTGGGCGGAGGTGGTTTTGGGAAAGGCGATACAATCGCGGATGCTGTCTCGTCCGGCGAGGAGCATAACAAAACGATCTAGCCCGAGCGCGATGCCACCATGCGGTGGCGTGCCGTATTCGAAGGCGTCCAATAGGAAACCAAACTTCTCTTGCGATTCTTCCGGCGTAAGCCCCAGGCAATCAAACATGCGTTGCTGTAACTCCCGCTGGTGAATACGAATGCTGCCACCGCCTAGCTCTACACCGTTAAGTACTAAGTCGTAAGCCCTAGCTCTTACTTCACCTGGCGCAGAATCCATCTTAGCGAGGTCAGTGCCGAGGGGAGAAGTAAAGGGATGATGGCAGGCGACGTAGCGCGCCTCGTCTTCATCCCAATCAAGCAGCGGGAATTCAACGACCCACAGGAACTTAAACTCTCCTTTGCGTCGAAGTCCTAGTTTATCTGCCAGATGTAGCCTCAGTGCACCTAGTGACTGCAAGGCTACTTTCGGTTTGTCGGCCACAAATAATAGTAGGTCACCTGCTGTCGCAGATAGTGTACTTAGCAAGTTTGCAGTTATTTCTGGGGTGAGGAACTTAGCTATCGGAGAGCGTACACCAGCCTCTTCAACCACAATCCAGGCCAAACCCTTAGCGCCATATTTGGCGACAAATTGGCCAAGTTCGTCAATCTCTTTGCGGCTGTAGCCACCACACTTGGTAGCATTGATAGCGCGAACAGTGCCGGTCTTCGCCGCATCGGCAAAAACCTTTAACTCAGAGTTGGCAACAACTGAAGTCACGTCGACTATTTCCAAGCCAAAGCGGAGGTCTGGTTTATCTGAACCGTAGCGGTTTAGGGCCTCAGCATATGTCATGACGGGAAATTCAATTTCAGGGCGATCCATACCAAGAGAGTGAGCCATAACATGGCGTACCATGCCTTCGGTGAGCTGTTGAATATCGTGCTCATCTACAAATGACATCTCAATATCTATCTGTGTAAATTCCGGCTGACGGTCGGCTCGCAAGTCTTCGTCTCTAAAGCACCGCGCTAACTGAAAATACCGGTCGTACCCAGCTACCATCAGCAGTTGCTTGAACAGTTGAGGTGATTGTGGTAGGGCGTAAAACTGCCCTGGATTGACGCGGCTAGGAACAAGATAGTCCCGGGCGCCCTCTGGAGTGGAGCGGGTTAGCTGAGGGGTCTCAATCTCTAAGAAATTCTTTGTATCTAAGTAGCCGCGTACCGCGGCAGAGACTTTATGACGCAAGATAAGGGCAGCTTGGAGCTCCGGGCGCCTTAAATCTAAGTAGCGATACTTAAGCCGCAGGCCCTCATCCGCGGTAATATTCGGCTGTATATAGAACGGAGTAGTTTTCGCTGTGTTTAAAACGCTGAGTGACCGGGCATAGATTTCGATCTCCCCGGTTTTCATGTTGCGGTTAAGGCCCTCAACAGGACGGGCTTGTACCGCACCGAAAACCTCAATTACGAACTCGCTACGCAAAGTCTCTGCCTGAGCAAAAATGGCCTCGTTGTCAGGAGAGAAAACTATCTGCACTACACCACTGATATCCCGTAGATCGACAAAAATTAGTCCCCCGAGGTCTCTGCGTTTGGCCACCCAGCCACACAACCTTACCTCCTTGCTTACTTGCTTAGCATCTAGTTCGCCGGCCATAAGACGAGTTATTTTCATACTTGACCCCTCCACTTTTCTAGCAGTGTGCGTTTATCTTCCATGCTTTTATCCAACCGATTCAGGTACATTTTAAGCTCTTTGGGGTTGAGGTGCCGTTTCCACTCAGCGTCTTTTAGGGGGAAAATACTAGTGGCACCCGCTCCAACACCAACAATTGCCTGTGTTTCGCCAATGAACAATATGTTGTAGAGGCACTCCTTGCCAGGATGAGACCAGCCCATATTCTCTAAGCCAGCTAAGATGCCGCGCTGCCTATAGAGATAGTAGGGTCGCATACCATGAGCTAGAAGTGTCTCTCTGCAGTTGTGGCTGGCCCGCTCCGCTTCCTCTGGTTGCATAGGTATCCAGTCCTCACCCTCCGTAAAGCGTGAAGTTCGCTTGGGAGAAAACATATGCGCAGTTACACTTGATGGTCCAAGGGCTAGTACCTCTGCTAAGCTTTGGCGCACACCTGCTGCCCCTTCTTCGGGAAGACCAATAATCAGGTCAGCATTGATATTACTAAGCCCCATCTCTTGAGCCAAGGCAAAGCTCTCGCGCACTTCACTAACGGTATGTAGGCGCCCTATGCGCTGCAGAGTAGCGTCGTTCATGGTCTGCGGGTTTATTGAGATGCGTGTAAGGGACGGCAACTCGGCTAGTTTTTCACGAGTGATTGTATCGGGTCGCCCAGCCTCAACTGTAATCTCAATCGTATCCTGCCACCGAGGCAGAGAATTAATAGTGTTGAGGAGCTCTCTAAGCTGCAAGGGGCTCAGGGTAGTGGGAGTGCCACCCCCTACATAGACTGTGCACAGTTTGAGATCTAGGCTTCTCATTGTGTCTGAAAGATTCTCAATTTCGCGCAGTAGCCCTGTCATATGCCTCCCCCGTTCTGCCTCGTTGTATTGCGCAGAGGTGCGCGTGGTAAAAGAGCAATAGGCGCAACGCGAGGGGCAAAAGGGAATGTTGACGTACAGCGAGATGAGGTCCGGCCTGTTAAGGACTGGAGCCAGCATTTCACGTTGTAAAAGCGATACTTGTACTAGGAGTTCCGCCTTGGAGCGCTCCACATCACGCTCTAGCTGTAGTCGATGTACTATTTCTTTAGGGCCAAAACCGAAGCCGAGCATTTGGTCCACCAG
This sequence comes from Bacillota bacterium, assembly GCA_009773495.1. Classification (GTDB taxonomy): domain Bacteria; phylum Bacillota; class UBA994; order UBA994; family UBA994; genus WSXW01. The sequence continues at coordinate 82,658 of WSXW01000003.1, forward strand.
CTTACCAGGCCTTACTCCTACCAAAATTCCGTAGGGCTTCTTTACCAATATCGATTGCGCACCCTTTCCCTCCCGATTGTCGTCGAGGGCCCGTGCCCTGGGTAGACTTTAGTCTCGTCAGGAAGCTGCTTGAGGCGATTCAACGACGCGGCAAGTTCAGCGGGGTCTCCCCCCTCCAAATCTGAACGGCCAATGGATGAGGCGAATAATGTATCCCCAGCGAAGAGAACTCCTTCTGACTCATTATACAAACAACAAGAGCCCGGAGTATGACCAGGGGTGGATAGCACTACAAAGGATAGGCCTGCCAATTCTATTTCATTAGCGCCTTGCAGGAAGCTTTGCGGCTCAATGGGCTCATTAAGGCCGAGGTAAGCCGCCATTTGGTCGTCGACTGCGCCGAGGTACGGCAAGTCTGCTCTGTGTATGATTATTTCTGCTAGGGTGTTGCGTCGTACAACCATCGCGTCTGCTGTATGGTCGGCGTGCCCATGGGTTAGGACAATTTGCTTGAGCTTAAGCTCACGATTTGTGAGTGTAGTTAGTATATCCTCGGCATCCCCACCGGGGTCGATCACGCTAGCCTGATCTCCGTTTATAACGAGATAACAGTTAGTCTGAAGTTTGCCTACGCGTATAGTTACGACTTCCATTGCCGTTCCTCCTAAAAAAGCTTATTGCTGTCCAGCAAGAGTGTTACCGGTCCGTCATTGACAAGCTCAACCTGCATCATGGCTCCAAATATACCTGTTTCGACGGTGTGCCCTCTATCTCGAAGCTCACTCACAAATTTATCGTATAAGGGAATGGCTAGCTCAGGGCGAGCGGCATCAGAATAACTCGGACGTCTCCCGCGCCTACAGTCTCCATGTAGCGTAAACTGGGAAACAACAAGAACAGAACCCGCCACATCTGCTAGGCTGAGATTCATTTTATCCTCGACGTCTGCAAAAACGCGAAGGCCCGAAATTTTCTCAGCTATATATTCGGCGTCATGCTCAGTATCGTGGACATCAACGCCTAATAGCACTAAAAAACCATGAGAAATTTTACCTACGACTTGGTCTTCTACGGTAACTTGCGCCCTACTTACCCTCTGTACCACTGCCCGCATTGCCGTCGTCTCCTTTGCCGCCGCTTGCGCTGAGTACTCGTTTTACAGTAAACACATCTCGTAGTTTGCGTAAGCGTGTCAATACTCGATCGAGATGAATAAGGTCCTTTACAATGATAGTGAAGCTCACATAAGCTTCCTGTTCTTTAGTAGTTCGCGCCTGCATGGACGTAATATTGGTCTTAGACTCTGTTAAGTACTGCAACACATCCTGCAGTAGTCCAGGCCTGTCCATTCCCACTACTTCAATGCGCACCGGGTAATCTGCCGCAGTCTTACTACCCCAAGTCACTGCTATAAGACGTTCGCGCTGTTGCATGAGCGAGGGCAAGTTGGGGCAGTTGGCCGTGTGCACCGAAACACCACGGCCCCTGGTGACGAAACCAATTATTTCGTCACCAGGCAATGGATTGCAGCAACGAGAAAACTTCACCAGCGCATTGTCTAGCCCGATTACTTGCACCTCTTCAGCTGAAGTTGGATGCGCGGATTGAGTGGGTATAGCGATGGGCTCTGCGTCGTTAATACCCTTGATCTTTTGATACAATGCCACGAGGCGATTAACAATATGGATCACGCTAGCTCCACCGTGGCCTATTGCGGCCAGCATATCTTCATCGGAAAGGTAAGTTAGCTGCTCAGCTACCTCTGTTAAAAACGCTTCATCCATGATGTCGTCTGCCAGGTGACCTAAACGCTTTAGCTCTCGCTCCAGCAGGTCGCGTCCTTTGTCAATATTCTCGCTCTTTTGTTCCTTCTTAAACCACTGCTTAATTTTGCTGCGCGCTTGGGGAGTGCGAACCATTTTAATCCAGTCGCGACTAGGTCCCCCCATCTGCTTGGTGGTGACAACCTCTACGATATCGCCTGTCTTTAGCTCATGGGTTAAGGGTACCATACGACCGTTGACCTTAGCTCCCACGCATCGGTGGCCTATGTCTGTGTGAACGCGGTAAGCAAAATCTAACGGAATGGACCCTACAGGTAAGTCTATGACATCACCCTTAGGTGTAAATACAAACACTTCGTCAGCAAAGAGATCTATTCTAAGACCGTCGACAAACTCTTCGGCCCCACGCAGTTCTTGCTGCCACTCGAGAATAGAGCGCAACCAAGTTAGTTTGCTCACAAACGCTTTGTCTGGCCTTGCGCCTTCTTTGTAGCCCCAGTGTGCAGCAATACCGTTTTCTGCTATGCGGTGCATCTCAAGGGTACGAATTTGGATCTCTAAAGGTTCGCCACGTTCACCTACTACGGTTGTGTGTAAGCTCTGATAGAGGTTGGGTTTAGGCATGGCGATATAATCTTTAAACCTGCCCGGAATGGGCCTCCACACGTTGTGTACTAAACCTAATACGCCATAGCAGTCCTTTACTGAATCGACAATAAGGCGAATGGCGGTAAGGTCGAAAATTTCATCAAAGCCTCTGCCGGCCATCATCTTGCGGTAGATACTATAAAAGTGTTTGGGGCGGCCCTGTATATCTGCCTTTATTCCCACTTCGTCTAGTTGATTTCGTAGCGTTCCTAACGCGTGAGCAATAATAGCCTCCCGGTCGATACGCTTGGCAGCAACTTTAGTAGCGATGTCTTTGTAGGCTTCGGGTTCTAGGTAGCGGAAGGCTAAATCTTCGAGCTCCCACTGGATACGGCTGATACCTAGGCGATGGGCAAGAGGTGCATAGATATCTAAAGTCTCTTTGGCAGTGACCTTTTGTTTGACTTGAGGTCGAAACTTTAGTGTGCGCATATTATGGAGCCTGTCTGCCAGCTTGATTAAGATAACCCTTAAGTCCTCGGCCATAGCCAAGAACATCTTGCGCAAAGACTCTGCCTGTTGTTCCTGCTTGTTCTTAAAGTCGAGGCGGGAGAGTTTAGTAACACCGTCCACTAGGTGGGCTACCAACGGGCCAAAATTCTGAGCTATTTCTTCGATGGATATGCCTGTATCCTCGACTACATCGTGCAGCAAGGTTGCGGTCAAAGTCTCAATATCCATCTGAATGTCGGTGAGAATTAAAGCTACTTCAATGGGGTGAGAAATATAATCCTCGCCCGATTCTCGTAACTGCCCGCTGTGTGCATCGTAGGCAAACTTAAAAGCCCGCTCCAGGACGCTTAAATCTGCCTGCGGACTATAAGATTTTACTTTGGCAACTAACGTTTGAAAGCCTGCCCTTTCTTTATGCACAATTTCCCCCCCAAGTTACATCCATTGCCTCAATAATAAGGTGACTTGTATTACACCCAGGCAGTTGCCTGCCTGGGTGTTGTCTAGTATTTTATCAGCGAATGAACCGGATATCCGTTAAGGACATCGCGACCATGTAGCTCTAATAACTCAATCAGGAAGAGCACCCCGACTACTTGGCCCCCTAACCCTTCGACGAGGTCGACGGCTGAGCGGATAGTGCCACCGGTGGCCAGCAAATCATCCACTACGAGTACACGACTGCCAGGCTCGATCGCATCCTCATGAATCTCTAAGTGATCCTCGCCGTATTCAAGTGAGTAAGAGGCTCGCCGGGTCGGACCTGGCAACTTGCCAGATTTACGCACCGGGACAAAACCTTTGCCTAAAGAGTACGCCAGAGGTGTACCAATAATAAAGCCCCGGGCTTCGGGCGCCACAATGAGATCAAACTCTAAATCTGCACACATTAGTGCCAGGTCATCGATGGATTGCTTAAACGCAGGGCCATCTTTAAGTAAAGTCGTGATGTCACGAAACAAAATTCCCGGTTTAGGGAAATCAGGTAACGCACGGATTTTGTCAGCTAGGCTCATCACGATACATCCTCCTTGTTCCATGTCTGTAAAGCCATATAGTTTTGAGATCGACTAAGCTCTTGTTTTTGTGCTGTGGGCAGTGGTTTAATGGTGAGCACTCCGGCATCATAGCGAAACTCCACCAGCCCTAGCTCCTTAAAAATATGTGCGGAACTTGCGGCCACGCTATAGGCTACGGAAAAATACAAGCTAAAGTCTTTGGCAAACTGCGCTAAATTAATAGCTTCTTTACTGATAAAGTACCTATAGTACGCAGCAAGCGCGCCTCGGTCTGGAGCCAATAGGCTCTTTTGCCCTTTACCATTATACACTAAAACCGTATCAACAGAATAGTTGAACGAAGCTTGCAATCTGCTCTCCTCCTGGCTCAAGGCAGTCGTCAGTAGTATTAGGCTAGAGCCACTTTCTTGCTCTGTAAGGTTCATGCACACCTTGTCGCCAGCCCTGATAAAAAATGGCGTGAAGTTATGTGCCGGTGCGAAGAAATAATTCTTTGCTTCTTGGGGCAGGGGCGAAAATACCCTGTCGGATACACAAGGATTAGTAACAAGCCATAGTTCTTTGACTTGTACAAAGTCCTGTAAACGCAGCGAGATTGAACGACGCCCCCGGTATTCATCGAGAGTAGGGCGGAAGGCGATATTGAGCTTTTCACCGAGGTCTACGTCGGTAAAGCGGTTAGCTTGGTTAAACATAATAGCTGAAGCTACCTGCCCACCCTCTCCTACTAAACCTAGCCTCAGGTGTTCGCTCTGCTTACCCACTAGGCGTTTCTCAACCAACTTGATGCTCTTGGCCGCAAAGTTAGGCTGCGGATTCCCCATGCCAAAGGGAGCTAATAGCTCTAGGTCAGTGAGCATTGATTCGGTGATGTCTGCCAGAGTAACTTCAGCATCAATGCGTAGTTTGGGCACTAGTAATTCGTCGTCGATCTCAGCTGCAACCTCAGCAAAAGCCGCAATAAAGGCTGGCAAGGCCTCTTCTTGCAAGCTGAGGCCAGCCGCCATGGCGTGGCCGCCGCAACGTTCTAGGTGAGCTTCGCACCTACGCAATGCGCCCACCAAATCAAAACCACTAACACTGCGGCCAGAACCCCGCAGCTTGCCGTCCTCGTCACGGCACAAAAGAATCGTGGGGCGGTAGAAGCGCTCCACAAGGCGCGAAGCTACTATGCCGACTACACCATGCGACCAATGATGTGCGTAGAGAATTAACGCGCGAGCGGATGGTTCTACCATACCCATAGCTTCTTCTGTAATGCTACTCTCAATTTGCTGGCGTTCGCGATTAAGGGCGTCTAGCTTGCCTGCGATTTCATTGGCTCGGTCATAGCTGCTGGTTTGCAAAAGTTCTATTGGTAAACTTGCGTCTTGGAGGCGACCAGCAGCGTTTAACCGCGGTGCAATGGTGTAGCCAATATTACCTGCAGTCACACACTCTGGGTCTATCCCTGCCATCTGCATCAGCGCACCTAGACCTACTCGCGGTGTACCAAGCTCTAGCAAGCCCTGCTTTACATACAGCCTGTTTTCTCCTTTGAGCGGAACTAAGTCTGCCACCGTACCCACAGCCACTAAGTCGAGCAACTCGTGGGCAGCGTCCTCTAGCAGTGCAGCGGCCAGCTTGTAGGCTACCCCCACACCGGCTAGATCCTTAAAGGGGTACAGACAATGCTTGAGTCTAGGGTTAATGACCGCTACAGCCGCGGGGATAATCTCAGACGGAGTATGATGATCCGTAATAATCAGGTCAATGCCCTGTTCACGAGCAAACTCTGCTTCGTCACAGGCGGTTATACCGCAGTCTACAGTAACGATCAGGCTAAAGCCTCGGGCCTGTGCCATCAGGATAGCTTCACGCTGTAACCCATAACCATCCTCACGGGTGGGCACAAAGATATCAGTATCTATACCGTAGACCGAAAAGGCTTCGGATAACAAAACAGACGCTGTTATACCATCAGCGTCGTAGTCGCCATGAATTAAGACCCGTTCTCCCCTCTCTAATGCCTGATTAAGCCGAATTACTGCTTCAGTCATACCAGCTAAGAGGAACGGATTGTGCTCCTGCGAAAAATCCGGGTCGATAAAGGCTTGTAACTCTTCATGGGTATTAATGCCACGCGAGGCGAGAATTCTTTCGATAATCGGGTTGAGTTCCGTGTTATATAATTTAACTCCATCTTGTGGTATTACTTCCCACTTATACATGTCGTGCCTCCTAATAAATATGTTGGAGATTCCACTGCCTACCCCAGTTACATCCCCTGAAAAAAGAGTTGTGTCCCCCACCTTAAAAAGAATCAGCGCCGATGGCACTGATTCTAGACGGCTTCTGTGCTCTCCAGTTTTGTTTCCGGTTTATTCTCTAAGCTTTTTATTTGTTGATCTTTCTTCGTGAGCTCTTCGCCCCGTTTCTTAATCTCGGCTTCGAGTTCGCGTACCCTCTTCGACTTACCGAGGATACTGGGGGCGGAGAACACTACGCCGAGCAGCACGCCTATGGCCAACATACCGATGATCACGGCTGATAACGGTACAGCCACCAAGCCGAACCCTAAGAAGGTGATGTCAACTAGTAAAGCATTTTGTACTGCGAACAGGGCAACTATCAGGGCAAAAGCTAATACTAGGATAAGCTTAACTGGCATCTTACTCACTCCATATCACGGGATATAGCATATAATTCGTAATTTAAAACGCAAACTCCTGCAGGAGATGGAAAAAAGGCGACAGGAGAGGAAGTGTAGCATAGTAAGCAGAGTCGTTCCTTGTAGAGAGCGTTTCTAGTTCCTCGCAACGAAGATCAAGGAACGCCACATCGCCTTCCGGCAACCGCTTTAGTGCTGTAGGCACGACTGAGGAAGTATTATCTCTGCACGACCACGTTAAAAGGGGCTGCTACTGCAACAACCCCTTCGTTATGTAGCACCAGCATAAGGTTCGGTAACACTGACCGAGAACTGAAAAACATGAACCCCCTGAAGGAGACTATCGGGACAGGAAAGATTACTGTAACACGGAAGGCTTAGAAGGAGACGGGAAGAGTTGAAGTTACAAATTCCTTACGGCCTCCCGGCGCTCTTTCTCCACGATTCGCAGCAGCTCCGGCGCGGTGATTTCATCGATGATGTGCACGCTACCGCCGGCGGACTGAGCCAGGCGGTCGAGTAGCTTATGGTTAGGTTGCAGACCTACGCAGCAGAGGCTGAGGCCCGACTTACCGATAGTCTCGGCAACATCTAGCGCCTCTTGTAAGGGATCTCCGGTGTTCATAGCCATGGTGGGTATGCCATCTGTTATGACTACCATCAAAGCTTGCTGTGGCGAGGAGTGCTTATTGACATACCGAGCGCCCTTAAACAATCCTGCCGCGAGCGGGGTGAGTCCGGAGGGCTTTATAGACTTTAGCCCCGCCCGTAATAGTGCCTGGTTGCGAGTAAAAGGCACTGCAATCTCTACTTTATCTTCTTGAAAGTAGATTACGGAGAGGCGGTCATCTGTAGAATGCACAAGATGCTCCGCCAGTACCTTGGCGGCCTTCATACGCTTGCCCATCATACTGGCACTGGAGTCAATCAGCAGGCAAATATCCAAGCGACTGCGCCCCATGCGTTGTTCAAAGCGCAGATGATGTTTGTTTACGCTCCAGAACTTTTTCGCAATGCTTTCGTGCAAACTGTTAATAACAGTCGGCACAATTGCTAAGGTGCCTGTATTTTCGGTTCGTCTCTGAATGGCCTGACGGCCTTTATTCCTGCGCTTAGAATAAGTAGCATGACCAAAACCTCTGGCTGCTGTAGCTAAGTTGCTATTGCCGCCTCGGTACTTTTGTTTAAGGTCGCATTCAATTTGGCGACCGCACTTGGTCAAGAATTCGTACAGTTGTTTACCGTCTGGAGTTAGGTAGTAACGGTCGTTGTTGCGATCCACATACCCGTATCCCTGTAATTTGTTCCACGCGTCAACTAGCTTGGGCTGAAACTGCCAGAAGTTTGGAGTATCGCTAGGAGCCGGGGCACCTCTTTTATTAATGTTAGGGTGCGCGTTGCTGAGCAATTGCTTTAACTCCGTTACGTCATCCAGTTCCTCGATAATTTCGGCGATGTCAAGCATCTGATGCCGATAGAAATCGTCGTCACTACCGTCCTTGGTCTGTCTCGATTCCTTAATAAACGAATCTGTGTAAGCACTGTAGGCAGATAAGTCCTGCTTAGTATTGGGATCCGCCAGGTTGTGTTTAATGTGTTCGATTTTACGTAGTTCAAAGCCGCATGACTTAATGGCGCACTCCGCTTGCTCAATTAAAAAAAACACCAAGGCTATATTATTCGATGGGAGCAACAGTGATAGATGTACATGGTTTTCGTGCGATTTTCTAAGACTTTCTTTGAGCCCATAGGACAGCTTACCAGTAACACGGCCTCCCCCGCTTCCGGTTTGCACATCAATGTAATTGGCTAGGGCATAAATCTCTCTGCCGATGTTAAAGTGCATACCATAGTTCGTAGCTACTGCCCGCGTATAGCTATCTACTGCGGCGCGGGCGGCTTCTGCCACGGGTTTTGGATTCATGCGACCGAGGGAGTGAAAAATATCTAAGTGAACTACTTCGTTAAGCTTAGTGCGCCTATAGAACACCTTACCTGCATCGGCGTTTTGAATAACACACACGCTCTCTGGCTGACAGGGGTCAATGGTGTGTACCTTGCGGCTAACCACAGCAGTCTCGCCCACTCGGCAACCCTGTTCTTTGCTGAGCAATGTTAACAACTGCTTGGCGGAATTGAAGTGCGAACTCACAGCAGGTCACCTTCGCTACGGACGCGATCAGCGTACGGGATTTCAGCAAGCCCCCTAGCAACATGAGGAGGGGCTACCATCTGGATTTTCTCCGGGGATATATCACTGAGCGCCCGTGCCGCGTCGTTAACGTTACGTCTGTTTTGTAATCCGGGCTGGATGTAATCTGGTACATGCGGGCCGCCCGGTTGGCCGCTACTCTGATTCAGTTGGTCCGCGCGAGGTTCCTTAAAGGCATTAAAAAATCGCGTAAATAAGCTGCCCGACTTAATGCTGTCTAGGGCATTTTCACGCTTGAACTCAGGGAGCGGCCCGGAACTACTGGGGGTGAATAGAGGGGTTACTTTCTGCTTGAGACTACTCAATATATCTGCTAGGATTTCAGGACTGACGCGGTGGCGAAGAGCCATATAGACGCCGACAATGATGTCCTCTTTATCTGCGTGCAAGGCGCCGCGCCAGGCGCAATTCATACGCGCGGTAAAGAGAATCGACTCTGCCGCTCGAAGGCTCTCCAGGGCATAATCTATGTAGATCTTGGCAACTAAGTTGACCATCTCTTGCGAAACTTTTACTAGCCCTATGGCCTGTTCTCTATTGGCTAGAGTATTGGCAGAGTCTTTTGGTCGCGTCGTTAGGCTGCCAGTATAGGGCTCAGAGGATAGCGCTAATACATCAACGAGCGTACTGATTTCGCTAGGTCTCTTAACACCAACACATATATCAAAACGGTCGGAGAGTTGCCGCCTAATGCCGTCTAAGGGCCCGGGGTCTTCGTCAGGGTTTGACGCTGCCCACACAGTCACTTTTAGAGGCAACTCGACCAGAGGCAGACCTGTCTCCTCTATTTGCAGACGGCCAGGTTTCGTACCCATGACATCGAGTAGGACATCTGCTATTTCTGGCGAGGTGTCTGCCAAACGATTGATTTCATCTACCAGCACTATGCCCCGATGCGCCTGTGCTAAAATGCCTGGTAGTAAAGCGGCCTCTGGCCCATTGCGATCTGTCAGCCGATTTAGATCAATGCTGCCCACTACAGTAGCAATCTTAGCGGAGTGAGATATCTCTAGGTAGGGCATAGAGATACTCTCTGTCCCTATGACCGCCAGTTCTTCGGCATTGAGACCGCGATGTGACGGGCAGTGGGGGCTACCCGGGTCGCAGTTGTAAAGACAACCACTGATCCTCATGATTTTAGGGGTAATTTCGCGTGCAGCACGCAATACACTGGTTTTGCCGGTGCCGCGCAGCCCCTCTGCGTGTAAGTGCAAAGGGGTGGGGCTGGACGCTGCTAAAATAGACAGTTCGATGGCATGAAACAGCGCTTCGTTTTCAGAGTGTCTAATCAGTCGATGATACGACTTGTGCATAATTAAATCCCTCCCACAGCCACTTCCCCTGCTAGTTTTAACCTAAGCACCGGAAAAAATGACTCTATGAGAGGAATAATTCAATGAGTATCTGATGCGAGTATATGTAAGGCCAAGCTCACTAGGTGCTGTGGCGGGATGTTTTTTTTGTGGGTCTGCTTTTCGAAAAATGCGCCAAGGTTTTTGAGCTTTAGCACCGTAACATCGCTTGAGGAATACCGCAGACGTATGTTGGGACCTGAGAAGACAAGCACTGGCTCTACCCACAGACCATCTTCGCCTGCTTCCCAGTATTCGGGCCTACTTGCTAATAGTTTGCGGAGTGCCTTAGTATGCTCACGCGTCTGGCGGCCGGGAGAGTAAATTTTGTTCTGACCATTTTGGGTGTAGTGAATACAATGATCATCTTTGCCTGTCACTGTACCTCCGTAGTTCTTGGTCTCTATGCAAAACACTCCGTATTCCGCGATTACAATATGGTCGATCTGAGCAGTTCCGCCTTCCTTAGGTATAGTCAGGTCGTTAAGGATATAGACTTCGCCGGGTAACTTCTCGAGTAGGTCTATGACCTGAGTCTCCCCTGTAGCCCCTGCTCCCCAAATCTTGCCCCGCTGAAAGTAGGCCGCCGAGGCCATGAAAACCAAAGCTGCTATAGCTACACCTATTTCGCTGCCAGAGAGTATTGCGCCCCAGCCTACGATAAAGAATATTAGCGCCGTACGGAAATAACGGTCGCGGCGGCGACTGAGAGAATTCATACTTTTTAGGACCTTTGCCACCGGACCACCTCCTGTCTTTACAACTCCACCCTCACCAAGTCCCTGTCAATCAGGTTCATGCAGCGCGTGATTTTTTCGGCTAGGTGGGGTACATCTTTTAGAGCATGGCGCATTTGACGCAGTAAGTCAATTTCTCGCCGTAATAGAGCGACGATGTCTCCCTCATCTAAGTTGCATTGATCTAAAATAAAGCGTAGCTCCTCACCGTTAGCCCACAAATAACCAATTGGCGCTAGGTAACTGGTGTACACTATTTCTGCTGCAATGGCTCGATCGATTCGTAATCGATTAATAAAGCTAAACCACTTTTGAAGCTTCAGACTTTCTACCGGGAGCACTGTATCGAACTTCCGCCACGGATAATCCACACCTAGAAGCAAGGCCACAATCTCTGCTTCGGAGAGTTCCTCTAGCATTCCGGCAAAGACTAAGTCGGTAATCAGTAACTCCTGAATGTAAATCTGTGCTGCCATATCGCCGCGCGGCAACAGCTCTCCACCCTCTACGTACTGCAGACGTTCCAAAATCGTGACTTTGCGTTCAAACGCGTCAATATGAGTATCTCGCGAGGGTATCTTGTTTAGCTCGTCCTTGACTAAATTCAGATGATAGAGCATCTGGTTGTAGCGCTTTTTAAGCTTACTACAGTTAGTACGTTTATTAGGTGGACATTGTTTCGTAGAAGTTTCATCTAAGGAGAGCTTAAGTTCGGAGTGCTTCACACGCAAAGCAGCATCCCGGTACCGAGACCGTTTCAGTAGATTTTCGTAGCTCCTGAGCTTATGGGTCTTTTGTAGATGAGTAACGGGGCACCAGATCTCATTAATCTGATCGCATACGTATTCCTCGAGTTCACATTTCTCACTGAGAACTTCATTATACCTTGCCTCGAAGATACGCCGATCTCGGCTTGACAAGAAGCTAGCAAAGCTCTGTGTGAGAATGCGACTTCTATGTTCAGGAGAGACGTATTTTAGTAGATTGAGTACGGAATTAAACGTAAGGCGGAATTGGCTGTTAAGGCGCTCCAAGGGTTTGTCTGCATAATTCTCTAACCTGCCCTGAGTATTTGTCACGAGGGTAAATACGGAGCCAGACTCATCCATTCCCCGCCGCCCCGCTCGACCCGCCATTTGGTAATACTCTTGGGCTTTAAGAGGTCGCACGTTTTTACCATCGTACTTACGCTGACCATCGAAGCAAACCGAGCGGACAGGGTAGTTAATTCCGACGGAAAAAGTCTCGGTACAATAAAGTATCTTAATTAACTTTTGCCCGAATAGCTCTTCGACCATATCCTTGAGGATGGGTAGCAACCCAGCATGGTGATAGCCTACCCCGCGCCTCAGCACCGTTCGCAGTACCCGGAAGTCTCCACTCGACGCAATTCCTGTCACGGCACTAAATCGAGCGATAGTTTCTTCGACCTCGCCCAACTCTTGACGTGTTAGCAACTGAAATGCTTGAGCCGAGTCGCGGGCTTTTTCAGAGCACTGTCTGCGGCTAAACACAAAAAAGAGCGCCGGCAGGTGACGACTCCTGAGGTACTTGATGAGGTCCAGGTGGTCAATTTGCCCCCGCTCAGGCTTTGCTACTAGTTCTAGCTTGCCGCATGGCACCACCGCCTGTTTTCCTGCCTCATCAAGCATAAAGTAGTAGTGATCGAGCGGCACCATACGTCTCGTTTCTACGACAATTGCAAATTCTTCTTGCCTAACTTCAGACAGCCAAGCAGCCAATTGGTCTAGGTTACCGATGGTAGCCGACAAACCTAGAACTCGTATATGCGGCGGGGCAAAGATAACACTCTCTTCCCAAGCAACGCCACGCTCGCTGTCTATATAGTGAATCTCGTCGAAGATAATGTAGGAAACATCCTGCACAAAGGGCTCCTGGGCTAGGACCATGTTGCGAAAAATCTCCGTCGTCATAATTAGGCAGTCCGCCCGAGGGTTAACATTTACATCCCCGGTTACAATACCTACGCGTTCTTCCCCGAATCGCTGCTTAAACTCTTTGTATTTCTGGTTGCTCAACGCTTTAATAGGAGCGGTATATACGACTTTCTGACCCTGCGATATGATCTGTTCGACCAAGAAATCCGCGACTAGTGTCTTGCCCACACCGGTAGGTGCGCTGACAATTACCGATCGTCCTTGAGTAATAAGATCGATAGCTTGTCGTTGGAAAGGATCAAGTTCATAGTTCATATATCTTGTGAGTGTCATTATTGTCATTCCTCGCCTAAGTAATATCCCTATTATTGTTTCGCCATGCTGGATTCTATTTCCTCTAAAAAGGCCCGCCTTAGCGGCTTTGTGGCCCCGCCTTTTAGCCTTTTTCAGACAACCATTTTTCATGCGGCAAATGTGATATACTAAGATTATATTCAAATCAAGAAACAGAGGTTGTCGATAATGCAAATCAACACGTTTATGGAAATGGTCTTCTTGGTATTACTCATCACGGGCTCAGCCTATTTTTCTGCCATGGAGACTGGCCTAATGACATTAGGACGTTTGCGGGTGCGCCATCTCGTAGAACAACAAACAAGAGGAGCACAAAGAGTGGAGCGTCTTTTATCCAACCCCGGGCGGTTGCTGGGAACGCTACTCATAGGAAACAATATGGTCAATATAGCAGCTACTAGTATCGGCACCCTCTTGGCCATATCGTATTTTGGCGAAGCGACTGGGGTGGTGGTTGCTACAGTAACGATGACAGTGATTATATTGATTTTCGGAGAGATCACACCCAAGACCTATGGCATGCAGCATAGCCAATACCTATCCTTACGTTGGTCAGGCCCACTCAGTGGATTGTACTTGGTCCTAGGGCCGTTATCGAGCCTCTTAGAGTTTGTCTCTCGTTCGATTTTGCGCCTGCTAGGGGTACATGCTTCGGCCTCTGCACCGACTTTTAGTGAGGATGAGTTAAGGACTCTAGTCACTGTGGGTCAAGAAGAAGGAATACTGCAGATAGAAGAAAAAGACATGATTACTAGCATTATCGAATTTGGAGATACACTAGTAAGTGAGATAATGACCCCGCGTACCGAAGTAGTACGGGTAAGTACTGGAATTACCTATACGGAATTGCTAGATATCCTGCGACGGGACAATTTTTCTCGCGTACCCATTTACGAAAACGGAATTGATGACATTGTAGGTATCCTCAATGTAAAGGACTTGCTAGGCGTTACACCAGATGCCTTTGTGATCAAGCAGCTCCTGCGACCGCCATATTTCGTGCCTGAGTTTAAGAGAGTCAGCGAGCTCTTAGCTGAATTTAAGCGCAAGAAACTCCATATAGCCATCGTAGTCGACGAATATGGCGGCACTGCTGGCATCATTACCTTAGAGGACTTAGTAGAGGAGATTATCGGTGAGATTGCTGATGAGTACGATGTTGACGAAGAGCCTCAATTTACCTACATTGACGAAAACACTATTGAATTAACGGGGTCGTTACACGTTCGTGAGGCCGCAGAAATTATTGGCAGGGATTTGCCCGAGGGAGAGTACGATACGGTTGGTGGTATGCTGATGTATACTTTAGGCACCGTACCTGTATTAGGGCAAAATGTGGAGATTAGTAACCTCAGTTTTACGATTCAGAAAATGGATGGTTCGCGGGTGGATTCCGTACTAGTACGCCTGAACACAATAGGGACTGACTCATAAGCGTGAGTCAGTCCCTTCCTCGTGGGTGCCTCCTAATTTCATCGCCACCTAGTCTAAGTCCCAAATGAAAGTCATATTGTTAAATGGTATTCTCAAACGGAGGTGGCGCGTAATAATGAACATGGCACGAGCCTTGTTGCAGGGGCTAAAAGGTCGAGAGATTTCAGCCACATATATTAGTCCTGAGCTTACCCTGTGCTTCCAAGCGCGAGTTGAGACAGTGCTAGAAACAGCTACTAATGAGGTTGCCTTACTTCTATCACAAGGTGGCCGGATTATCGCTACTGGTGCAGGACCACGTGCTTCCGGTAATGGACTGATTTTAGACATTGCGCCCGGAAAGAAACTCTACCTCAACGATAGTTTACCCGAGTAGTAGTTCAAGCTTTATCCGAGTAAGAGTTTCATCACACGAGGCAGTAAGTGGTACTACAGCGGCCTTAGCTACAGCCTGTGAGTAAAGTCGCATCAGGGTTCCCTGATCGTTAATCACGGCAGACATGGCCCCCCCAGCAAATTCGGAAGAGGCCAAGCGGCCTAAAGCACTTTCAATGCGGCGAACAGCAGCACCGGAGAGCGAACGCTTAACTAGCCGCAGGTCGTCTGCAAACTCTCCGGTGTCCTTTCCTAAGGCCGACATCAGTAAACATAAGCCCATGCGCAAAAATAGTGTGTCTAAGAGCCATTTCTCCAATGGTTGTACCGTAGTGGATAAAAAACTAGCCAAGCTACCTGCAGCAGCGAGCCTAACAGTCAAAGGGAGTTCTGCGTCCCCGGCCAAGGCATAGAGGGACGTAATATCTTGTTGTAGACAACCCATCCGCCCAACAAGCACCCTACATAGCATCCTGTTTACCCCCTTACATAAGTAACCATGATACTTTATGCGGGGGCGGCTAGCTTTAGACTTGCCCATTCTCCAATTTTGGAAGAATTAGCTGAGACCAGCTCTCCAACTCGTTAAACCGTGCCCTGAGCTCGCTGATACAGAGGAATGCTCCCGTCATCATGTCAGTCTCGCGAATTTCTACTAGTCCCTGTACGTTTAACAAATATACGCAGCCAAGGTGATCTCGGCTAACGGCTGTACTGTCGTCGTTAATAAAACCCACAAAGTGCAAAAGGTCGTGTTCGAAATTTTGAATGTATACCTCTTCTTCTACCTCACGAGTTGCTGCTCGCATGATAACCACCTCGTCCATAGGGCCGTCGCAAGGGTTGATGTGCCCGCCCACGCCGCATGAAAGTTTCATATGTAAGCGGGATTCAGACTGGGCTTTGAGGCGTTGCATGGTAAGTACCAAACCGCTCTGCAATACTACAACATAGGGGATCAACTGCCTATAGCGCGGATCGCCTTCAGCTAGATTCCTCTCGAGATACTGTGCGCCAACCAAAATAGCCTCTAGCTGTGCTCTGTCCCCGGCTACAAACCCAGTTTGGCTCAAGAGACCTTGCACTTGCTCATTTGGCACTACTAACACATGCTCCATAGTAGCCTCCTATAGTTTCTCTAAATACAACGTAAGCTCTTCTCGGTTGTGCCACAGGTGGCGTCCGCGTTTAAAAACAAAGCTGGACCGGAGAATGCTCAAGCACTCCCGAACAGTAGGCAATGGAGATTGGCCCATAAACTTGACCGTTAATACTAGCTTGCCCCCTGTACGAAGAGCCCTAGATAAGTCGACGACCAGCTGGGCTGTGCGCAGTGGGTCCCAACTCATATCGCAGGTGATTATATCCAAACTGTTACGAATAAGCCTCAGATCAAAGGCATTTTGCCGAAGATACGTGAGATTCCGGTGCTTAAGCAACTCGGGATGCAGATCACCCGTGTCCACAGCTGTTACATTAAGGCCGCGCTTTAAGAGCAGCGCAGTCCACCCACCCGGTGCAGCACCTAAGTCTAGCGCAGTTTTACACCTGCTGATATCGACCTCAAGTACTTCGAGAGCTTCTTCTAGCTTGTGCTGGGCACGGCTAAAGCTGTTCTTGGCAGCGCCATAGTGAACGGCTCCCCCACTCCACCGAGTGAGATTTGCTGACGGGGTAGAGTATCCTATGTATGCTTTGTCTGCGATTACTAGGCTTACCACAAACTGTGGTTCCTTAGTTTCGGGGACACCGCCTCGCCCTTGAATGGACTCATCTAAGTACTGTTTTACCTCAATGGCGCGGTAAGAGACGCTTTCAGATAGCACGCGGCACTGCACCCCAACCTTATAACCCTCGAGGTCGTCGGGCATTACCGCACAGGCAGCAGCTCCGACGTCTGACACGGAATCAATAGGCGAGGTCTTATGTATAGCAAAGACATGGCGCAGAAATAAGGGTGTATTTTCAAGCAGGCCAGTTAAAAGCTGCGCGTTGCCCTCCAGCCTGTCCACTTCAAGTACCCCAGGACTAACCGTACTAATCTGGATATTGCCTTGCTGAGTACGCACTTCCTCGCAAAGGGTTTGCCTAAAGCGAGGGTCGCAACTTAACATAAGGCCCAAAATCTTAGCCACATTAATCACCTACCACTGATGATTATAATCGAAAACCCGGGCGGACAAAACTCCACCCGGGTCTGATTATTTCAACTAGGTTCTTTTTGTATTCAAGCGCGCCTTGTTCTCGGCGTTTTTCCAGTCCACCCAGATCGAACTGGCAATAAAGATGGTGGAATAAACTCCAGCAATCAGACCAATCACAAGGGCAATGGCGAGAGGGCGCAGAGTAATCCCGCCAAAGATGAAAACTGAGCCGACGACTAGTAAAGTACTGACCGAGGTGTTGATGGCACGAACAATGGATTCATTAACACTGCGATTGACCAGTTCCTCCATGTCAGCATGACGTTTAGCCTTGACGAGGTTTTCGCGAATGCGGTCAAATACAACCATAGTGTCGTTAACGGAGTATCCGACGATGGTAAGAATAGCTGCGATGAATTCGCTGTTAACCTCTATTCTGAACAGCGCGAAGAAAATTATTACTACAAAAACGTCATGCAACAAGGCTATGACAGCCGCTACCGCAAATTTGTGCTCAAAGCGGATGGCAATGTAGATGAGCATACCAATCGAGGCCAAGATTAGAGCATAAATGGCGTTGCGCACCAATACGCCGCTGAACGTGGCATCGACTCGCGCGGTTGAAACAAGCTCAGCCTCCGGCCACTTCTCTTGCAACGATTCAAGAGCAGCATTAATACTTTCATTATCGATATTGGTGGTGCGGATTTCAACGCGGGTCCTCTGCCCACTGCCCTCGCGAATATCCCTGATCTGTAAACGCTCGATATGAGGCGAAACTGTCTGTTGAACTTCGCCAGTGGTGTAAACAGTCTTGAGGTCTACTTCAAGGAGCGAGCCACTCCGGAAGTCGACGCCGAAATTCAGCCCACGGAAAAGTAAAAGGCCTATACCAAAAACGATGAACACAACAGAGACATAGTAAAACTGCTTGCGCTTGCCAATAATATTCAAATTAAACTTCACTTATGTCCCCTCCCTACATGCCCATAGACTTAGAGCTCTTGACGATATTGGCATTTATTACCAAATTCATGAGCAGCCGTGTCAGGTATACAGCAGTTAACATACTCACGCCGATACTGATGGCCAACGTTAGAGCGAAGCCCTTAACCGTACCGGTGCCAAACCAGTACAGAACAGCAGCGCCAACGACCGTAGTAATATTGGCATCCAAGACTGTCCACAGTGCCCGTTTAAAGCCGGCGCTAACAGAGACGCGCAAGGTACGGCCTGAGCCGAACTCTTCTTTAATACGCTCAAAGATAATGACATTAGCATCCACGGCCATACCTATCCCCAGGACAATACCGGCAATACCAGGTAGGGTTAAAGTGGCCTTGAGGAGAACCATAGACCACATTACGAGCAGAGCGTATCCAATGAGGGCAATATTAGCGACTAAGCCAAAACCACGATAAACTGCAAGCATAAACAATAGTACTAACACCGAACCGATTAGCCCGGCCACAACGCTCTTTTGCAGAGAAGTCTGACCCAAGGTGGGTCCGACTAACCGGAAATCGCGGGTCTCAAGCTTAACAGGTAGCGCACCAGAGCGGAGCATAATTGCCAGGTTTTTAGCTTCACTAAGAGAGGAGAGACCAGATATCTGCCCCTCAGCGCCAACTGCATCCTGAATTTGCGGAACAGAGATGGGTTGTTCATCTAAAGCGATAACGAGATAACTATTGATATTAGCTTCGGTATGGGCACGCATAAGGCGGCCGCCCTCTTCGTCCAATTCTATTGACACGTAAGCCTGACCACGTTCGTCAAGTTTTTCACGCGCGTCTTTTAAATTCTTGCCTGTAAGAAAGGCTTTGCCCGGCACAGCTTCTCCAGCCTCATTTATTATGAGACCGTGGAACGTAAGCTGCGCAGTTGTCCCAATGAGATCAACGACCTGCTGCACGTCCTCATAACCCGGTAGGGATACACGAATGCGGCGTGAACCTTCACGCACTATTTCAGGTTCAACAACGCCAAGCGCATTGACACGTTGACTAATGATTGCTACAGCCTGAGTCATCGCCTCTTCATCAATCTCGGGAACTTCAGCAGTCGGTACGGCCTCTAACACAACAGAGACACCGCCGCGGATGTCAAGGCCTAGAATAACCGAATCCTTGATTGGCTGGTAGGAAAGGTATACCGCACCGCCCAGCAACGCGATAACTAGTAAAAAAATAAGAAAGTATATTTTGCTGTTCAAGTCTGTTTCCTCCTTAGCATTTCTCTCTCTAAACCCTAACGCTAATTATAGCTCCTGACTGGTAAGTCAGTCAACGGATGGGCCTATAATGGAGCGGACAAGGTCCCTAGTCAAAAATCATAAATCAAAGAGCAAAAACAGATCAGTCGTCCTGCCCTATTGATTTTTTGGTCTTTACTTTTTGTTTAGTTCTTACAAGAGCTTCGCTTCATTCATAAAAATCGAGAACTTGCTCTCTAATCGTTCCGCTGCCCGTCGACACATGACCATACGCGTTAAAAATATCTCAAAATAGTCCATAACCGGGCAAATGTTAGTGTCGATGCTTAATCTAAGTGTAATTATGCGCGACTCGGCATCTACTAACACTTCAGATTTGTTGACCGCGTAATTGACCCGATCATGAATATCAAAAGTGGCAAAGTCGCGGTTACGCACCCGAGAGCGATGCACGTCGGACTTATCGGCTATAATAAGGGCGGCAGCCACGTCATTGACGGATTGCCCATATTCTTCCTCGTGATTCCCGATGGCTGCGGACACAGTGGCAATATCTTCTAAAGACATGCCCATCTCCTCAAGTGTGTTCATAACTATGATTGCTGCGGTTTGACCATGGTTATGCCGACTGATAACGTTGCCGATGTCGTGAGTCCAACCTGCTATAGCCGCCAGTTCAGCCATACGCTCGGGGTAGTTGAGCTCCTTAAGGATACGGGCAGAGATAGTGGCGACAACACCAGCGTGTCTTAGGCCATGCTCCGTAAACCCCATGGCCGCTAGGTGCTTGTTGCCAAAGTCAAGATAGGTCTTGAGACGAGGGTTCTGTTTTACCTCTACAAGAGTCGGTGTTTTTTCCATTAATTAATCTCCTTTTGTGTGTACTGGGATAGGGCCTGTTCCGCTACAGCGAGCACCTGCTCTTTAGTGAGAGCATCAGTCAAGATCATGATATGAGCCGCTTCCCTTACCTCCGCGAGCAACTCCCATTGCTCGTCAAGGCGTTCCTGACCCCATGGGATGCGGCGGCGTTGCCGTGCGGTCTCTAGAGTACATCTCAAATAAATGATTACATCCGGGGTCAAACGTCGCCAAAATTTCTTCGAGACAGAATGCTCCTGGGGAATATTGACAGCATTATATCCTTTGTCGCGTAAGGCTGTAACCAGTGTACTTTTACCGGCAACACAATTACCTACGACGCCAATGCGGATATTTAGCATGGCACATCAATCGTCATCTTTCGTACTTTGATGTCTGGTTCATAGGTGTCTACGTAGATAACAAAAATGGCCATATCATCGGAAGGTCGCCTATCGTCTCTTCCAACTGCTTCTTGGAGCAGGAAATCAGCCAGATATTTGGGGTCATCCGCATGTTTGGCAATAAGCTCGGCAATCTCGCCATCCTGCCAAGGCTTCCCTCTGGAACGCCCGGCTGCCGAGATACCATCGGTCATGCCGACTATCGCCAGACCTTTTTCGATATTGAACTCAAAGACATTAGGTTTCATACTGCGGTGTACTCCAATGGGGTTGCTACCGGAGTCGAATGTTAATACGTTTCCGTCCTGCAGCACGTAGACTGGCGGGCCTCCGTTTTGGCTTATAACGATAGACTGAGTTTCAAGATCTGCGGAGGCTATAACCAAAGTAGCTGAAACCCGCCCGTCGCGCAAAGCGTAGAGCATGTCGTGGACAGTGCGGGCTGCCGCGCCATCACGAGCGCCTTCGGATATTAAACCGGCACACTTTGCGACCACCAGCTGACTGTTGGTGCGAGCTGACTTTCCGCTACCCTGTGCGTCCGCCAGCACAATCGAGATGCCGCCTCGCGGGCGCTCAGTCACCTCAACAGAGTCTCCACTCTCAGATACGGAATATTTATTGGTTTTAGCGATTGCTGCTTTTATTTCAAGCATGGCGGAGCCTCCTCTAGGACCGAATCAAAAATTATAAGGGGAACAGATAGGCCTTAGGCTTTAGGCTGCTAGGCGTTTGAAGGGGTAAAAGGTACAAGGTGTAATGAAGCTCTGAGGACTAACGTCCTCTACGAAGTACCAAGTACGAGGTATGACCATCCACCGTGTTCTGTGTACCGTGTTCTATGTACGCCGAACTCCCAATGACCTTTCATTAGATTCCCCGTTAAAGGCCGGATTCCTGCCTGTCCACCTAATAGCTTGTCCCAAGCCGTTTCGACCAAAACGCTCGTTCAAAGAGAATAGCCCGCGCCATGTGTGTTAGAGCTACATTTTTGGCTTGTGCAATTGATACGGAGATTCCGTTCTTAAGGAGCACCTCGCTGCCCACTTCACTCTTTTCGATACGTACAATAGCTTGAATCAGAAAGTAACCGTAGGCCGGGTCGCCCGGCACCTTCGGTGTGTGAACCTTTAATGGACCAAATGTCCTGTCAAGACAGAGGGGAAGCGGGGTCAAATGAGGGCGGCCAGAGACAAACTTAGCGGCATTAGATAAAGCCTTGCGGTCTAGAGCGAAGGACCTGCACGCCTGTCGGATCGCGGTAGGAAGAGTAATCGCAAGCACAACAGCCTCGTGCGGGTATATTACCCGTAATGCTAACCCTGTAGCCGAATACACCGGATAGAAAGCTAGAGCGGACATGAAATATACCTGTTTCATTAAAATACCCCCCTTTACTTAAAAGACTACCATCCTTAAGTAACAGAGAGGTAACATGTATTCACTTAAAAGTAATACATAGGTATTATACGAATGTGCACGGTGCTTGGGGGTTAAAAGTGTAACCTAGCCCTCTGCGAGTAACGATCCATTCTTGGCCGAGGGGTAGCCGGCTTCTCAAGCGCGACATCTGCGCTTTTAAACTCTTCTCTCCTAAATACAAATTTTGCCTACCGGTAACAGAAGTGTAAATCTGAGCAGGCGTATATATGCGACCGGGATTTGCAGCTAGATGACACAGAATACGGGTTTCCTGCGGGAATAACGGGAGTAACCTGCCCCGATAGCGTACTTCCATGGTATCGCGGTTAATAGTTAGTTCTTCTGACTGAGTAGCAATCAATTTAAAAGCCAAACTAACAGCAGGGAGAGGGGTACGCTCGCCTGCCAGACCTAGTTTTCTCAAATCCCCTACGGTTGGTCTAAGCCTAGCCACATGGTGTAGCTTGCCCTTGGATGCGGCGTCTAACACCACTTTGTAAACAGTATTGACGCTGCTCTCTCGGCATTGTAGTGCGCATGCTAAGTCACGGGTTAACTCTGGAGACCCCCTGCCCCAGGCATAGAGAGCGAGAGCGACATGATCATCGGGCTGACGCTTAAGTAGCGCGGCAACCTCGCCCCGACTAAAGAAACCGAGCTGTAAACGAGCGTCCTCCCAGTGACTCCGGGTGCCGATGACTATATAGGTCTGGGCCAACTGAGGTTCGAAAACTCGCTCGCTATTAAATAACCTAAGCATCACCCTTAGCTCAGTTTGTCCCTCGAGGCTCAGGGAATCCGCACAGTCAATGAGCAGAACTGCTGGGCTGAGCTTCTTCAGTGCTATTAGCAAAGAGCTATGGGAGTAAGTCTGGGGCGTTAGATTCAGGCGTGCTGCCAAATGTTCAAAAAGATTGATATCGGGCATAGCTGCGTTAACATAATAGATACCACCAGGGGGCTCCGTTGTAAGCCCGCTTCCGATTTGAGAGAGGAATAAAGTTAGTCCGGCACGGGGTGTAGATTCGACAATGAGGCTGCCTTCATCTTTAAGAATTTGTATGGCTCTGCTTAAAGCCTCTCGCTCAATTCGCACTTAAATCACCTCTTTCTCTGTTTCTCAATTGTACATGCGAACGCCTGTTTGGTCAAGGTTCGTATGCCAATGTTGACAGAAAAGAGGACAATCAGTCGCGGCGTAGAATAGTTGAAACATGAGGAGGCGATCCATATGAAGTTTGGTCGTAGGCTGCTGTTCCTGTTTGTGTCGCTAGGCCTGCTGGTCATGGCTAGTGCAAATTTTTACACCAACTATCTCTGGTATGTGTCCATAGGATATCAGGCTATTTTTTTGAAAACACTGCTTGCTCGCACGGCTTTGTTTACTGCCGCTCTTGTGGTTGCAACACTTTTCTTCGTTATAAACTTACATATGCTGCGCACAACTATGCGTCACCGCATTATGGGCACAGCCACCGGTAATATTCGGTATTTTCCATCTGAACAGCCTTGGATGGAGTCATTTGAAGCCATCTTAAGCAGTAAAAAGATTACCTTGCTCTTGTGGGGCATAGCGTTAACCCTGGGTACAATTGTTGCTCTACCTGCGAGCTCGGGCGGTCTATCTAGCCTGATGTATCTCAACAGCCAGCCTGCCGGTGTGGTAGACCCACTTTACCAGGTTGACGTGTCATTTTACCTGTTTCGTCTGCCCTTTTTAGTTAGTACGGTCTCCGCTGCGTTCGGGTTAGTGTTAATGACAACTTTAATTACGGTAGGCCTGTATGTTGTTACTAATAACCTCTCTCTAAACCAGGGGAGTTCTAACCAAGCCCTAAAGCACACATCTCTCCTAGTAGCCCTCCTTCTGCTTGTGCGCGGAGTGGGTTATCAGCTTGATGCTTACCGTTTGGTATATTCACCGCGCGGAGTTGCCTTTGGTGCCAGTTATACAGACGTGGCAGCCTCACGGCCTGTATTTGTGTTCCTAGTAGCGCTATCCGTTGTTGGAGCAGTTGTTGCTCTAGTAAACCTAAAACTTAAACGGATCAAGCTGTTAAGTGTAATTCCTGCCCTGATTCTCATTGTGTCAATGTTGGCCGGCAATTTATATCCAATGCTGGTGCAACAGTATGTAGTTGAACCTAACGAGCTGGAGAAGGAGACACGATTTATCCAATACAACATAGATTCCACTAGGCGGGCCTTTGGGCTCGATTCACTTAAAAATAGCGAATTGCCTGCTCCTCAACCACTCAGTCAACAAGACGTGGCCAATAACCAATCCACCTTAGATAACGTTCGCGTGCTCGATTGGCGCCCTTTGCAACAAACCTATAATCAACTACAAAGTATACGTGTCTACTATAGATTCCACGATGTGGACATAGACCGCTATGTGATCGACGGTAAACTCGAGCAGGTAATGCTCGCCGCTCGTGAGTTATCGACCCAAGATCTTAGTGGCAGTGGCCGCACTTGGATTAACGAACATCTACGCTACACTCACGGTTATGGAGCGGTTGTATCGCCTGTTAACCAAGTAGGCCCACGCGGTGAGCCTCTGTTCTATGTACAGGATATTCCGCCTAAAACAACCACTTCAGTCTTAAGCATTGAGCGCCCGGAGATTTACTTTGGAGAGTTTCCAGGTAATTACGTGGTTGTTAACGCACGTTCAGATGAGTTTAGTTACCCCTTAGGCGAGAGCAATGCCACTACGAGATATCAGGGGGACGACGGCATCACCCTTGGCTTCCTCAACAAGCTTATGTTCAGTCTCCGGTACGGTACTACTAAGCTGTTTTTAGCAGACGATGTACTCCCGGACAGCAAAATTATGTTTTATCGCAACATTCTAGAACGCTTACAGATGATAGCGCCCTTCCTAACTTACGAGCCAGACCCCTATCTAGTAATTAACGAAGGCCGCTTATTCTGGATTGTTGACGCTTACACTACATCGGACCATTATCCCTACTCGGAGCCCTACGGGGACTCACGCGTTAACTACATTCGAAACTCTGTAAAGGTTGTTGTTGACGCCTACAACGGCACTGTGACCTATTATTTAGCGGACGAGGGAGATCCCGTTGTTCGCACCTTGGCGACCACGTTCCCTAGCCTATTCCAACCGCTTGCAGCCATGCCAGACGGTTTACGGGCGCACATTAGGTACCCAGAGCAGCTATTAGCCATTCAGGCCAACGTGCTTTCGACCTACCACATGACTAACCCGTCTACCTTCTACAACAAGGAGGACATGTGGAGAATTGCGCAAGAGCAATATGCAGGCGCTGATACGACTGTGCTACCTTACTACATGATCATGACCCCACCTGGAGTCGGGGCTACAGACGAAGAGTTCGTGCTAGTACTACCACTCACCCCTGCTGGAACACAGCAGAACCCCAAGCACAACATGGTTGCCTATCTAGCCGCCCGCAATGACTACCCCAATTATGGCGAGCTAGTCTTGTATCGTTTCCCCAAGGACACTGTAATTCAGGGCCCGATGCAGGTAGAGTCTCGCATCAGCCAAGATGCTCTGATTTCCCAACAGATCACATTATGGAGTGCTGCTGGATCTAATGTGCTACGTGGTAATTTGCTGGTTATACCGCTCGGAAACTCCCTTATTTATGTGGAACCATTGTACATTCAATCTACTAGCAGCAGCTTACCTGAATTAAAGCGGGTAATCGTTGCTACGTTAGACAACATTGTTATGGCAGAGACATTTCAACAGGCACTAGCGCAACTCGTGGGGATCGCACCGCCACCTAGTCCCACCGCCCCCCCCATTCCTGGTGCAGACCCAACCCTAAGCCAACTCTCACAGGCACTGGAACTTGCCTACCAATCAGCGCAAGGGGCCCTGCAAAGAGGCGACTGGGCTGAATATGGCAGGCAGCAACAGGAACTGTCGAGGCTGATTCAGGAATTACAAAAACTGGGTAATAGACCGTAGGAACGAAGCAGGAAGTGAACGAGGACTGAATTCACATGAACACACTGAAGGAGATGACCGAATTACAACAGAGGGCTGGTTCACTTCAACGTGAACCAGCCCTCTGAGTATCATTGCTTTCGGGCACCCATGGTTGACCAAGGGTCCTCTGTGTACTGTGTACCATGTTCTGTGTACGGTCTACAGGGAGCCAGCGGCTAGGTGCCCCCATTCGCTATGCGCTATGTGCACGTTTCTTCTCGCCTACAGCACCTCTATCAACCTAAACATCACATAAACCACTGCAGGAGGAACAGTCACCAGCAATAGACCACGCTTAGCTAAGTCAAAACCTCTAAAGGCATGGACCAGGTGATAGATAGTAAGTAATGCCCATGAGCCTAGTGAGATTAGATTTAAGAAG
Source organism: Bacillota bacterium (assembly GCA_009773495.1). Lineage (GTDB taxonomy): Bacteria > Bacillota > UBA994 > UBA994 > UBA994 > WSXW01. The sequence continues at coordinate 108,993 of WSXW01000003.1, forward strand.
GGAATACCGTCGCGAACACCCACTACTAAGGCCATCGAGGCCAGTGGGACGACGAAGGAGAGAATTTCTATAATGTTGTTCTTGAATTCTAACCCTTCCTTAGCAACAGATAATCTGCGCAGCACAAGCGGTGCCGTCAACAACGCAATGATGGTTTCGGGGCCCATGTACGTGATGTTGTAAAGGAGTGAATATGCATATACGCTCTGCCCGGGTCCAGCGTATTCGCCAAAGAACACCACGCCGGCGAGGAAGTGCATAAAGAAACGCGATAAGCCGCCAATCGTTATTCCTGCTAGCGGTTTTTCTTTAAAGAACCCTGCCAAGCCAACAGTAGCGAAGGCCAGTGGGTAGTCTAAAAGAGCCTGCACAGGATGAACAATATATGGGTCGACCATCATTTTAATCCCACTGAAGAGGAGCCCAGCCACTAACCCCGGAACCCCACCCCAACGTAGAGCCACAACGAAGAGTGGTAGCATCTGCAGTGACACAGACCCGCCTTGGGGCATTTCGCCCACGCGGAAGAGACTGAGCAGGTAGGCAAAGGCCACCATCACCGCAATCTCTACCATCATCAGTGTTTTCTTGTTTCTCACCAGAAGCCCTCCTTTATTCAGCAATGCCGCGGGAGTTAACCGACAAATCAAAGTGCCCATGCTAGGAAACATGGGCACAAATTATTGTGCTTAAGCTTCCCTACGCTGGTCTTAACCAGATCAGGTTCAAAGGGTCAGGGACATAGCTCCCTATCTCAGCCCAGCGGGCCCCCCTAGCAACAATATGCTGTTACTATATAGTTTATCATGGAAAGTGAGAAGTGCAAGAGTGTAAATTGAGCAACGGTACCTCGTACATCGTACTTAGCACCTCGTAGAATAACGAAATACGATGTACGAAGTACGACTTACTACGCCACTACCATATACCACAGCACTAACGCTATCAGTGCTGTAAACTTGGCCAAGCCGCTAATTAGCATGCCGACGACTGTGTTAAGAGCGTGGCGTAATGCAACTTGTGCCATGTGCCCGTGGGTGAGTTCTGCCAAGAAGACAGCTATGAGTGGGCCTAGTATCAGGCCAGGTAGGCTAAAAAATGCGCCTACTATCATTCCCAGCGCTGCTGCAAACGAGCTGCGGTTACTACCACCCTTCTTCTTAACCCACCATGGCATTACGACGTAGTCTGCAGCTATCGAGAGCACCGTTAAGAGGACAAAACCCACCCAAAATACGGGACCAAACCCATTCCATCCACGCAAATAACCAAGCCATACTATTCCCGCCGCCACTAGCGGTGTAGCAGGAAGAATAGGCAGCAAAACCCCGGCAAATCCGAGGCCAATCAATAGCCAAGCGAGAAGGGACATTTTGGAACACCACCTAAGACTTTCTTGGTTCCTCGCTCTTCGTTCTTTGTACCTACTAGGAACTAGGAACGTGCAAGGAGAAACGGTTAAGGATAGTCTACTCTACCTATTTAACATCTGGCTCAGTCTGTCTACAAGCGGTGCAGTCTCGTTAGCGTCTTTGACAATAATCAAGACGGTATCATCACCAGCGATAGTGCCCATGACGCCGGGAAGCTGAAGGCTGTCTAGGGCCGCCGCCGCAGCGTTACCACCACCGGAGAAAGTCTTAAGTACTATAAGATTAGAGGTAAAATCTATATTGAGGACTGCATTACGTAGAATGCGAACTAGCCTATCAGCTAAGCTGTCCCCCCCGCTACTGGGGGCTTGGGTGTAAATCTGTCGACCAGACCTTCCTACTATCTTAATTAGCCCTAATTCCTTAATATCGCGGGATACGGTAGCTTGGGTTGTCTTAAAGCCGGCTAAATCCAGATACTCGGCAAGTTCTTCTTGAGTCTCTACTTCAAAACGTGCAATTATCTCTAGTATGCGTGCCTGTCTCTGTTCCTTCACCAGATCCCTCCTCAAAATATACCTTTATCGAGTATTTTATCATAATACCAAAATTCGGTCACCACATTTGGCAAGAGTATCCGGTCCTTAAACAGTAGTGTCAGTATATCCATGTGATTCAATTTCTAACGACCGAGGTCGCCCCTTGTGACGCCGCTACCACACGGAACAGGCTGGCCCACATTAGTGAGCCAGCCTGTTCCGTGTGGTAGCAACTATTGAGAAAAGGTTTGTTATGCGCTGACGTAACCTGCTTTAACTAATATTGAAAGTGCCTTGGCATGGTCCTCTTTTGCAGTGAGGATTACTGGGCCGGTGCAGCCCATACCAGTGGTGGCAAAGATGCCCACCTTCCAGACTTCGCGCACGGCAGTCTCAAGGTCTAGAATATCAATGCCGGAAATTTCTTCAGTGACGGGCTTGGCTGGAGGTAAAATAATTTCTTTCTCTTCAGCCGGGATCTCCGCCTTGGCCTCTTTTTTAAAGAGACCAGGCAGGTCAGCCTTATTAGCGGCAACGAACTCCTGGGCTACTACATCAAGCAGCTTCCCCTTGGCTACATCGCCGGCGTACTTGATAGCACCAGCTACAACTGGAGCGCCAGAGGCACGCGAGAGGATGAGGATGATCTTATCCAGACCTTCACCCACGCCAGGCCCATAACCATAACCTAAACTCTCATAGTCACCACCAGTGGTATAGGCAGAAAAGACCTTCATGAGGACGTTGCCGGTAAGAGTATCTGTCACCATGATATCCGGGGCGCCAACTAGGAGATCATTGCCACGCATTACAGAGCCGCCGTCTTGGCGTACTGACTCTGCGAAGTTAATCTCATAGCCGCTATCTGCCAACCTCTGCAAGCTACGCTCAACGGTACGAGCAGAGTCAACGTTAAGAATGCCCAAAGTGGGGTTAGCGACCCCCGAAGCCTTAGCTACAGCTATGCCGTAAATCGCATTATTAACCATGGCCTCTACCCTGTCAGTAGCTGATGTTCCAGTGGTAGTGGCGAGAAACATCTCCCTACCTCTACCCGGCGTAATCACACGTCCTACAGTGGATACCCCAATAGGGAAGTTGTAGTGCATGGTCACAGCTGCGGCTATTTCACCGCTCTTCAATAGCTTCTCCATGACTTGATGTTGTGTCTTCTCACAGTCTGCTTCTTCGCGAGTGAGCTTACTGTTGACTGCAGGGCCTATAAGAACGACCTCAAGGTCAGGATTAGCCTTGGCAGCTAGCTCGGCGCCGCGAACGATCTCATCAATGCCGTGCTCACTACCAAGCAAGGTTACACCAATCCGTGTACGGCTACCAAATACTCCTGTTTCTAGAGCATCAGCAATCTCACCAAATACTTTTGCGACGAGTTTTTTTGCGTCTGTCATATTATCACCTCCCGCCTATTTGGCGTCGGAAAGAGATTCTGCCAGAGCACGCATAGCTTCGGCAATTAGTTTGCGTACCTCGCCCTCATCAATACCGCCTGTAGCCTGTTTAGTGGTACCGGGGTTAGCTTCCATCACAAAGGAAACGCCATCGAAGAGATTTGTCATGCGAGCGAGGAATAAGCTTCCTTTACCAATGATCATGGCGCGCTTAATTTCGCCCTTCATCATCGCCTCACGAGCCAGACCTATTACCGGCACACCCGATGGTACGTGGCCTTGGGTAGGTGCAAAACCAGGCATGCCATGCTTCTCTACAAAGCTGTTGAGATCGGCGCGCTCAATATCGCCACGCTTAACACCAAGGGCAGCAATCATTTTGTAGTTAGCAAGCGGAACATCGCCGGCCCCTGCAGGTACGGTTACTTCGGGGTTCTGCATTTCTACAGCAAATAAGTCAACCTCAGTTAACTTGATGTTGTTGCGATCCAAGGGGTCGGTTACTATAGCCTGCATAACGGACTGCGGACTAGAGCCGGAACCGATAGTATGTCGGCCCACAACGTCGGTACGGATAATTGGATTAATGCCGTCATTCTCAGATACCCAGATGGCGAAACCACCCATAATGTCCTCTAGAATAGGCAGGTTCTTCTTAGCGTGATCTTTGCCGTTCATACCAAGTTTAGCCGTAGCACCACCAGCTACTACTACCACGTTTTTATATACGCCAGCTTTAACTAGAGCTGCCGCAGTGACCATGGCGTGAGCCGGAGCAGCGCAGAATCCTCTCGTGTCACTGCCAGTAGCATTAACACAACCCACTACTTCGCCGATAGCCTTGGCAAAGTTACCGCCGCCGCGCTGATTCATATCACCGCAGGCTTCCTCAGAACATTCGATGATGTAATCGACAGCCCTAGGGTCTAGGCCAGCTTTCAAGAAAAGATTACGGACAGAGACTACAGCGGACGCCATAGCCGAGATGTTTTCGAATATGATGTGTGCACTTAAGGATTCATCACTATCATGAGCCTGGCGCACACAACCAACCAAGCGATTACCTAAACGCAGAGGTTCGGCAACATGTGCTTCTACCTGCCTAGCGATGGTCGCCTCGTCGGAGGTCTTGTCGAGCTTACTGAGGTTCGCGCCCGCGAAGGCAGGGTGCTTAGCTAATAGTTCTTTAACCTCAATCGCAAACTTTTCTTCGATGAGCACGAGATCAAAAGAATCTACTAACTTCATTACGCCGTAGAATTCGTCCTCGGGCATAATTTCGCCCCTTGTTCCGAAACGGTTCGCACCTTTACGACTGTTCTCGTACCAGGGCTTAGCAACCTGCTCGAGAGATTTTGGCAGGATGTTGCCGATATAGGCTTGATTAGGTGCATAATCTACGCAATCTGCAAAACTTCTGAGATGTTCAGGAAGGGCCTTGAGATAGTCACTATTCGGATTCTTGGCACGTTCTACGGTCTGGGTTGTGCCGTGGTCCAACAGGATGTTTGGTGTATGAAACAGGGCATAGGCAGCCCCTTTAATAACAGGAAACATTTGGTCACCTCCATTGGATTCAAGAACAAAATGAGGCCCGAATCTAAAAAGTGCGGGCGGGGTTCCCGCCCGCACCAAAGCGGTTTACTTGTCGAAAACAACCTGTCCGTGTACTTCTGTCTCAAGTGCTCTCAGCGCTCTACGCACCAGCTTACGACGAAGTTCCTTCTCTTCACCAGCGGTAAGGAGAGGATTGCCCAGCGGGTACGGAATAGCTACAGTTGGAATAATGCGGTTAGCACCAACTGTGAGCGAAATCGGCACAACCGTGCACATATGAGCAACAGGTAGTCCAGCGCGTTCAATTTCCTTTACCATCGTTGCACCGCAACGTGTACAGGTGCCTCAGGTACTGGTAAGAATTACTGCTTGGACGCCATCGTTAATAAGTTCTTGTGCGAACTTCTTCGCGAAAGCTACAGAGTTGTTAACGGAAGTACCATTACCAACTGTTGTGTAAAAATAACGATGCAATTCGCCAATCTCCCCGGCTTGCTCCATCTCGCGGAGGACATCCACCGGTAGAACACGGTCAGCGTCTTGATTAGCATATGTGGGGTCATACCCACCGTGAGCGGTAGCGTAAGTGTCTGAAGTCAAATCGGTCACACCGGCGATATCGTACTTACCGTACTTGCTAGCGCTAGATGACTCGATATGGTCCGGGTTACCCTTAGGCACAATACCACCGGAGGTAACGAGAGCAATCTTAGCCTTGGCAGCGCATGCAATAGGCTGGTTGGGAGCAACGCGGTCGAAATGTGGCATGGCGTATTCTGTGGTGAAAGGCTGCCCATTGATTTTGGCGATGAGCATATCTACGGCACGTTTCGAACCACGCTCGGTGTGGAAGTAATTCTGGCGAATGCCGCGAGCCATGTAGCCATGAGTCTCTGGACTTACTTCTTCACCCTGCCCGAGAGCTACAACCACCTTAATGATAGCTGGAACGGCTTTGCGCATATCTGCGGCGCTGTTACTGGTCTGTACGATATATGCGAACTTACGATACATATCCACACCTGGGTTTTCAGGGTACATGCCGGTGACTACAGGGATCGCAAGTTCTTCTGTAATCGCTTTAGCTACAGCACCGCAAGCAACACCGTAACGCCCTGCGTTAAAAGCTGGGCCAGCGATGACAACATCAGGCTGATGTTTCTTAATCATCCCGATGACAGTGGACAAGGCTTCATCTAGGTTTTCGTTGAAATAGCTGTCACCGCAGATTACAGTGGCTACGATTTCGCCTGCATTTCCTAGAGCGGCCTGGAGAGCTTGACCGGGGCCTACAACACCTGCACGTTCTTCGGGACGATAGTCAGCCTTGTCTTCGCCGCCAATGCCGCCGTAGAACTGGTTCAGGTAATGTACAACCCTAATTTTCTGGTTGCTCATGTTCTTCCCCCCTTCTGTTAACTCTGCAAGTAACTACTTACCGTATTTGCTATGAGAATCACGCATGTTGCCTACTTCAGCGTTAATGGCCGGAACATCGAGTACCATTTCCATCATGCTGATTTGTTCCTCGTAGATTTCTGCATCAACTTGCTCTTTAAGTTCGAAAATGTGATAGACTGCGAGCCCTAACTGGACTCCTGCCAAAGGACCGGCGAAGGTTGGATCACCAGCAGTTACGGTCTCAGCAGCGAGGCCTGCAGCCTCAGCTTCTGCGCCACCAAGAACAACAACAATGTTCTCAGCACCGTACTTTTCTGTGAGTTCCTTAACCCTACGTTGGTTTTCCAGATCCATGGCACCTGCGGCTGTTCAGACAAAACACTCGGTAACTGAGAACACGACTTCAGCGCCAGCGGACTTCACGCATTCTTCAATGGCTGGTCCTGGCACGCCGTCGCGGTCACCAAGAATGACCACTTTTTTGCCTTTAAGCATGGTTTCGAATACCTCCTTCATTGTTAATCATGACTCGTGAAACTTGAAACATGAATCGTCACCTGAGGGTGTGTTCTGACTAAGGTCAGAGTTCACGATTCATGATTCATGAGTAGCGCCTATACGCCCTTTGCCGTCAGCTTACTGAAGCCTAGCTCGTTAGTAGCACCGGTAATGACTTGGATTTCGGCGGTAATGGTACCGTCCTTGGCCAAGCTACCGTTCCAGCCACCAGCAATTACGTCAGCAACTTCAGGGTGACCAATCACTTTTTTCATGGTGGGAAGAACAATTACTTCGTTAGCGTTACCAGCTGTAATTACTGCGTTAGCAAGTGGGTCAGCGTCGGCGAGAGACTGAGAAGCGCCGTCTTGACCTGCATATTCATCGGTGACGAGAACGGTCTTTATGCCCTTCTTTTCAAGCTTTGTACAGTTCATCATGAGATCTGCGTCGGGGTTGCCGAAACCTTCCTCTGAAATGATGGCCGCATCTACGCCAAGCCATTCAACTAACTTTGCTGTGAAGCTGGAGGAACGTTCCTTGTCGGCTAGGGTAACGTTTTCGTTGGTCACAACTACGCCGATAAAGTTATACTCCTTGCCATGACGCTCTAGTAAGTCATGAATAATGGGGCTGTTGAGGTGATGATAAGTGGTGTTCTTGTCACAGGCAGATACGCAGTTACCGGAGATAATCGCTCCATCCATAACCTCAGTGGGATAGATGAAGGTAGGCAGGGTGCGCTTAGCATCAATGCCGTAGACATACGTGTCGTGAAGCAGGCCTTGGCTCTGCAACATGTACACATAAGCAACCTTCGGGAGATTAGGGTATTGTTGCAAAGCTTGTGGTAGTGGTGGGCAGTCGTAAGTCACCACCTCGTCAGGAGTAACGCTGCGACCGGCTTCAGCTAAATAAGTGGCAGCCTTAAGACCCATGATCCGAAGAGCAGCTTCGTGCTCATGCTGGAGCAAACCTTCGATAGGTTCTGCGATTACTACAACGTTATTGGTCTTAGAGAACGGAGTATATTCTGCACCAGGGCCAGTCATGTCGATAATGCCTTCTTGGAAACCGACAATCTTACCTGTGGTAACGACCGCTGCGCCCTTTAGTACATGGGTAACGCCGTTACCAACTGTCTCTACCTTGCTAACAAAGCCTGGGAAAATGCCTCCTGAACCTTGAACCTTTACACGAGGCTCAATTACATCCTTAACAGGAATAATGCGGGTTTCGTCGCCGGGCTTAGCTAAGTCAATTTCAAGAGAAGCAAAGCGCTCGTCTTCTAGTGTTGTTATCATTTCCTGCTTGTTAACAAATAGAACGCCATTCTTAACCTCTGTAATAGCACCGAACTGTACGTCAGAAACCTTGATATAACCTAACTCTAAACGCATGATGTTCACCTCCTCAAGCTAAATGAGTTCTTTAAGTTTTGCCTCGATAGTCTCAGCAGTAGCCTCGTTAGGGCCAACCTCAGCTATCTTCTCGCCACCTTTGTAGAAAGCGATAACCGGCAGGCCAAGAACCTTCTGCGCGATGGCGAGACGACGGTTGCCGGACGTATCAAGCTTGCAGAACTTGGCCTTATCTGCGTACTGTGTAGCAATGCGCTCCACGTCTGGCATAATAGCCAGACACTTGTCACATTTGGGACCCCAGAAATCGACAACAACTAAGCCATCGGCCTGTAGTACCTCTTGATCAAAATTGTCCTTGTGTACTTCAATCATTTTATTTCACCTCCCTAATTGTACTGGGGCGCCTTCCGCCTTCCGCTTCTTAGAACGAAGGCGGAGAACGCATTAGCTCAATTTTTGGCGCTTTCCACTGTCTTCTATCGTCTTATTGAAAAGCGGATAGCGGAGAGCGGATAGCGGTCTAACGCAATTCGTCAATCTTAGCCTTTATGGCAACTTCGGTAATTTCGTCTTCGACCAAGCGTGAAGCAACTTCGCCGCGATGGAAGAAGAGCACTGTTGGATTCTGGACAACACCATAACGGGTTGCAACCCGCTGGTTACGATAGGTATCCATCTTCCAGAGTTTTACTGACTGACCGCCGGATGCGAGTGCGCCCTCAATCATAGGCATCATCTCGATACTCTTACCGCCCATAGGAGTCCAGAAAACGACTGCAACTGGACGTGACTCTGCGAGTACTGAGTCCCGGAAGCCCTCTTCTTCGATGAGGAATTTCTCAGCGGCTACGGCAGCGATAGCGCCGTCTGCAGCAGCAGTGACAACCTGGCGAAGGTACTTAACTCTAGCGTCCCCGACGGCGAAAACGCCATCAACGTTTGTCTCCATGCGGTCATCGGTAATAATGTAGCCACGTGAGTCAAGATTAACTACACCTTTTAGGAAATCTGTTTGTGGAACGGTACCAACATAGATAAATACACCGTTTGTCTCCATCTCGGTGAGTTCGTTGGTCTTGATGTTCTTAAGAACAACAGCCTCAACTATGCCGTCCCCCTTAATCTCATTTATTGTAGAGTTCCATACGAACTTGACCTTAGGGTTTTTGAAGGCGCGTTCTTGTAGCATAGGCGCAGCGTCGAGTATCCCCTCATCGTGTATAGCTATTATCGTTACCGAATTGGCAAATTTAGTAAGGTGGTTGCCCTCTTCAATGGCTGCGTCGCCGTTGCCAAGGACTACAATGTCTAAATCAGTAAAGAAGTCAGCATCACAGGTGGCACAATAGGATACACCCTTGCCGCGCAGAGCGTGCTCGCCTTTTACACCTAATGTACGCGGGACTGCTCCTGGTGCAAAAATGAGAGTATGCGCTTTGTACTCGGTACCGTCTTTGCAACGCACAATCTTCTTCTCAGCGTCAATAGACACAACTTCATTGCGCACAAATTCAGCACCAAAATGCTTGGCATGTTCGGTGAAAGCGTTCATCAGGCCAGGGCCTGTAGTGCCAGCAGCAAAACCAGGGTAGTTTTCCATGTCTTCCGTAGTAGCTGCCTGACCACCGGTCTTCCCCTTTTCGATAAGCAAGGTCTTAAGTTTTGATCGGGCGCCATAAATAGCAGCTGAAAGACCGCCAGGGCCGCCGCCCACTATGATAATATCCCAAATATTAGACACAAAGGCCACTCTCCTTCTGTAGTTTATATGAGCAGAGCGACAAGCGCTCGGCACAAGTGAGGGAACGGGCAGTGAGCATTGAGCAGGAGTTAGGCTTGAGGCTTTAGGCGTTAGAAGTACGGCAAGCGCCTTCCACGATCCACACGTCTGAACTATCCGTGTTCTGTGTACGCCGTTCCACAAGGAACAAGGAATGCCTCATGTGCTATGTGCCGCCCCGCTTACAACTTCCCTGCCATGCGTAACGACTCAAGTCCAGAATCTAGAAGTGACTTATCAATAAGTTGCAGATCTTTGATTGCCTGCGTCGGAAAATCGCGATAGGGACGTTCTTTAACCATCCTCCGGGCAACTTCAAGACATCCTTCAGCAATCTGTACTGATTGGTAGTCTACACCTAAATCGCCCTTGGTAACCACAACGGACCTAAACGGATTTTCGTTAGGCTTGACACTTCCGGCAAATGGATGTGTTAGCAAATGATGGCCTAAATGAACAAGATCTCGTACCCTCTCCAGTACCGGCACGACTCCGTAATCAGTTACATGTATATCTGTTGAGGTGAGTTCTACAGTTGGGTTATTGCTGACTATTGTTATGTATCTCATGGCGCGGTTCCTTCAATACCTTTTCAATAGCTCTAGTCAACTCAATGATGGTATCGGCTGCGATCTGGACGTCGAGTGAGCTCACCCTAGTGAATATGGCCCCTCGCTCTGTCACGACGTAGCGCGGCGGTAGGTTGTTTAGCGCAATCGCCATGATGTCATACCTGCACCTTTCGCACGTGCAAATCTTTACGATATTAGGTAGCATCTCGTCCAATTTTTCGAATACAATGTCTTGAGTTATGTTCTTGAGCAGCATACAATAACCACCTTTCATAAAAAAATGAACGGCAAAGCATGCCGCCCAATTCTCTGTCCTGAAATACCTGAGAGATTCCGCGGCCCTCCGCTTGCTCCTTCGGTGCCATAACTGGCTTTCCAGAGTGCTGTCAGCAGTGCGGTCCTTTTGCCTGAGAGTTTATGCTGCCTTTGGCGAAAGGTCAGATTGCTCCTTCGGCGCCCCAGTAGGGGTCTCTCCCGCTAGCTTCTTCCAGCTAGTATGTTGTTCTTACCTAGAGAATATCATGCTTAAGACAAGCCTGCAAGGCAAATTTAGACTATGGGGCAGGAATAGACCTCGCTGCGGTAGAATAGTGTACTAGACTGAGCACATCGACAAAAATCTGGATATTTATTGTGAAAGGGGTAGTGATCACGGTGACTCGTAAGGTGACTATTATTACTGATAGCGCTGCAGACCTACCACGTGAGATTGCTTTACAACGTAATATACGCATAGTACCCTTGTATGTGACACTAGGGGACGATACCTTTAAAGACGGGGTGGAGTTAACCCCCGATGAACTCTATCTCAAAATGAAGTTCGACAAGGCTGTGCCTCGTACCAGCCAGCCCTCCCCAGAGGATTTCCGCCTGGCCTTTGAGGAATCCTCCCCTCCACATGTCCTTTGTCTGACTATATCCGCAAACCTTAGCGGTACACTCCAGAGTGCGGAACTGTCAAAAGAATTATTATCCGAATCAGTACAAGTTACTACATACAATACCAAGAACGCCTCCCTTGGCGAGGGGCTAAAGGTACTAATAGCAGATGACCTTGCCCAAATAGGGCTCTCGGTCTGCGAGATTATCAACAGGCTAGACGCGCTTAAGCTGCGCACTATTTTTACCGTGGATCATCTACAATACCTTGAGCGAGGCGGGCGCATTTCTAAGGCCCAAGCTACGATGGCTGCAGTGCTCGATATTAAACCTATCCTCACGATGTCGTCGAATGGCCTCATCGAGAATGTGACCAAAGTTAGGAGTCGGCAAAAATCTATCCGCTATCTCTTAGAGCAAATGGAACAGGATCTTACTTCACAGTACGCTGGCTACATTGCCCTAAGCTACGCTTTCTGCCCCGAGGAAGCAGAAAAAGTCTTAGCTGTAATTCAGACTAAATACCCCCAAGCAAAAATAGTGACTGGACCCATCGGCGCAGCCATCGGCTCGCATACCGGACCAGGCTGCCTCGCACTGTTCTACGAACTGAAGTAACCAAAAGAGCGTGTCTATGGTCGTAGTATTGCTTCTGACGAGCAGGATAATCGTCCACGCTAAAATCCTGTGTAGGGCACGACCACGCTAAAAGGGGCTGTTACTGCAACAGCCCCTTTTGCACACAGCGCATCTTCTAGTGATGTGATTCGTCGTCACAGCTCAGTTTCATGTTGAACTGCAAAGCACTTGCGTTCCACCACTTTTATGGGCCCTGCACTGCCGGATTTGCATTCACCCACACAGGCGGCGTCTACTCCAGCCGCACGCAGTTGCTTTAGGGCCTCAGCAACGCGCTCTGCTGGCACTGCAAACAACAAGCCTCCACTCGTCTGCGGATCATACAGAATATCTCTTATTCTTTCCTCCACACTATCTGCAAACTCCACGCCCACGCCAAAGTGTTCTGCATTTCGATAAGCCCCGACAGGAATGAGTCCCATAGATGCATACTCAGTGGCGCCCGGCAGCAGAGGTATCTCGGAAACCCACAGCTCTAGCTCAACTTTACTGGCTCGGGCTAGCTCCATACAATGTCCAAGCAGACCAAATCCCGTAATATCAGTGCCACCACGCACACCAAAGCCCTTAAGTATTTCGGCTGATGTACGGTTAAGCATAGCCATTTGTTGTAATGCAAACGCCACATGAGAATCATCAGCTAAACCTGCCTTACTGGCTGTAAAAATAATGCCGCTACCTAAAGGCTTTGTCAGAATGAGCTTGTCTGTTGCTCTCGCTCCGGCGTTACTTATAATTTCTTTTGGGTGCACTGTTCCTGTAATAGATAGACCATATTTAACGTCCTGATTCTCAACTGTATGACCGCCTAAGACAACTACTCCGGCTTCCAGGCACTTGTCTGCCCCGCCGCGCATTACCTCGCCCATTACCTCAGGTTCAATGCAGGTTGCATAACAAACTATGTTGAGAGCAGTGAGCGGTGTCCCGCCCATAGCGTATACATCGCTTAAAGAATTAGCGGCAGCTATCTGCCCGAACATATAGGGATCGTCGGTCATGGGTGAGAAGAAGTCTAGCGTCTGCACAAGGGCAACGTCATCGGAAATTTGGAATACGCCAGCATCATCACTTGTATCCAAACCAACCAAAACTCGAGCGTCTATAACTGTCGGCATAGCTGCCAGCAGCTTACTAAGGACTCCCGGTCCTAATTTACTGGCTCAGCCACCTCCTGATGAGAGTTCAGTTAACCTAACGTACCCCATCGGTGCTTCCTCCCTTCTACTAGCTGACGTGCTTCCGGGGATCGAAGGAAGTTCGCCAGTTCTGCCACCGCCCGCCCACCATAGCGATGAGGCATAGTAATTAAGAAGAACGGGCGAGCGAACTTAACGCCTGCCAAGCTTACCGCGGTTGCTGTACCAAGTAAAAGAGACTTTTCAGCGGCGTACATTGACACCAAAGCCACGCCCAAGTTGGCCTCGACCGCGTTAACAGCCGCTAGGGAAGTTCCCACTTCCAAAACCGGTGTTAGTCGACTTGGCGAAAGACCAGCTGCAGAGAGTTCTCGTTCATATACGGAGCGACTTCCTGAGCCAGAGGCCCTACCCACAAACGGTTCCCCGTACAATTCCTCGAGAGCGACTTCTTTAAGACGGGCGAAACGGTGACTGGGATTAACTAGAAAAATTATCTCATCACTAAAAACAGCTTCCGCTCGCACCGTAGGATCTTTTGGCTGAGCGCCTACAATACCAAGATCGAGTTCCCGCCGATTGAGTTTATCTATAATTACGTTGGTGCTATCTACTATCAGTCGCGGTTTTACACGCGGATATCTTTGTGTAAAAGCTCTAATGAGCTGCGGGCACAACTGTTCTCCTGGCACAGTACTCGCCCCTAAGAAAACAGGGCCTGCCACTTCTCCCATCATTTCATCTATCTGCCTGCGAGTGGTATCTACATCGTCTAACAGACGAGCTACACTAAGCGCGGCAAGCTCCCCTGCGCGCGTTAACTCCATTCCCTTGCTATTGCGTTCGATCAGCTTAGTGCCGAAGTAATCCTCCAAGGCCTGGATATGCATACTCACTGCAGGCTGAGTGAGGCCAAGCTGCTTGGCAGCTGCAGAAAAAGACCCTGCCTCCATAATAACGGAAAATGTTCGAAAATAGTTCAAATTCACTGCATCCACCCCACTCGCTTAATAAGAATAACTATACCATAACCTCACCCCATTTCTCACTTTTTCATAAAGTGAACTGTGAGGGGGTGAAAAATGAACAGACAAAAAATTATTTTCGTTGCGTCCGATGCCTCATATCCCAGTGTGCTGCGCAGTGTAGGTGTTAGATCCCACCAAGCAAAACTGCTTAGCAACCTGCGTATGGGCATAGCGAAGCTTACCGTGCATCAGATCAGCCAACTACAGAACCAACGGTGCATTTCCTGCGTAGTTAGAGACCGACGGGTACATGCCTTAGTCGATAAAGCAGGCACAACCGTCGGTAGTCGTATAATCAATAAAACTGGCTTAACTGGCAGCGGCGTAACGGTGGCCATAGTGGACACAGGAATTGCGTGCCATCCTGATCTAACCGGACGCATTGTAGCCTTCAAAGATCTAGTGCAGAGACGTAGCAGGCCATATGACAACAACGGACACGGCACTCACGTTGCTGGCATAGTGGCCGGAAGCGGTCGTTTATCACAGTTCAGATATGCGGGTATTGCACCGCAGGCCAAGCTGGTGGGAGTTAAAGTGCTAGACAGAAATGGTTCAGGGATGCTTTCCACTGTGCTTATGGGCTTGGAGTGGTGCCTCGCCAACAAGGATAAGTATAACATCAAGGTTGTGAATATGTCGTTAGGTGCGCCGGCGGTTACGCCCCACGCTACTGATCCCATGTGTCACGCAGCACAAAAGCTTAGCGAAGCTGGGATTCTTATCATAGCTGCAGCCGGCAACTCTGGTCCAGCTGAAAAGAGCATTGAATCCCCGGGGTGCTGTGGAGCTACTGTGGCAGTAGGGGCAGCAAATGATCGTAATACTCTAACACCTGAAGCCTGTACTATAGCCAGCTTCAGCAGTAGAGGTCCAACACTCGATAACACGATGAAGCCTGATATATGTGCCCCTGGCGTCAACATTGTTGCGACAAGAGCTAGGCGTCTATATGTACAGAAGCTACAGAGAATTCACCTTTATAGTTATACCCGCATGTCCGGAACCTCTATGGCTGCCCCCATAGTGAGCGGGGTAGCGGCGCTTCTATTGCAGGGCGATCCATCATTGACTACAGAGCAGCTAAAGCAAAAGCTATTGGCAGGAACCATCAAGTTATCTAGTCCTGTGACAGCACAAGGTCAGGGGCTCGTCCAAATTAGTCCGGTTTAGGTAACGGGCGGAGAGTGTATCTCTGCCCGTTATTCTTGTCCCCCAGACTTAAATGAAGACTTTACCAAGAACTTGGTTAGTTTAACAGGAGAAATGTTTGAAAAACCTTGTTAAGATTTTTCAAAGCGCGTACAATAAAGACGACAAGTTGGAGGTGTAGTCAATGCTTGAGTTAGTAGAAAGATTTGAGAGCTTTCTATCGTTCTTACCCCGTCTCCACAAGAAGGTCTTTGCTGGCTGCCAAGCTCTAGAGCAGCTTAACATGACTCCTAGTCAATTCAACACCCTACAGGTCGTAGCTCATCG
The DNA here is from genome assembly GCA_009773495.1 of Bacillota bacterium. Lineage (GTDB taxonomy): Bacteria > Bacillota > UBA994 > UBA994 > UBA994 > WSXW01. Next base: position 124,650 of record WSXW01000003.1, read on the forward strand.
CCCCGAATGGCGCATGACTGACCTTTCTACCCGTTTGCATGTTTCTGCGGGTAGTTTAACGACCATGATGAATCGGTTAATAGAATTAGAGTTAATAGAGCGCACCCGCAGCACCACTGACAGGCGCGTTGTTACAGTCAAGCTTACTGACAAAGGTACTACCATACTCCAAAGCGGTCGTGACCATATGCGGTCAACGCTTGCTGCTATCCTTGCTACCTTACCCCCTGCGGATAGGGAAGAGTTGCGTGTTTCCCTGGAAACTATGAACGGCATCATGAACAAGATCGTGTAGTCAAACAGCGCCGGAGAGGCGCTGTTTTTTTATGGCCATAGCTTTTACCTTGAACGAAAACACTTGGATGGCGTTCCCTAGAGGCTTTCGGCCGGAGGCCGGGCATAAAAAAAAGCCCGGGGTCTGCACACCGGGTTTGTAAAGGGGTATTACCTATGATACTCCACTTTGGCGGGAGTATGTGGGAATCGAACCCACCGCGGACTGAGTCTAGCCCGCTGCCGGATTTGAAGTCCGGAAGGCACACCAGAACCTATCTACTCCCAAGACCTAGTTTAGCATGGTAGATTAGCACTGTCAAAGGAACTGTTAAGCCTGCGGCTTTCTCCCACTCGCAAAGTAAGCTTTTTCTGATCAAAATATTCTAGTAAAGGCAGAGCAAATTTGCGGCTGCTATCTAGCATGGTGCGAAATGTAGCTAAGGTCAATTCTTGTTCCTGCGCGAAATGCTCCTGTACCATATCCTTGGCTTGGCATACGGCTGCTCGTGCAAAATACATACCTTCTGCTATCTTCACTAGCTCTTGCGCTTCGACGAGTGCATCTAAGAGCTCTCGCATGTCTTCAGCAGACAGCTTGATACTATCGACTATTTCTTCCATAGTCGGGGGGCTATACATTTGCTTAGAGTACAAGCTCAAGGCCAGGTCACGCGCCCGCTGCCATTTTCCGGTGAACTGAACTGTAAAATCGTTGAGAGCAACCGCACGAGCAGTCAACTTGAGTCTGGCCTCGCCTTGTAACGCCAATAACAGTGCGCTAAAGACTCTGGCGTTAACGGACGGCAATATCCGGCTACGCAACTCCTCGCGCGATATGCCAGCCCTTAAAGGATAACGCTTATGATGGTCAGCTAAAATCGTAGCGAACCTTTCGCTGAGGTGCGCGATCGTATCGCGATGAATAACGTAATCTACATCGTCTGCGCGCATCTCAACAACGAGTTCTTCACTAATTAATAGTTCTAAGGCGTCCTCGGCATCAGCTTTACCAACAGACTTTAGGACTTCTTGACGGCTTAATAATCGATCATTATACCTCGCGATGCGTTGGCTTAAGATATCTGCTGTACTGCCGCTTTCTAAAACGCTTAGCTCATGCAGTCCTTTTTCCTTAAATCTCTTACGTTTCTCTGGAAGTGGGTCGAGAACAGTCCCGCCACCTATGGTAACCATGGGGGAATATGAGCGCATCACGAAACGGTCGCCGGCCCTTAGTGCAGTTGGCTCCTCCAGACGAAACTGAACAAAAGCGCTCTCACTAGGCAACAACTCTTGGCTGTCTAGCAGTACTACCCTGCACAGAATCTCAGCTGTACCTGCATACAGTCGGACTCTCTGACGGTTGCTCAATATTTTCTCCACGTCAGGGAGCAGCGTCACCCGCGCATCCAACATCATGGTCGGTGTAAGGGAGCCGGGCGCAGTAAGAATATCTCCACGGTTCACCTGTTCAACTGTCACTCCTGCCAGATTCAAGGCGGTCCTTTGTCCCGCTTCAGCCCGATCAACTTGCTTGCCGTGTACCCCCACTCCCCTTACTCTCACAAAGAGCTGAGAAGGCTGAATTTCTACTGTATCACCGGGTCGAACGGTGCCGGAAAGTAGCGTACCGGTAACCACTGTTCCAAAGCCTTGGACAGTGAATACGCGATCAATTGGCAGACGAAAAGGCAAGTTAGAATCGCGCGGATTTACGTCTTCACAAAAACGGTCTATCGTATCCGTTAGCTCCGGCAGTCCTCTTCCTGTGATTGCAGATACGGGTATAATGGGGGCTTCAGCCAGACATGTACCCTGAACCTTGTCACGAATTTCGAGCATAACAAGTTCTAGCCACTCCTCCTCAACTAGGTCGGCCTTAGTTAATACGACAATTCCTTGTTTCACCTGCAATAACGAGAGGATGTGCAGGTGCTCTGCTGTCTGTGGCATTACACCTTCATCAGCGGCGACAATTAATAACACTAGATCCATGCCGCCAACACCAGCCAACATATTCTTAATGAACTTTTCATGCCCAGGTACATCTACTATGCCCGCCCTGCGCCCGCTAGGTAGGTCAAAATAGGCAAAACCCAAATCTATGGTGATGCCCCGCAATTTTTCTTCCTTGAGTCGGTCGCAATCAATATTTGTTAAAGCTTTGACTAGAGTCGTCTTACCATGGTCAATATGACCAGCTGTACCAATTATGACGTGCTTCATGATTTTTCCCCAGCTGCCTTACGTAGGGATACTAACAAGTCCTCGGTATCGTGAGGGAGAATGGTACGGGGATCAAGCAACACCCGATCGTGAAGTATTCTAGCTATAACGGGGATCTCAGCCTGCCGGAGACGCCCTTCGAAGCTCACACAACTCAGGGGAGAGGTAATCGCTACAGCAAAGCCTGGTATATCTCTGCCCGGCAGGGAACCTCCCCCCACCTGGCCGACGCATTCAATAACTTGCGCAGTAAGTCCTGCTATGGCGTTAACCTTATCTCTAAGTTCCTCTGCTGCATGAAACAAATCATCCTGACTCAAATTTAGCATGCGCACGAGGGGTATCTCCTGCCTATGCTCGGCGTGACGATAAAGTCTGAGGGTACTTTCTAAGGCGGCCAGAGTCATCTTATCGAGGCGCAAGGCCCGTGCTAAGGGGTGAGTGCGTATGCGAGCAATGCATTCGGCCTTACCTACAATCAGGCCAGCCTGTGGCCCTCCCATGAGCTTGTCGCCACTAAAGGTGACTATATCCATGCCTGTCGCCACGATTTCCTGCACCGTTGGCTCCCCGTAACCGGCAATCAACACGCCACTGCCTAAATCCTCAATTGCCAGCAACCCATGCTGATGACTAAGTTCTACAAGTGCTTCGGTACTTACATCTTCAGTGAAACCAATCACGCGAAAATTGCTCGTGTGCACCTTGAGTAAAGCCGCTGTATTGTGATTAATAACCCGTTCGTAATCACTAAGGTGAGTTTTGTTTGTTGCGCCTACCTCGCGTAGTAAGGCCCCGCCTTGTTCCATAACATCAGGAATTCTAAAGGATCCCCCTACTTCCACAAGTTGTCCGCGCGAAACAACGACCTCTTTACCCTGGGCCAAAGAGCTTAACACCAGTAGTACAGCCGCTGCGTTGTTATTGACAGCTATTGCATCTTCGCATCCAGTTATCTCCCGCAGCAACTCCCGCACGTGGTCATGCCTGCTACCACGTTCACCCCTAGTCAGATCATATTCCAAGTTCGAATAGCCTCGAGCAGCCTGAACTACCGCGGCAATTGCTTGTTCCGCCAAAGGTGCGCGACCCAAGTTCGTGTGTAAAGGTATGCCTGTAGCGTTAATGACTCTCCGCAGGCTAGGAGAGTTACGCCGCTTAGTCTCTTTTGCAACCATCTCACCTATACTACTTATGGATATCAGAATATCTAGTGATTGCGAGCCAATAGCTATCGACTCCCGTAGCTCTTGTAAAACGTTGCGCAGCACCACAACGACCTGTTCCCTCCCATGCTCAGCAACTAGGTCTTGGATAGCTCTGTTAGCGAGCAAATCATCCATCTTGGGTATCAGCCTGTACAGGTCACTGGTCATGGCCGGTCACCCCGCTCAGATACTTCTCAACGATAGATGCGACCAGTGCGCCATCTCCGACAGCAGTGGCCACTTGACGCAACACCTTTTGCCTGACGTCCCCTGCTACCAATACACCTTCAACCGATGTACTTAAGTGCTGGTCAGCAACAACATAACCGCTATGGTCGAGCTCAATGATTGTGCGCAAAAACTCGGTATTAGGCTGGAGTCCGATATAGATAAATATCCCATCGACCGGGATAGTTTCAATCTCGCCAGATTTTACGTTAGCCAGGGTGAGAGATGTTACTTTGGTGTCACCATAAATGGCTTCTACAATGGTATCGAATTTCACTGTTATCTGTGGGTTACGCATAGCTCGTTTAGTAAGAATAGGCGTAGCACGGAACGAATCGCGGCGATGCACGAGAATTACCTCTTTGGCGAAGCGAGTGAGAAAAACTGCTTCTTCTACCGCGGAATCAGAACCGCCTACTACGACCACCCTTTTGTCTCTGTATAAAGCCCCGTCACAAGTAGCGCAATATGACACCCCTGTGCCCCTAAACCTAAGCTCGCCCGGCACGCCTAGTTCCCGCGGGGAGGCACCCGTAGCCACGATAACACACTTAGCCTGATATGTGCCGCCGTGCCCCTCCAGGAGCTTAACTGGCCCTACCAGTTCAAGTCTGTGGATTTCGTCGTAGATCACCTCAGCCCCAAAACGCTGCGCTTGGTCTAGCATTGATAACGCTAGATCTACACCGCCTATACCTTGAGCAAAGCCAGGGTAGTTTTCGATACTAGCTGTAGTGGCCATTTGCCCACCCGGTGCGAGCTTCTCAATAACGACTGTTTTGAGGCTAGCTCGGGCACAGTAGAGTGCCGCCGTTAACCCTGCTGGACCTGCTCCTAAGATGCAGACATCGTATATCTTGCTCACGTTAGATTTCCCCCTCCCCCAAAAAAATATAAAGACCCACGCGACAATGCCCGTGGGTCGAGACCTACGCCTCTACGTCGTAACCTGCTTCGACAATGGCCCCTTTTATCGTGTCAAGTGACACCTTACTAGGGTCGTGACCAAATGTCACTCGACGAGTAGCGAGGTCCACCACAACGTTGCTGACTCCGGGCAAACTAGCCAGTGCTCGACTCACGGTCGCTTTGCAGTGACCTCAGGTCATGCCAATTACGGTTAGGGTTACTTCTGTCATTTTGGTGGCCTCCTTAATTAATCACAAATCACTAGGAGAAGCGCTTTCCGCCTTCTAGTACCCGACAGCATTACGGAGCAATGCGACAGGGCGCTTGCCGCTTAAGCATGGCTCGTCAGGTGCGCCGCCTACCCGCACTTACTTAACATACCTCTGCAACACATGCATCAATTCGTCAATGGAGCTGTCGGCGTGCCCTGACTTGATAGCAGCTGACAAACACCCGCGGGCGTGTCCATCAAGAATTTGCATACCTACTTTATCTAAAGCTGCGCGAATGGCAGTTATTTGCGTCAAGATCTCTAGGCAATACCGGTCTTCTTCAACCATTTTCTGCACACCACGCACTTGCCCCTCGATGCGACTTAATCGTTTAATTACGACATCACTATTAGCCTTCATTGTTCCCATCCCTACACTTTGCGCAATATCCATAGAAGCGCAAACTATGGTCAACTATCTTAAAGTTACTCTGCGTAGCGATTCTCTCTTCCAAGTCATCTAAGAAATCTTCATTGAACTCGATTATTTCCCCACAGTCTAAACACAGTAAATGATGATGGTAGTGTTTCTCCCTATCCCCAGAGTATTCATATTTTCTACCACCCTCGCCAAAATCGAGGCGAGAGATTACACCAAGCCCTTCAAACAATTCGAGGGTGCGGTAGACAGTAGCTAGGCCAATTTCTGGGTTACGCTCACGAGTTATGCCATAGATGTCTTCAGCCGTCATGTGATCGTGATCGTTGTTGAGTAGGATGACCAATATAGCCTCACGCTGGGGAGTGAGGCGAAAATCCTTCTCCTTCAAAAGGTCGCGAATTTCTGATACTACTTTTTGCTCAACCAAACTCTTCCCCACCCTCATACTCTTTGATCTTAGCATGCCATGCTACAGTCTAACTGTCAAGTTTACCCATAGCATTTGTCACGCCCTCATTTGCTCTGCCCTACCCACGCTGATACGGAGATAGGTGGGCAGCCCAAACTCATAACCTAGTCGCACCTCAACACCATGTCATAGTAGCCTAGGATATAACTGCCGGGTATCCGCATGAACAGTAGTGAGAACGGAGGGTTGCAGATAAAGACCATTTTGGTCTTGTCGGTACATCTGGTCGTAACACTACATTCGCTCCTTAAGTTCATTGTAGGCGGTACGAATCACCGATGCGCACTGACTGATATTGAGAGGTTTATCAAAACAGTGGTGGGTATCTAGTTCAGAGCACCGTGCGCGTTGATCTACCGACACCAGTAAATAAACGCTGGTACCCGCGCTCTTCCAGCTAGCTATTCTCATTTCAACGTCGGCATTGAGCATGTTTGCATCGACCACAACCGCAATTAGCTCCGTCGCCGGTACTAGCTCTATAGCATTAACTACAACAAGGTCTAAGCCCATGCGTTTAAACAGCACCGGTGACACTAGCTTTAACACCTTATCTTGCGTCAACATCACCACAGAGGGTACGCCGCTAAAACCATGTCGTTGTGTCGTAGGTTCTGGAGGTAGCCCTCTGCTTGTACGCAAATCCTTGATATAGATGCTATGGTCTAGCTGCTTAGCTGCCCGCTTAAGCTCAGCGGCAATCTCACCTATCTCCCAATGACAGGTTATGGTTCTATGCTCATTCGTAACTACTGCTAAAGATACTGTAATTAGTGCATGCCTAACTTCCTGTCCATCACGACTCACCCCGATGACATAGCCCTGCTCCCGGTGCTCTGGGCGATAGAGCGTACGTATCTGGTCCTCAAAGCGTCGGATAATATCTTGGCAAATGCCATCGACTTTCTGAGGAGTTGAACAGATAACAAAATCATCACCACCGATGTGGCCTATAAAGTCATCCGTATTACCGAATTTCTGTACACTAGCCAAAATAGAACTTGCAAGAAGCTTTATGGCCTCGTCACCCTGCAAAAAACCGTAGCTATCGTTAAAAGATTTAAAGTTATCGATATCCGTGTAAATAACTGCGTAGGGCTCATTCTTCGCCACTAGCTGTTTCAATCCCTCTACTATGGTCATGTTACCTGGCAAACCAGTAATGGGATTTAAGGATCGTTCGCTGCGAGAGCGACGCAAATGAGCCTTAATCCTCGCTAAGACTTCGGTCATTTCAAAAGGTTTGCAAATGTAATCATCTGCTCCAGCATCAAGCCCCTCCACAACGCTATCTACCGAGCCACGCGCCGTGAGCATAATGATGGGCACATGTGCAATAAGGGTATTATTCCTAATCTGTCGCGCTACTTCGAACCCATCCATTTCCGGCATCATAACGTCTAACAATATCAAATCGGGGCGTTCACTTATGGCTGCGCGTAAAGCACTAAAGCCATCCGAAGCTGTGATGACACCGTAGCCCGATGACAGCAAGTTCACCCGCAAGAGATTCACGATTAGCCGATTATCGTCCACTATTAAGATGCGCTTAGTCATTCTTTGTGCTCTCCCCTAGCTCGGTAAAGTGAAGTAGAAAGTCGAACCTTTGTTAGGCGTGCTGGTAAGCCATACTCTACCGCCGTGCAGTGCAACCATGGTCTGCACAATCGAGAGCCCTAGACCTAAACCCTCGGTCCTGCGGGCTACCGTGTTATCTGCCCTGAAGAATTTCTCAAAAATCAACACCTGGTGCTCTGGTTCAATACCTATTCCAGTATCTGCCACTGACACTTCCACCCATCCTCCTTGACACTTAACCTTAACCATAACGTCACCGCCAAGAGGAGAATACTTTATGGCATTGCTCAAGAGGTTATCCATTACTTGAGTTAGTCGAGTAGCATCGGCCGGAATTACTAGGTGTTGACTAGGTACAGACCAACGTATAGCGTGGTTAGGCGAAATGCTTTGCGCCCGGCGACAGGCTTCCTCCACCAATAGGATTAAATCTAGTGGCTCGCGGTGAATGGAAAGCGTGCTATACTCTGCCTGCTGAACAGCTAAGAGGTCCTCTACCACTTTAAGGGCCTGCTCTGTGCTAACCTTGATTGACTGTAAAAACTCCGCTTGATCTTCAGCTTTCCAGTGCATATCAGGTCGGAGTAAAGTATCCACAAACCCTTTAATACAGGTAAGGGGTGTGCGCAACTCATGTGAGACCATAGCTACAAAATCCCCTCTAAGGCGGCTTAACTCTGTCATACGCTCAGTCGTTTCTCGTTCTTTATGTAATAGGGTTACAGCGTAAAGCACCGCAGCAACCTGCTGTGTGAAGGTCTCAACTACTTTAAGTCGTTTTTCGATTACTGAGTCGTCCTCAAATACAGCTACCATTGAGCCTACCGTACGGTCCAAGACGCGTATTGGTAGAGCTACAACCAACCCCTTAAGAAGAGGAGCCTGTGATTGTTCGGCTTCGCAAGCCAACAACTCCAACATTTCTGGCTCTCCCAGCGGCGGATTGCCCAAACGTAATGTAGGGAGTAACTCCCCGCTCTCTGATACAACACTGTTAATCTGACAATAAGAAAGCTTAAGGGTAGTCATCAGTTCACTCACAGCTGTTTCCATTGTCGGTCGGAGTTCTGTTGAACCTGCTAAGCACTTTGACAGCGTATTAAGAGATACCAACTGATCGTTTAGGTGGAGTAACTCCTTCTCTAATCGTCGGATGTCAGTAAGATCACGAGCTAAGCGCTGCTTAGTAAAGCGCCTCTCTTTTTGACACACGTATACTAGGATCAACACGAAAGGCATTGCGACAATAGGCAACATAATTGGGAGTTTAACGGCTATCCACCCCATTAACTTCCATCACCACTCTCTTAAATGCTAAATCACTTCTTTCTCTCTTAAGCCCAGCAATCCCTGCTCAGGTGCACAAAAAAGTGGCACAAAGGATTCACCTCGTGCCACTATACCGATTTACGCTTATTTGCCGCGGAAGTAATTGAGAAACGGGTCATCAGCGGCTAATACTATTACAGTATCGTCGTTGAATGTGGTTTGGTAGGCCTCAAGGGTACGCAAGAAAGCATAAAATTCTGGGTCTTTAGAATATGCTCGCGCGTATATTTTTAGCGCTTCCTGCTCGCCATTGCCGAGAATCTCCTGAGCGGTCTTATAGGCTTCCGCCATGATGACTTCGCGCTCACGGTCTGTCTCGGAACTAATACCCAAGGCAATCTCTTGGCCTTCAGAACGATATTGCTTAGCCTGACGCTCACGTTCAGTACGCATACGATCGTATACAAACAATTCATTCTCTGTAGGGAGGCTTACACGTTTAATACGGACAGATAAAACTTCAATTCCGTACTTCTCTTTAGTCTCACGGTTAGCGATCTCAGTTACATTGGACATGATTGTGGCACGATTGCCACCAATGATTTCTGAAAAGGAGTGACGCCCTGCATCGTTACGTAGGATAGAATAGATGGCATCGTCAAGCAGGGCCTGGGCCCGCGACATCGACCCCTGAGCCGCTGTGCGAAACATTGATGGGTCAGAAATACGAAACCGAGCATAGGTGTCGATGACAATGTTCTTCTTGTCGGAAGTGACGAAGGCAGCGGGTTTACTGTCATACTCTATAGAGCGGCTCGACATCTTCTCCATTTGCTCAATAAAAGGGAATATAAAGTATAGACCAGGTTCATGAATACTCTGCACGATTTGACCTAACCTGGTTTTAACGGCAAGTTGGCCCTCGTTGACTATAGAGACACTGGTTAAGAGCGCAACAGTAGTTAATAGCGCGAGGAATGCGAAACGCAGCCTTACCTTACCGCCCATCGGTAGCACCTCCTACGTGATTTATAAGGGGGATGTAATTTAGATTGTTGCCGTCCTTGGTAACAACATAAATCTGTTTGCCAGACAGTATTTGCTCCATTGCTTCGAGATACAGCCTAGTGCGGGTAACTTCTTTACTAAGACGGTACTCCGAATACATTTTGTCAAACTTAAGCACATCGCCTTGCGCCCGCAACACCCTGCTCTGCGCCTTGCCTTCTGCTTGAGCCACAATTTGTGCGGCTTCACCACGCGCACGGGGGATTAAATCGCTTTGGTAACCGAGAGCCTGATTGATGTAGCGCTGTTTGTCTTCCTTGGCAGAGGCGACATCACTAAAGGCTGCCCGCACTTCGCGTGGGGCGTAGACGTCTTGCAGAAGGAACGACGTAACCGTTACTCCAACCTGCCATTCGTCAATTATGCTCTGTAGAAGACGTTTAGTCTCATCTTGAATAACCTGCTTATTAGTTACTAGCACATCATCGATGGTAAAACGCCCCACAATTTCCCGTAAGGCAGACTCTGCCGCTTTTTGCACCGCGCTCTCCGGGTTATCGACATAAAACATGTATTTCGTGACATCTGATACCAAGAACTGTACGGCAGCAGTTACATCGGCTATGTTTTCATCACCAGTTAACATCAGTGATTCTTCTGGAACTTCGCTATACTCCGCCGGCGGGCCCTGGCGTATAGTGCGATAGCCGAGTTCTACGCGTCGTACCTGCTTAACATTAACTGTGTCTAGTTGCTGTATAGGATAAGGCAACTTAAAGCCGATCCCAGGCCCCACCATAGTAGTTACTCGACCAAACGTGCGCACGGTCCCCGCAGCCTCCGGGCCGATAATATAAACACATGACTTAATAACTAACAAGGCAATAGCAATCAAGGCGACTGAAGCTACAAGCTTAAGGCTTTTCTTGCCCGTGTCTTTCAATTGAGGAATTAATATTGGTTCCAATATCGACACACCTTTCTCTATCCCAATAGTTCGTTGTAGACTCGTTTTGCCAAGGACGTATCATTCGTTCCATTTATGAGTGCCCTCCCATCCCCAAATAGGATGAGCTCAATACCAAAAAACTCTAATTGCAGGCGGAACTTGTTGACACGCACACTATGACCGCGAGCTTCAAGCCGCTTGGCCGTCACGAAAAGGTCTAGGTCTGCTAGGTTCTGCTGCAGAAGTACGCTATCTCGACCACAGACCACGGTAGCGCTCTGGTGATGCTCCGGACTCAGAAAGTCTCTCATACCGTACTCACACGCCGGGCAGGAGTTGTCCTTTTGTAGGGATAGCGTCCGGAAAACTCCCTTCAGGAGATCCACTTCCACTAGATCGCTCCTCCCGATGGCGAGAGAGATGATCAGCTTCATCGCCTCGGCAGCCTGAACTGCACCCACTACTACAGTCAGAGGGCCAAACACCCCACTGACATCACAGCTCTCCCCTACACCTAGAGCAGGCAAGTCTCTTACCAAACAGCGAAAACAGGGCCCTTGTGGCAGGAAGTTTGCACTCATACCCACTGAACCTGCGGCTCCTCCATAAACCCAAGGGATTCCGAGTTCTAGACAGGCATCGTTTAGAGTAAGCCTAGTGAGGTAGTTGTCTGTCGCGTCAACGACTAAATCTAACTCTGAAAGTAGGGATAAAGCGTTGTGCCAGACATAATCAGAAACTACCGCCTCTACACGAACTTCAGAATTAATCTCCCCTAATCTCTGCATAGCTGCCATTGCTTTTGGCAAGCGCTGCTCTGCATCGTGTTCTGTGAACAAGGTTTGCCGTTGCAGATTACTAAGCTCAACTACATCCCGGTCGATAATCCTTAGGTAACCTACCCCTCCCCTAGTTAGCAGCTCTGCCACAACAGTACCCAGAGCACCACAACCTAGCACTCCTACCCGCGCCGAACCAAGCCGAGCTTGACCCTGCTCTCCCACAAAAGGCAAAGCCGTTTGGCGTGAATACCGCGAATTCAGCAACCCCTCACCTCCTACCCTTACTACGGACGACTTCGTTAAGAGTTTCAGAATGAACTACTCCCTAACGTATACCCCTTTCACATTCTTAGCGAAAGCCGTATGATACTTATAGAGATACTACTATGTTTTGATGGAGTGGTCGAGTTCCCTGCTAGACGGCGAATTGGAGGAGATCGTTTGAGCAAGTATAACGGAAAAAGATTAGCTGCAGAGACACTAGATCTAGATTTTGAGGGTTTGCGCCAAGGATATTACTCCGACGCCTATTTCTCAAACACAGTCACAATCCTCGAAACCCTCGCGCGGGAAGGGTATAAGTTTGAGGGCCAAAGGGATCACGGCATGGACGCTAACAAGGTACTAACAGGTGATATTGAAGTCGAGATGCAGTTCTTTCCCCGTCGGCAGCCCTTTGCGGTTGTGGTAGGCGTAGATGAATCACTCCTTATGCTTAAAGAGTGTGTAGGATATTATAATGACCAAGGGGAATTCCTCAATACATACGCCAACCTTTCAATAGAGGCCACAGACGACGGAGTGCTTACACCCTACGATGGTAACTCTCTGAACGTAAAACCCGTTTTAAAGATTAGAGGTAGGTACCGCGATTTTGCTGAGCTAGAGACGCCAATACTGGGAGTCCTTACGGAAGGTTCGCGCATAGCCACTAATGTTTATAATACTCTCGTAGCAGCACGAGGTAAGGATCTTTTATTCTTTCCTGCTCGTTTTGCTCACTACAAAGTTCAGGCACTACATGGCTACGCCTACCAAATTGCTGTGCAAGCCTACAACCATAAATACGGTACAAACTCAAGAGTATTTGTGTCTACAAACGCCCAAGGATCCTCCTTTGGGGGCAAAGGCGGAGGCACCATCAGCCACGCCAGCATTGCCTGCTTCTTAGGTGATACAGTTGAGACCATGATGCAGTTTAGCAGAATAATGCCGCTGACTGTACCGCGCATTGCCCTAATAGACTTCCATAATGATTGCGTGGGAGAGTCCCAAAGGGTTATGAAGGCGATGTTTGAGCGCTACTGGGAATTGATGACCGCCGGTGAGCATTCCGAGGCGCAGAAGTACAAGCTTTATGCTGTCAGACCAGATACCGCAGGCAACATGCGTGATGTATCTGTGGAACCCATTGGAGAAAAAGAGTTAGATTGTGGTGTAAATCCCCGTTTAGTGTGGAATATCCGCCACGGACTAGACACGGCCTTTAAGGACTGGAGCCTAGAAGGCGAAGCATTGTTAGTAGCAACAGAATATTGTCGGGCAGTTAAAATTGTTGTGACCGGCGGTTTTGATATTGTACGCATTAGCAAGTTTGAGAGCTTGGGAGTGCCGGTAGATATTTATGGCGTTGGGTCCTCCCTGCTCGAAAATGGACGCGGCACCACCACCGACTTTACTGGGGATATAGTAAGGCTCAAAATCGACGGCGAATGGAAGCATCTATCTAAACTCGGTCGCAGGCCTAACGACAATCCTGATTTAAAGCCAGTCAATGATTAGTAGGACATCGTATAGCTAGCAGTATAGGGGGTGTCTCACACGAGACACCCCCTATACTAATTAGTGAATACGGGAGCCTCTTCCGTTCCCTGCGGATAGTTGACAATGGTGGGCACGAGGAACCCCACTATGCCGCTAATGGCGCACAATACTCCTGCTATACTCATCAGCCATTGTGGGCCAATCCAGTCTACCAGTGGGCCGGCGGCGGCTAACCCCATGGGTCGCAGGCCACTGGTGAGAGTCTCTCTCGCTGCAAAAGCTCGGCCACGTAAATCGTCTGGTACTTCACGCTGCCAGATAGCTTGTGACGCGACGTTAGCAACTACTACAGCAAAGCCTACGAAGGCCCCACCCAAGAGAACTCCTAGGGCATTAGGACTTGCGCCGATAAGTACAGTGAATCCACCAATTGCCACGATACAGAAGACCATAACCAACCCCATCTTGCGCAGCAAATTTGGATATGTCGAAAGAAGAAGCGAGGCTAGAAGAACCCCTCCGTTGCGAAAACTACCGAATAATCCCAGCAAGGCCGGCCCACCCCCCAATTTGTTAACCACTAATAGGGGTAATGCAATACTCACCGGGGCAAGGGTTAGATTAATAAGTGCAGCGTAGATCAGCATAGGTAATAACAGACGATGTGAAAACACAAACCGCATTCCTTGCACGGCATCGCGTAGTACGGAATTTTGCGGGGAAGAGACGCGCGGCGAGGGGAAAGAGACAAACAACAAGGATAAAGCCGCAATCGAGTAAGATAAGGCGTTGAACATAATTGATGCGCCCACCCCGGCCACAGCTAAGATCAATCCACTTATACCAGGGACCATGAGGCCCAGGGTACTACCCGCCGTCTGAATAAGAGAATTGACCCGAACCAAGTCCTCCTTGCCCACAACCACGGGGATCGAGGCCTGAAAGGCGGGACCGTGTGCCGTACTAACGATACCGGTCAGTGCTGCCGATATAACAATCAAGGGGAGCGAGAACACGCCTTGCCAATATAAAACTGCCATACCCGCCATAATAACTCCATTCACTACATCGGACATGATCATAAGCGAGCGCCTGTCTAGGCGGTCGACATATACACCAATAATCGGACCTAAGATAATGCTCGGGAGAGCTGCGGCCAAGGCCACTGCAGATATCGCCATACCGCTGCTGGTTACATTCATGACCCACCAAATCAAGGCTAGATCAAAAAGCATATCCCCCAATAGTGATATTAGCTGTCCTCCCCACATTATAAGAAAGGTCCTGTTACGAAGTATTGGTTTAAATCCAGTCACAGACAATCTAATCATCCCCTCATCGGAAACTTTCACAACGCCAGCTCGTAGTAATCATATAAACAGAGAAAAGGAAGTGTGCATTTATGCGACGCGTTATAGCCGCGTTCGTTTGCCTCACCCTTGCCGTGGGGCTCAGCGCCTGTGCCCGCCAAAGCACTCCCCCTCGCACTGAACCAGAACCAGTATTAGCCCAAGAGTTTATAACGAAGTTACGGCAAGAAAACTATGCCCAAGCTGCAAGTATGTTTAATAAGGAGCTTAAAGCCAAGGTTTCTGTCGAGGCTTTACAGGAAATCTGGCAAGGCCTGAATGGCCAACTAGGAGGCCTAACAAAAGTGGGGACTCCGCAAACAGAACAAGTAGAGCAGTACGTAGCCATAGCAATCCCGGTAGAGTTCTCTACTGCAGTAGTAACTATGAGGGTCGTTTTCGATAGTCATAAAGAAATTGGCGGGTTACACTTCTCTGCTCCCCAGAGTACCCTTCAATACGACCCACCTACTTATGTCGATACCACAAAGTTTACCGAACGTGAGGTAGTTGTGGGAAGTAGTGAGTGGGCACTTCCAGGTACAGTGAGTACACCTACAGGGATCGGGCCGTTTCCTGGCATAATCTTAGTACACGGATCCGGCCCTAATGACAGAGATGAGACAATTTTGGGTAACAAGCCCTTTAAGGATTTAGCTCAAGGCTTAGCATCTCAAGGCATAGTGGTGTTGCGTTATGACAAGCGCACCTTAGTACACGGACAGAAGATGAACGCAGTCACCGTCACGCCACACGACGAAGTAGTTGAAGATGCCGTGCTGGCCGCGCGAATGCTCTTAGCGCTCCCTGAGGTTGATCCGGAGCAGATCTTTATCCTCGGCCACAGTTTGGGTGGATTTCTGGCTCCACAGATTACGATGCTATTCCCCGAGGCTAGGGGAACAGTCATTCTGGCGGCGCCTTCACGCCCTCTCGAAGACGTCATACTAGAACAATATCAGTACATCTTCAGTCTTGACGGGATCCTAACCAGTATTGAAAAACAACACCTCAAGGAGTTAGAGGCTCAGATCAAACGAGTCAAAGCCCCCAGCTTGTCCACAAAAACTGCGACCAATTTGCTCCCCGCTGGTATGCCTGCCTCCTATTGGCTGTACTTACGTCAATATAACCCCGTTGCTGTAGCAGCAAGCTTAAGTCAAAACATGCTCATATTACAGGGGGAGCAGGACTACCAAGTGACAATGGTAGACTACACAGGTTGGCAAAGCATTCAAAGGCCCAACGTTTTGACCAAGTCTTACCCTAGGCTTAATCACCTGTTCATGGCGGGAGAAGGCGAAGGCCTTAGTCAGCCCAGTGATTATGAGAACATAGGCTATGTCGATGAAATCGTCATCCGAGATATCGCCGCGTGGGTGCACACAAAGGAGCCTTCACCTTGAAAGGGGAGGCTCCTTTGTCTAGTTAGCTAAAATCAAGCTGCTCAAGAAACCTTTCTGCCTCTCCACCCGGGCCTCAGCGCCATTCCCAGCCTTGCGGCAAGGGCGGTCATTATCGCGCCATAGGTCTCCACAATAGATAAAATTCGGCATACTATGGGTATATCCTGCTCATTGAGCCCGAGAGGATAAAATCATGCTGCAGAAGTGCTCAACCAGGTGCGGATCAAATTGCGAGCCCGCACAACGGCGCAACTCAGCCAGGGCTTCTTCTTGACTGTCTTTTTGGCGGTATGGCCTGCCTGTTGTCATGACGTCGAAAGCATCCGCTAGGGCTATGATGCGGCTTAACAGAGGTATTTGCTCTCCTATTAGCTTCAGCGGGTATCCTGTTCCATCCCACCGTTCATGGTGATGGAGGATATAATCCGCAATCCCTGCATACTCAGTAGAAGACTGTGCAATACGGTAGCCACGCTCTGGGTGTTGTCTAACCATACTCCACTCGTCAGTCGTGAGCGGACCTGGCTTGTGTAAGACCTCGTTACTTACTCCAATTAAACCAAGGTCATGCGCTTGCGCAAGGGCAGATAGATCGCGTAGGACATCAGAGCTTAGTCCCAAGGTTTTCCCAAACTCAACAGCTATGGTATTCACCCGCTCTGAGTGTTCGGTCGCTAAATGATCTTTTTCCTGCATGGCCTTTTGCAGTGCTGCAAAAATATCATTTTTAGCGCCCAACTTGTATCTGAGTTTATTACGATACATGGAGTTGTCCGCCACCTTGAATGTCTCTTCTAAGGACTGATTCATGTCAACCGCCGTAGCTACACCAAGTGAGAAACTGATCGGCAAGCCAAGCTGTTGTACCTGTACCTGATTGTTTTGCGCGCAGGCGACAATGCGTTCAGCAATCGCTCCTGCTGTCACAGCATCAGTGCGGGGAAGAATTACGGCAAACTCGTCGCCTCCTACCCGCGCTAGTATGTCATCACTATATAGGTCTTCCGTATTTAAGCACTAATTCCTGCCACTATCTAAGCAAAATAGTGGCGTCACTAGACGCAGGAGCGTGACTAAGGCCTCGCAACAGCGTGTCTCCACTTATTGAACGTTATAACATTATGTTGTAATTCATGCACTAGGCAGGATTTCCGCTCAACGCGTCTAACCCTATTATAGATGACAGGGAAATTGGTTCGCCACGTCTTCGCCGAGCTCCAGCGTGCACAGGACTTGCTTAAGGATAGCGAAGAACAGTTCCGCCTACTCTTTACTACTATGCATGAGGGAGTTGCGTTGCGGGAGATACTTCTCGACGACTCAGGAAGTGCAGTTGATTACCGGTATATTGATGTTAACCCTAGCTATGAAGCTATGTCAGGCTATAGCCGAGAACAACTTGTAGGGAGACGCTTGAGCGAGATTGTAGGGATTGAGCAGGTAGAATTACATGAGGAGTATGTAGATGTAGCCCTTACCGGTGTGCCGCGACGTTTTGAGCGGCACTATGCTAGCAAAAAATGGTTTGAGAGTATTGTCTATAGTCCGAAAAAATACCAGTTCGCTTCGATTGCTATTGACATTACGGAACGCAAGCATTCCGAAGAAAGGCAACGACAAGTTGAGGACCATCTGCGCTACGTTGGCCTACACGACCAGTTAACAGGACTGTACAATAGATCCTTTTTTGCAGCTGAGATTGAGCGCCTTGAGGGCAGTAGCCAATACCCCATTTCTATCATCGCAGCAGATGCAAATGGTTTGAAATTGATCAACGATACCCTCGGCCATGGTGCGCAACCACGAGTAAAAACAACAACACTGCAATGAGCACGCCTGTAATTTCATCCTGCTCTCCATTCACGCTACTTGGCTCCATCCCGTTTAAATCTGCTAACTGACGGACATAAGCATTCAGGCCTCGTACGTGTGATAAAACATAGCGCTCAAACACAAAGGCTCCCAAACCGATAAACACCAGTCCCACTGAAAGTACGATGAAGAAATATAGTTGCAGCACTCTCTGGCTGACTAGATTCAGGGCTCGTGGCAGCTTCATATCGAGCACAAAGGCTACTTCCTCGTAAATGTCTTGCACTTCAGCCCGTGCATACAGAATCCCCTGGCTAGGACGCACGATTGAAGCAAACTTGGAGCCAGCGAAAGGTGGTTGGAACCGCACGTTAGCACGAAGCAAGTCACTATAATAAGCAGCGCGTAATTCATCTAAAGGCTGAGCCACAAGCAACCAGCCACGTGCTGATGCCGAGCCCAGACTGTTGTTGATAGGGTAAAAGACAGCAAACAGAAACTGTCCGTCAATGCTTAGGAAGCCAGAAACTGGCTCATTCAAAGCAAATTTAGGGGTCTTGACATTGACGTGGGATGACAGATCCAAGGGGTTTGCGACCCAGTCCCCTGTTATTAAGTCATATTGGCGATTGTAGATGATATCACGGCCTCATTCACAAAAGCCATCAGACTGAGCTTCAGATTGCTAAACGTACCTACGGAAAGGTTCTGTTTGGTGTAAACTGGGTCAAGCGTCGTCATAAAATCATACGTCTCATCCCACACTGCCCAATCGCTTGCTAAGCTCATTAGGTGATCTAGCTGATAGTCCATTAAGCTTAAGGCACTTGCCAAAGAACCCCGTGCCCTTGATTCTTCGTGACGTAGGACAGCCTGCAGCATCAGCGACCGCACTGCAGCAATAATCCTATTGCGCAAGCTCATGAACGCAGAACCTCCTTGTTATCTGACTTGCGGAGACTCTCGCGCAACACATCGGCTCCGTGCCGCAGCAGTTCGTCGCCTACCCGACTTTAACAGATCCACCCCTAGAGTTTACGAAAAAAAGTGCTTTAAGAACCGCGTGGAAGCGCGGTTCTTTGCTTGCATTGGCTTTACAATTGT
>WSXW01000069.1 GCA_009773495.1 Bacillota bacterium
GAAGTTTTTCGATATTAAGTGCCGGTTTGCTGATCTTCGGCCCAAAGCAGTAGTGATTGTGGCCACGGCACGGGCCTTAAAACTACATGGTGGAGCCGAGGTAAAGAACCTTAGCGCCGAAAATCTAGAGGCACTAGGCAAAGGTTTCGCTAACCTCGAAAGACATATCGAATCCATGCGCAAATTCGGCGTCCCAGCCGTAGTCGCCATCAATAAATTCCCCACGGATACAGCGGCAGAGCTTAACTTAATCGCAGAGCATTGCCGTAAAGCTGGTGTGCGCGTAGCTCTATCTGAAGTATGGGCTAAGGGCGGCGAGGGCGGCATTGCCCTAGCCGAAGCGGTTCTTAAGACCATTGAGGAAGAGCCAGCTAACTTCGCACCGCTCTATAGCGCAGAGCTCCCCATCAAGGAAAAGATTAATATCATTGCCCGGGAAATTTATGGGGCCGACGGCGTAGACTTTACAAAGGATGCTGACGCGAGCATTCGCCAGTACAACAAGCTCGGCTTTGATAAGATGCCGATCTGTATGGCCAAGACGCAATACTCGCTCTCGGATGATGCGTCGCTCTTGGGGCGTCCGACTGGCTTTAGGCTTACAGTAAGAGAAGTGCGCGTCTCAGCTGGCGCAGGGTTCTTAGTAGCGATTACCGGCGACGTCATGACCATGCCGGGGTTACCCAAGGAACCAGCCGCAGAGAAAATAGACGTAGACCAAACCGGTAAAATTTCCGGTCTATTCTAAACGTAGAGGTGGTGTCGCGCGACACCACCTCTACGTTTTTGGGGAGGGAATAACGGTATACCTGATTTTCACTGATACGGGGTCTGATAAGCGCTGATTACGAAAATGGATGGATGAGGCACTGAATCCACTGAAGGTGGGGAAAATACGTTTACACGAAAGAGTTAGAAGGGGACTTGAAGGGTCTGTCAGCGCTAATCATACTAATCAGCGCAAATCTGCGTTTGGCCTCCTTCGGTTCCTTCAGGGATAATCAGAGAAATCAGGTGTATCAGGCTTATTCGTTCCTTCCAATCCTCCTTTCCTTCCCAACCATTCTGGCATATAATAATACCAAACACTAGTTTGGGGGCGAGGCTGTGGTGCGGTGTATTATTCACTTAGATATGGACGCTTTTTTTGCCTCAGTAGAGCAGCTAGATAACCCCGAGTTAAGGGGTAAGCCGGTTATCGTCGGGGGTGCCCCCAATGAGCGGGGAGTGGTCTCCACCTGCTCCTATGAGGCGCGCCGTTTTGGTGTGCGCTCAGCCATGCCCTTAACTGAGGCCTACCGCCGCTGCCCACAGGGCATCTTCGTGCGTGGCCGAGGCTGGCGCTATGCCGAAATTTCAGAAGCTGTACTTGTAATTATGTCCGCGTTCTCCCCACTGCTAGAGCCAGTGTCGATTGATGAAGCCTTCCTTGACGTGACACATTCTTTTAAACTCTTCGGCCCAGGCCCCGACATCGCTAGAACTATTCAACGCCGCGTCAAGGACGAACTAGGTTTATCGTGTTCCCTAGGGGTCGCCCCTAATAAGTTCCTTGCTAAACTCGCCAGCGACCTCAAGAAACCCGCTGGTCTAGTGGTTATAACCGAGGAAAATGCCAAGGCTACCCTCGCCCCTCTACCCATCGAAAAGATATGGGGTGTGGGTCCTAAGACTGCTGAGCAGTTAAAGAAGATTGGATTTGCTACGATTGGGGATATTCAACGAGCCGATATTTCCTTGCTAGAACGGCGCTTAGGCGTACATGGTAGGGATCTTTGGTGCCTAGCGCACGGCCAAGACGAGCGACCCGTGGCCAATTCAGACGAGGTAAAGTCAGTGGGCCACGAGCATACATTTGATGTGGATATAGCAGACCTCGAGGCCGTTAAATCCACACTCCTAGCCTTAGCCGCTAAAGTTGGCCGGCGGCTGCGCCGCAAGGGGCTTAAGTGTAAGGTAGTTCATCTCAAACTGCGCTACCATGACTTTACGACCTACACTAGGCAGCGTTCCCTTGGCCAATCTACAAATCTCGATCACGAGATTTATAATGCCGCCGTGGAGCTGCTGACCGCCCATTTCGACGGTAGACCCGTCAGGCTCATCGGTGTATCGGTAAATCAGCTTAGCGCTCTGGGAGAGTCAGTTGAGCAGTTAAACTTACTAGCCCCTCCGCCCGAGCGTCAACGCAAGCTGGCTAAAGTTCTCGACTCCATCAAAGAGAAGCATGGGGAGAAGAGTATTACTTACGGCAAGGTGAAGGAATATGAGGAATAAATAAGTCGATTTTTATCTGATATTTATCTATTTTTCTTGACTTAACGTTAGTAAATCGGAAATAATACTACTGTGAGGTGGTATTAGTGAAGCGGAAAATGACTGAGAAGCTGGCGCAGTGGATGGGCAAGGGTGACAAGCGTATGCCCTTGATTGTGCACGGCGCCAGGCAGGTTGGCAAGACCTATACGGTACGTGAGTTTGGACTGCAGCATTACAGGGATATGATCTATGTCAATTTCGAAACTAACGTTCGCTTGGCCGCAATTTTTGAGGAGAACATTTCGCCACAGCATATCATTAACCACCTGGAGATGTTCTTTGGACAGAGAATAACTCCCGGGGAGACTTTGATCTTTTTTGACGAGGTACAGGTATGCGAGCGGGCATTAACATCGCTTAAGTATTTCTGTGAGGATGCCCCGCACTATCATGTAATCGCGGCGGGGAGCCTGTTAGGGGTAGCCGTAAACCGTACCAAGTACTCTTTCCCGGTGGGTAAGGTAGATATGTTGGTGCAGTATCCCCTCGACTTTGAAGAGTTCCTGTGGGCCTGCGGTCAGGAAATACTGGCAGGGCAAATCAGGCGCTGCTATCACTCTGACACCCCGCTCAGCGAAGCCCTGCACAATCTCGCCCTGGAGTATTATAGGTTTTACATGGTCGTAGGGGGAATGCCTGCCGCTGTCAACGGATACTGGGCTGAAAAACGCCTAATTGATGCTACTGCTGTACACGCCTTGATTCTCAATGCGTATGTCGCCGACATGTCTAAATATGCCTCTGCCAGTGAAGCCACCAAAATCATGGCTTGTTTCAATAGCATCCCCGCGCAGTTGTCCAAGGACAACCGCAAGTTCCAGTATAAAGTGGTGCAGAAGGGCGGCTCAACTACTCTCTTTGGCGCATCCCTCGACTGGCTTAGTGCTGCTGGTGTGATTGCGAAGTGTAATAAGATTGAGCACGGCTATATGCCCCCTGCGGTTTACCAGAGCCTGAGTAGCTTTAAGGTCTATATGAGCGACGTCGGCCTGCTTACCACTAAGTCCGGGCTAGTAGCACACGATATACTCAGTGGGTTTAAGAACAGCTATGTCGGTGCATTAACAGAGAACTACGTGGCCAACGCCCTGAGTGTGAATGGGTTTTCGCTGTACTACTGGGAATCAGACTCTATAGCCGAGGTGGATTTCGTAGTTCAGGACTACGACAAGGTTGTTCCCATTGAAGTTAAGGCGGACATACACGTGAAGTCTCGCAGTTTATCGGTATACATGTCTAAGTACGACCCCCCATACGCTCTGCGTATATCGGCCAAGAACTTTGGGTTCGTTAACAAAGTGAAATCGGTACCGTTATATGCTGTCTTTTGCATTGGAGAAGGAGTGAATTGAATCACGTATTGGTCATTCCTGGGGACAGGCTAAAACACCCCCGCGCGAGTCCTGCGGAACTCACACGGGGGTGTTGGTTTTTAACTAACGCTTATCTATCCATGGGCCCAGTACTGAGGCCAAGCCAC
>WSXW01000070.1 GCA_009773495.1 Bacillota bacterium
CCAAAAGAGCTCCATCGGCATATCTGGCGTGCGCTCCCTAAGAGATGAGACCACACTGCGCATCAGGGTGCTCTTTCCGGTGCCTGGCCCACCTTTAAGCTTACAGATGAAGCCTTGCCGCTTGCCAAGTGCGTTAGCTTATACGCTCCCTTGTACGCTAGATACACAAAGAGGCTCATCTCCACCTCTATGCCTAGCACATTTCTGAAAGGAAAAGAGAGCTAAAGGGAAACGATGGCTCTTTCATGCTCCTTCGCCACTCCTCACTGAACACTGCAACTCGTGTCACAGCCATGACCATCCTTCCCGAACAGGAGGAATCTGTGATACACAGGTTGTTTGTAGACTTCAGGGATATACTTTTCTCTCTTTCAGCAAATACTCCTGCCGAATTACTGCAGTCACCCTCTAGTATTCTATCGTCCATAATGTGAGACACCACCCCGAAGGATGGTGTCTCGTGCAATTTGTTGATTCTTTTCCTTACTGGGCTAGCCAGCCCCAGTTGTCCCAGTAGAAGTAGTGGGCCTGATAGTTGGTTGCAATGGATTGGGATACTCCCACCCATAGGCACCAATCACCTGTCCCGTCATGATCCCAATCTTCCCAGTAGAACCCGTCATAGGAAATCGTCTCACGAACGTACGTTGTTACTCTATACGCATCTACCTTTTGCCCAGGCTGTAGGACCCCCTCGATATACATTCGAACAGATGCTGTGAAAGTGTACCCTATCTGAATACTCGCACTGGCCTCGACATACTCGGTAGTCACCCCACCGGAAAGCGATAAGGTACCGCTAAACGACCACGCTGTTTCGTCTCCCGCCTCAATCCTGTGCGGGGTTGGTGACTGCCATGAGAGACTACGAGATGCTATTTTAATCGGCAGTCCACTTGGATATGTAATTGCCCTGCTCTTAACTTGATAGGTGTACCAAGAATAAGCTCCGGGCCATGGAGCGGTCGACTGAATCTGTAAGCCGTCACCTGAATCCTTATGCTCGGACCTATTTCGCTCCATAAGCTTTGACCTATTCAGTACGGCCAATACAGGACGCAAAGAAGTGGGTGCCTCTGACACAGAAACTACAAGCATGCCGTTCTCTACATTAAATAGACTATTTTCGTTGTTAAGTAGGGTGATAGCCTCAGATAGCAAATCCTGTTGTGTTTGCGAAAGATTCTTATACTGTTCATACGGTATACCTAACTTTTGCTCTGTTATAAGGACAATATCCAAGTCATTTAGCCATGCAAGGTCACCTGAGGCTGCCGAGGCCGTAGAAACGGACACCAGCAATAAAGACAGTACTATACCCATGAGCACGATTTTTTTGATAGACAAGTGACAATACCTCCTCGCTTCTTTTCTTCTTCTATTACGGCTTTTCAGGCGAGGCATCCATCACCTCCTTTACCTATCCCAGTCCAATCTTACTCTTAACACGCAGACATGAGTCATGTGGTCTAGGATAGCCTCCAACGAATTGCCGCTTAGCTCTGCACGCACCGGCCCATAACCATATACGGCCAGTGTGTGAGAGTCGCCTGACTTAATTACAATAGATTGCCCAGGAAAGAGCCCGGAACCCTGATCTGCTTTGGGTAGTAGTAGTTCGCCCGTTGCTTGTGTTGGCTGTCCATCAAAAGTAAATGTCCATGAAAACAAATTCTCTTGGGGCATCGACCAGATAATAGCTAGTTGATGTCTACTCGGAAGGCCATTCTGCCTAGGCAACAGCTGAGTGCTGCTTGTTAGCACACTGCCCATAGGTTCGCCGTTATAATAGTATTCAATCCAGTATTCGAGAACCGCGGGCTGCTCTATCCGTGACTTAACATTAAAAAGCCTTCGGTCGTGGGGTGTGCCAACGATGCTAACATAGGGCTGGCTCCATAACCCCCATGCCAAAAAAGCGAGAACAACAAGCAAAACACCAATAAACAAATAGAATCTTCTTAATCTCATGCTATCCTCCAAGAAAAAACATAATTCTAAGTCATGTTACTACTATTTACATATGGTTGTCAATGCCATTGAGGTAAATTATTTGGCCTTATGGTATATTTATGCACTAGAATCATTAATAAGTTATAACTACGTATATGACCAATTTGGCATTACAAAAGGTGATCCTTAACACATGCTGACGGTGGTAGTTCCTATCCTTAAGTCTTTATATTTATCATATAAGGATTGATAGGCTTATTTTCTGCGACTCAAGAAGTCTTCCCTTGCCGCTCAACATTCCTGCTCTTTCCCGAAAAATCTGAAGCGCTAGGAGCCGTTATGAGCCACGGAAAGGATACGGGTAGGCTAGAGTACCCCTCAAAACCCTTGATATTACTAAGCGTTTGAAAATTTGGACAGGAAGAAAAGCCCCTATTCGGGGCGGTGGTCAATTGAGACGTACGTAAGACCCGTTGAGTTTCCCGTCATCCAAAATGTCTCTCGCAGTCTTATACAACCAATGGGCACGATTTCTCACGAACTCTTCTGAGACGAACTGACGAATAGCTGCTGGCCAATGGGATACAACGTACGTCATTGTAAGTGACACAACCATCTCCATGAGTTCCGGGCCCCTAATATCTGCTTGTTGCTCGGCCCACTTTTGGGCCCTGAGCATTGCCCCCTGAATGAACTTATCAAGGCCGTGGGTGATAATCTCGTAGGCTGCCCAGATGACTACTCCGAGCACCCCGAGCAGCTGCCAGCCGTAGGCCAGCAGAAAGGCGAGAATCTTTGCGAATACTTCCATTAGTTTTCCCCCTTAAATAGTTTTGAGCAGGTCTACTGCCTGCCCAATCTGCACCCGTATAACAGGGAACGCTGGGGACGGGTACATGTGTTCCATGCCCGACATGCATCCAGGTACTGAGAAGCTAAGTTACGTATTAGCGGGGACATACGGGACTAACTGGATTTTCGGGACAAGAGGGACCTAAAGAAGTCCGTCCAGGTCCGGTAAGTCCGTGTTTCGTCCTTTTTCTTGTCCCTTCCGTGTCCCCTAGTGTCCAGCAAGTCCCGATGAATGGGTTCCCACCTAGTAATAATGTCGCTCCGGAGAGGAGGTCTTGGGTTCGCCGGGAGTCGGCGTGCCGTGTCACGCCGCTACTATCCGTAAGGAACGCTGGGGACGGGGTCCAGCAAGTCCCGTTGAATTCGTTTTTACACAACAGAAAAGCCTCCCCGGTAACCCAGTAGGGAGGCATTGTGCTTAGTAAGCCCAGACAAATGCCGTAATTCCAATTCCGTTCTTTCTGTGTTCTTCATATTTTTCTGTGAATTCCGCTGCCCGAAAACCATTTGCGGAGCAATGGCAATAGGGTGTGGTCCGTTACCTTCCCCTATTCGATACGCGCTAGGATTTCCCGCATGATGCGGTGCACTTCGCCGTCTACGCCGGAGAAGTCCATGGCATCTTTATAGATCGACTGCAGGCCTCCTTGCATCTCGCGAGCGCGAGATAACATCCCTATCGCCCTAATCATGGACTCTCTATAGAGGCGCAGTACTTCTGCTTGGTCCGCTAGAGCGGTCTTCACCCTATGTTCTACGATACACTTGCTAAGGTCCACCAGCTTGCCGCTAAGCCCGGCATGTAATAGGTGTGGTTCGCGGCTGGTGAACACGCCTACGCCAAGCTCAGGGAAGATTACGTGCTCTATTTGCTCAGGATCGAGGCAACAGTGATAGACCTCCGTGAAGATGCCAGCGATACGGGCGGTATCA
>WSXW01000071.1 GCA_009773495.1 Bacillota bacterium
GAGGAAATGTAGGTATTAATGGTTCCCGCGGATAGACCTTTCTCCCGCTTTAGGTACAGAATATATTCCTGCACATCTCTCGTAACAGCTTCATCTGCGCTCTTATCCTTACCCTGCAAGAACTTTACGAAGGCATCTACTCGGCGCGCATACGACTCTCGCGATGACTCTGGCGTGCCCTTAAGCTCAAAATATAGCTCCAGCTCATGGCTAATGCTAAACATGAACAACCCTCCCACTTTGTGATGCCCGCAAGGTCACCACAAACAGGAGGGGCTCGCATTTCGTAGTGCACATAGAAGAAAGGCAGTGCTTGTGCTATACTCATCATGCGAAAAGGTTCTCCCCTTGTGCCTTGTTTTGTTTGGCGATTAAACAATAACACAAATGGGCGTACCTTTTCGTCTTTTTCCGTTATCTTAAGCTATCGCAAGAGCGATTTCGTTCTTCTGCCGCTTCATTCAAGAGGCGAGAAAGTTTAACTAGGTCCAGAGCGACCGCCGCCTCTTCCGCCTGTTGAACAAGCGCGCTGGTCTCTACTCGCGCCGGATGAAGTCGGTGGTAATAGAACAAGCCTGTGGTAAACACAGCCAGAGCTGAAAGCACTAGCAACGCGGCTTTGACAAATTCCTTGTACCGCATTAGATTCACCTCCTACTCTGTGACGGCTTTTCGCTTCCCACTATCCACTGTGCGCCATCGCCTGCAAGCCGTCAGCTCCTAGCATAGGGAATACCACTTACCTGTAATGCGCTCGGGCCTTGTCCAGCACACGCTGCTCTAGGTCCGTTTGCTGCTTAGGGTAGTCAAACAGTCGTTGCTGATGCTCTGCGGGGATAATCGTTTTGATGTCTACTGCGTACTGTGCTCCTGAACGGGGGGTTTCGTGATCAACAACTTTGTACCCGAAGAACTGTCTTCGTATCGTGAACTTCATCGGGAGACTTTCTGCGGAAACAACTTTGAGCTCCCTGTCCACCTCTGCCACCATACACCATCCGTACACGTAATATACCGATCGGCTGGCCTTCGTCAGTCCAAAGAAGTCAAGTTCGGCGAAAGTAGCACCCAAACCGCGAGTAGGGAGCATCTGCGAACTCGCATAGCTTTCAATGCTATCCTTCATTTGCTCGGAAAACGGAACTTCCTGACATCCGGTTAGCGCAAAAAACACGACGAGCAGAGTGCTTAGCAACACAGCGAGACGTCTAAACTCTCGTAAATGCATAGTCCCTTTCCCTCCCTACCTACCTAATGGAGATGCGTATTAACCTCTTAGCGCCGGGGTAGTTTCCGATGTAATACCGATATCTGTTAGTTGTGTGGGCGTTGACGTAAATGTAAGCAGTATCTTCATACCACACCTCCGTAACTATGGCCGAGTGGTCCCACGTTCCGTCCTGCTGAAAGTCCGTCTGCACTAGATCGCCACGCGCAATCAACATAGGGTCAGTTGCAATTGTTCCCTTAGGTCCCCCTAGGGTGTTAAACATGAGATAGTTGTATAGCGCACTAACGCTTGTCCAAGAGGGTGTGTATTGGTGCGTGTTCAAGTTATACCACCACTGGGAGCCTTGGTGCCCACTAACGTCATCAGGTACATTCCCCGCCCTCAGGCATTGTGACACGTAATTTGTGCAATCTCCGCCCAACAGGGAGAAATCAATGTACGCTGGATTGTACTGATTCCAGTACGCATCTGCATACTGGACGGCCTTAATCCGGTCGTACGTTATAGCTAATGACGATGGGCCATTCACTGATGTGCAGACCTCATGATCGCCTTCTCTATAATTCTCTGTCAAAGGGTCGCCCTGTCTGAATGCCCATGCCCTTATAGTCGAAATCGAGTGACCTGCGTCAATCATGCCTCCAATTGGCTCCTCATACCAATCCGATGTCACGTACCACTTGCCTTGGTGCCTATCTAGCACTAGGGTGTGATTGTTTGCCTCTCGCGAGATAACGCGGTGGTTCCTTAGACGATAGCTGACTACGGCATTCAACGTAATTGTGACTGCATTAGTGTCTAGTCGAATAGAATCATAATTGACCACAACAGAGTGGTCATCATAGAACAGATTTCTTGGCACACGCCAATCCAGCAACACCTGAGTCAGCTCAAGCTCTCTGCGTGCACCCTGAGATTGAGAGTCTAAGAAGAATGGCTTTAGAGGGCTGATGTCCCCCCGTCTAAAGCATTCGTACTTGGCCTCAAAGTAAGCTTGGACAAAACTCCTAATCTCAGCTTGATCGTTCGGTGAAGCCTTGCTAAGAGGAAACGAGCCCAGCGGTATCGTCATGCAAGCGATTACCAGCAAAGCAATTGCCCAGAATTTCATTACGAACCATCCTTTCGCCGTTGTTCTATAAGGGTAGGGCTTTTTTGCATTATCACCCTCCACTCGAGAGGGAGCTTTTGTGCGACGACCCTAGTATCCGGATCCCTGACATCTCTCCTCCTCTAGATTCGGGTCAGACAGAGGAACTAACATTTGCGCCCACAGTTGCAATTAGAATGCGTAGCCCGCCATAGACCGCCTCCCGCTATGTGTTACTTGGGGCCTAAACTAACGACGTCCAAAACCTCTTTGTGGCCTGGCCCCATCTGCTGTGGTTACGAATTATCCACGTCCTCGTTATGCCTTCGTATATAAAGACACCTAAGGGAAGAAAAGTGCGGCGCTATGTCGGCACCATGCTGTAATTTTTTTATACTATTTTGACGATGGAACGAGGGGAAAAGTTCCTACGACCAAAGGTGTTACTGGCTAATCTCAGCAACATGGCTGAAACTAACCATCAACCTGCCCTCCGGCATGACCACAACTTTATCCCTCGCCAACGCCCAGAGCTGTTCGTCAAATTCCTCCAGTGTCTCGCCGCCAACGTCGATGTTCGAAATGAAGCGTAGAAGCGCAGGGTTTCTCCCTTGCTTTTCCCTTTTGAGGGCTACGAGTTCGGCAGTTCGCACCACGCGTTAGAAACCGATGGTTTGCTTACCTTCTTTAGTAAATTACAATTTTACTGTAAAGCGTGCCCGACTCATGTCCGCCGTCGCTAGATACATAATACCTAAAATCCCTACTGAAATTATAACTACACCGGTTCCTCTACATTGAATGCCTTATAAATGTTCCGTTGTTCCTTCGTTGCCGTGTAGATAATACGCGTTCCGTTTATCTGCTGTATGCGATGTCTGGAAAGCATATGTAACAGCTGCTTCAAGGTCATTTTTTTATACATCCTAAACTCCCTAGAATTTTAGCGTAGACAGGAAAAAGAACACAAGAACAATCTAATCCCCCTTTCAAGATAGTTAACTTCAAACCTTTGCAGGTTTTCTGTGTTTATTATTAGCCTCTTGTTTCCCCCTTCTGTATACGCTATAATTAGCGTATACAGAGAGAGAGCGGGGGAGTTGAGATGTCCATTTCAAAATATTCGTTGATTGATGTTCCATCGGGTGACGGCGTTCACACTAAAGTCGCCGGAGCCAAGGGCGAGAAGTACGTCTACA
>WSXW01000016.1 GCA_009773495.1 Bacillota bacterium
TTCGGCTACTCATTGACATCCTCACACACATCCCCTCGGTTATATTTCTATATGAGTGAGCCGATTACCCTTCGGTAAGATTATAGGTGAGTGATTGCGCTCGCTTGCGGGCTTAAATGGGCAATGATACAATTAATAGAACGTTTGCAGCAGTGCTTTCATCGTGAAGGCCTGTTTTTTTAGGAGGAATAGTGCTAAATGTTAGGATTTTTAAAGAGTATCTTTGACACCAATACGCGCGAGCTCAAGCGCATGCAAAAAGTTGTAGAACAGATAAATCAGCTGGGAACCCCATACGTATCTTTATCCGATGAGGAGTTGCGCGCTAAGACGGCGGAGTTTAAAGAGCGCTACTCCCAAGGTGAGACCTTAGACGATATTTTACCCGAGGCCTTCGCCGCCGTGCGCGAGGCTACTAAGCGCATGATAGGTCAGCCGCATTTTGATGTGCAGTTACTCGGCGGCATGGTTTTACACCAAGGCCGCATTGCCGAGATGAAGACCGGCGAGGGCAAAACTCAGGTAGCAGTTTTGGCAGCCTATCTCAATGCTCTTACCGGTAAAGGCGTGCATGTTGTCACTGTCAATGATTATTTGGCGCGCTTTCATAGCGAATGGATGGGGCAGATTTACCGCTTTTTAGGCCTTTCAGTAGGCCTAATCGTCCATGGCAAGGATTTTTCTGACCGCAAGCGAGCTTATGCCGCGGACATCACCTATGGCACAAATAATGAGTTTGGCTTTGATTACCTGCGCGACAATATGGTGCTAGACCGCAGCCAAATGGTGCAGCGCAAGCTCCATTACGCTATCGTGGATGAAGTGGATAGCATCCTTATCGACGAAGCAAGGACCCCGCTTATCATCTCAGGTCAAGCCGAGGACTCCACAGACTTGTACTATAGATTTGCCAAGCTGGTGGTAGGCTTTTGCGAAGGCGATGATTACAACGTAGACGAAAAGCTCAAGACGGTAACACCTACAGAGGCGGCTGTGCACAAAACAGAGCGTGCTTTGGGGGTCGAAAACTTATTCGATAACACTAATATGACTTTGCAGCATCATTTAAATCAGGCGATTAGGGCTAAAGCCCTGATGAAGCTCGACCGGGACTACGTCGTTAAAGACGGAGAAATTATTATCGTCGATGAATTTACAGGCCGTATGATGTATGGCAGGCGTTACAGTGCCGGGCTGCATCAGGCTATAGAAGCCAAAGAAGGGGTCAAAATAGAGAAAGAAAGCCAAACCCTGGCTAGTATCACCTTCCAGAACTACTTCCGTATGTATGAAAAGCTTAGCGGCATGACTGGTACGGCAGTGACAGAGGAAGAGGAATTTAGGCATATATATAAAATGGACGTAGTTGTTCTGCCGACGCATCGCCCGATGATTCGTAAGGACATGGCTGATGTGGTCTACAAGGCCGAGCGCGCTAAATTTGCAGCGGTCGTTGAAGATATCATCAAGCGCTATGAGACCGGGCAACCTGTTCTCGTGGGTACCATCTCTATTGAGAAATCTGAGCACTTGAGTGGATTATTGAAAAAGAAAGGCATACCTCACCAGGTGCTAAACGCCAAGCACCATGAACGTGAAGCGGACATTGTGGCTCAAGCGGGTCGTTTTAAGGCTGTGACCATCGCCACCAACATGGCCGGTCGCGGCACAGATATTTTGCTGGGGGGCAACGCGGACTTCTTGACCCGCCATGCCATGCTAGATCATGGCCTGAGGCCCGAGGACTGGGCCGAGCTTCCTTTGCGTACAGATGACGAAGCAATTGCATTAAGGGCCCAATACGCAGCAGAGCTTAAACGGTGCAAAGCCGAGACAATAAAAGAGCATGAACAGGTTGTAGCTGTAGGCGGACTTCATATCATCGGTACCGAACGTCACGAGGCACGCCGCATAGATAACCAGTTGCGGGGCCGTGCCGGGCGTCAAGGGGATCCTGGTTCTACCCAGTTTTTCTTGTCCCTGGAGGATGATCTCATGCGCCTATTTGGCGGTGAGATGATGTACAGCTTAATGGATAAGTTGGGGGTAGAAGAGGATATGCCAATCGAGCATGGTCTGCTTAGCTCAGCTATTGAGCGAGCCCAGAAGCGAGTGGAAAACCGCAATTTCGATACACGTAAGCACGTATTAGAGTACGACGACGTCTCCAACCAGCAACGTGAGATTATTTACCGCCAACGCCGTGAGGCTTTGGCTGGCGAGTTGACGGGTGTCGTTGAGAACATGCTAGAAGAAATCATTTCGCATACAGTTGACGCCTATATTCCAGCCAAGACGTATCCGGAGGAGTGGGACGTCGCTGGGCTTAAGCAGGCTGCCGAAGAGTTCTTCCCGCTACCTGAGCTAGACGCCGAAACCTGGCGCGAATTCACACCTCAAGGACTTAAAGAAGAGTTAGTTCGCTTAGCAGAGCAGGCGCTAGATAAGCGGGCGCAGGAAGTTGGTCCCGAGATTATGCAGGACCTTAAACGCGTTGTTCTACTGCGCATGGTTGATTCCAAATGGATGGCACACTTAGATAACATGGATGAGCTGCGCCAAGGGATTGGGCTGCGGGCAGTTGGGCAGCGAGACCCCTTGATTGAATATAAGATGGACGCATTTGAAATGTTCCAGCAGATGATTGCTGAAATCAGACAAGATGTAGTCAGGTATATGTTTACCGTCCAAGTCGTGGCGGAGCCGCGAGTAGCCCCGACTGCTAGGGTCAAACAAACTACGGCGCCACAGCCTGCAGGACAACCTTCGTCTACTAAAGAAACTGGACGAAATGATCCTTGCCCTTGTGGTAGTGGTAAGAAATTCAAGAAGTGCTGTGGGCGAGATGCATAAGGAGGGAAACGAGTGCTAGATATTAGCGAATTGCGTACACGTGCCCAAAAGCTTCAAAAATGGGCTGAAGAGTTGAGGGATTCCCTTTGACTTAGAGGCTAAGTCAAAGCGTATAGCCACATTAACGGAGGCCGTCTCAGCTGAAGACTTGTGGGCGGACACCACTGCGGCCCAGAAGATTTTTGGCGAGCTTAACCGTGTGCGCGCTGAAGTGGAGCGTTGGCAATCGTTAGAAAGAGAGTCAGTGGATGTACAAGAGCTAATTGAGCTCGCGGTCGAATTGGCGGACGATGAGGCTTTGTCAAATGTGCCGAAAAGACTAGGGTGCTTAGAGAAAGCCTTAGCACAAGTGGAGCTGGAGCTTCTTCTTTCCGGGCCTTATGACAGTCGTAACGCTATAGTGGAGCTCCACCCCGGGGCGGGTGGTGTGGACTCACAGGATTGGGCTGCCATGCTCATGCGCATGTATTCGCGGTGGGCAGAGAACAGCAATTACCAGGTAGAGATCTTGGACTACTTGCCGGGAGACGAGGCTGGACTTAAGAGTGTAGCGCTTCTTATCAAAGGAGAGCTAGCCTACGGGTATTTGCAGGCTGAAAGGGGAGTGCACCGTCTGGTGCGGTTGTCTCCTTTTGATGCTTCAGGCAGGCGACATACCTCTTTTGCCTCAGTTTCAGTCGTACCCGAAATTGATGAAGATACACTCGTAGAGGTTGACCCAGATGACTTGAGAATCGACACCTACCGCAGCAGCGGAGCTGGTGGCCAGAATGTTAATAAGACGGACTCAGCCGTGCGTATTACACATCTGCCCACAGGTACAGTCACGCAATGTCAGAACGAGCGATCCCAGCTTAGCAACAAGAATACGGCCATGCGCATGTTGCGCAGTAAACTGCTGGTGCTTAAGCTGCAGGAGCAACAGAAGGAGCTTGATCGCATTCGCGGCAGTGTGATGGAAATCGCCTGGGGGAACCAGATTCGCAGTTACGTTTTTCACCCTTACAATATGGTCAAGGATCATCGCACAGGGCAGGAGACCGGCAATGTTCAAGCTGTAATGGATGGGGACTTAGACCCATTTATGGATGCCTTCCTGCACTGGCAGGCCGAACGCAAAAAAGGATAAAGCTAACAGGTGGAGCGTAGCAAAGCATAAAAAAAGGTTTTTTCTTCCGCTATCGCGAATATGTATATTAGCGGGAGGAATGCCAGTGAAAGCTATGCCGATTTTTTGCGGAGTTGCTTTTTGCCTCGGGGCACCCCTCGCAATTTCTAGTCTTTACTCAGGTACCATCTCGGTAGCTACTGCCTATGTAATTGTTTGGTCGGCAGTATTCTTCGGAGGTGCTTGGGGCGGGCGAGCCGTCGAAGTGGACCAGTTTATTCCCGCTTTAATTACGGGCTTATGGGCGGGAGGGCTTACCATACTCTTTTCCCCTGCTCAGGAAGACCTTTGGGGTGCGTTATCGACGTTAGCCGTGTTTGGTTTTGTGGCGGTACTAGGGGCTCGTGTGCTTAACCGGGAGAGGAGGTAAACCGTATGAAAAAGGTATGGGTGGTGCTATTAGTTATTATCGGGTTGGTAGTGGTAGCTGAGATTTCAGCGCCTTACCTAATTGCACGGGGATTAGAAGTGGGGCTCAATAAGACCTTGGGAGTAGATGTCCAACTGCGGCTTAAGTCTTACCCCTCTTTAAGAATGCTGCTGGGGCAGTTTGATCACATTTCTGTAGTGGCCAAAAATGTAAATCTGGGCGGACTATCCGTAAGTGAATACACTCTAATCGCCCAAGAAGTTGACGTAAATGTGCGTTCGCTTTTGGGAAGGCGGGAGTTGACGTTTAATAATCAAGGGAACATGGAAGTACAGGTTGTAGTGGCGGAGGGGGAGCTAAGTACCTACTTGTGGGAGAATATCCCCGAGTTAAAGGGGTGGAGGGTGCAAGTTAACCAGGGCAGTGTTACTGTGGTGGGACAAGCCCCTATTCTCAACGCTATGGTGGATATGCGTCTGCAAGGCAAGTTTGTGCCTCAAGGGGCGGATAAATTAGCCTTTATTCCCGAGCTACTGGAGTTACAGAACATCACCCTACCCCAAGGAGTTGTTGATGCGGTATTGCAGGGGGCGGAATTTTACATTGACCTCGCTGCTGCACCTATGCCGTTAGAACTACTAGATGTTAAAATGGAACCGGGACAACTAGTATTGCGGGCAAAAGTGCTGCAATAGGTATTAAGCCTCCCCTCGTGGGGAGGCTTTAAAGATTCAGACTGGGATGGTGTTTGAACATGCCACGCAAGGCTTATGCTATTATTATGCTTCTTGTTGTACTCGCGTCGGGAACTATACTTTGGCAAAGACATTTTGTTGAAAGCCGCAATAGACAGGTGGCTCTATTTATGGACGGTACAGATCTATTGTACCGTTCTAGGATGCTTAACCTCGATCTCCATGTGTATCTTGCGGAACTTAAGCAGGCAGGGCTTTATGGCGTTGCTAGCCATGTAACCCCATTGCTTGATCTTGAGGCTTTGGGTGATGTGCTGATGAAACCCGCCGGTAACGAAGCCTCCCAGTACGCCCGTTCGCTCGGGCTCCCCGCCCCTCTCCCCTCCCAGTCCATACTGGAAATTAAGGCGGAGAACTTGCGTGACTCACTAACTTCATTAGTAATTTCTCTGACTTCCGGACAGGTTACAGTATATGGTGAGTTTGTCTATACAGAGTTGCCGTACCAACGCTTGCGGCGCACCAGCCTAGGTTTTTCACCTGAGCTAATTGCCGCCATCGATGCCAGCGGCTTAGCCTTTTTACCAGTCTTTTCTCCGTATACGGGTAGTTCAGTGCGAGAGTTTACTGCGTACCTAAAAACGCGCGAATTTGCAGGTGTAATGTTTACGGGCAACCGCTTGGCAGAAGACTTAGGTGCCGTACAAGAACTTGCTGCGGTTGTTGCCGAGCGTCAGCTAACTATCTACTGGCTGCAGCGCTCTGACACTCTGCGTGGGTACGTTCCCTTAGAGGGCATAGAGCAGGTACTTAATCCGCAGAGCCGAATTGTACGGAGTTATCGCATATCTAGGGCCGAAACAGATAACCCTCAGGTGAACCCAGAAAATATGGTGTCACGTTGGCTAGGGTCAATCAAGGAGTACAATACGCGAGCAATCTACATGCGCCCGTTTTACCGTGAAAATGATATTAGCTTAAATGCTGAATATGTGGCGTTAATGGCAGACTCAGCCTTAAGGGCAGGATATACCTTAGGACCGGCCGAGCCATTTGCCCGTTATTACCCTTTCTGGGGTCTGTCAGTGCTGGTAGGTATCGGTATTGGGTTGTTAGCTCTAACCGTTGCCTTGCGATATGGTCTTTGGCGCCGGTTAGCCTGTGCCGGGTTCTTGGCAGTAGTACTGTCTCAAATCGCGCTATTCTCTCCATTAAGCGTGTGGTTGCGTTTGGCACTAGGTTTGTTCGGAGCGATTATAGCAAGCTTTGCTGGCATTTCTTTAGCGGCGGAAGGCAAGAATCCCTGGCTTTCTTTTGTAGGTATACAGACGGCCACAATCAGCTTTGCTTTGCTAACAGCATCTTATCTCAGTGACTACGCTTTCATTACGGAGTTCGAATTCTTTAGAGGCGTGAAGCTGCAGTATACATTACCATTGTTTATACTCGCTGCATTAGTGTGGCTACCGCGTTGGCGTACCTTGCCCCGCGAATTGTTTCAGGAGACTAAAAGAGTTGGCTTGTGGGTAACTCTGGTCTTAGGTGCCTTATCTGCGGCCGCGCTATTCTTTTATATCCGTAGGTCGGGACATGTCCATTCCGTAAGTCAGCTGGAACTCGGTTTGCGTTTCTGGCTCGATGAAGTACTGGTAGCCAGGCCGCGCTTTAAGGAACTAGTGGCTCACCCCCTGCTGTTGTTAGTGCTCTTCTATCGGCCGCGCCTATCTAAGCTGACCTATGAGATGGGACTGGTTGCAGCTGCAATTGGTCAAGTATCAATCGTAAATACATTTATGCATTTACGTACGCCTCTCGCATTATCCCTACTGCGTGTATTTCATGGTCTGTGGATTGGGACTATTATGGGTCTGCTAGGGATAGCAGTTGTAGAAATTGTGTTGCGTCTATCGCTAAAAATACGCGGAGGGAAAGCCAGCAGATGAAAATTGTACATGTAAATGGTGGTGGTGAAACTGGTGGCGGCAAGAGCCACCTGCTGGCCTTGCTCCCTCAGCTGCGCAGGCTAGGTGCTGATGCCAGTCTCCTGTGTTTTTCGGCTGGCTTGTTATCTCAAGAGGCGCAGGAGCAGGGCATTCCTACCCATACGCTACATGTGAGCAGTATGTTGTCGCCTCGCCTTATGGTAGGGCTGTATCAGTATTTCAAAACGCTAGGACCAGATATCGTCCACACTCACGGCGGCAGGGCCAACCTTTACGGGCGTTTGGCGGCCAAGCTAGCTGGGGTGCCATTGGTGATTACAACCGTCCATAGTCATACTGACCTAGATTACACCTCGCCCTGGCAGAACATGTGGTTTTCTACCGTTGACCGTGCCACCTGGGGCCTGGCGGACGGCCTAATTGCAGTTTCCTGTGAACTTCAGCGAGCTTTATTGCGTCGCGGATTGAAGCAAACTAAGGTACGGGTTGTGTACAATGGAATAGAGGATGTTCGTCCCAAATCTCTGGCACTGCACGAAGAGTTTAGTTTGCCCGCCGATAGCGACGTGCTTTGTGCAGTGGGGAGATTGGTTCCCGTTAAGCGTTTTGATCTCTTACTCACAGCCATGCGTAAGGTAGTAGAGACTAACCCTAACGCAATTCTATTGATAGTTGGAGATGGCCCCTTGGAGCAACAACTGCGTGAAACCTCAGTGCAAATAGGTCTAGGTGCGCACGTTAAGTTTGTTGGCTATCGCCGTGATGCTAAGTCCATCATGGAATCGTCTGTAGCCTTTGTCATGTCATCTGAAATGGAAGGGTTACCAATTGTACTCCTAGAGGCTCTAGCAGGTGAGGTGCCCATTGTGGCTACATCTGTAGGTGGCATACCAGAAGTAATAACTACAGAAGAGAATGGCCTGCTAGTTGCACCCCTTAACTCGGGAGCGTTGGCAGAAGCTATCGTGCGAGTGCTGGCTCGGCCTCTCGAAGCACAGGAGAGAGCAGTCAACGGTAGGAAGTGGTTTGAGGAGTATGCTACAGCAGAGGCAATGGCGAGAAAGACACTGTCAGTTTACATAGAGTGGGGGGACCGCCAATGAAAATTTTAGTGACGGGTGGCGCAGGTTTTATAGGTTCACATGTCGTTGAGAGTTTGGTTAAATGTGGTCACGAAGTGAGCGTAGTGGACAACCTTATTACAGGTAGGGTCAGCCATGTACCTCTAGGTGTCCGTTTGTACCAAGTAGATGTTGCGTCGCCGGAGCTTTTGTCAGCAGTTGTAGCAGAAAGGCCGGATGCTATTGTGCATTTAGCGGCGCAAATTAGCGTCAGTGCCTCTACCCGCGACCCAGAGGAAGATGCTCGGGTAAACATTGGGGGAGCACTTAATGTGCTACGAGCTGCACACGCTAGTGGCTGTGGCCGGATCGTCTATAGCTCAAGCGCAGCAGTATATGGCAATCCCTCCTCCCTGCCGCTACAAGAGGGTGCTTCCATGCGGCCACTTTCGCCTTATGGAGTTTCTAAGCGTGCTGCCGAGGACTATTTTTTAGCTGATGCAGCAGCCACGGATCTTACTATTGGTGTCTTGCGCTACGGCAACGCTTATGGGCCACGCCAAGCCGTGAGCGCAGAGTGTGGCGTGACAACTATATTTGTGCAAAAGATTCTCGAGGGGCAGAGCCCTACAATTTTCGGCGATGGCAGCGCTACTAGAGATTACGTTTATGTTGGCGATGTTGCCGAAGCTACGGTGACAGCGCTGTATAATGATAAGAATTTGATCGTTAATATTTCAAGCGGGCAGGAAACCTCTGTGCAAGCACTATGGGACCAGTTGATTGCTCTTGCGGGCAAGAATATAAAGCCTTGTTACGGGGCAGAGCGACTAGGGGATATTACCCGCAGCTGCCTCGACCCGAGCCTAGCCTGGCGGGAGCTGAGTTGGCGTTCCACAACATCGCTGCAGGAGGGCCTGAAAAAGACTCTGGAGTATTATACTGCACTAGGGCGTACAGAGGGGTGTTAACCGGGCAGACGATTGTTCTGCTGAGCGCCGTGCCTTGGTCAGGTCTGTATGCTAGACCACAACACCTTGCTACCCGTTTTGCCAGTCTAGGTGCACGAGTGATATTCGTAGAACCAGCGGGGAGTTTTCTTTCACCACTCAAACAGCGCGGCATACCCAAGTTCAGTAGCATGCGAAGAGAGGAACCAAATATAGCCGTATTGACTCCCCCTTTGCTATTGCCGGCGGGGTATGGATGGTCCCCTATTAACCGTCTCAACCAAGCCTTGCTGTGGCGGTCAATCTGTAGCGCGGCGCACAAGCTGGGATGGGAAGCAGATATGGTGTGGACTCATTTACCCGGTACAGCAGATTTGCCTACCGACCTGCCGCTAGTGTATGACTGTGTAGATGATCATGCTGCCTTTAGCCAGATATCCTACTTGTGGAGTTGCGAAGTCGTAAAACGCCTAGAGCACAAGTTACTACAGCGTGCTTGGCGTGTTTTTGCCTCTTCAGAGCTGTTATTATCTAAGTGCCGTCAGGTAAGAAAAGATGCTGCTTTAGTGGGCAATGGAGCCGACATGGATCATTTCGCGGCGGCGACTCAGGGATATTCGAACATCATCGATGTGAGCCACCCCATTGTAGGTTTTTACGGTGGCATAGGGACATGGATCGATCTCGAACTCGTTGCAGATGCGGCAGTGAGCAGACCAGATCTCAACTTTGTCATGATAGGTCCGGTGGATAGCGCAGTTAAATTGCCGGCGAGAGCGGCCAATCTACACTTTTTAGGTTTTGTTCCTTACCAAGCTTTACCCCAGTATTTAGCTGACTTTGATGTGGCCTTAGTACCGTTTAAAAATAGTGAAGTCACACAAAGTGTAAACCCTCTCAAACTATACGAGTATTTTGCTGCCGGCAAGCCGGTTATCGTTGCCGACATTCCCGAGCTGGCACGGTGGCAACCGTTAGTATATGTGGCTAACACCGCGGCAGGGCTGTTGAATGAAATAGACAAGGCTCTTAAAGAGTCTGAGATTCTTACAATAGCTCGGCAAAAGGTAGCGCAAGAGAACTCCTGGGATGCCAAGGTAGCAGATATCTTAAGATTATTAGGTGAGTAAGCATGCCAAACGTCTTTGTAATGGGTTTTATCGGGTGTGGTAATCTAGGCGATGAGGCCATCTTGGCCGGTACTTTGCAGAGCCTAAGAGAATGTGGAGTAGCTAGGCCAGTAGTATTCTCCTGGAGCCCTCAGCAAACTGCCCAAGCGCATAGTACCCAGTCACTGCCCGTCTTGGCGGGTATGAGAGGGCTGAGGGACTTTGCTACACATCTTCACAGGGGGGACTTGTTCATAATGGGGGGAGGCAGCCTTCTCCAGGATGGTCACCGGAGGATAGTTCCGTTCTGGCTGTCCCGCGCTTTAGTAGCAAAATTGCGGGGTTGCACTGTTGTTTACCATGCCCAAGGCGTCGGACCGTTGCACACTAGTCTGGCTCGCGCACTTATGCGTATCATAGTCCCTTGGACTGCTGACGCTTTTACTGTGCGTGATACGCTGTCTCGAGAGTTGCTGCTAGCCATTCCAAATGTTCACCTGGTTGCTGATCCAGCTCTGCTTCTGGCAGCGCTAGAGGTAGAAAAGTGTCCTGGGCGTGTGGTGGTAGCCCTGCGCAACACGAAGCACGACGCGGAATTAGCTAGGCTGGTTGACTGTTTAAAGCTGTTTTCTGCAGCAGCGGAAGTACAATATGTTTTTCTACCTATGCACATCCCGGATGATGTGGAAGTGTGCACGCAGGTAGCAGCCTTAACTGGAGGCACTGTGTATGAGGGGCCGTTTGAAGTCCAATATGTTCGCAAGCTATTGGCATCCGCTGAGTTAGTTGTTGCTATGCGCCTGCATGCTGCTATACTGGCAACCGGGGTCGCTACGCCGAGCGTGGGCCTCAGCTATGACCCCAAGGTCCTTTCGTTCTATGCGGAGTTAGGTTTGCCGGAATATGTACTGCCTTGGCATGGTGAGTTTGATGCCAATCTGTGTAGTGTGCTACTCACGAAAGCCTACCGTAGCCGCCTTGAGCTGGCCGAACAAACGAAGAAACAGGCTAGTTTGCTGCGCGACAGAGCTCAGAATAGCATTCCAATTGCAGTGGCAAAGTGGAGGAGCAGAGGCGATGAAAATAGTCAGGGTTAGTATATTGTCTTATCCCGTTGCTAAGCTGACGCTGCCACAAACTGTGGCAGCGGTTCTGGAGCTTATTAGCGCCCGCAGAGGGCACATCATCACTGCCAATGCGGAGATATTATACGCAGCCAAGTCTGATGCCGCACTCGACAGCGTAATTAGGGCGGCTGATTTGGTAACGGCAGATGGCATGGGGGTTGTCTGGGCTTCGCGCATTCTAGGTGATCCTCTGCCAGAACGTGTAAGCGGTTATGACCTCTTGCACGCAATTGCCCAACAAGCCTCGCAAACGGATCTAGGTTTATTTCTCCTAGGGGCCGCCCCCGGGGTGGCCGAAGCAGCAGCAGCCAAGCTACAAAGGCTGTATTCTGATCTTATTATTGCAGGCACATATCATGGCTTCTTCAAAGAGGAAGAGTCAGTTGAAGTAATGGAAAGAGTCAAGTCGAGTAACGCAGACTTCTTATTCGTCGCAATGGGCCTGGGGGGCGAGGCGTGGATTTACCGACATAAACAGGAGCTTAACTGCCCAGCGATGCAAGTGGGAGGTAGTTTCGATATTCTTGCTGGTATAGCGACCCGGGCGCCGAGATGGATGCAGAAGTCGGGCCTAGAATGGGCCCATCGCTTGTATAGGGAGCCTAAGAGATATAGGCGAATGCTTAGCCTACCCAAGTTTGTGATAGCAGTAATTGCAGAGCGTTTTCGTGAAAAGGGAGTGAAGAAATGAATACCGTTTTACTACGTAACAAGGCGCAGGAGATGCGTCGACTCATCATGGAAGGAATAGCGGAAGCTGGGTCAGGTCATCCGGGAGGGTCACTCTCTCTGGTGGAGATTATGTCCTACCTTTATTTCTATCAGGCCCAATTACATGAGACAGACCCCCTGTGGCCGGAACGCGACCGCATAATACTTAGCAAGGGCCACGCTGCACCGGCTCTTTACGCTGCTTTGGCAGCGAAGGGCTACATGCCACATGAGGAAATGTTGACGCTGCGCAAGCTTGGCTCACGCCTTCAGGGGCACCCAGATATGCGCAAGCTCCCCGGCGTAGAGATGTCCACAGGATCACTTGGCCAGGGGCTCTCCGTGGCTAATGGGCT
Organism: Bacillota bacterium; assembly: GCA_009773495.1. Lineage (GTDB taxonomy): Bacteria > Bacillota > UBA994 > UBA994 > UBA994 > WSXW01. The sequence goes on from WSXW01000016.1 coordinate 12,344, forward strand.
GGCACTTGGTTTGAGGCTACAGAATAAGGCTAATAAAGTTTATGTCGTACTTGGTGACGGTGAGCTTCAAGAAGGCCAAGTGTGGGAGGCAGCAATGACAGCCGCACACCATAGGCTGACAAACCTTATGGCAGTGGTCGACTATAATGGACTTCAGATCGACGGGTTTACGGGCGAGGTCAAGCGCCTAGAACCATTAGCCGAGAAATGGCAAGCATTTGGCTGGCAAACAGTTACCGTAGACGGGCACTCCTTTGCGGATTTGTACAGGGGGTTTAACGTAGAGCGCGATGACCGCCCACTCGTGGTTATTGCCAAAACCATTAAGGGTAAAGGTGTTCAGTATATGGAGAACGTAGCTGATTGGCATGGCAAAGCGCCTTCCAAGGCCCAAGCCCAGGAGTATATTGAGGGGATAGGAGGAGATGTACGTGGTTAATAAGCCTGAAGCAACCCGTGATGCGTACGGCAGAGCCTTGCTAGCCTTAGGTCAACTGCGTTCAGAGGTTGTGGTGTTAGATGCAGACCTGTCTAAGTCAACCAAGACGGCCGGCTTTGCCGCCAAATATCCCGAGCGTTTCTTTAACGTGGGGATTGCCGAGGCAGATCTCATTGGAACAGCCTGTGGCTTGACGTTGTCCGGGCTCAAACCTTTTGCCAGTACGTTTGCCATTTTCGCTACGGGTAGAGCATACGATCAAATTCGCAATAGTGTTGCCTATCCGAGGCTGCCTGTGGTCATAGCTGCTACTCATGCCGGATTGACAGTTGGGCCAGACGGTGGCTCTCACCAGTCTTTAGAGGATATTGCGCTAATGAGGGTGTTGCCTAATATGCAAGTGTGGGTCCCTGCTGATGGAGAAGAAGCTTATCAAATGGTAATTGAGGCCGCGACGGAGACAGGTCCTGTATACATTAGGTTAGGGCGGCAGGTTGTGCCGCACGTTACTCCCGCAGATTACAAGTTTGAAAAAGGGCGGGCACAGGTATTTGGTCCTAGCGGCGACGTCACAATTATCGCCTGTGGTGTCATGGTAGCGGAAGCCCTTAGGGCCGCAGAGGAGCTACGGCAAGCGGGCCTTTCGGTGCAGGTGGTCAATATGAGCAGTATCAAACCACTTGATACTGAGGTCTTAGAGGCCGCGGCTAGCCACAGTCGTTTGATTGTTACAGTCGAAGAACACTTTGTGGCGGGAGGGCTAGGTAGCGCCTGTGTTGAATACCTATCTACCCTCCGCTCGAGGCCGCAGGTAGGCATGCTCGGAGTAGAAGATCGGTTCGGTCAATCAGGGCATCCGGATGAACTGTTAGACCTTTACGGTCTCAGAGCTAGCAACATTGTCGCAGCGGTAAAACGGAGTTTAGATAGTTAACGCGCAACATGACCCGATGTCAACGAGGGGGATTAAGAAACGTCTCTTACCCAACCCTCGTTCATATTGTCGGGAAATTTAGGGAGGCATATTATGCTAGAATTTAGATATTTAGAGCTAGAGGACAGAGCATGGCTCCAGCCTCTACTCATGAAGACCAGTACTATGGGAAGCGAAAATGCTTTTGGCACATTGATGATTTGGGGGGGCGACTATCGCGTAAATGTGTGTCAGCGTCAGGGAGAGGTTTTTTTGAGCTTCGGGGGGCAACCTCATACCTATTACTTCCCAATCGCCTACCATGACCTTAGGGATACTCTTTCGGTTATGATTGCGGATGCAGATAATAAAGGTTTTGACTTTAGAATGTGGGGCATGACCGCAGAACAAATCGCGCTCATGGATCAGGCCCTGCCAGACACCTTTGTCTTTTCCATTGATAGGTCTGGCTCTGATTACATATACAGTACACAAGAGTTAGCAAGCCTCAAGGGTCGAAAATTTGAGAAAAAACGCCATCATCTAGCGAAATTTAAAAAAACTTATCGCTACACTTACGAAGGCGTCACGCTTCACAATATGGCTGATTGTGTTGCTATTGCAGACCTGTGGCGGAGTGATAACGCCGCACAGTTGGGTGATAGTGTTGATAAAGAATACTGCGCCCTAAGACGCGCTTCTGATAATTTCGAACAGTTAGGCTTGCTAGGAGGTCTCATTAGGGTGGGGGGTAAGCCTGTTGCCTTTACATTCGGTGAAGAAATCAACCCCGATGTCTTCTTAATACATTTTGAAAAAGCGCTAGACGGATATGATGGACTATATGCTGCCATTAACCAAGAATTTGCGGCACACAATTTGACGAAATATCAGTATGTAAATAGGGAGGAAGATATGGGAGTAGAGGGGTTGCGCAAATCTAAATTGTCTTACCATCCGGTTTTGTTGTTAGAGAAGTATAGTGCAGTAGTAAGGGAAGACATAATGCAGTGAGCCGAGAGAGAGTTGTCTTTGCCGAGCAGAGAATGCGCGAGGCACTTCTTGCCATATGGCAAGTCTGTTTTGAAGAGCAGCCTGCACCGGTGCGCTATTTCTTTGAGACCTATTTCGAGCCGCATAACTGTTTGGTGTATGAGGTGAATGACGAGGCTGTAGCCATGGTTCACCTGCTGCCTGCACAAATTGTACACAACAACTCGCTTATACAGGCGCACTATATCTACGCGGCTGCTACTTTGCCCGAACACCGCTCTAAAGGCTATATGAGCACCTTGCTTAACCATGCAGCGGAGGTAGGTGCAAAGCGTGGCGATGAATATTCCTTCCTCTTGCCATCGCAAAGCGACTTGTATCGATACTATGGCCGACTGGGCTATGTACCATATTTCCAGACCAGATTTGTGACCCTCTCTAACGGCGAGCTTCGTGCTCTAGCAGCTGGAGGGCGCAAGAGCGACCTTGTACTCAACTGCCAACAAGTAAAATCATTGCGTAACAGCCACATAGTCGCCTGCGACGGATCAGTCCTATGGGGTGAAAAGGCCATTTCCTATGCCGTTGGCATTAGCAAGCTCTATGGAGGTCAACTTATCTGCTCCCAAGCGGGTGAACAATTTGGCTACGCGCTGTGCAGCGCTACTCATAAGGAGAATTGTACGGTCGTTGAGATAGTGGCTGACGAAGACGCTAGCGCAGATCTGCTGGCAACAATTTTGCTCCAAGTTCCAGCGCAGACCTATAGGTTTCGGCTGCCCGGGTTCAGCAGCCTCTTTGCGCAGCAAGGAGAAGTCTCGACTCAGGGCATGATCAAGCCGCTACTGCATAACGACGGTCTCAGCACTACAAAATCCGGCCTGCCCTACCTAGGGTTAACCTTAGATTAACCTACATCGTGGGTGGCCATGGCGTTCTTTTGTAGGGGGCTGCCCAAGGCACCATAGATAGCACCCTTTGGGGACAGCCCCCTGGACTAGCGTGCGCTAGTCCTTATTTAGTTCGAGTATTACTGGAAGAATCACTGGTCTACGCCTTGTCTTTTCATAGAGAAAATTCGCTAGGGACTCACGCATCGCGCTGCGCAGGCTACTCCATTCGGTGGATTCTTGAATAGCCTTGGTCAGTGTCGCAGTCACCTGTTGAGTGGCCTCTTTAAGCAGACTCTCAGATTCGCGCACATATACGAAGCCGCGCGAAATTAGATCAGGTCCGGCCAAAATCTTTCTGTTAGCTCTGTCAATGGTCACTGCGGCTACCAAGACACCATCTGCAGCTAATTGCTGTCGATCCCTCAACACTACGTTGCCGACATCGCCGACTCCAATGCCATCTACTAGCACAGAACCAGATGTGACTTTAGATGTAACGCGTGCTGAGTCGGCAGTGAACTCGACAACGTCACCATTTTTCACGCAAAGAATCGCATTCTCTTCATATCCCATTTGTTCAGCGAGCTGCGCAAAGGCAGTCTGGTGTCTAAACTCCCCATGGAAAGGAATCATAAAGCGAGGTTTAACCATGTTAATCATAAGCTTCAGTTCTTCTCGACTAGCATGGCCAGAGACATGAACGTCAGCTATCCCCTGATAGATAACATTTGCGCCGGCCTTGGAAAGGCCATCAATGACCTTGCTTACAAGTTTTTCATTGCCCGGCACGGGAGTAGACGAAAAAATTACGGTGTCGCCAGGGACGATACTGATGCGGGGATGAGAACCACTGGCCATACGGGTCAGGCCGGAAAGCGGTTCGCCTTGGCTACCAGTAGTAATAATAACCACCTTATCAGCAGAAAGCCTATTGATTTCCTCGATCTCTACATAGGCGGTCTCGGGGTAGGTGAGGTAGCCGAGTTCAGTGGAGATCTTGACATTGTTGACCATGCTGCGCCCAACTACTGCTACCTTGCGCTTAAAACGTAAGGCTGTGTCGAAAACCTGTTGAATTCGGTGGATGTTGCTAGCGAAGGAGGCGAGTATAATGCGCCCCGTAGTACGAGCAAAAATTTCGTCAAAGGTTTTGCCAACCTCTCGCTCCGATTTTGTGTAACCGAGGCGATGGGCGTTAGTGGAGTCGGACAGAAAGGCCAGAACTCCATTGTTGCCGAGTTGTGTCAGAGCGTAGTAATCTGTTACACGACCATCTACGGGTGTCTGATCAATCTTAAAGTCGCCGGAATGATAGATAGTGCCGATAGGGCTCTTTATGGCGAACCCTACGCAATCGGGAATACTGTGGTTCACGTGAATCGCTTTGATAATAAAACCGCCGATATTCGTTTCGTCGCCGGCCCGAATTTCTTTCAAATTAGCCGCGATGTTAAATTCATCGAGTTTAACTTTGAGTAGCCCTAAGGTCAACCTTGTGCCATAGACAGGTACGTTAAGTTGTCTAAGGACGTAAGGCAAAGCACCGATGTGATCTTCGTGTCCATGAGTCAGGAAAATTGCCTTGACTTTTTTTTGATTTTCGACCAAGTAAGTAATGTTGGGAATTACATAGTCGATGCCGTACATCTCATCTTCCGGAAATTTGAGTCCGGCATCGACTACTATGATGTCATCCTTGTACTGGAAAACATACATGTTCTTGCCAATTTCCCCCATGCCTCCTAAGGGGATAAGCGTTAGTTTGTCAGTCATTTATCACTCAACCTTTCTACAGTTGTTATAATATCAAATTCAATAAATTAGTAGGGCGAAAAAACAGGACATTTGCAGAGTTTTGTCGAAACACTTAAAGTGCAAATCCTGAGAAAGGACTCAGAACGATGTTAGAACTCCGCAATGTCACCAAGATGTACCCTAGTGGGCCTGTTGCTCTAAAAGAAGTAAGTATCACTGTGACCGAGGGCGAATTCGTATTTGTCGTAGGCCCAAGTGGTGCGGGTAAAACAACCTTGACGAAGCTATTGATGTGTGAAGAACGCCCCACTTCTGGTTCTATTATTATTAACAACTTCGACGTAAACAAATTGCGGCCTAAAGAAGTACCCTTGCTGCGCAGGTCCATGGGTGTAGTCTTTCAGGACTTCCGCTTAATGCCTACTTGGACTGTGGAAGAGAATGTAGCTTTTGCGATGGTTGTTGTTGAGGTCGCACCTCGACATATTCGCCGGCGGGTGGCCGAGGTGCTAAGCCTAGTCGGGTTGACAAACAAGCGTAATCAGCTACCAGGTCAATTGTCGGGTGGAGAACAACAAAGGGTGGCTTTGGCCAGAGCTATCGTCAATCAGCCAAGTTTAGTGTTGGCTGATGAGCCTACCGGTAACCTAGACCCCGAGACTTCTTGGGGTATTGTTAAACTCCTGCTAGATATTAATGCTACAGGCACGACTATGCTTATGGTAACTCATGCCAACCAAATTGTCGACTCCCTGCGTAAGAGGGTTATAGCACTTGATGCAGGGCGCGTTGCTCGTGATGAAGAGGGCGGTGTGTACCATGGTTAAGCTACGGACTTGGGGGTACTTCGCCGATTCAGCAGGTAAGAGTATGTTGCGAAATAGTTGGATGACCCTAGCTTCAATCGGCACAGTGGCTGTTTCCCTGTTAGTCCTAGGTGTTTTTCTGCTCGTCGCAGTTAATGTTAACACAATTGCGGCCCAGGTGGAATCGCAAGTAGAGTTGACAGCATATTTAGGCAAGCTTAGTGTGACTGAGCGACAGGCTCTGGAAACCGAGATTAAGGCCTTGCCGGGCGTAACAGGCATAACCTTTGTTTCGAAGGATCAGGCCTGGGAACGCCTACTTGGATGGTATGGTAACGATCGGGCGTTTTTAGCAGGGTGGGAAGAAGAAAATCCGTTGCGGGAATCATTTGAAATTCGCACTGATTCATCCCATCGAGTCGCTGAAGTCGCTAATGAACTTACTGGTCTGAGCGGAGTTGAGGAGGTTCTCTACGGTCGTGAAATCGTGGACAAGCTCTTGGCTATTACCCGCATGATACGTCTGGTGGGGATAGTTCTAATGTGCGGCCTAGCCTTAGCCGCCATGTTTATCATAGCTAATACTATCCGCATAACAGTGTTCGCCCGCAGGCGAGAGATAGGTATCATGCGCTTTGTAGGTGCGACAGATTGGTTTATTCGCTGGCCCTTCGTTATGGAAGGACTAGCATTAGGGGTAGTGGGGGCCCTCGTTTCCGCATCGGTTTTGGCCTGGGGCTACTACTTGGCAGTAAGGTCCCTAGTTAGAGTGATGCCTTTCTGGCCGTTAGTGTCTCCGTGGCCCTTGCTGCAACATTTAGCACTGTTGTTATTGGCACTAGGCGCAGTTATTGGTATCGGAGGAAGTACCGTATCTCTAAGGCGCTATTTAGATGTGTAGGAGGTGTACATGATGAAGTTACGCAGGCTGTTGGCACTATTCCTACTCTTGGTGGTGGTATTGCCTGCGCTAGTAGCTCATGCTAACACAATCAGCGATAAACAGAAGGAACTTGACGCTATAAAACAGCAGATGAAGGCGGCTGAGCAAAAAGCTGCTCAGGTGAACCAGCAACAAAAGAGTGTAATAACTGAACTGAATAAGCTGGAGAAAGATATTGACAGAACATCTAGTGATCTGCGCACCATAGAGACAAGGCTGCGTAATACAGAGAACGAGTTACAAATGCTTAATCGAGAACTAGCAGACACTGAGGCTAGGTTAGAGGAACGCAATAATCAGCTAGGGCATCGCTTGCGTGCACTATACGAGAGAGGTCCAATCAGTTACCTAGAAGTAATGTTTAATGCAACTACCTTTGCGGATTTTGTTAACAGGTTCTTGCTGCTAAAAACCGTTGTCAACCAGGATGTAATCATCTATCATTCGGTACAGGAAGAGAAGGCCTTAGTGGCAGAGAGCAAAGCGTCAGCCGAGGCAAAACAGCAAGAAATTACTAGTCTACGCAAACAAACTGCCATTCAGAAATCCAACTTGGAGAAACGCTCGGCCAGCAGAACGCAGGTACTGACTCAGCTAAACCAGGACAAGGCGCAAGCTCAAAAGGCTTATAATGAACTCAATGCCCTAGCACAGGAAGTCGATAAAATTATTAAAGACCTCCAGGCAAAGAATTCTACCGGTCAAGGCACAGGAACCTTTACTTGGCCGACGCCCGGTTTCACGAAGATCACCTCCGCCTTTGGTTGGAGAACGCACCCCATCTTCAGGACGCAGGAATTCCACAGCGGAATTGACATTGGTGGCTCAGGTATCGTTAATAGGAATATCGTCGCCGCAGATAGTGGCACTATTATTCTAGCAGACTTCCTGGGAGGCTATGGCAAGACTGTTATAATCGATCATGGCAAAGGCATGTCCACTCTCTATGCCCATAGTAATACTTTGCTTGTTAAGGAAGGTGACAAGGTTGTTAAGGGTCAAGCTGTTGCGAGGGTCGGGAGTACTGGTAATAGTACGGGGCCCCACTTGCATTTTGAAGTCCGAAAGAATGGCGACCGCGTAAGCCCAATTACCTATGTCAAACCTTAAAGGATTAGTCGCCTAACTTAGGCGACTTTTCTGTTGTGGTAATGTATCAAGAGGATATAATAGGCTAGACAGGGAGGGGGTCGATACTATGCTGCCTATTCGCGCTCTAGGATCTTCTTATATTAAAGCAATCCCGGGTTTTCTCATCTATCCCCTATTCTATATTGTCTTGCTATTGATCATTATTCAATATGCACGTGCGGCTGGCGTGGAAAAACGTCTGTGGGGTCGCCCGCGGCACGCTATTCTTAAACAGGTACTGATTTCACTTTTTTTTGGCGTGCTGGGGGGGTTTGTAGGTAGCCTGTTACTTCTGGGCGTAGGTGTGGCCTTGTCGGGGAGTTGGATGCTCTATGTATGGGTGGTGGCGTTAGCCCTAGCATTTGTCTCAGCAAGGCTGATGTGCTTTGCCTATGCTGGCGGCATCGTGGCCCTGAGCTCGCTTCTTCTAGGCTGGCCTAAGCTTGATATCTCATCCTTGCTGGCTTTAGTGGCCCTCTTACATGCCGTGGAAAGCCTATTGATGTTCATGAGTGGTCATTTAGGAGCAATTCCAGTCAACGTCAAGAACTCTCATGGAGATATCGTGGGAGGGTTTAGCCTACAAAAGTTCTGGCCAGTACCCTTGCTAGCCCTAGCTATAATCCCCCAGTTGTTACCAGACGGCATCGGCTCCATACCTATGCCTGATTGGTGGCCGCTGATTAGTCCGCATACTTTAACGGAAAACTTTAGCTTCTGGATGATACCGGTGGTTGCGGGGCTTGGCTATGGGGAGCTGGCTATTTCTACAAATCCAAAGAAAAGAGCCCGAGAATCAGCAGCTAAACTAGCCGGGTACAGTCTAGTGCTATTCTTCTTGGCTTACTTGTCTACTAAATCTATCTTCTTTCTCTACCTCGGCGCCCTCTTTGCGCCTATCGGGCATGAACTATTAGTGTGGACTACTAGTCGCAAGGAAATGGCGGGGAGGCCGCTCTATGGGGGTAGTTCGGTGGGCCTCCAGTTGCTGGATATTATGCCACAGTCCCCAGCGGCCCGCTCCGGACTGGCACAAGGGGACATTATTCTCTCTGCTGATGGTTGGCCTATTTTAACAGCGGGGCAACTAGAGGCTGTGCTGTTACAGAGCCAAGGTCAAATTTGTCTGGTTACCAACCGCGGCCTTAGATACTTGTCGGCGCCTTTGACGCTTAGAGACAGTGGGGTCGTTCCTGTTCCCGACGAGGATACTAACATATATCTCGAAACAAGGTTCCATAGTCCTTTTGATTTTATAGCTAAGCTAATTGGCAGGTGATTATAGTTGTTTAAGCTGCGCTCTGAATTTCAACCTACGGGAGATCAGCCGGAGGCCATTGCACGCCTTAGTCAGGGCGTAACGCAAGGAATGCCACATCAAACCTTGCTGGGGGTTACTGGGTCAGGCAAAACCTTTACGATTGCTAATGTAGTTGCACAGACTAATCGCCCGACGTTAGTGCTAGCCCATAATAAGACTCTAGCCGCACAACTAGTTGGTGAGTTCAGGGAATTCTTTCCTGAAAATTCAGTGGAGTATTTTGTAAGCTATTATGATTACTATCAGCCCGAAGCCTATATACCCCGAACGGATACGTACATTGAGAAGGATGCCCAGATTAATGAAGAGATAGACAAGCTTCGCCATTCTGCCACCAGTGCTCTCTTGGAGCGCCGGGATGTAATTATTGTAGCGAGTGTATCGTGCATTTATGGTTTGGGCAATCCAACCGAGTACGCAGAGAATGCGTTGAGCCTACGTGTAGGTATGCGGCGTGAAAGGGATAAGGTGTTAAGGAGACTGGTCGAGATGCAGTACGCGCGGAATGACATAAGTTTTGAGCGCGGTACGTTTCGCGTGCGCGGCGATAGCCTTGAAATCATCCCTGCGTCAGAATCAGACCGAGCGCTGCGGGTGGAGTTCTTTGGGGATGAGATTGAGCGTATCACGGAACTCGACACCCTCACAGGTGAAGTGCTGGGTAGGCGTAGCCACGTAGCCATCTTCCCAGCGTCCCATTTTGTTACAGGTGCAGAAAAGATGCAGGTAGCCGTAGCGCGAATTGAGCAAGAGCTCGAACAGGAGCTAGCTAAGCTCAGAGCCCGGGACAAGCTCCTCGAAGCGCAGCGGCTTGAGCAACGCTGTCGCTATGACTTAGAAATGATGCGTGAAGTAGGTTTTTGTTCAGGCATTGAGAATTACTCGCGTCATCTCGAAGGTAGAGAGGCAGGCACGCCTCCTTATACGCTATTAGATTATTTTCCTCCGGATTTCTTGTTAGTCATCGACGAATCCCATGTGACCATACCCCAAGTACGCGGGATGTACGCGGGAGATAAGTCACGGAAAGAAACGTTGGTTGAGCATGGTTTCCGCTTGCCATCCGCTATGGATAATCGCCCACTCATGTTTACGGAATTTACTACGCGCGTTAGTCAGATGATCTATGTTTCAGCTACACCCGCCCCATATGAGATTGGCTTGAGTGAGCAAGTAGTGGAACAAATCATTCGTCCAACGGGCCTGATAGATCCTGAGGTTATAATTCGCCCCACCTTGGGGCAGATTGACGACCTCTACGGCGAAATACGCAAGAGGGTAGAGGCCGATCAGAGGGTCTTGGTGACAACTCTCACCAAGCGCATGTCGGAAGATCTTACTGACTACTACAAGGAGATGGGCCTAAAAGTTCGCTATCTTCACTCGGATATAGAGACACTGGAACGTATGGCTATAATACGAGATTTACGTCTAGGTGAATTCGACATTCTAGTGGGCATAAACCTATTGAGAGAAGGGCTGGATCTACCAGAAGTGTCCTTAGTCGCCATACTTGACGCAGACAAAGAAGGGTTCTTGCGTTCTACTACGTCTTTGATTCAAACCATTGGTAGGGCCGCACGTAATGAACATGGGCAGGTTATTATGTATGCCGATCGCATAACTAACTCCATGCAGACGGCCTTACATGAAACCAATCGACGGCGTGAAAAGCAGGTCACATACAATGAAAAGCATAATATCACACCGCGTACGGTCAAAAAAAGAGTGCATGCTATTATTGAAGCCACCTTAGGTACGGGTGCTGATAAAGGCAAGCGTTTGACGTCGGAGACGTACAAGTCATTGAGTCAGCAAGAACGCTTAGACGTCATAGCAAGTATCGAGAAAGAAATGAAGCAGGCGGCCAAGGACTTACTCTTTGAGCACGCAGCGGAGCTGCGGGATCTCGTTATTGAGCTAAAAGCGAGGAAATAGTCTTTTTACGACGAATCTGATTACCCACAAGCGCCGGTAAATCGCCAGCTCACTCTGTCAAATAAACGGACTTGCCACGCCTTGAGGAGGCTAGCAAAGCATACTTGAGTGTGGGCTAGCCAGTCTGGGTTGGGGGAGTTTCATGCTTAGATATGGTCAAAAGGGCATGTTTACAGCGTGAGTATGTAGTGGTACACTCAAAAATAGTATTACTTAGTTAAAAAGGAGCTTGCTATTAATGTGTGTTTGCAGTGAAATATTGCAGTCTCCTGCAGCCGAGAAGGAACTGCGCTTTGTGCGACCAGATAGACCCCGGGTTGTGTTAGGCAACGGTAAGCGGATACTGTTCGATGTAATCTTTATTACTGAGAGCAGCTTAGGTCGTGAGGTAACCCTGCGCTGCGACAGTTGCGGCGGTAAATGGCTGGCTAAGATTAACGGCAGATACAACTTAGAAGTAGTTAATTAAAAACATCAAGCCGCCCGCGGGCGGCTTGATGTTTTATCGAAGAGCGCTTAGATGCAACTAACTACAATAACTTTACCCAATATGGTAGAATACGAATGTGTGTTTGTGCGGGGCATAAAACGTGAAACATGAAAAATCCTCTCGATAGGAGTTGACCTCGGTTGCAAAAGTATATTTCTGTGCGTGGCGCTCGCCAGCACAACTTAAAAAATATCGATGTAGATATTCCCCGTGATAAACTAGTGGTGCTAACAGGGCTGAGTGGATCGGGTAAGTCGTCCCTCGCCTTTGATACCATTTACGCTGAAGGACAGCGCAGGTATGTCGAGTCTTTGTCTGCATATGCGAGGCAATTCCTCGGACAGATGGACAAGCCCGACGTCGATTATATCGAAGGGTTATCACCCGCGATCTCCATTGATCAAAAGACTACCAGTCGTAACCCTCGTTCCACAGTAGGAACTGTGACAGAGGTTTACGATTATTTGCGCTTGCTGTACGCACGCGTCGGGCAGCCCTCGTGCCCAAATTGTATGATCCCCATTGCTCAGCAGACTGTGGAACAGATCGTTGACCAAGTACTGCAGTGGCCTGAGGGAACGAGGTTGATGATTCTTTCTCCTGTCGTGCGGGGCAAAAAAGGAGAGCACGTCAAGGTTCTCGATGAGTTAAGGCGGGCTGGATACGTGCGCGCTCGCATCGATGGTGAACACAAGGAGTTATCGGAGACCATAGACCTAGAGAAGAACAAAAACCATACTATTGAAGTTGTGGTCGACCGCATTATCTTGCGCGGTGACGTGAGCTCGAGGTTAGCGGACTCTTTGGAAACCGCCACTTCACTTTCAGGCGGCATAGTTATTATCAGCAAGGTCGAGGGCGAGGATATCCTCTTTAGCCTTAGTCTGGGGTGTACTGAGTGCGGCTTTAGCTTTGGTGAAATTTCGCCGCGCCTGTTCTCCTTTAACTCTCCATATGGTGCTTGTCCGACTTGTGGCGGGCTGGGCTCGAATCTGGATGTAGATCCTTCGCTGGTTATACCAGATATGCGCAAACCACTTAGCGATGGAGCGGTATTGCCTTGGGCTAGTAGCAGTAGCAATTACTATCCGCAGCTCTATCAAGCTCTGCAAGAGAATTTTGGCATAGACGTAGATAAACCCTTAGATGAGCTAAGTGAATCACAACTAGAGACCTTGCTCTACGGAAACACAGAACAGAAGATCACACTCATCTACGATAACGGCAACGGCCGGAGTCACACTTACCAAACTCTCTTTAAGGGTGTTATACCTATTATCGAACGTAATTATAAAGAGACTACTTCTGACTATATTCGTGAAGAATTGGAAAATTACATGAGCTCCCGTGCTTGTCTCGATTGCGGCGGGGCACGACTCAAGCCCGAAGCCCTAGCTGTGAGGCTGGGAGGGCTTCATATTTCGCAGGTAACGCAGCTCACGGTAAGAGAATGTCAGGATTTTTTCGTCACGCTAGAGTTATCGGAGAAACATCAGGTAATAGCTAAGCAGGTACTCAAGGAAATAACCGAACGTTTAGGGTTCCTAGTCAATGTGGGCCTAGATTATCTCTCCCTAGCGCGCAAAGCCGGTACATTATCAGGTGGCGAGGCTCAGCGCATTCGCTTGGCTACGCAGATAGGCTCAAGTCTAATGGGGGTTGTATATATTCTCGATGAGCCCAGCATTGGGCTGCATCAAAGGGATAATGAACGACTAATCCACACGCTGATGCGGCTGAGAGATCTAGGCAACACGGTGATTGTGGTAGAGCATGACGAAGATACCATGCGTCACGCCGACCATATTATTGATATCGGACCTGGTGCTGGCGTGCACGGAGGTCACATAATTGCTGAGGGCACCATGCAGCAAATCTGCGAAAACCAAGCGTCCATCACCGGGCAGTATCTCAGCGGGAGAATGCAAATTGAAATTCCAGAGTGTAGACGTCCACCAAATGGTAAGTGGCTAGAAATAATAGGTGCTACAGAGAATAACCTCAGAGACATCACCGTGCGCTTCCCATTAGGAGTGTTTACTTGTGTTACGGGTGTCTCCGGTTCAGGTAAGAGTACCCTGGTAAACGAGATTTTGCACAAGCGATTGGCGCACGAATTAACAGGAGCACGGGCCAAGCCTGGCGCTCATAAGGCACTACTGGGCTTAGGATATATCGATAAAGTTATAGATATAGATCAGTCTCCCATCGGACGCACGCCCCGGTCTAATGCAGCCACGTATACGGGTACGTTTGAACTTATTCGCCAGCTCTTTGCCCAAACTCAAGAGGCCAAAATGCGCGGCTATAAACCAGGCCGTTTTAGCTTCAATACTAAAGGGGGTCGGTGTGAGGCATGCAAAGGTGATGGCATTATTCGCATTGAGATGCACTTCCTGCCCGATGTCTATGTTCCTTGCGATGTGTGCAAAGGCAAGCGGTATAATAGAGAAACCCAAGAGGTGCGCTTTAAGGGTAAAAGTATATCTGACGTCCTAGACTTGACTGCCGAGCAGGCCCTCGAATTCTTTGCCAATATACCGCGCATAGAACGCAAATTGCAGACCCTAGTTGATGTTGGTCTAAGTTATATACGTTTAGGGCAGCCCGCAACTACGCTTTCGGGAGGCGAAGCACAGCGCGTCAAGCTAGCGACAGAATTGTCCCGCCGCAGCACGGGGAAGACGCTGTACATCCTCGATGAGCCCACAACGGGGTTGCATATTGCGGATATTCATCGCTTAATGGGAGTGCTCTCACGCCTTGTTGACGCTGGCGATAGTGTACTCGTTATTGAACACAATCTGGATGTAATTAAGACCGCCGACCACATAATTGATTTGGGGCCTGAAGGTGGAGCTCAAGGTGGGCTGGTCATAGCGCAGGGTACGCCCGAAGAGGTTGTTAAAGTAGAGCAAAGCTATACCGGACGTTTTCTAGCTCGAGTGCTTAAGTAGGAATGCGCGGATACCGTGGCCCTCCTCGTCGTACCTTTCCACATAGGAGGTGAAGTATGAGGTTTAATGATAAGTTAAAACTTGTACCCGAGCTGCCTGGAGTATACCAGATGATTAACGATAAGGATGCCGTCATATATGTCGGCAAGGCCCGCAGCTTGCGTAATCGCTTGCGCTCATACTTCCAGGCTGGTGCAGGTCATAATGCCAAGGTGCGCGCCATGGTTGAAAAGGTGGCAGACTTTGAGTATATAATTACTGACACAGAGCGTGAAGCGCTCGTGCTCGAAAGCAATCTTATTAAAGAGCTTAGACCGCATTATAATATAAGAATTAAGGACGATAAACATTATCCCTATCTGCGCCTATCAGTCCACGAAGTCTACCCCCGTCTGAGCATAGTGCGGAGGGTAGAGAAGGACAAGGCTCGGTATTTCGGGCCCTACCCTAACGCAGGCGCTGTAAGAGACTTGCTCAAGCTTTTGAAGCGGGTCTTCCCATTGCATGCATGCAGTCGAGAATTTTCCAATGGTAAGTCCGTTGGTCGCCCATGCCTAAACTACCACCTCAAACAGTGCCTAGGGCCTTGCACGGGTGAAGTTACAGAAGTGGACTACCGCACAGTTGTAAGGTCAGTAGAATTACTGCTAGAGGGTAAGCATGATGCTCTGCTTAAGAGCCTCCGTGAGCAAATGGAGGTCGCTTCCGACGCACTCGATTTTGAGAGGGCGGCGGTAGTTAGGGATCAAGTCCGGGCAGTTGAGAACGTGGTAGAAAGGCAGAAGTTTGATGCAGCTAAGCATCTAGAACGAGATGTAGTGGGGATGGCGCGGAGCCTTGAAGAAGCTTGTGTCGTCATCTTCCACATGCGCGAAGGCAAAGTTGTGGGGCGTGAGACGGTATTCCTCACTGGTACCGCTGAACAAAACAGGGATGAAGTCTTTTCGGCCTTCTTGGTTCAGTTTTATACCTACGCTCCTTACTTGCCTAAGGAAATCCTCCTTGATGAAGAGCCAGCAGAGCGGGAAGAAATAGAGCATATACTGTCTGCCAAGCTGGGGTCTCGGGTATCTGTACAGGTACCCCAAAGAGGTGCCAAGAAGGCGATTACTGATCTAGCGTCTCGCAATGCTCTACAGGTGCTCGAAGAAAGGTACGCCCGCATATCCGGCAAGCAGGAATTGGCCAAGAGAGGTCTTACAGAGTTAGCTTTTTATTTAGGTTTGGCAACACCTCCGCAGCGTATAGAATGTTACGATATTTCAAACATCCAGGGGACTCTCGCGGTGGGGTCCATGGTCGTATTCGTAGACGGCTTGCCCGCTAAAGAGGAGTACAGGAGATTTCGTATAAAATGGGTTGAGGGTGCCAATGACTTTGCGATGTTACACGAGGTTCTGACCCGCAGGCTAGCAGCGTACAAAGAGAGTAATCCTAAATTTTTATCCCTACCGGATCTCCTGATCATTGACGGTGGGAAAGGCCAACTCAGCGCTGCGTCTTCTGCCTTAGCTCAAGAGGAGATGGTGCACCTCGCCGTGGTATCGCTAGCTAAGGCGGACGAGTTAATTTTCGTGCCGGGGAGAGTTGCTCCTGTAGACTTGCCGCGTGATTCCCAGGCTCGCTATCTCGTACAGCGCATTCGGGATGAAGCACATCGTTTCGCCATTACCTACCATCGCCAGCTCCGTAAAAAGGCCCAAGTAGCATCACTCTTGGAGGATTGCCCCGGCATCGGACCAGCTCGTAGGCAAGCGTTGCTGAAGGCCTTTGGCAGCATGACCGCGCTTAAGCAGGCTACCTTAGATGAGGTCAAAGCGATTAAGGGTATGAATGAGGCTTTGGCTCGGCGTTTGCATGACTATTTGCGGGGAAAGGCCTAAAGCTACAAATTGTGTCTTGGTTCGACACTGCTTAGCAGGAACGTGACCACTTCCCGTCGAAAACTGATAGTAGAATAAACAGCTGACCATTTTGTATGCAGCAGAATGGTCTTTTTTCACCCAATTTGGAGGGATAGAGTTGTCTAAAAACCGCATCCAGCTCACAGAACATTGTCAACGCCGCGGGTTTAGTATTATTTTTGACGAACTGTGGACTGCTTACTTACCCCATATTGGTGGTCATGGGGTCTTGTTGTACTGCTATCTAAAATTTATGTCAGGGCGCGAAATTCCCAATCCCTGTTCAAAAGAATGGGGTCAGGAGGTGTGTCAAGTGTTAGGGATGTCCATTGTAGAAAGCCACGGTGCTTGGGCGCACCTGCAGGAGATGGGCCTCATTATGCTGCTCGATGGAGCGTACGTCCTATGTGATACAGAAATGATTTTCCCATCGTCTGTGCCTACCCGCGATGTAAGTAGGGCTGATGACAGCTCCCTGTATGCCCAAGTAGAATTGCAGTTTGGGCGGGTATTGGGATCGAGTGAAATTGCCCGCCTTGAGGAGTTGGCTGAGGCCTATTCCACCGAGCTGATAGTTCTGGCAGTGCAGGCATCAGTGCAAGAACAGGCACTTAGCATGCCTTATGTGACAAAGGTATTGGCTGATTGGAAAAGACGTAAGCTTACGACACCTGCAGATATCACTGCGTATTTAGAAGAGCGTAAACAGACTATATTATCGAATCAGATTGTTAAGGGGCGGCGTAATGCTAGAATTCCACAGGTAAAGACCGGTGACCTGAGGGGTTATGATGATCCGGACCTTATCCTCAAGAGGATGAAGCAGGCCGCCAGAGGTGAGGACTAATGCGCCCCCACCGTGAGGGTTTAGATGCTATCTGGGAGGCTACGGAGCGGAGAGGCAAAGTATTAGCTCAGCATCCCGAATTAGAGCAATTAGAGCGATTGGTAGCCGAGGCCCTGTTGCATTGTGTGCAGGGAAAGCTGTCTTGGAGCGAGGTGGACGAAGCTCGCGCCGCTCGTGACTTGTTCCTTGCTCAGAACAAAATCCCCTTCGGTTACGCTGAACCTCGCTATCGATGTTCTCTATGTCAGGACGAGGGATATATTAACGGTAAGAAGTGTTCCTGTAAGAAACAGGAGCACTTGAACCGTTTGTTTTCCGGTTCGGGGTTACCGCAACTCCTCAAGTCAGAAACCTTTGATTGCTACGACCTTAAGTGGTATTCCCCCATACGTAAGACACCTATCGGGATTACTGAACGAGAGGCCGCGGACGAAGCTCGCAAAGCGTGTATGCAGTTTGTAGCTTCCTCTGCCGAAGGGCGTAAGCCTAGAGGTCTCTATATCTATGGTAAGGCAGGCTTAGGAAAAACTCTGTTGCTCAGTGCCATGTGTAATGCATTAGTGCAGAATGGTATACCAACCCTTTACATGGTGTTCTCTGATCTCATTGCTGACATTAAGAAGAGTTTTGATCAACAAGATAGTGCTTGGTCCGAATCGGCACTAATGGCGGCAGCGAAGAAAGCCAGTGTGCTGATGCTAGATGATCTGGGCGCAGAGCAGATAACTGAGTTCGTCATCAATCGTCTATTCGATATCGTTAATTACCGGCGCAATAACGAATTACCTTTATTGGTCTCCTCTAACCTCAGCATTCCTGAGATTGGCGCTTGGTATGGAGAGCGGGTATCCTCAAGGCTATGGGAAATTTGCAGCCCCATCCCTATGTTTGGGCAGGACATAAGAATACAAAAGACAAGGCAGCCTTAGTAAGGCTGCCTTAATATTTTAAATATACCTGTTAATTATTTTGACATGAGTCGTATAGTTAGTTATACTTACTGTAGAATGGCTCACAAATACAAGGCTTAATGTTAGATTTACGAGGGAGGTTTCTACTATGCGTAAGCAGTCCCCAGGCCTATGTCCTATTTGCAGCGAGAAGCTACACGTCACAAAACTAACCTGCCATCGCTGCGAGACTACTTTAGAGGGCAATTTTGAGCCCTGTCGTTTTTGCGCGCTGACTACTGAACAGAAGGCCTTCTTAGAGGTTTTTGTTAAAAGCCGTGGTAACATTAAAGAAGTAGAGCGCGAGCTTGGTATCTCTTACCCAACCGTGCGCAGCCGCCTAGATAACGTGTTGGAGGCTATGGGGTACAGGGTGGATGAGGCCGCTGGCCGCGAAGATTTAGCATCTAAACGGCGTGAGATTTTAGATGCGTTGGCGAAGGGCGAGATTACGTCAGATGACGCGGTTAAGTTGTTGCGGTCCTTGTCGTAACAAATGTTTAAGCTACCCAATTTCTATTTGCTGTGCGTTGTGCAATTGTCGGAATGGAAATACAGACTAATTCTTCCAGTGCCCCTCTTTTTGGTAGACGAGTTGTTAGCAATAGTCCCAATGCTTACATGGATCGCCCGGCTGACTCCATCTAGTGCTGTGCTGGAGAAGGTGGATGCAGATAAAATTTGTCGCATGGTTTTTGTGGTGTGGCGCAAAATCCGCGTAGCGGGGTCATTTACGATGGTGGAGGTTAATGACAACGACGGGACTAAGGTCAAAATACAATTGCTTTAAGTTAAGCCTGCAATAGCTTAACTTTTTTAATTTAAACATGAAAAATATTAATTTATATCTTGACCACCCTGTAACGTGGGCATATAATGGTCTCAAGCAAGGGGTTAAACAGCACCCTTAATAATAAGAAAGGGGAAATTAATAATGGAGTCAGAACGGATGCAAATTCTCAAAATGGTGCAGGAAGGTAAGGTCACTGCGGAGGAAGCGGCGAAACTTCTACAGGCAGTTGACGCCAAGCCCGCAAATACTACCAGCACTAGTAGTATTGGGGCACGGTGGTTGCGTGTTCGAGTGCAGGAGGCAGGGCGCCAGGTAGTCAATGTAAATTTACCGATGACAATAGTCGAAGTTGCTTTGAGCATGGGAGTCAAATTTATACCGCAGGAGCATCTAAAGGACATCGACCTCAACGCCCTGCTTGACGCTGTAAAGCAGGGTCTCACAGGCAAGATCGTTGAGGTAGATGACGGCGACAGTAAGGTCGAAATCATTATAGAATAGTGGTATGATGGGGGTAGGTTTGAGAAGGGGGAGGCAACATGGAAAAACGTCTCTATAGATCAAAAAAACAGCGGATGCTAGGCGGTGTGGCGGGTGGCATAGCAGAATACCTTAATACGGATCCTACCGTGATCCGTCTACTAATTGTGGCGTTTGCCTTCATGGGTGGCGCAGGTATCCCAGCCTACATTATTGCTTGGTTAATCATGCCGGAGGAAGCATAAGCTATGCGACGCAGTTTTGCATGGCGAGTAGTGCTCAACGCTGTAGGACTTTACGTAGTAGCTGAATATTTAGTGGAGGGGATCACTGTACAGGGAGTCCCTGCATTGCTGATAGCCGCACTAGTATTGGGCATTGTAAATTCCATATTGCGGCCGATTATTGTAGTTCTTTCGCTCCCCATCAACATCCTGACGTTGGGGCTGTTAACTTTTGTGATTAACGGGCTGATGCTGCGCCTAACAGCGAGTCTAGTCCCCGGTTTTTCGGTAGACTCCTTCTGGACCGCAGTGTGGGGGGCTATCCTACTCAGCGTCATTAGTTACATCCTAAATTCCCTAATCAAAGACCTCGACTACTAGACGGGAGCTAAGTAACGTTTGCCACGGAAGATTTGAAGGCTTATGAAGGTATGGAATACCGTTTCCATTCTAGTGGGAACTGACTCAGTTGAGTCAGTTTTTTTGCGCTTAGGAATGTTGCATTGCCATATAGTACGATAAGCTGTATACTAATTTCATGTAAATCACACATGTATGATTAGATTGCAGAGACTAAGTTGCACCTGAGGGGAGGTGGTTGCATTGTCTAGATTAGGGAAAAACACTTTTGTTGGTTCAGCCAGTGTGGGCGAACGGGGGCAGATTGTCATTCCAGCCGAAGCCCGTAAAAGTCTCGGTATCGAATTCGGTGACAAGGTCCTAGTCTTCGGCCATGGCAAGGGGTTGTTGTTGCTAAAGGCGGAGACAGTGACCGAGTTGCTTTCAGAGACCCTGAGTCAAGCTAGTTCGTTGGAACGACTTTTGAAGACGGTCCAAGAGCAAGAGGTAGATGAGAGCAAGTCATAAGGAGGAAGCAGAATGCGTGCAGTGCTTAGATTACTGGGGCTAGTCAAGAAATATCTGAACCGCGTGGTATTAGCCATAGCCATGATGATTTTTGGCACTCTCTTGGTGGCTGTGCAACCCAAGCTAATTCAGTATGCGGTAGATCAGGTTTACGAAGGCGGAAGATGGCACCTCCTAGTATGGGTAGCACTAGGCATCTTTCTGGCGACCGTATTGCGCTCTATTTTAAACTATTTAGAACGCATCCTTATGGAATGGGTGGCGCAGCGCGTAATTTATGATTTAAGGAATTCTATATATCATCACTTGCAGTCTCTATCGTTCAGCTTTTACGACAAGTCTCAGACAGGTCAGCTTATGTCACGCGCGACCGCAGATGTGGAGACCTTGCGGCGATTTATGAGCTTTGGTATCCTGCGTCTCGTGAGCACCGTGCTCACAATGCTAGTAGTACTGGTGCTGCTGCTGCAAATGCACTGGCGTCTGACCGTTGTAGCCATGTCCACGATGCCTCTCTTGATATTAGTGGTATGGCAGTTTGCAGTTAAGGTTCGTCCGCGCTATCGTGGCATACAACAGCAGATGGCACAGATAACCACTGTACTGCAGGAGGCCATCTCTGGAGTGCGAGTAGTTCGTGCCTTTGCCCAGGAAGAGCGGGAGATAGAGCGTTTTCGGCAGCAAAACTGGAAATACCTTGAGCTCAACATCACTACTTTGCGGCTGTGGGCCTTCTATTTCCCGCTCATGGCCTTTCTCGGCGGGCTAGGCAGCACTGTGGTGTTATGGTATGGCGGCCAGCTGGTCATTAATGGGCAATTAACCATGGGGCAGATGCTGGCCTTTCAGACTTTGCTCATGCAGTTGCTTCAGCCCATACGCATGATCGGCTGGCTAGTCAATATGGCTACGCAAGCCTCCGCCGCCGGACAGAGAGTATTTGAAATTCTAGATACGAAGTCGGATGTTACCGAGCAGCCTGAGGCTAGGGAACTAACCAATGTTACCGGCCGTGTTCGTTTTGAGAAGGTGTCCTTTAGTTACGATGGTGGGAACCTGGTACTGGATAACCTCAACATAGATGCACAGCCTGGAGAGACAATCGCACTCTTGGGCGCTACTGGTTCCGGCAAAAGCTCCATCATTAACCTCATCCCTCGTTTTTACGATGTGACACATGGGAGAGTTACTATCGACGGAACAGATGTGCGCGATGTAACGCTACAGAGCCTGCGTGCCAATATCGGTATCGTTTTACAGGAGACATTCCTGTTCTCTGCCACTATTCGCGACAATATTGCCTATGGTAAACCCGGTGCAACAGACCCAGAAGTCATAACTGCTGCCAAAGCCGCTCGTATCCACGACTTTATTATGACCCTGCCGGAAGGGTACCAGGCTCTAGTAGGCGAGAGAGGCGTAGGCCTGTCCGGCGGGCAAAAACAACGAGTGGCTATTGCACGTGCGCTTCTCATGGACCCTAAGGTGCTAATTTTGGATGAAGCCACGTCTAGCGTAGACACAGAGACTGAATATTTTATCCAACAGGCTTTTAACGAATTGATGAAGAACCGCACTACCTTTGTCATTGCCCAGCGTCTCTCCACAGTTAAGAATGCACAGCAGATCATAGTGCTAGACAATGGGAATATCGGTGAGCAAGGTACACATCAAGAGTTACTGCACGCCGGTGGTGTCTATAGAGAAATTTACGAGATGCAGTTTAAACAGCAAGAAGAGGCCTTACAGCATATGCGAGAGCCAGAGAATTTTACGGTCGAAAGGAGCGTGAACTAGATGCGTGGTGGCGGTGGTGGCCATGACCCCATGGGTGGGTTCGACTCCGAAGCAGTCAATATCAAGGTGGAGACGAAGATACTCCAGAGAATTGTCCCTTACATTCGGCCTTACATTCCCCATCTCCTAGCGGGGCTGGTATTCATGCTTCTAGTAACCGTGACTGGCTTGATTACACCCTATCTCGAAGCCCAGGCTATCGACACCTATATCTTAAACAAGGGCGATCTAACTGCCGAAGCCAGATCAGCAGGTATCGCTCGCATCGCCCTGCTATACTTGGCCCTCTACGTCGGCAACTGGGTATTCTCATATTGGCAAACTTATTTTATCTCGTGGGCAGGACAGAACGTTATTTATGCGCTGCGCCAAAAGATGTTCGAACACTTACAAAAGTTATCGTTTAGCTTCTACGACGGCATCGAGGTGGGGCGCATTATGAGCCGCGTCACCAATGACGTTAACGCTCTAAATGAACTTGTTTCCTCTGGGATTCTCAACGTAATTAACGACGCCTTTATGCTAGGCGGTACCGTGTTTATCATGATGCGTATGAACTGGCAGCTAGCCTTGGTGACATTTACTACTTTCCCCTTTCTGCTTTTGATTGCAACGCGGTTTAGAGGCCGGATGCAAAAGGCCTACCATGAAGTTAGGCGCAAAGCCGCAACGGTTAATGCTAACCTCCAAGAGAGTATCTCCGGGGTACGAGTAACCCAGTCCTTCGTGCGCGAGGACAAGAACGCCCAACGGTTTGACGAGACCAATCAAGACAATATGCAGGCCAACATGCAAGCCGCGCAACTCAACTCGGCTTTTGGGCCCCTTGTAGAGATCGTGGCTACCATCGGCGTATGTATCGTAGTGTGGTATGGCGGACTATTAATTAAGGCCGACATTTTAACCATTGGAGTGGTGTTTGCATTCCTGCGCTATGTGTCAAGGTTCTTCATGCCTATTCGCGACCTCAGCCAGGTTTACAACGTGTGGCAGGCTGCAACCGTCTCCATCGATCGGATCTTTGAGCTGCTCGACACTGAACCTAACGTGAAAGACTCGCCTGAGGCCATAGAGCTCCCACAAGTAAGTGGTCGTGTGCAGTTTGAGAACGTAACCTTTGGTTACAAGCCCGATCAGCCTATACTCCACAACGTCAATATCACGGTAGGACCCGGCCAGACAGTGGCCTTGGTCGGCCCAACTGGTGCCGGGAAAAGTTCGATCATCAACCTATTATCCCGCTTTTATGACCCCCAACAGGGGAAGGTCACCATCGACGGAACAGATGTGCGCGACGTTACCCAGCGTTCTCTGCATCAGCAGCTCGGCATAGTGTTGCAGGATACCTTCATCTTCGCGGGGACCGTCAAAGACAATATTCGTTACGGCAACCCTGATGCAACTGACGAAGAAGTTGAAGCCTCCGCCAAAGCGGTTAATGCCCACGACTTTATAATGCGTCTACCCGATGGTTATGGTACAGAAGTGCACGAACGGGGGGCACGCCTGTCAATTGGGCAGCGGCAGCTAATCTCCTTTGCACGAGCTCTGCTCGCTAACCCCCGCATCTTAATCCTAGACGAGGCCACATCAAGCGTAGATGCCTATACCGAGGTCCTGATTCAGAAGGCCCTAGAGACCTTGCTTAAAGGTCGTACCTCGTTCGTCATTGCCCATAGGCTATCTACCATCCGCAACGCTGATCGCATCATCACTATCGATAACGGCCGCGTGGTGGAGCAGGGAACCCACGAGGAGCTATTGCAGAGTCCAAACGGCGTGTACCGCACGCTTTACGACATGCAGTTCAAACACCAGGTTCTGGTGTAGGGAGTAGTAGGGGACGGAGAGGACGGTAACACTCCCTATCATCATTTGTGCGCAAATGACTTGCGGGCAGCGGAAACCACTGGCCTAGGACACTGAAACCACTGACCGAAGATGGGAACGCATACCTGATTGTCAAACGGTGTATTTGTTTTTCTTGTAACTTTCGCTCCAACTCGAGGGCCTGTTTAGCTGTTATGACATCAGCGGTCATCTCTGCGCTCATCTTTATGTCCTGTTGGCTTACGTGCATCAGTCACCTACCTAGGCTCACGTAAAAAATGCGGGTGGGGAGAAAAACTCCCTAACTGCATTTTTGTAATGAGTTGAGGATATTGCAGTTACTTTGCCATTAATGACCAACTCCTTTTCAAATGAGTATGGCCATTTACACAAAGTCTTAGACATTCTCCTCGATTAGGCTGATCGTCCGTGAACCAATGCCCAACCTGTTTCAATCTGTACACCCTTGAGACGTTGTTCTCAACTACTTCGAGCCCGTCTCTAGCCCAGCTATACGATGATGCATTATCAATAGTCTGTGTAGCCTGGTTTGCTACATCAATCACGACAATGCTCTTCTCGTCTCTTCTCGCAACTACGTACTTGCCATCCGGGCTAGGTGTCGGTTCTTCAATCTCATATCCCGGTGCTGGCAGACTCATGAAGACACTGCTTTCTCCCTGAAGGTCGACTGCCTTGAGGGTGAAGCCAGGTTCCTTAGCGACCTCATGGTACAAGAGCTTGTCTCCAAACCACCCAAGCAAGACTACGTATTGGCTGGGGTAATCAACTAGGACCTTGAATTCTCCTGCGATAAGTTATAGACACCGACACCAGAAGCACCAATTAGGTTCTCTACTGCAAAACACAACGGTACCTCAAGAGCCACAAGAGTTTCATTTTTATTGGCATAGACCCTACCGCCAGCCAGACCTTTCGGCAGCAACTCTCTTACTTCTCCTTCAGGATTTAGCTCGACCAGCCGAAAATCCCATGTAGAGATTAAGACCCTACCGGAAGGTGTTGGGTCAAGCCAAATCGCAGGTGTGATCAGTTGTTTCCCCTCTTGTGTGGTCACTCTCCATAGGTTGCTGCCAAGTAAATACGACGCTTCCACTCCTTTCTTTGCGGCAATGATAATTTCGCTGATTCCTTTTGATGGAGTTGCGTCTCCTGCATCCCATTTGTAGTTATCGTCAGATTTAATGCCTGTTTCGACGTGAGTCAATTCATCCGTAGGTGGAAGAAGGGCTGTAGTCTTCTGTGGAGGGAGAACCGAGACTTTTGCTGCAGAGTCAAGCAGAGGGCCGGAAGCGCTCCTTAAAACGACAACTCTGGCTCCGCCACCAATAATTAGCGCCATGAGTATGAGGCTGATTAAAACCTTAAAACCTTTCATCTCTAGCACCTCCCCATTCTAGACGGCCATTCTCGTAAGGACAGACGAATAAGACTGTACCATCGACGTACTTATATGATACCTCAAGATGTAGATGTTTTCCATCGGAATTACCTGTATTGCCCATCAGGGCAATCTGTTGACCCCTCTGTACCGTACCTCCAATCTGTACGATAGGAGACTGATAAGAGAGGTGCAGATACCTGGTTTGCATTATGGTCTCTCCTGTTGGCACTGGGGCTTCTATCCCAACCCAAGTACCTGCAAGGGGTACCGGGGGCGTGTCATTCTTTTTCTTATATTCCAGAACTACGTTAAACACAGTCCCTGCGTGACAAGAGTAGACATAATCGTATGGGTGATCATCTCCCGCATAGATCCATCCATAATCCGTTCCAGAATGATTATCGTATGCGTGTGGTCGTCCAGGACCAGAGCTGTGTGTGCAGCCTACGAAACAGCGAATGGCACCACTGTTACGATTGATGTCACGAACGGCCTGTACCCTGGAATGTTGTTGGCACTCATCTTACCTGTCGGTAAGAGGGTGCTTTTTTCTTGCCTATAATGGCGGCGATGAAAGATAATGAATGACATGTGCAGAGTGTAGGCACATGCCATTTATGTAAAAGGGAAAAAGTGAAGAGAGCGAACCCACATTGGCCTGGCAGCCGTGTTCGCTCTCTCCGGTGGTTAAACAAC
>WSXW01000017.1 GCA_009773495.1 Bacillota bacterium
CTTAAAGGTGGGCCAGGCACCGGAAAGAGCACCCTGATGCGCAGTGTGGTCTCATCTCTTAGGGAGCGCACGCCAGATATGCCGATGGAGCTCTTTTGGTGCTCGGGTGCAGTTACATCGCTAGACGGCGTGTACCTACCACAAATAGGCGTTGCCATTATTGATGGCTCACATCCCCATTGTGTGGAGCCGGAACTTCCGGGCGCGGCCGAAGAAATCGTTAACCTAGGGATGTACTGGAGCGCAGATAAACTGGTGCAGCAACGGGCTAGGATTGAACGGTTCATGCACGACATCGCCCGCACCTACAGCCGGGCCTACGGTTACCTCTCTGCTGCCATGCTCTACAACTCTGAGGCTGAAGCCTATATGGATGATGCCGGGGGCTTAGACTACTCAGTGCTAGATGACATCACCAACCGGCTAATATCCGAGATACTCCCCCAAAAGCAATGGGTGTCTCGTTCTGTGCGTGAGCCGAGGCATATGTTCGCCAGCGCCATTTGCCCAGAAGGTGCGGTTAACCACATCCACTCCTTAATGACCCCACTCAGCAGGGTCTATGTGATGGTGGGTCAACCTACCACGGCCAACGATAGAGTACTTAAAAAAATATGTGATACAGCCCGTATTGCGGGTGTGTTCACCGAAGTGTACCACTGTTGCCTCGACCCTAACCAAATTGAGCATGTTATCTTCCCCGAGCTTGGGGTAGGGGTCTTCACTAGCCGAGAGCCGCACCAGTTACATGCCGGGCTTAACGGCAAGCTGGTGGACCTTAGCAAGTGTATCGTAGAACATAGGGTGAAGACTGCTCTAGCGGACCAAGCAGAGGTACTTCGCCTCTACCGAGAGTCGATGATTAGAGCGATAGGGATGCTATCTCGCGCTCGCGAGATGCAAGGAGACCTACAGGCCATCTACAAAGACGCCATGGACTTCTCCGGGGTAGACGGCGAAGTGCACCGCATTATGCGGGAGATCTTAGCGCGGATCGAATAGCTAGTGCTCAAGCCAAAACCAAGGATTCATGTAATAGCCTTTGATTCCCTTTCGGGCCATTACGTGGGCACTAGAAATGCGGATTACCGTTCAGGTTATTTACATCTTAGAGATTCATCAAGTCAACCTCACGAGCCGTATCGGACACAAGGCTCTGTCCTACACTGAAAATCTATTCTATTGGGGGTGTTCACAAAATGGCGAGTTATACGTGCTTCCGGTGGGAAATGAACTCGAGAGGCTATCAAAAAAGCCGTAGTGCATGTAAGGGGAGATCGGGTTCTGTGATTGACCTTGGTTATGAGCTTGGCGTAGGTGTGTTCAACTTCTAACCTCCAGTAAAGCAGGAACACCGCCCTTATCCCCCGAATGTATGGGGGAAGGGCGGTGTTTTGTATGAAGATCGCTATAATTGGTGGTGCCAGCGCTTTTACCCCCGGCATTATTGAAGGGTTATTTGTGGAAGAAGCCATCTTGGACGGGGCTGAGGTATGCCTGATGGATATAGATGAGGAAAAGCTAGCAATTGTGGCCGATTTAGCAGCACAGATAATTAGAGCGCGCGGTGCACAGTATACAATTACACACACTTCTAACCGCGTTGAAGCGCTCAGGGGCGCAGACTACGTTTTGACTCAAGTGCGGGTGGGCGGGTTAGCCGCGCGAGCTTTAGATGAGCGGATTCCATTGCAGCATAATGTAATAGGCCAAGAGACCACCGGGGCGGGTGGGTTATCATTTGCTTGGCGGTCGATTCCCTTTTTGTTGGAAGTAGCGGCTGACATGCGTCGACACTGTCCCCAGGCATACTTGGTAAACTATAGCAACCCTACCGGGCAAGTGGTGCGTGCCTTGTTAAGCGCGGGTTTTGAAAAGGTAGTGGCTATCTGTGATGAGCCATCTGGAGTGCAGTATGTTTTGTCAAAGCTGATGCTTACACACAATGCCCGCCTAGAGATAGACAATGTAGGCATTAACCACTGTGGTTGGCTTACCGCAGTTCGTAGGGATGGCTCAGACAAGCTCCCCATGCTGAGATCGCTGAGTACCATCCTGCAGCCCATTCCCGGGCTAGTGGGCAGGATGTCTCGCTTGTTTAAAGAGTACGGATACTTTCCGTCTCCTTACCTCTTCTACTACTACCTCACGGAAGAAATGCTAAGAGAGCAGCTAGCTGCGAAACAAACTCGTGCTGATATTGTAGTCGAGAAGCTCCCCCGCATCTACGCACATTATAAGGAACAAGCAGCAAGCGCAAAACCTCGATTAAGGCTACGCCGTGGCGTCCCTGGTCATGGTGACTTGGCAGTAAGGGTTATAGCTAGCTTAGCTGCAAATCGTGGCGACCGTATTATAGTTAACGGTCTTAACAAGGGTGCTCTTTCCTTCCTACCAGCAGACGCGATTGTCGAAGTCCCGGCACTAGTGGGCAAAGAGGGTGCTCAACTCCTGCCTATGTCCGGGCTGCCCGAGCAAATCGCCGAACTCATTATTCGTGTCGAGAAGGTCGAGAGGCTCAATGTAGAGGCTGCGCTAAAAGGAGACTTTAAGCTAGCCGTGGAGGCCATGCGTCTACATCCTTTAGTGGACGATGAGAAGAAAGCAGAATCTCTCGTGCGGGAGCTGATTGCAGCGCATAAACCGTGGTTGCCGCAGTTCTAGGCTAGCCATAGGCGCAAGGGCATGGTAGGATTTTAGGGAAGCACATGGCGCATAGCAAGCCGTACACGGTACACAGTACACAGACCGTGGAATTGTACCTCATACTTCGTCTGCAATGTAGCCACGACACGAGCAGCCTTCAGGGTGCGGGACCAGCACCGACTCGTGGAGTTCCAGAATCATGAGTCATGTTTCCTTTTTCATGAATAGTGGCTCGTTCCAAAGAGCGGACAGCGGATAGCGGAAAGCGCTAACGCCTCCCAGTTAGTGATTAGTGTTTTGTGATTATGGATTAACGACTATGAGGTGGAACATGCACCAGTTTGCTGAATTTGAGATGTACTTGCGTTTTGACCCAGGCCAGCGGGGCCTAGCCCAAGAATTACGCCCTGGTACTTTAGCTATAGCGGCAGATAGGCTGCTGCAGGCCTCACGCATTACCATCGCCACAGGTTTCTTTGTCCCCGCTGCGGGTGCAGTAGAAACTGACGGTCCTCCTGGCGCCGCCTTTCTTGCACGTGCTTTAGAGCGTTTAGGCAAGCAAGTGACGATCCTTTGCCCTCAAGCTGCGTTACAGGCTATGCTTGTTTGCAAAGAGCACTTGCAGGCGAGCTTTACCGTTTTTCCGCTCACCCCTGGGACTATAGTTTCCCAGGGTATACTAGATGAAGTACCCTGTGATGTG
The DNA here is from genome assembly GCA_009773495.1 of Bacillota bacterium. Lineage (GTDB taxonomy): Bacteria > Bacillota > UBA994 > UBA994 > UBA994 > WSXW01. The sequence continues at coordinate 3,350 of WSXW01000017.1, forward strand.
TTTGTAGGGCTAGAATACCCAGGGCAAGGGGCTGATGGTACATGCCGGAACATGCGCGGGCGCGATATTTCTGAGTTTGTGCCAATCTTAGATGGCGTCCTTAACGCCGCGAAGATAAGAGGATTGCACACGATTGCTGTGGGAGACGGTGGAAACGAATTAGGGTGCGGGAGTGCCGGCTTTCGGGTAGCGTATACACCAGAAGGTACTTGCATAGCTTCGGTTTCTGACGCCGACACCATTATTTGTGCAGGTATTAGTAACTGGGGTGCCTACGCTGTAATAGCCGCACTCTCAGTCCTAGAAAACGCAGAATTGCTACCGACAGCAGAAGAGGAATACGAGTTACTGCTGAAGCTTTGCAGTGTTGGTGTAGTTGATGGCTGCACACATAATTGCGTTCCTACAGTTGATGGGATGACCACAGATGTATGCATAGGATTTCTTAGAGAGCTAAACGCCCTGACTGAACAATTCCTAGAGCAAAGAAAGGCAGCAGCGACATCGGCGTAATTGACGCTATCCGCCATCCGCTATCGGCTCAAAAAGCGGCAAGCGGTAAGCGGAAAGCGCCTACTAGTAGATAAAAGGAGGTCGTTCTAATGATGAATACCCAAGAGATTATGGATTTGGTACTAAGCCTAGCGGGTCTGTCTAGTATGCCTAGTGACTCCGCTATATTGGTCCCGGGCGAGAACATTAAGCGTGTACTCGTTGGGGTCGATATGGGCACGGCAGAGATTTTGCTCGCGCACAAACTAAAGGTAGATCTTGTTATTGGTCATCACCCGGTAGGTGGTACCTCTCGCACTGAGTTCCCCGAGGTTATGAAACGTCAGATCGATAAGATGGTTAGCGTGGGAATCCCCATCAATAAGGCGCAGAAAGTTCTCGCTAAGAAAATGGGCGAGGTTGAACGCTCTGGGCATGCCAGCAACTATGATCAAGCGTGGTCAGCAGCTAGGCTGCTTAACATGCCTTTCATGGGCATACATACTCCGACGGATATGTTGGCTGAACGCACAGTAGAGGCTAAGTTAGAGGAAAAACTCGCTGGCAACCCCAAAGCTACTCTGCAGGATATCCTTGATGCTCTAAACGAGATGCCCGAGTACCAGAAGACATTGAGCAAGCCAGCGATCCGCTTGGGCGCACCCAAGGACTACGCTGGCAAACCAGTAGTTATCATGGCTGGTGGCACCAATGGAGGCGTAGATGTAGTAAAGGCCTACTTTGAAGCAGGCATAGGTACTACAATCTCAATGCATATGCCTGAAGATGTACTTAAGGCTGTGCGCGAGCAAAACATCGGCAACGTCATCGTAGCAGGCCATATGGCCAGCGATTCCGTGGGAATTAACGTATTCCTCAAAGCTCTGGAAGAGCGCGGCATTGAAGTCCTGCGCATGAGTGGGGTTATCGACCCAAACGGTGAACGCTGAGTAAGCAGCCCTTGTTGATATAGCGCGGAGGCTTTCCTCGTTCCTAGCTCCTAGTAGCCGTACACAGTAGACAATACACGGTGGCGACGGCCCGTGGCTTCTGCCGTTCTTCTAAAGCTTCAGGCCTCAAGCCTAGCGCCTTTGCTCACTGCTCACAGCTGGCGGCCCCCTAGTGATTAGGGTTTTGTGATTAGTGATTGGTCCGTTGTGCAAACTACATGTATGTTCAAAAAGGAGGATAACCATGCAGATTTCCAGTCGCATTAAAAACATGCCCAAGTATCTCTTCGCCGAAATTGATCGGCTTAAGTGGGACGCCCGCACCCGGGGAGTTGATATCATCAACCTTGGCGTAGGCGATCCTGACATTCCTACGCCAGAATTTATTGTAGAGGCGCTGGTAGACATTGTGCGGAACAAGCCGGCTACCCATCAATACCCGGAGTACGACGGCGACCCGGCCTTTCGCAAGGGCGCTGCAGACTGGATAAAGAGACGTTTCGGCGTAGAAGTTCACTCTGACCGAGAATTGGTCGGATTGATTGGCTCTAAAGAGGGCATTGCACACTTTGCTTTGGCTGTGGCGAATCCAGGAGACGTCGTGCTAGTACCGGACCCAGCTTACCCAGTATACGAGATGTCTGCTGTCTTGGCTAATGCGGAGCCTTATTCCATGGCATTACGAGAAGAAAACGGGTATCTCCCTGACTTTAACTCCATACCAGCAGATATCCTTAAGCGAGCCAAGTTAATGTATCTTAACTATCCCAACAACCCCACCTCGGCAGTAGCGGAGTATTCCTTCTTTGAGGAGGCTGTTGCTTTCGCTAAGCAGCACGGCATAGTCATCTGCCATGATAATGCTTACTCAGAGATTACGTTCGAGGGGTTTGTGGCGCCAAGCATTCTAGAAGTGCCTGGTGCAAGGGATTGCTGTATCGAACTTAATTCTCTATCTAAGCCTTTTAACATGACGGGGTGGCGTGTAGCTTTTGCTTACGGAAATGAGCAATTGATTGCGGCGCTGCGTAAAGTTAAAACTTCTACAGATAGCGGGCAGTTTACCGCGATTCAATTCGCCGCGATGGAGGGTTTAGCTAATCCTGATGCGACTGTAGAGCGGATGCGAAATATTTATACTGCTCGTCGTGATCGTGTTATAAAGATTCTAAAATCACTCGGGCTTGAATGCACAACGCCTCGGGCCTCGCTCTATATCTGGCTCGCGATACCTAAGATATATAGTTCATCGCAAGAATTCGCGATGGAGGTACTAGCCGACCAAGGGGTTATCATTTCTCCAGGCGTAGGCTTTGGCAAGTATGGTGAGGGTTACTTCCGGATATCTCTGACGACACCGGATCATCGCCTAGATGAGGGGCTGGAGAGAATTCGCAAGTTTATGGAGAGTCGATGTTAGTAGAAGTCGCTTCTCTCGGGAAGGCCTTTCAAATTTGGAAGATAATTATTACCAATAGACAAATTCCAGCGTAATGCCGTATAATCCACTATGTTCGTGAATAGTTATACGTAATTTTGAAGGAGGGTGCAAGATGAAAAAATTAAAAGTCCTGGTGGTTGTGTGTGTGATAGTGATGTTGGTGGCGTTTTTGGCAGGATGCCAAACCAAGAAGGTGTTAATTGTCGGTACAGAAGCGACATTTGCTCCATTTGAGTTTGTCGACGAAAAAAATAATATCGTCGGCTTTGACATCGATGTTATCAATTATATTGCTAAGGAACTCGGCGAGAAAATTGAGATTAAGAACCAGCCGTTTGAAACACTGGTGGAATCCTTGGCAGCCAAGCAAATTGACATAGTTATTGCTGGCATGACCATTACAGACGAGAGAGCGCAGAAGGTACTCTTTAGTAAGCCCTATTACAATGCTCATCAGGTTATTGTCGTACTTGAGAGTGATACCACAATTAACGCTGTTGAAGACTTGGCCGATAAAGTGATTGCGGTCCAGGTAGGTACTACTGGTGCAATGGAAGCCGCAGGTATCAAGGGCGCCGATGAACATCCTCAGTTAAAGCAGTTCAAGCGAGTTAACGAAGCGTTTATGGAGCTACAAAATGGTCGTGCCGATGCTGTTATTATTGATGCGCCTGTGGCTAAGAATTACATGGCCAAACTTGGTGGTATGAAGTACGCCACCGCTCCATTCACCGAAGAGGAAAAATTTGGAATTGCTGTGCATAAGGAGAACAAGGATCTCATGGACAAGATCAATAAGGCTCTTGATAAGTTAGTTCAAAGTGGGGAGTACGACAATTTCGTGAAGAAATGGTTTGAGTAATCAGTGGCCATAGACTTTAAGCTAATTGTAGATTCGCTACCTTTTCTCTTAGTGGGTGCCCGTACGGCCATCGTGGTGACATTTTGGTCGGTACTGTTGGGCATTACTCTAGGTCTAATGGTTGCGTTGGGCAGGCTTTCAAAGATTACCCCGTTGGCGGTGGTCTGCCAAGCTTATGTAGAGTTTATGCGTGGCACCCCTATGGTTGTACAGATCTTTATCGTATACTTTGGTCTCCCGCGCGTGGGTGTGTATTTGCCGCCCTTGCTGTCGGGTGTTGTTGCACTAGGGCTAAACAGTGGAGCCTATCTAGGGGAGATTTTTCGCGGAGGCATTCAATCCATAGATAATGGCCAGACTAAAGCGGCGTTGTCTTTGGGGCTGAAGCCTATGCAAGTCATGAGGTACATCGTGTTGCCCCAGGCTTTTGTAAGAGTATTGCCTGCTATTGGCAATGAATTTGTTACCATGATTAAGGACTCTTCACTAGTATCTTTTATCGCAGTTCAAGAGCTAACTTACCGTTCCACGCTGGTTGCTGCTCGCACCTATGATTACTTCTCTATGTACATGGCAACGGCCATGATTTACTTTGTTATGACCTTCACAGTGTCACGCACTTTGATGTGGCTCGAAGGGAGGCTGCGCGTAGGTGATTAGTTTGAAAAACATCTACAAGTCTTTCGGGAGCAATCAGGTACTTAAAGGAGTATCAGCAGACGTAGCTATAGGCGAAGTCGTGGTGCTCGTCGGTGCGAGTGGCTCTGGCAAAAGCACATTGCTTCGGTGTATTAATTTATTAGAGGAGCCAGACTCTGGGCAAATCATTATTGAGGGTGTCGTCGTCACTGCTAAGGGTGTTGCTAAACATGAGGTGCGCCGTGAAACTGGTATGGTATTCCAGCAGTTTAACCTCTTTCCCCACCTCACTGTTTTACAAAACATTACCCTTGCTCCAATAAGGGTGCGCAACACGCCTAAAGCTGAGGCCGAAGCATTAGCCCTTGAATTGCTGCACAAGGTAAACCTCGAGGAAAAATCTGAGGCCTATCCTTATCAATTGTCTGGCGGTCAGCAACAACGCGTTGCTATCGCTCGCGCCTTGGCAATGAAACCCAAAGTTATGCTCTTTGACGAAGCGACCTCGGCCTTGGATCCTGCTATGACCTCAGAAGTGCTCAGTGTTATGCGTCAATTGGTAGCAGAGGGCATGACTATGGTTGTAGTAACCCACGAAATGGGTTTCGCCCGGGAGGTTAGCGACAAGATTCTATTCATGCATGATGGAGCCATTATCGAGCAAGGTACTCCTGCAGAGCTATTACAAAACCCGCAACACGAAGTAACAAAGGCTTTTTTAAGTAAAGTTCTATAACACTCAATGATTAGAGCACCCTTAGCTGGGTGCTCTTTTTTGCCGCATCGGCGCTGAGCTCGAGATACGTTTTGACGCGGACATCGCAGACCTGTTCCAGGCGCTGAAGTCGCACAAGGGTGGTTAATATTCATACCTTTCGGGGACTTCCGCTCGTTCAGCGTTTTCCGCGTTAAATCCCTGTCTCGTTTCGGTTCTCTTTCTGTGTCCTTCATATTTTGTCTGTGAGTTCTGTGGTGGGTTCTCCTATCCTCTCCTCGTACACCCTCTTCCCGACCTCCGGCGGTGGTGTCCCGCAGCCCGTAGGATAGCGAATAGCTGCATCCAGCAGAATACTATCGTCGCTGGGAAAGATTCGTACCATGCCAATTAGCCCATTTTCTCTCCCCTGACTCTTAAGATAGCTATAAATAAAGTCTTGGGCATTAAGTTCGGTAATATCTCCTTCGAGAGGTCCTACAACGTTAACAAAAAGATCCATGGGCACGCGTAAGCGATGATGGATAACTCGGAAATACTCGCGACTTTCCAGTTCGGTGACGCGCGAAAAATCGGTCATACATAACACCTCCACTCTTATTATGCCCAAACAGTGTGGTTGGCAAAGAGACCCATGCATTAGCTTCGGTTCTCTGAGAACAATAAATAACGGAGGCGAAAGCCTTACAAAATGCAACTAAGGAGGCCACAACATGAATCAAAACCATTATCATAATCTTCCCGAGTGGGCCCAGGGCAACGACAGACAATCACAGTCTGGCCACTACGGTCCTAGCTACACTAACTACAACACCAGCAGCACCTCTGGCCAGGGCTATGGCAGCGGTAACAACTATGGCCCAAGTCACACCAATTACAATACGCAAGGTACGGGTAGCTATGGTGGCGGATCGCAATATGGTAGCTCGGGTAGCAACAATATGCCGACATGGGCCCAAGCTGGTCATGGTCACCAAGGTAGCTTTAGCAACCAAGGTCCAAGCCACACCAACTACAATACCCAAGGCACGGGTAGCTATAGTGGATCCCAGTATGGCTCTGGTAGTGGTAGTATGCCAAATTGGGCCCACGCTGGTCAAGGGCATCAACGCAACTTCGGCAATCAAGGGCCGAGCTACACTAACTACAATACCCAAGGCCCAGGCAGCTACGGTGGCGGGTCGCAGTATGGTAGCGGAAACCTACCGAGCTGGGCCAATGCTGGTCAAGGGCATAGTGGCCAAAACTACGGTCCTAGCCATACCAACTACAACACGAACACTAGTAGCTACGGTGGCGGGTCCCAGTACGGTAGCTCTAACACCAGCATGCCGAACTGGGCCCAAGCTGGTCAAGGTCACCAAGGTAACTTTGGTAACCAAGGCCCTAGCTACACTAACTACAACACCGGCACCAGCAGCTATGGGGGCTCTCAGCAGCGCGGGAACCAGAACCAGCACGGTCCGAGCTACACTGACTATAATAACTACACCCCCGGTCCTGGTCCTAGGTAACTCATCTTGCGCGGTGCTGGCTTACTTATCGTAAGCCAGCCTTTTTACATGATGATAGGCAGGATAATACCCAATTGCTAGCGAAGTTATTATATGGCAATTGAGCTACGAAAGGAGTGTTTTTATGCTTTCGATCCCCTTACTAGACGACATTATAGCAGCCGCCTTAAGTACAGGCGGAGATTTCGCTGAGGTCTTTGTTGAAGACCGATTTAGCACGGCCTTAAATATGGTTGGAGGCAAGATCGACAGTGCTGTTTCTGGGCGCGAGTACGGCGTAGGCGTACGCATTTTCCAGGGTAACAACTACGTATATGCATATTCTAATGACTACAGTAGAGACAACCTCATCAAGGTAGCTAAGGAGGCTGCTGCGGCCCTTCCAGGTGTAAGTAGTGGCATGACCCTCAGCTTTATGAAGCACGCTACCCCTAAGGTAAATGTCATCGGCATCCTGCCACATGAAGTCGACAAGCAGCGCAAGGTGGCCCTCATGGCACGCGCATACTTTGTAGCCAAGGATTACGACCCAATTATCTCGCAAGTCACAGTGCGGTATCTAGACGAAGACCAGCACGTACAGATTGCAAATTCTACAGGGCTTTTGGTTGAAGACCGGCGGGTGCGTACTCGCACTGCTATTACAGCCATTGCTTCAAAGGGACCAGAAAAGCAGTCGGGGTTTTATGGTCCGGGAGCGCATATGGGTTTTGAGTTTTACGATAAAATTAACATAGACGACTACGCGCGTGAAGCCGCCCGCATAGCTACTACTATGATTCATGCCGATTATTCACCAAGCGGACGCATTCCCGTTATCATTGACAACGAATTTGGTGGGGTTATATTCCATGAAGCCTGTGGGCATAGCCTGGAGGCGACCTCTGTGGCCAAGAAGACATCAGTGTTCGCAGATAAGGTAGGCGAAAAAATAGCAGCCGATATTGTTAGCGCAGTAGATGACGGAACTATTCCGAACGCTTGGGGAAGCCTCAACGTGGATGATGAGGGGCATGCTACCCAACGCAATTTGCTTATCGAGAATGGTATATTGCGAGGCTACATGATTGATCAGCTCAACGGCAGACGTATGGGTATGCCTGCCACAGGCAATTCGCGTAGACAATCATATAAGTTTGCTCCCACCTCCCGCATGACCAATACCTTTATCTTGCCTGGCAGACATACTCGCGATGAGATTATTGCTAACACTGAGTACGGCTTGTTTGCTCGTTACATGGGAGGTGGCTCAGTTAACCCGGCCACCGGGGATTTTAATTTTGCCGTAAACGAAGGCTACCTCGTACGCAACGGTAAGATAGATAAGCCGGTTCGTGGGGCAACTCTCATTGGCAGGGGTTCTGAAGTATTGCTCAAGATCGATATGATTGCAGATAATTTATCGTGTGGGCAAGGAATGTGCGGTTCAGTCAGCGGGTCTCTCCCAGCTGACGTAGGCCAGCCCACCTTGCGCGTATCCGAAATAACTGTTGGCGGCAGAAAGGGGGATAAATAATGGATATCCGGTCCTTCACCGAGAGGTTGTTTGCTAAGGGCAGGGAACATGATTTTCAGGATATGGAGGTCTATGTTGCCTCCCGCAACCAGTTTAGAGTTGGGCTGTTTAAAACAGAGATTGACAACTACACCTTAGCAGAGTCGCGCGGTCTTTCGTTCCGCGGCATTATTAACGGGGGGATGGGGTATTCGTTTACGGAGAACTTTGATGATGATTCCATAGATATACTCATTCGGGATGCCGCCGAAAATGCGCGAGTGATCGACTCGGGAGACGAAGAGGAGATCTTTGCAGGTTCGCCCCAGTATGTAGAACTAGACTCTTACTCAGTAGAGCTTGATAAGGTTGGCGCAGCAGAGAAGATAGCTTGGTCAAGAACGCTCGAACAAGCCGTTTATTCAGTCGACTCACGTGTATTCACGGCACAAGTTAGTATGGGGAACGGTTCCGGCGAGACTGTTATTATCAATACCAAAGGACTCACCCTCAGTCATAAGGGTAACTTTGCTCAAGGCTTTGTCTCCGTTGTAGTCAAGGAAGGTGAAGATACTAAGTCTGCTTATGGCTTCGTGGCTGATCGCGACTTTAGCAAGCTAAATGCGGAGAAGCTTGCTCAGAAGACAGTGGAAGAGGCAGTCTCTCTGCTTGGGGCTGAACCTGTCGAGTCTGGTACATACACCGTTGTGTTACGCAACGATGTGGCAGCATCCTTCCTAGCCACATTCGCATCCTCGTTTTCTGCTGAAGCTGCACAGAAGGGTATGTCTTTGCTTAAGGGTAGAGTTGGCGAAATGATCATGAGTCCAAACATAACTATTACCGATGATCCCCACATGCTAGAGCGGCCCGGTTCGGCTCCCTTTGACGCCGAGGGGGTGGCCACCAAAGCAAAGAATGTGGTAGATGGCGGTAACCTGACTACTCTGCTGCATAATCTCAAAACAGCGAAGAAGGACGGCGTGCTGCCTACTGGTAACGCCTATAAAGTTGCCTATAACGCTCCCGTGGGGGTTGCACCTAGCAACCTGTATATAAACATAGGTGACAAGTCTTATGATGAGCTCGTCCAGGAAATGGTCAGCGGGCTAGTGATTATTAGCGTTCAGGGGACCCATTCTGGTGCCAATCCTGTCTCGGGAGACTTTTCGCTTTCTGCCTATGGTTATGTCATAGACAACGGACAGGTAGTGCGGCCTGTTAATCAGATAACTATAGCAGGCAACTTCTTTACGATGCTCTCAGATGTCACGGCAGTTGGCAATGACGTCGACTTCGGTACTGGAACCATTGGTTCGCCGTCGCTTTTGATTGGCTCTTTGGCGGTAGCGGGGAAGTAGGCGCGCTAAGCACAAAGAGAGCAGTACTATAAGCCAGAGCATGTCGCTCACGGGCTGATTCACATATGGTGTGAATCAGCCCGTGTTGTATCTCACTTAATACGTAGCTCTATGAGTAAATCACTAAGGAACTCCATAGAGGGGAAATGGTAAGTGGTGTCGAAGATACTCCGGAGTAGTTTTGAGAATGTTCACTCTAATGCCTGCCATCCTCTCGTCTGCTAACACTTCAAGAAGGCTAGGTCATCTTTAGGGTTGCGAGAGGTTATCCGTTCGGCAAACTCAGGAGGTAATATGATAAAGTCACTTAAGTCACCTACTATTAGTATGTTGGGTAGATCAAGGGACTTACTGTATCTAGCCTTGCTCACGGTTTTCGTCAGCAATTTTAGTTTTTATCCCTTTGGAACGGGTTTTCGCTTTAGTTTAGCGGTTAGTGCTTTTACCTTCTACCTGCTCATGAATGAAGAAGTAAACCCAACCGTAGGGGGCTTTGTTACGGGTATCGTCATCATTCTCTTTAGAGCTGGGGGAAATGCGCTGGTGCTAGAGGTCCCGTGGCACGATGCCTTAGAGCTTCACTACCCGGCTGGCCTATTTTATCTTCTGCTTGGATCTGGCCTAGCACTCTCTGTTAAGGTCATTCGTGAAGCAAAGCTGGGGGGTATTTTGATAATCGTGGCTCTGGACGCCGGTTCTAACATTGGCGAGCTGATCATACGCGGCGTTTTCGTAACGCGTGATATCTTTCCGGTGTTGTACTTGCTAGCCGTAGTTGCCATCATGCGTGGAACGCTCACAGGGTTAGCGTACACTACTTGGCGACAGCGAGATCATATCATCAAACAGCAGCAGCGCCAAAGAGAGTTCGAGAGACTTTTATTAATTACATCCGACGTTACAAGTGAATTACTCTATCTGGAAAATACATTGACCGAGGTCGAACGCATTATGCTGAAGAGCTATCAGCTTTATAACCGACTTAAAATTACTTATAAAACTGAAGCTGAAGCCGCCTTGGCTATAGCACGGGAGATACATGATGCTAAAAAAGATTTTGAGAGATTATCCGCACGTCTGCGACACGTGTTGCGCCGCGAAAGTGAAGACCCTGCGGTAGCTCTAGCCACGTTAGTGGATGTCGCTGTAAAGGCAAACCAAGCGCTCTCACTGCAACAGGGGAAGAGCATTATAATTACCACCGAACTTGATGGTCAAGCGGACATAGAAGGATATCACAGTTTCTTGTCAATTTTCAACAACCTCATGGGTAATGCCATTGAGGCCATCCCTAAAACAGGAGAAGTGTGCTTAAAGGTAAAGGCTGATGAGGAGCATCTGGCAGTAACAGTTGCCGACACTGGAGTAGGAATAAGTAAGGACGATATTCCTATAATCTTTAAGCCTGGGTATACCACTAAGTTTAACCCCCATACAGGTCAGGCGTCTACGGGGTTAGGGTTAGCGCAGGTCAAAAGTATTGTGGAAAAACTAGGCGGCACGATAACAGTCACTAGCTCAGTTGGAAAAGGTAGCGAGTTTATAGTCTCGCTACCATTAAGAAGGGAGGCTTGAGATGACTCATCGTTTCTTTATCGTAGATGATGACATTGCTGTTCGGCGTATGCTGCAGGATGTAATACGAGAGAGTGGTCTTGGCGTAATACTTGGGGAGAGCGGACGCGGAGATGAAGCTTCAGATATGCTGAGTAATTGTCCGGTTGATGTGGTGTTGGTTGATTTGCTGTTGCCGGATATGGATGGCATAGCCTTGGTACGCAGCCTCAAGGTCAAGTGCAAGGCGTCATTTGTGATGATTTCACAAGTTCAGGCCAAGGCTATGGTAAGCGAAGCTTACGATGCTGGTGTTGAGTTTTTCATCCAAAAGCCAATCAACTCTGTAGAGGTTAAGGCGGTCTTAGGTAGAGTATGTGAGTCCTTGCGTTTACGGCTTGCAGTTGATCATATCTATCGTTCGGTTGCTGATCTGGCAGCTTCACCCGCACAGGTACTGACAGGCCGAACAGAAAAGACCCGCCACAAAGTGCGGGTGGTGCTTCATGATATGGGAATTGGAGGCGAGTCTGGCTCTAGGTATTTGGAAGAAGCCGCTTTATTTGTTGCGGATGCGCCTCAAGGCGAGTTGTTTTCCGTTAAAGAATTATTGGTGCACCTCGCGGGGAACAGTGCTCTGTCCCAGAAGGCGGCAGAACAACGAATGAGGCGCGCGGTCCAAACGGCGCTACGTCATTTGGCAGCGCTTGGCCTAGAGGATTATGCTAGCCCTCGTTTTGAGAACTATGCAGCTACGTTCTTTGACTTTACGGAAGTCAGGCGGGAGATGCGCTTCTTAGAAGGTGGAGGAGAATATGGTGGGAAAATAAGCCTAAAAAGATTTCTTTCCGCCCTAGTTCATAATTCATTAAATTATTAATCTCGGGAGGGTATAACGCTATAAGATACACTGTTTTCATTTTCCCTTAGCTTCTGCTCTAAGCTTTTTAGTTCTGCGAACTGTTGCTCAGTAAGGTGAGCGAAGGGCAGTAAATTATTCAGCTTGTTAAACATTCCGACCTCCCACAATGTAGCCTTACTAAGTGAGATGCCCCTGAGCAATAATAATTCATTCGTGCGGGCAACCTACGCGCAGGGGGTGCATAATATGAATCGTTTGTATGACACTGTAAGATATAAGGTCACAGGAGCGACACCGGTAGGAGCACATTATCAAAATATGGTATTGCTCATTCCAGATTTTTTAATACTACTGCTCAGAATTTCACGTGATGGGCGCTTGCCCCGAAGACATCGTGTCCTAGCAGGTGCCGCAGCGGCCTATTTAGCATCTCCGTTAGACTTTATCCCTGACTGGCTGTTTGGGCCAGCGGGGTTCTTGGATGATCTAACCGTAACTCTGTTTGTGCTACGTCAGGTTATAGCGGAATTACCAGAGTATGTGGTGCTAGAGCATTGGTCGGGTGATCCGCGCTTTATTCCGTTAGTGCGGCGGGTGGTTGAGTCCAGCGATACTTGGATGCGTTCTGGATTGCGGTTTAAGATGTATACATGGATGCGCAACGCGCTGGGGAACATTGCGCGGTAGTAACCTGTAAAACATGAAACGTGACTCATGAAACATGAAAACATGGAGCGTGAAACAGGGAACGTGAAACTCTGACGGGTACTTGGCATATTAGGTCATGATTCACAGTTCACGATTCATGATATAAACAAAAACCGGAGCTGTTTGCTCCGGTTTTTGTTTAGCGTATGATCTTGATGTGCTCTGCTGTGGGGTCTTCGGTGCCGTAAATTTCGGCATCAGCCTCTTTTAATACGCGTACATAGTCAATAATGTCTTGCGTTAGAATTTCGCCGGGGCAAATTAGTGGAATACCCGGAGGGTAGGCCATAAGCATCTCAGCCACTATTTTACCTTTAGCCTGTTCTAGTGGTACTCGCTTGCTCTCGGCGTAGAAAGCTTCGCGGGGTAGGTATGCAAGGGCAGGGATAGGTGGCAGCTCAATCGGTTTTTCGCGCACATCTTGCACCGTATACTTCTTAGCTATTTCAGCTAAGGCATGCACTAAGGTACGTACGGTCTCTTTGGTATCAGCAATAGAGACCACACATAGAACGTTATAGAGATCGGATAGGTCTACTTGGATATGGAATCCTTGTCTAAGAATGCGCTCCATTTCAAAACCGGAAATACCTAATGCACGAACGTTAATGCAGAGCTTTGTAGGGTCGTATTCATGGCATCCAGGTAGTCCTACCATATCGTTGCCGTACACGTAGAGCCCGGGGATACTATTGTTAATTTCATACCTCGCCCAATTGGCTATATTAATTGCCTGAGTCAACATTTCTTGGCCGCGAAAGAAGATTTGCTTGCGACTTACGTCTAGCGAGGCGAGTAACGGATAAGAGGGGCTTGTCGTCTGTGTTAGGTTGAGAGTTGTTTTTATATAGAGGTGATCGACAAGGTCTCCTTGTGCAAGCAATAGAGAGCTTTGAGTGAGCGAGCCTAGTAGTTTGTGCGTGCTAAGGGCAGCCATATCTGCCCCCGCTTCCATCGCTGACATTGGGAGACTAGGATGAAATGGCAAGTGCGCGCCATGAGCTTCGTCAACTAGCACAGGGATCTCGTAATCCTCAGTGATCTCCACAATGCGTTCTAGCTCGGGAGCCATACCATAAAAAGTAGTGTTAATGACGAAGACGGCTTTAGCTTCTGGCTGCTGTCTTAGAGCCTGTCGAACCTCATCGCCTGTAATAGCCATAGCTACGCCGAGATAGTTATCTACATAGGGTTGGATGTAAACCGGTTCTGCACCGGTGAGAATCATCGCAGAAATAACGGATTTATGGGCGTTACGTGGGACGATAAACTTGTCTCCAGGTTTTAACGTAGCCATCAACATGCAGTGAATGCCCGAGGTCGTCCCATTGGAGAGGAAGTGAGCGCGATCGGCACCAAACGTTTCGGCGGCAAGGTCTTGTGCAGCTTTAAGAGGGCCGTGAGGCTTATAGATACTATCGAGATCAGGCATAATGGTGAGGTCAATGTTCATGATATTTTTACCTACAAAACGCGTAAACTCGGGCAACCCTTTACCATGCTTGTGCCCAGGCACATGAAAGGACAGAGTTCCTTCTTTAACATAGTTGCGCAAGGCGTCAAAGAGAGGCGTTCGGCTCTGTCTACGCTCTAGTTCTATGCGGTCTTTGTCTTTTCTGTTTTTCATTGGCCCGCCTCCGTTCGTCCTAATAGTGCGCCTCGCGGCGTAATCAGCCCGTACACAGTGTTTAATGATTTGGCTGCGAGTTTCCTCGGTTTTCCTCATGTTTAGCCGTTTTTGCGCGTATAACGTTATATTAAACCTAGGTACATCATTGTTCAATAGTTTTTTCGAGGGCGGGGCAGGAAAGTTTTAAGAGCTATCAAAAAGCTTAGTTCTATCGTCGTGAGGGGACTACTGCGCCCTAGACCGCTCAAATGCTCCTATGATATCTGCGCATAGTTTACCCATTCAAATGGGTGTTAGCGCAATTAAAGCCTACAGGGCAATCTATACATTACGTTCTCCTTCTAGCCGTTCTATTTCTTTTCTCATTTCTCTAAATAGAGGGTCATTATGCCCTTTCAGCAGTAGTGCTCCTCCGGGTTCCACTGCCGCTAAGGCTTGCTCTGCCGCTTGTGTAGCACTATGTGCAACAGTTGCGTTTGAGAGACTAGGGGCAAGTTGCGATATGGCAGGGCCAATGAGGACCACGTGGTCGAGATTAAGCGCCTTCAGTTCAGTGCATAGCTTTTTGTAGTAGAGTTGTGTGAATCTTCCTAGGTACTGCATATCACCAATTACCGCTACCCGGTTGGATTTATAGAGTGGTAGATCCACAAGGGCCGTAAGTGCAGCTGTTAGCGCTCGCGGATTTGAGTTATACCCATCATCAAGAAGCGTGAAATTCTTTAGCTTGAGGGGTTTTAACCTTTGCTCACTTAGCTTAAATCCACTGAGCCTAACAGCCATTTCTTCTAGCTCAAAGCCGTAGGTAAGGCCCACTGCAATAGCTGCTAGGGCGTTGTAGGTTTGGAAACGACCTACTGTTTGCAGCGAAAAGCGTTGAGTCTTCATGCCGTACGTGGCATTAAATTCAAGTATGTCTGGACTTAGCTGGCGTATATCATAGGCCCGAAGCGCATTGTGCTTTTTTAGCCCAAACGATAACGTAGGGCGAATAAGCCCATTGGTTAATCGGCGGCACCACGCATCGTCACCATTGGCTATAACAGTGCCGTTTGGTGGCAAGTACTGGAGCAGCTGTCCCTTTTCGTGCGCAATACTCTCGATCGAGCCGAATTTGGCTATGTGACTGACGCCTACATTGATGAGCACACCTATATGTGGTTGAGCCAATTCGGCTCCTCTACCGACTGATCCAGCTTCACCGAGGCCTATTTCCACGACCGCAAACTGATCGTCGGACTGCAATTTGCGTAAGGTCAGTGATACGCCTAGCGCCCCGTTGTAATTGCGGTAGGTTTTTAACGTGTTCTTATATTTTGCTCGCAGGATATGCGCGGTCATGTCTTTAGTTGTAGTCTTACCCATGCTTCCTGTTATACCGATAATTTGTGCTTGAGATCGCCCCCTAATCATTCGTGCCAAGCGATAAAGCTCTTGGACCGGGTCACTCATGGTCACAAGAGTTGCAGAGGCGTCATTTATAAGCACCTCTGAAAACCTGCTGGCTATAAAGATGCGGCAGCCTTGATAGTAGGCGTTGAGCATTTTCTCCTCGCTCTCCATATACGTACCTTCGGCATGGACAAACAAAGAGTCGGGGGTAGCTTTATCGCCTCCCACGATAATATCCGAAAATCCCCGCGAGTATGGGCCAGAAACAAGGGTAGGGGGGTATAGGTCGTTTGTTCTAAAGTACATAGGGGGGCTCCTTTCGTGCGGGCTGCAGCCCGCAAACAAATCAAAAAGCAAAAATCCAATAAGGAGGCGCTTACCGCTATCTGGTACCCGACAGCATTGCGGAGCAATGCGATAGGGCGCTTGCCGCTTCTTTCAGGAATCACTATAAGATGTAGCGGTGAGCACTGAGCATTGAGCACTGAGCTAAGTCAGGCAGGAACTGGGAACTGAGCACGTCTCTACGAGGAACCAAGAACGAGGAAAACGGCTCACCTGTGTACCGTGTACGCCGTCCCATCCATTTTACCCTTTACCCATTTGCGGGGAAAGGATAGCTTTGGTATTCTTAGATAGATAAAGTGTTGAAAGGAAGTACGAACAATGGATTATCGACGTATTAGAACCCAGGCGATAATTATGAGAGGGCATCATGTTCTCATGGTTAGAACTCCTGGTGATCATTGGATGTTGCCAGGCGGTGATGCCGAAGAGGGAGAGACCCCTGAAGACGCACTCATAAGAACAGTCAGTTTCGAAACAGGAGCAGAGATAAAAGTCATCAAGCACCTAACCCGCGAAAAAAATGTGCATGAACCGTATAGGTTGGTTTTGACTTTCTTAGGGGAACTGGAGAGCCTGTCTTATGATCCAAGCACATACATTGGACCGCTTGAAGTAGACTGGAGAAGTATGCGTGCGCCAGAGCTAAAAGAAGAAATCTATGATAAGCACCTAGCAGGTAAAGAGAGACAGTAGGCGAGGCACTTTCCGCTGTCGGCTATCTAGTACCCGACAGCATTGCGGGCAATGCGATAGGGCGCTTATGGGAACGAATCACTACTCACAAATCACTAAGGGGTTGCCCCCAGCCGCCGCTAGCCCCCAGCAAGAATCTCCACGAGTCGGTGCTGGCCCCGCACCCTGAAGGCTGCTCGTGTCGTGGCTACATCAAATACGAAACACGAGGTACGATCCCGCCGTGTACCGTGTACGACTCGCCCCCCATCCAACTACATAACAGGAGGAGGAACCAAAATGTCTGACCGTCTAAAGTTCGCAGAAGATGTCGTCAACGATTTACAGTCAACAGGGCTCTACAATGAGATTAAGGTTATTGGGAGCGCGCAGGGCGCTTGGATCGAGATTGAGGGGCGCAAGGTCCTCAATATGTGCTCTAATAACTACCTTGGCCTAGCCAATGACCCTAGCATGCGCCAGGCTGCGATTGACGCTATAGAGAAATTCGGCGTCGGTCCTGCAGCAGTTCGCAGCATTGCTGGAACTATGTCGCTCCATGAGGAGCTAGATAAAAAGGTAGCCGAGTTTAAGCGCGTAGAAGCGGCTCTCACCCTGCAGTCTGGCTTTATGGCCAACTGCGCGGTTATCCCTGCCCTAGTTAGCAAGGGAGATACTATCATCTCCGACGAGCTCAATCATGCCAGTATTATCGATGGCGCTAGATTAAGCAGGGCAGAGATTAAAGTCTATAAGCACAACGATATGGCTTCGCTAGAAGAAGTATTAAAAGGCCCCAACAGCGGTAGGGTATTGGTCATCTGTGACGGCGTATTTAGCATGGATGGAGACATTGCCCGTCTGCCCGAAGTAGTTGAGCTCGCGGAACGTTATGGTGCCCTAACCATGGTAGACGACGCCCACGGCGAAGGTGTCCTGGGTGAAAACGGTCGGGGTATAGTTGATCACTTCCACCTACATGGCAGGGTAGACGTAGAGGTCGGTACCTTCTCTAAGGCCATCGGCACCATTGGTGGCTTTGCAGCTGGTAGCGCCAAGCTGATCAAATATCTCAAGCAGAGAGCGCGCCCCTTCCTCTTTAGCTCAGCACTCACACCGCCAGACGTAGCTGCGACTATTCAAGCCATCGAGATATTGACTGCTAGCGGTGAGCTGGTAGAAAAGCTGTGGGAAAACGGCCGCTACTTTAAGGCAGGCATGCAGAAACTCGGGTTCGATATCGGCCACAGCGAAACGCCTATTACTCCAGTTATGTTAGGTGAGGCTGATGTAGCGGGGGATATGAGCCGCCGCCTCTTTGCTCAAGGCATCTTCGCTACTAAGATTGGCTTCCCCACCGTGCCTAAGGGTAAAGCCCGCATCCGCGTCATGATCTCCGCCAGCCACAGCCGCGAGGACTTAGACTTTGCGCTAGAGAAGTTTGAGCTTGTGGGTAAGGAAATGGGCATAATTAAATAGCACAAGAGCTGCCTCAAAAAACTGAGGCAGCTCTTGTATCTTTACTTTGTTGTTGTCTACATTTCCAGTCACTAAATCATCCCTTGCTCTCGAACTGAGGCGATCACCCTCGCTATTATATCAAGGACTAGTGTTGGCTCAGTCATCTGCGGAAAATGTCCGCTTTGCGCAGCAATAGTGTGATGTCCCTGTGGCGATAGGCGAGAGAGGGTTACTTGATTTTGAGCACGTTTATTAATGGCTTCAGATGGTAGCCCTTTTATTTGACCCCCGGAAATTACTTGCAGTGGAACATTCGGGAATGTAGGGGCTTGGGAGATTTGCTTAACCGTATGCTCCTCGTTGGTTATTTCATTATTAGGATCAAAACCGAACACTCTGCGCATGACTCCGCTGATAAACCGCTGCCAAGGACTCTGATATGCTTTCATGCTAGCAACATCATCAGGAGCAGTAGCCTCAAGCAGTATCACTCCGCCTACCTCTTTGGGGTAAAGGCGTGCAAACAGGTTAGCGTGCAGTCCACCAAACGAATGCCCAACAAGTACATACGGAGCATGTGCATCGATTTCTTTCAACAAGCGGTGCAAAGTATGCACAACAACCTCTCCAGTCTCAGGAACTAGAGGGCGTGAGCTACCGCCTACTCCCGGGCGATTGTATGCGACTACAGTGCCTAAGGCCTCAATCTCTGGGTAGAGCTTGTACCAGCCCTCTAAGGGCCCCCCTGCCCCGTTGATAAGTACTATAGTAGGCGTTCCCTGCCCAGCAACGGTGTAGGTTATTTTACAGCCATCAATAGCATGCGTGCGTTTCGGTGGTAAATTCTTCAGCCTATTAGCGTCTTGCCGAAATGACATTAGACTCCCCCTAACTGATTACTACCCTATTTATACCACATTGAAAGACATGTAGCCGCAAGGCCATCAAGAGTAAAAAAGGGGGTCTCCAATGAAACACCTACGCATACTCAGCATCGTGACGATGTTAGCGTCTAGCAGTGCTACATGCTACAGCAGCCATCCATAATTGCGCTTACCATAGATGATCCGGCGAATCTGCACTGTGCCATCCGTAATTACGAAAAAATACAAGGTAGTCTTCTACTACTAGGTAGCGATATCCCTTAGCCTTAAGGGCAATATCCCTTACATAGGGGCAACGCTCCGGCAGATGGGCCAATCGACCAATGCTTTCTATGAATAGGTCATAGTATTTAACTGCGGCTTGTGGCGATAGTGTGTTGAGGTGGTCGACAATATCCTGTAGGTCGCTTATTGCATGGGAATAAATTTTTACTTTATATGTTTCCATGCACGTTGTTTCTCAATCGCTTCGCCACCTCAAGGAAGTCCTCTCCCTCTGCCCCGTTTGCTATTTCTTCTTCTGCCTCGGCAAGCTTTGTATACAGGTTAATAAGCGCCATCTGCCGCTCATACGTTTCCACGCTCATGACAACCATATCGCCCACGCCGTTCTTTGTTATGAAAACCGGTTCTCTTGTCTCACGGCAGAATTCGGATATTTCATTGGCGTTGTTCCTCAGATCAGAAATTGGTCTTATTTTGGGCATAGTCGGTGCCTCCTTCTCAATATTTGTAGCTATATTATAGCAGAATTCTGATACAGCCCATAATGCTCTCGATAGCCCATTCGCTCGGGAGAGTTAACTCCTTCGTTTTTTGGGTGTTCAGAGATGGTCAAAAAAGCGGTCGTAGTCCGCTTTTTTCTCTATTTAGAGGGAAGGAACGCCTTTCTGGAGAATACAATAAGACACGATTAGTTTTTCATAGGGGGCTTAGCATGAGTAAGATATACGCCAAGGATGTAGCTGTCGGCACCACGATTAAGAGTCATTTCTGTGTTATAGACAAGCGTTTAGTAAACTACTCCCGTAATGGGGCTCCGGCCTGTGGGGTGGTTATGACTGTGGGCGATAAAACAGGTAAGGTGTCTGCTGTGGTATGGAATGAGGCCTTGGTGGCTGACAATTCCTATCGCAAGGATGATATTGTGTTGTTGGCTGGGCGCGTGCAGGATTACAAGGGCGATAAACAGATATATATAGAAGAGATTTCTAAGGCAAACTTGGCTGATGTCAATGCCGAGGACTTCTGTGCGGCACCGCCACGGCCCATTGCTGAAATGTGGCAGGAGCTGCAAGAAATTGTAGTGACCGTTAGTAATCCCTTCTTGCGTGCGCTACTTGACCTCTACTTATCGTCTGAGGAGGCGAGGGCTTTTAAGCAGGCTCCAGCCGGGCGGGACGTGCACCATGCTTATGCAGGTGGGTTGCTGCACCACACCCTAGAGGTTATTGCCTACGCCCAAACAATGGTGGATGTACAGGGTGCTCGTTTAAATCGAGACCTGCTCATTACGGGTGTAGTCCTGCATGACCATGCTAAAACCCAGGAGTATCAGCCTAAGGCCTTTAGTTTCGAGTTTACAGACCGCGGCAGGTTACTAGGCCACTTGGTTTTGGGAGCTGAGAACGTAGGCAAACTGACCGATAAAATACCGGGCTTTCCGGGGCAGCTTCGCGATGAGTTGCAGCATATGATTTTGAGCCACCACGGTACCCGTGAGTGGGGCTCACCGGAAGAGCCCAAGACAGCGGCGGCTTTAGCGCTGCATCTAGCAGACCTAACAAGTAGCCGCCTAGCCCAGGTGGAGAAAATTATCGACGATACCTTGTCCTTAGGTGAGCGTTGGTCAGCCTGGGACAGGAGGCTAGAACGCAATTTCTTGGCAGTAACGTGGGGGGAGGATAGGAATGACGAAGCGTAATGTTTCTATTGTTCTGGTTCTGATAGTGGCTGTAGCAGCTTGGGTGTTAGCCCATCCTAGCACTGGTGATATCAAGACCGCCAAGCCTTTTGCGGTATATGAGGCAGCGCGAGCTCAACAAAAGCCCATCTTTATTATGTTTACTTCAGATGGGTGACCCGCCTGTGTAGAAATGTATCCCGCGGTGCGGGATCTCAAAAAAGAATTAGGCAATCAGGTAGTGTTCATTGTGGCTAATTTTCGTAACGATGAAACGCTGAAACTCGCTACGCCTTATGGTGTGCGCTATGTCCCTGATTTTATTGTACTTGATAGTGCCGGGAATATTGCTGCCCGTGAGGGAGGCGCTATGTCTATAGAAGAATTGCGAGCCATGGTGCTGCGGGGGTTGGGACGCTAATGTGGACACTCGAAAGCTTGCAGGGCTTGTTATCTGGTAGCGTGCCTTTGGCCTTATTGGTTGCGTTTGTGGCCGGCGTGTTCACAAGTGTATCCCCGTGCATTATGGCGATGGTCCCGATGGTACTCGGGTACGTCGGTGCTTTTGGTGAAGGAAGTACACGCCGAAATTTCCTATTGGTTTTGTCTCTGGTTTTGGGTTTAGCTACGGCCTTCGCGGCATTAGGAATTATTGCCGTCGCTATAGGAGGGATTTTTGGGAATGTAGGCCGCGCTGCTCCTCTGTTTTTAGGGATTGTGCTGGTCCTGATGGGGTTGAACCTTATGCAACTATTACACCTGCCTTTTAAAGGTCTTTCAAGACTACCAGTGCGTTTCGGAGGTATACCTGGTGCGTTTGTAGTTGGCTTGTTTTTCGGTATCGCAGCGTCTCCTTGCGCTAGCGGCGTACTGGTTATCATTCTGAGTTTAGTCGGAGTATCGCAGCGCTATGTGCTAGGTGGTGTACTGCTGTTTGCTTACGGCCTAGGTCATGGGTTGCCCTTACTTATTGTAGGTACTGCCGCCGGAGCTCTAAAGGGTTTCCGCGCGTTCAGTCGTTTTTGGGATACTTTCGCCTACATTGCTGGATTGCTATTTGTAGGAGTGGGTGTGTACCTGCTGGCTCTCAATATCTAGTTAAAAATCTTTAGCCCCGTGAGCGAAATGTTCACGGGGCTCTTTGTTCTGCATAGACTGATGTGAGAACCTAAAGAGGGGGAGTCACATGAAAGTGCTTTATATTATGCCGCCAGCCCCCACGGTGCCCGGGTTTAACCCTGTTGAACAATATGTGCTTGAACTAGCCACAGCAGTCACAGGGCGCGGTGTCGAGTCGTATATCATGGTTCCAGCAGAGCGAGTTGAGGCAATGTCGACTATTAGGGGGCTACGAGTCTTGACTTGGACTGACGGTGACTTTCCCCTAGCTATTAAGAAAACACTTCGAGAAGTCAGGCCTCACGTAGTTCAAATAGAAAATGAACCCCAGCTAGTCAGGTCAGTCCGCCAATCTTATGAAGGGCAACTAATACTTAACTTGCACTCACTGCATTACCTGGCTGGAGGGACTATACCACGTAGTGAGTTGAGGGTGGCTTTATGCTTAGTCGACAAGATAGTATTGCGGAGCCACTTCTTAAAGAGTCTATTTCTAGGAAGATATTATGGGTTAAGGTTACGGGCTTCTGTCATACACCCGGGGGTGGACCTGATCAAATTCTCTCCTTACCAAGGCAACAGAACCTTAGAGAAGGAGAGACTAATGATGAGACGGGGCTGGGGGGTGGAACGAGAATTAGTAGCTCTGTTTGCGACTCGCCCTGATCCGGAGAAAGGGCTTAATACAATTGTCAAGGCATGGCTTGACCTAGCGAAAGACATTCCAATCCGCCTAGTGGTAGCAGGCCCTGTCCCAGCAGCGCTTGTCCAGTCTCTGCAAGGGGATATGAGGCTACTTGGTAATAGGATAATACACGTTGATGCCATTGAACACGCCTCTATGCCCTCTCTGTACCGCGCTGCAGACTTGGTTGTTTGCCCGAGTCAGGGCAGAGAGGCTTTAGGAATTACTAGCATTGAAGCTCTTGCCAGTGGTATACCGGTCATTGCTAGCTATCGTGGCGCAATTACAGAGGTAGTGACCGATGAGTGCGGGTACCTTGTGCGCCAATACACTCAGCCTAGCGCCTGGGCGAAGATCATTAGGAAGGTCACTAGTGATGAAAACTCCCTGCGTTTTTTGGGAGTGAACGGGCGGAATCGGAGCTTGCAGTTTGGATGGGAAAGAGCAGTTACCCAATTTATGCAGGCATACGGTGGGTAAGTACGTTTATGGGCGATGCTTCTTGGGTGCCATTGCTAGTCGCATGAAAAGAGCGCCAACAGCTACCACCCCCAGATAAAGGGGCAGTGCGAGCCGGCTATTATCGAGAGATGATACGAAGAATCCTGCCGTAATGATCAAGCTAATGAAGAGACCCCTTAAGACCAGTTTTTGAAGCGTACCAGGCGCCAAGTCATTCACCCCTTTAGAATTGATATATGTACTTTTCTCCATTGAATTGTCAGAATCCTCTTGCTTAAATAGATTTCGCACAAGACATAATCTACTTTTTATTTGGAGGTGGTACTTAAGATTGAGCACATCTCCTGTCGAAGCGGACTGACAAGAAAAGTTTTTATGTCGAGTTGTATGTGAGTAAGAGTAAATATATCGGTCACTAAATGTCTACAGCACCACTGATAAGTCGGATTTTGACGGTTTTTGTCGATAATAAAATCTTGTAATTGCGGGATAACGCAGGTAAAATATAGCCACAATAAAAACGGGAGGCAAAGAAATGTTTGTCACAGTGGTGCGTGAGAGCAACCGACTCGCCGCTTTGGTTTATTATGAAGAGTGTCGAGTAGACATTTCTATTGCCCAGAAAAGCGTAGAGGTCATGCTCAAGGAAGTCTATAGAAGCGATATGACCCCCATGGAATTTGCCAAGGCTAATTACCAATTAAATAGGTATAGACCCACTGGGATCACGTGGGAACTTATGCTCTCTAGCGAGTTTAAAGCAAGCGATAATTAACCCCTACCACGGGGGTTGTTTTTTTGGCATTGCCTCGAGCGTGCAATAGCAATAGTTTCTTACAGGGACTACTAAATAATATCTAGTATGTGGGTAGAGACTAGTCAGCTTGTGTGATAAAATCAACGTTAGAACAGATCTCTACAATATGTTTCTAGCTTTTTGAAGAGGCTAGTACGGGAGGTAAATGACATGCGAGACATTCTAAAGCTTAGCTTGACCTTAGCCTTAATCTGCGCCGTAGCAGGGGGGGCTATAGCCGCAACAAATTCTGTTACCAGTAATATTATTCTTGAGCGCCAGCAACAAGAGTTGACACGCGCACTAGGCGAGTTGTTGCCCGATGCCGATCAGTTTGAAGAAGTGAATGAAGAAGGTGTTGCCTACTATGTTGGCACTAAGGCTGGCAAAGCAGTAGGCGCTATTATGGTTTCGGCCGGTAATGGGTATGCTGGTCCAGTAAACGTACTCGTATCCATTACTATGAGTGGCGAAATCAGAACCGTACGTGTCAGTGGGCATCGGGAAACTGTTGGTATAGGAGACAAAGTAGAGAATACGCAGTTTCTTGGCCAATTTGTGAACAAGACCCCAGCCGATAAGGTTACAATTGGGCAAGATATTACTGCCGTGTCCGGCGCCACCATTTCGTCCCGTGCTGTAGCTGCTGGAGTTAAGTTGGCATTGGCGAACTTCCAGGTTCATCTCATGGGAGTAATCGCCCCGACAGATGATTTTGATCCGTCGAAAATAAAAGATGGCATCTATAATGGCGAAGCGCTTGGATATAAGAGTCCTATTACGGTCGAAGTGACTATATCTGAGGGTCGTATCACCAAGATCAGTGTCACCCACAAAGACACCCCAGAGCTAGCCGACGATGCAGTGGATATCGTTGCACAGCGCATCGTTGACAAGCAACATTATCAAGTGGATGTGGTGTCTGGGGCAACCTTTACGAGCGAAGGTTTAATCGAAGCAATAACCAACGCTCTTGCGGCAGCTCCACTAAAGTAGGAGATGTGCTAAGGCCCTCACGATGTAAATACTAGTAAATGGGAAGGGCTACCGTCATTATGGTGGTAGCTTCTCTCTTTTTTGAGGAGGTAGTGGTTGTCTATGTGCATGCGTCGCATCGGGTGGTCGGCGGCCTTATTTTTGTTGTGGTTATTATTCGCCCAGAGCTTCCATTGGCAAACTGTGCTCACAGGTCTAGTAGTAGCAGCGGTGGTGACCGTTTTGAATGATGATCTCCTACTCAGCCTGTCAGGGGATCTACATGTGAATGTGCGAAACCTAGGGGCGTGGGCAATTCTTTTTAGTTTGTTGATAGTAGAGATTGTTAAGTCGGGTTGGCAGGTCGCGGTACTGGCCTTATCGTTTGAATTGAAGCTGCAACCCGTCTTTATTACACACAAATCAAGCCTCGTAGAGCCGATGATGAGGGTTACTCTGGCCAATAGCATTACCTTGACGCCAGGGACAATTACCGTGGAGGCTCCTTTGACAGGTGATTTTGTGGTGCACGCTTTGACTAGCGATGCTGGAGAAGGGCTTCGTGACTGGCATATTGAGAACCGTTTGGCGGCTATTGAAAGGGTGCGGTAACGTGGAACAGCTTCTTTTGCTTATTACCTGTCTGGGTCTGATCATACTTACTTTTGTATCACTATATCGCGCTGTAGTTGGGCCAAGTCCTGCCGATAGGGTTGTGGCTATCAACGTTATAGGTACCAAAACCGTGATAGTACTTATCCTAATTGGGTATATCTTTCAAGAAACCCCTTTCTATGTCGATGTTGCGTTAGTTTATACATTAATTAGTTTCTTGCTTACCATCGGTGTGGCGCGTTATCTAGAGCGCGGTACTATAACTTAGGCTAGGAGGAATTCTAGGTGACCTATTTTCTGGCTAGTGTGTTTTTGTTGAGTGGTCTCTTTTTCTTTCTGGCCGGGACAGTCGGTCTAATTCGATTTCCCGATGTTTTGACAAGAATGCACGCTACTACTAAGTGCGATACTTTAGGCGCTGGATTGGTTCTAGTCGGGTTGCTATTCTATCCGGGTAACACATATCTCCGACTTAAGTTGGTGTTGGTGATCGCATTTCTGTGGCTGACCAACCCGACCGCAGCCCATTATATGGCTCGCGCAGTCTATCGGACTACGGAAGGAGAACAAGATGCTAGCATTGATTAACCTCCTACTCTTAGTCTTTTTGGTCGTGTGCGCTGTAATCGTTGCACGTACCAGAGATCTGCTCAGCGCGGTGATCATACTTGGTGCCTACAGCATGATGATGTCGATTATTTGGCAGCAGCTTCATTCTCCGGACGTGGCTATTACAGAGGCAGCCATCGGAGCGGGAGCTACCTCATTGTTGTTCCTAGCAGCAATTAGCAGAACAAGGAGGCACGAAGAATGAGGAGGATAATCTCCCTTATAATCCTTGGTGGAATTCTCGTGCTCTTGGTTCTAGCTGTAGCAGAAATGCCTGCCTTTGGTGACGAAACGGCCCCTGCTCATCAGGGTATTATGCAGAAATACTTAGCTGACAGCACAGTGGACACGGGTGCTATAAATACCATCGCAGCTATTATTCTTGACTATAGGGCCTACGATACTTTAGGCGAAGCTACAGTCTTATTTGTAGCTGTGGTGGCGGTATCAGCAGTCTTTTATAAGAGGTGAACCGTATGCATGATATGATCCTGGAAATGATAGCACGACTGCTCATCCCTATGATCCAATTATTTGGTATGTACGTCTTGTTTCATGGGCACCTCTCCCCTGGGGGTAGCTTTTCTGGAGGAACAATTATAGCAGCGAGCCTGATATTTTATAGTCTAGTCTTTCGTTTTAGTGAGCGAAAGCACCGCCTCCAGCATGACACCTCACTGCTTTTTGAGGGAGGAGGCGCTCTTCTATATATTGTAGTAGGATTAGTTGGGATATTTTTTGGCTATAGCTTCCTCACTAACCGGGGAGTCTTCCCACTGGGGCAGGCGGGTAGACTGTGGAGCAGCGGCATGATCGCCATCATCACGGTAGGGTTAGGCGGGAAAGTGGCTGGAACTATCTTTACCCTATTTCAGGAGCTACTAGAAGGAGGGACGGATACAGATGGCAATCATTGAACGCCTTTCAGTAAACGTGTATTATCTAGTGTCCGTAATCCTGTTCGTGATTGGCTTTCATACTATGCTTACGCATAATAATCTCATCAAAAAAATCATGGGTATGAATATAATGGATACGGCCCTATTTCTTTTTTTTGTTTCAATAGGATATATTAGGGGCGGTCAAGCTCCCATTTTAATTAATGGTGTGGAGAAGTACGTGAATCCAGTCCCTTCAGCACTAATTCTTACGGGTATTGTTATATCTGTTAGTTTTACTGCCTTTGCTCTGGCGCTTGTTATCATGTTATATCGTTACTACGGCACACTTGACGCTGACAAGATAATCGCCTTAAGAGGTAGACGTCATGGTTAATATCACACATACCCCTGTCCTGATAGTTGTTCTGCTCTTGTCGGGCGCATTTGTCGTTGCACTTCTTTCCAAGTACTTGCAGGTAGGGCGTTTTATCTTCTTGCTAACAGCGGCTATGGTCCTGCTTTTATCTACGAGGCTGACATTCATGGTTCTTGAATATGGAACAATACACTATACCCTAGGTGGGTGGGCGCCTCCCTTCGGAATAGAGATTGTGGTGGATGCCTTTGCGGCCTTCAGTTCCCTAGTCATCGCAGGGGTCAGCGCTGTTATTTTTTGGTTTGCTGTGTTCGGGCCTCGCGAGGTTAACAATGAAACAGGATATTATTCCTTACTGCTTCTTCTTACAGCTGCGATGCATGGTATGGTATTGACGGGAGATCTGTTTAACCTATTTGTTTTTGTTGAGATCAGCTCCCTTGCTGCCATTGCTATCATCGCGGTAAAAGGCACGGGGGAGAGCATCGAGGCGAGTTTCCGCTACTTAGTCCTTAGTGCATTAGGATCTGGTGTGGTGTTGTTTAGCATTGCACTGATATTTATGATTAGTGGACATCTCAACATGTCTTATATTCACGATGCGCTAGTGATTACGGCGGGTCAATATCCGCTCAATATTGTTTTAGCCGTAGGGTTTATGCTCGTGGGGTTTGCTGTTAAGGCTGCACTCTTCCCCCTGCACGTGTGGTTGCCAGATGCTCACTCCAATGCGCCCACGGCGTCGAGTGCTCTGCTTAGCGGACTGGTGGTAAAGGTATATATTATCGCTTTCATGCGTATTGTCTATCTTGCGCTCGGTATCCCCATTTTTGAGATTTTACCAATTAGGCAAATCTTTTTAGTTCTAGCCTCGATTGCTATCATTATGGGGTCTGTTTTCGCTATGGTGCAGGACAATATTAAGCGCATGCTAGCTTATTCTACCATTGCGCAGGTGGGATACATTTTTTTGGGTGTAGGGTTGTTTAATCAGCGTGCTGTGGAAGGCGCAGTTTTCCATATCCTCAACCATGCCATTATGAAGTCATTGTTGTTCTTGTCGGCTGGTGTTATCATTCATCAGAGCGGGCATAAGAAAATATCCGAGCTGAGTGGTTTAGGGCGCCGCATACCTTTTACCTTTGCAGCCTTTAGTATAGGTGCACTATCGATGGTAGGCATTCCTGGGACTGCGGGCTTCATTTCGAAGCTCTATCTCGCGTTAGGAGCACTGGACGCTGGTCAAACACTCTTTGCCATCTTAATTTTGATCAGCAGTTTGCTAAACGCCATCTACTACTTCCCTATCATTATTGCGGCGTATTTTGGTAAAGATTCACCTTTAGATGCGAGGGACCCGGCTTGGGCTACGCAGCTCCCTCTGGTTGTGTTATCGCTTGGCGTCCTTTTCTTCGGTTTATTCCCCTCTATAGCCATTCCCCTAGTGAGACAAACGGCACAGTTATTTATAAAATAGTGGAGGCTTCGTTATGCATGGATTATTTCAGGCTGCTGTTTTAGCGGCCCTCGTGCCCCTTATGTTTGCTTTAGTGATCTATCTTGTAGAGAAACACTCATGGAAGTTACGAAATGGTTTATCTGTATTGGCAAGCCTTGCCTCGTTTGTGTTAGTCATAAGCCATTATAAGCGCATCATGGCAGGAGAAACGATTTTGGTCAAGTTTCCCAACTTGCTCCCTCCACTTGGCATTTCATTTAGAGTGGACTATTTAAGCTTTTTAGTGGCAGCCATAATTTCTGGGATATGGTTTTTGGTAACGGTGTACTCTACGGAGTACATGGTCAAGGAACATGCCAAGAATCGGTACTATCCCTTTTCAGTTCTAACTCTTGCCGGAGCTTTAGGGGTAGTCCTTAGCGGTGATCTGTTTACTTTCTTCCTATTCTTCGAACTTATGTCGCTATCTGCCTATGTATTGGTCGTGCATGAAGAGACCGAACAGGCGATGCGAGCAGGCTATAAGTATCTTATTCTCACGATAATCGGCGGTTTGGCGCTGTTCTTCGCAATTATAGCTGTCTATGAAATCGCTGGAACTGTTGCTTTTACGCCAGGGGGGTTCGTACAAGAGAGCGGGCGACTCGCTCTGTTCTCCTTCATAGCCTTTTTCATTGGATTTGGAATTAAGGCAGGTGTGGTACCGCTACACGTATGGCTGCCAGAGGCACATCCTGTTGCACCGAGCCCTGCTAGTGCGTTACTCTCGGGGTTGATGCTGAAGACCGGGGCCTATGGGTTTATCAGGATTGTGTTCAACATTTATGGTGTTGAGTTAATTAGAGAGACCGGTTGGAACAACATGATGCTATTATTTGCGGTTGTTACAATCTTTTTAGGGTCTGCGGTAGCCATTACACAGGACGACATTAAGCGCCGTTTGGCGTACTCTAGTGTCGGACAGATGGGGTATATTGTGTTGGGTATCGCCTTGTTACAAGAAAGAGCCCTCATAGGAGCAATCTTTCATATTTTCGCCCACGCGCTAATGAAGTCTAGTCTCTTCTTGGCTGCCGGCGCGATTATTTACCGCACGGGCAAGCGTAAGGTATCTGAGTGGCACGGTATGGGTAAGCAGATGTTTGTCACGATGATAGTTTTTACAATTGCCTCTATATCAATGGTGGGAATTCCACCGTTAGTTGGCTTCATCTCTAAATGGGAGATTGCGCTTGGATCACTAGATGCAGGTAATTGGGGGTACGTCCTGTTACTACTCCTGAGTTCCTTGATGAACTTCATTTATTATTTCCCAGTTATCCAAGGGGCATTTTTTGGAGACCCGCATCTTCACCATGATGCGCACGAAGACAAAGAACCAAGGCATAGAGAATTGCCCTGGGCCATGTTAGTTCCCATGGTAGTTTTAGCAGGACTGATCGTCTTCGTAGACCTCTTGCCCCGAAATATAGTACTTGAGCTTGCGGAGCAAGCTGCTCACGCACTGTTCTTTGCCATCAAGTAACGGGAGGTTGACATGCGCCTAATAGATGTCCTCTTGTTGGTGCCTATTCTGACCCCCATTGCTGGGGGGCTCCTCATTGGTGCAGCATCTGGGTGGAGTGCTAGACTCCGTAGCAGAGTGACGGTTTTGACCGCAGCAATTGCTTTTACTGCGTCATCTGTTATCTACTATTTACAGCACTTTGCCCATCAAGAGCTGTCACTGACATTTTTCAGATTGGTTGACTATGGCTTGAAGTTTCGACCCACAGATTTAGGGAGCCTCTTGGCTGTGGTCGCCTCAGCATTGTGGCTACTGGCCACGATTTATTCACTAGTGTACATGAAGCATGAGCATTCGCAGTCCCGTTTTTTTGCGTTTTTGATGCTAAGCCTTAGCGGCTGTCTGGGTGTGTTCCTTGCGGGGGATTATTTTACGCTCTTTCTATTTTTTGAATTCATGACCTTTACCGCGTATCCGCTGGTCATACACGAAGAGGACGAGAACGCAATGCGTGCCGGTGATACCTATCTCTACATGAGTGTGGCGGGCGGTCTAGTCTTGTTATTTGGTATATTGGCATTGGTATGGACAACCGGCACTGCCGATATCGCTCCAGCGTTAGATGCATTACACAAGGGGAATATCAGCCCTTACTTTATAGCCCTCACATTTATAGTTGGTTTTGGTGTTAAAGCAGGTATAGTACCTTTACACATTTGGTTACCACAGGCGCATCCCGTAGCTCCCTCTCCCGCAAGCGCCTTGCTCTCCGGGGTGATGATCAAGACTGGGGCCTATGGTATTCTCAGCTTCCTGACGGTGACTCTGTCTTCTAATAACGCGCACAGTGCGTATCTTATAATACCGCAAAATATAGGCTATGTGATGATTTGGGTGGCCTTGTTGACCATGATTGGCGGAGCGTTCATGGCTTTGATGCAAGACAGCATAAAAAAAATTCTAGCCTATTCGAGTGTCAGTCAAATGGGGTATATTATGCTAGCAATTGGGTGCGCTGCGTATTTATCTGAAGAGGGCGGTTTGTCTTACACAGCTGCGGTATTCCATGCGTTTAACCATGCCGTGTTTAAGTCCGGCTTATTCTTGATGATCGGTACAGTCTACCTACTCACCCACACCTTGAGTCTTAGCAAACTCGGCGGAATGTCTAAATATCTACCCTTTACAACGATAGCCACTTTGATCGCCTCGTTCGCAGTACTAGGCATGCCGGGGTTTAGTGGCTTTCCGAGTAAGACGTTAATACATCATGCAATAGTCGAAGCTGCCCAGCACAGCCAAAGTGCTTGGTTACTCCTAGCAGAGAAATTATTCGTAGTAGGTAGTGCTATTACTGCTGCCTATTTCATCAAGCTATATACCGGCATATTTTTTGGCCAGTACAAGGGCGATAAGCCTCCGACACAGGGAGAAGGTACCTTAGTTCGTATGGTGTTGGGCGTGTTCTGTCTAGCAATAATCCTCGTAGGTATTTTTCCGTATCAGGTTATGCACTTCTTAGAATCAACGGCTCACGGTACTGTAGTTGACCTGCACGTACTAGAAGAACAGCTTCACCACGTTAAGTTCTGGGATGTCCACTCTTACGGAGGTGTTATGCTGCCCGCGTCCTTAGGCATAGCGATTTTCTTTATAGCAAAATATTTTAAGTTCTTTACGTGGCGTTACCCGCTTTGGTTGTCAGTAGAGGGGTTTATTTATCGCCCGCTCTATCACGGTTTTCTCACCCTATGTTGCCGCTACGTTACTAGCGTTGAGGGCGGTATATGTGAGCTGTATGACCGCAGTGGTAGTGCCTCTGGTCGATTGATCAACAGAGTAAAGAGATTTGATGATATGATTGACGAAGGCTACGAGGCTATGGGGCATGCTACTACCAAGCTAGTAGAAGAGGCCCGCCATATAGACCATGGCGTTGACAATGCCTATAATCAAGCTGGGCGAACTGTGGAAGTCTTGGCTAGCAAGGTAACTCAGGTGGATAGTGAGATAGACCAGACCTACGCTAGGGCCGGTAGAGCAGTGCTTAGGCTTACTGAAGAAGTAGCTAAGGCTGACCGCGATATTGATCACGTTTATGATAACGTGGGAAACGCTGCGCTTAAGCTTACTGAAAGCGTAGCCAAAGCAGATGAGAAACTGGACCACGGTTATGATCGCGTTGCCCAACAAGGATTGGACATTTTAGAGACTGTTCGCCAAGTGGATCAACCTAAAGCAACCAAGACTGAGGTAGATAGACAAAACTGGAATCCGCAGAACATCACACTGGGTTCGCTGATAGTGGCAGGACTATTGCTTATTATTCTTGCGGTGCTATATTTCTTCGGAGGCAATGTACTGTAGGATACGGAGGTGTTTCATGACCGCATTAGATAAGAAAATCGTTGTTGCGGTATTAATAATAGCCGTCTTGGCGGGTGGCGCAGTGCTTTATCGTCGCTTCACTGCTGCTCTAGGGGAAAAGGCAGTCATCGAGGTAGATAACCAACCAGTGCAAACAGTACGACTCGATCCCAATGCAGAAAAGCAAATAATCACAGTAGTGGGGGTGCGCGGCGACAGCCTTATCGAGGTAGACGGGCAATTTATCCGCATGACAGGCTCCGCCTGTCCCGATAAAATCTGCATACATCAAGGTCGCAAAAGCCAACCCGGCGACGCCATTGTCTGCATCCCCAATCGCGTCACCATAAAAATACCAGGCCTCGGGCGCTAGGAAACTAGCGCCT
The DNA here is from genome assembly GCA_009773495.1 of Bacillota bacterium. Taxonomy (GTDB): domain Bacteria; phylum Bacillota; class UBA994; order UBA994; family UBA994; genus WSXW01. The sequence continues at coordinate 36,470 of WSXW01000017.1, forward strand.
TTTGGTTAGCCACTGGAATGTAGTTCAATTTTTTGATGGCGTATGTAAAGTTCTGTTTTACCGCTCTACCTCGGGAGTAAACTATTCCTTCGGGACACACCATGTTTTAGCTCTTGGAATGTGGAACCTCTGTGCCTCAATCCAGCGCCTCAACTAGTCCAGCTTCCATTAACTCCTGTACAAAATCCAATATATCACTCTTGGCGTCTTGTAACTCCAAGGCATACTCTTTTGCCAGGGCTTGGGCCAACTGATTGATATCTGCCCCTATTTCCAGAAGTTTTACTATTAACTGAGAACTTTCGTTTAGCAGTACAGCCTGACCATTAATACTAGAATTCGAACGGAGGTAGATTTGGGAACCAACGTAATCTACCTTAAAATTGGAATTCAGCTTATACATCGCACAATGTCCTTTCCCGACATTATCTGTTCTTGGCATAGCCGGTGGTAGTGACCACCTCTTCCCATTAGTGTCTGGTGCGTGCCGGTTTCGACCAGTTTGCCTTGGTCAAACACAAGAATGATGTCTGCATCCTGTATCGTCGACAGCTTGTGGGTTATAACGAAGCATGCCTTATCCTTCCTCAACGTATTGAAAACGCGCCTAATTTGGGATTCTGAAACCGCATCGAGTGCTGATGTTGCTTCATCAAAGAGGATTACGTTCGTGTTTCTCGCAATTTCCCTAGCGATGCATATCCTTTGCCTTTCCCCCCCCGGACAAGGTTAGCCCTCTGTCCCCAACCGGCGTATCAAACCCCTTCGGGAGAAGGCATATGAAGCTATGTGCCTCTGCAGTTTCCGCGGCAAGTTCAACTACACTGTCCCGAAACTTTTCTAGACCACAGCTTATGTTCTCTTTAATGCTACCGTTGAAAAGAAAAGGATCCTGCGGAACGAAGCCGATACGTTTTCTTAAACGGTTCAATGGAATCTCCTTGATTGATACTCCATCAAAAAAGATATTCCCTTCGGAACACTCGTACAGACCCAGAATAAGTTTAGCCACGGTTGATTTTCCGGATCCACTTGTACCAACCAACGCCACCAGTTGTCCGGGCTTTATATTAAACGAAACGTTTTTTAAAGCGTACTCTTTACCGTCGTAGGTAAACGATACATCTCTAAATTCGATGTTGCCCGTCACCTCGGCTCTTTTGCTGTCTTCAATACTAGTCATGTTCTCTTCATTATCATCTAGAATAGCGAAGATTCTCTGGTATGCAGCCACAGCATAGTGAAAGAGAGGATACGAGCTAACTATAGGCGGAACGTTCGCAATTAGTCTACGCTGATACAGGATTGCTGCAATTGACACTGAAACACTGATTTTGCCCTCAATTATAAGCCACGCACTAGTTAATACAATCAAGGGCGTAGTAATATCTGCAAATACCCTGTGTCTGGCAAAATGAAAGTACAGAGTGTGGCAGTTAAAAATGCACAATGGTAGCACCAAAAGAAGGAGCCACCTACTAGCGTCCTGAACAATACCC
>WSXW01000018.1 GCA_009773495.1 Bacillota bacterium
CAGGCGTCAAAGTCCTGTGGCGAGGGTTCCGAAGACTGCAGGATATTACTGATATGTGGGAGCTTTTCCATTAGCTCAATACTTGTGGGTAAAGCATAGGGCTTTGGCCAGGGGGGCTAGCTACCACAGTATCTTAAGATCAACAGATAATCCTACAAAGGTGGGGTGTTCCACCACTTCATCATCCATGCCGCCTGCAGCAAAGGTATAGGCGCCATCCTTTAGTGCAAAGCACTCCAGGGTTTTTTCATCTGGGTTGACCAGCCAATAGTGGCGCACTTGGGCCTGCTGGTAAATACGGAGTTTTCGCAGCCTATCTTTGCGGCTAGTAGAGGGGGAGATTACTTCTACTACCAATGTAGGCGGACCGTCGATACGCGCGTGTAGTACGATTTCTTCTTGCCGGCTTGCTATGTAGAAGATATCTGGATGCACTACAGTATAGTCGCCTAAGGTTACATCTAGAGGGGCATCAAATATCTCGCCTGTTGGATCAGAAATAGCAAAATAGTCCTCTAGTAACCGTTGCAGTCGCCGGGATACTCGCTGGTGCAAGACGGTGGGTGAGGGGTCTTTAACTAAGAGACCGTCTAGGATTTCGTAGCTGTATCCGGGTTCTTCGGGCAGTTTAAGATAGTCTTCGTAGGTCAACTTCTTAGTAGGGTCGGCTTTGTACTCAACGGCTTTCTCTCTAATTTGTGAACATGACAACGAGTTAATTACATCAGTCAGTCGATAGCGGTACTGTTTGCTACCTAATTCGATGTAGGGGATTTTGTTCTCCCGTGTGTACCTCCAGATTGTCTCTACTGAAAAATCTAAAGCCTTGGCTAGGACTTGGGCAGTGAGGAGTTCTTTATCGTCACTCATGCGATCACCTCCTAGGGTAATCATAGCAAGCATCCTAAAGCATAGTCAAGTAAACACAACAAAACACAACTAAAAGGTCCACCGAAACGGGTGGACCTTTATCTAGTGGTGCACACGTAGCTCTCGTAGCTTTTCGAGGGCCAGCCTGATTGCGCTCGCTATAACCAGCGGCGCTATGAAGAGCTTAACTAACATAGCAGTGCGTAAGGGATTCTCAAAGGAGAAGTAGTGCTCAGTCAACATGTCGCGGTGTTCCTAGCCCACTCCCTATGCCGAATTTTACCCGGCCATTCTCCTAGTGATTAGTGAGTAATGAGTAGTGATTCAGTCTCCTAGGTCATGTTTCCTGAGTCATGTTGCATGTTTAACCCGGATGGTTATTGGCCGTCAATTAACTCAACAAATACGCTACGCACAGCTTTGCCGTAGCCTCAAGTGCGCTCTTATGTGTGCGTTCATGCGCGTGTGAAGCGTCAACTCCAGGCCCAATGAGTGCGGTGCGGATGTCATTACCGGCCCGCAGTGCAGGCCCGGCGTCTGAGCCATAATTAGGGTAGATATCTACTGCATAGGGTAACTTATGCTCTTCAGCTAGTGCTACCAGCTGCTTACGTAGGCCTGCGTCATAAGGGCCACCAGAATCCTTAGCGCAGATCGAGACGTCAAACTCGGTGCATGTTAGTCCATCACCGATGCAGCCCATATCTACGGCCAAGAACTCCGTCGTCTGTGGAGGGGTGCCAACTGAAGCTCCATGACCTACCTCTTCAAAGTTCGTGATAAAGAAATGAGTAGTCCGAGCGGGTAATACTTTCTTATCGGCGAAGTACTTGGCAACGCCGAGAAGAACCGCTACGCTGGCCTTGTCATCTAGATGACGGGATTTTACAAATCCAGAGTCAGTGACAGTGGTACGCGGGTCAAGGGCGACAAAATCACCTACGCCAATGCCTAGCTTGCGTACATCATCGCGAGACCTAACGACTTCGTCTATGCGTATCTCCATATTGTCTTCACTGCGTTCTTGCTTACTGGAATCTGGGCCGTATACATGCGTAGATTGCTTAGTAGTTAGAATGGTACCTGTGTACTTACAGCCGCCGGAAGTAATGATTGTACAGTGTTCCCCTTCAACTGAGTTATACATGTATCCACCTAACCGGGTAAACCTTAACCTACCACTGGCCTTTATCTCCTTAACCATCGCGCCTAAAGTGTCGACGTGACCAGATAGAGTGCGGTGAGCAATGTCATCCGTGCCCCGCAGCGTAGCGATTAGACCGCCCTTATTAAGTAGCTTAGTCTCAAGTCCCAGTTTATCAAATTCGCCTTTAATGTAGTCAATCACGGTCTCAGTATAGCCCACAGGGCTAGGTGTAGTAGCAATTTTTACTAAGTTATCGACGACATAATTCATGTCTAGATCAAAATTCATGAGGTTGCCTCCCTTTTGTCATATGTTTAATATATTTGCCGCCTTTTGGACGAATCCTTTTAGGCTAGCTAGGATTTTTCTCTTGAATGGAGAAAACTACGGAAGGAGGTGCATGAAAATGAACGCTAAAAAGACAGCAACAATCGAAACCGCCAAAGGAACGTTTACCATTGAGCTTTTCACCGAGGCTGCACCGGGAACAGTCGCTAATTTTGAGAAGCTCGCTAATTCAGGTTACTACGACGGACTGACATTCCACCGCTGCCTTAAAGACTTCGTGATTCAGGGCGGCTGCCCGCAGGGTACGGGAACTGGTGGCCCGGGGTACACTATTAAATGCGAGACAAAAGGTAATCCTCATAAACATGTGCGTGGAGCATTGAGCATGGCGCATGCCGGCAAAGATACAGGGGGTAGTCAGTTTTTTATAGTACGCCAACCGCAGCCACACCTTGATGCCATGCACACGGTGTTTGGACAGGTAATCGAAAACGTAGATTTGGTCGACAAGATGGAGCAGAACGATAAGATGCTCAAGGTTAGGGTGAACTAACCCACAAGGAGGCACGATACAAGAGGTGAGGCTCATTGAAAACAGTAGAACAAGTACGCCAAGACATGCCGGTGTTGAGTAAGTATATCTTTCTTAACGCTGGTTCGCTGTGCCCCACACCCACTCCGGTGATGGACACTTTCTTTACTGCCTATCAAGAGTGGCATGAACGTGGTGCTGGCTTGTCCAAGCATTACGAGGAGATGCGGGATGTGGTTACAGACCAAACTAGGGCCAAGCTGGCTCAGCTAGTCAATTGTGATCCCTTAGAGCTTGCTCTGACGAGTAACGCTACCGAGGGAGTCAATATTGTAGCCTGGGGTATCGATTGGCAACCCCAGGACGAAGTAATCATTACCACTGGCGAGCACCCAGCTAACTCTGTGGTGTGGATGTACAACGAGGAACGCCTCGGCATTAAATTGCGTTTTCTTCCGGTCTACACTAACACAGAGGAAATTATAGCCAACTACGCTAGCTTACTCAATGAGCGTACGCGGCTAGTCTCCTTTAGCCATGTGCTAAGTGCCAACGGCCATATCTTACCGGTTGAACAGATGACAGCAATGGCCCACGCTGCAGGCGCGATGGTGATTATTGATGGCGCCCATGCGGTAGGACAAATGCCTGTTGATCTGCGCCAGATAGACTGCGACTTTTACACCCTCAACGGGCACAAGTGGCTCTTTGGGCCTGCCGGTACAGGTGCACTCTATGTGCGCCACGACAGAGTGGAAGAGGTGCGACCGACGTTTATGGGTGATGTAGGTTATAAACAGTTTGACTACAGGGAAGGCGGCAGCTACACTCCTCCCCCTGGAGCCCGTAGGTACGAGTATGCCACTCGCAACTGGGCCGTTATGCCTGCCTTAAATACGGCTATCGACTATGTTAACGATATCGGTATAGATAATATCCGTGAGCGGGTAAAGACCCTCACACATAACTTTAAGCAAGGCCTGTTAAAACTGCCCTACCTTGTGAACTGGAGTCCCATGGATCCAGAGCAATCTGCTGGGTTGGTGTGCTTCGGCTTTAAGGGATATAACGCTAAGGAAATATACGCCTATCTCGAAGCTCAAGGCATTTGTCCACGCTTCATTAATGACGATTTGCTCCGAGTATCAATAGGTTACTTCACCCTCGAAGCCGAGCTAGATAAGCTCCTACAGGCTCTAGAAAGCTATCTTAATACTCACTAACTTAAAAGGCTGGCTCACAAGCGTGGCCAGCCTTTTGATTGACGCTTTCAGACCAGATTTCACTTGATGTTTGTTAAGTGTAGCGCTTGATAGCTCTTGCTCATACCATCGGTTTCATTCCCTAGGACAAAGGCAACAGGTTGGGGGGTGTTCTTTTCAATCCAATGCCGCCTTGTGTAGCACACTGATATAAAAGTCAACCGGAGTCATAAGTTCCTCTGCCCGCTCCACCCTGTCTCGCGTGGCCGTGTCAATGCTTCAATAGTAGGGTGTCATTGTTAGCAACCTCAAGATATCCTCGCCCTGCAGATGTAGGTCAAAACGTACCTGTTCGCAGCGAAGCACTGCAAAACCCGGTGGGGAAGGAAGTTTAGAAACATTCTTATCTGTTGAAGCATAGATTAGTTGCTTTAGCCCATAGAGATGGTCAGGGCCAGGGGTTACTACTACATAGTGACCACGCGGTGTTAGTACCCTCCATGCCTCATCATCTGAGCCCGGAGCCATAATGCGCAGCAGACAGTCAACGCTCTGGCTGAGGATGGGTAATCTAAAGGTGCTTGCTACAATCCACACACTCGCTTTGTCTCGCTTTGCTGCAGAGGCAATGGCATGACGCGAAATGTCGATTCCGATAAAAGCGGAGCCAGACAGCTTCGTTCTCAACTGGCGCATAAAGTACCCTTCCCCGCACCCGGCGTCTAGAATTATTTCTGCACCTAAATCAGAGACTACTGTTGCGAGACTAGCTGCAAGCTTAGCATAATGGCCGGTGTTGAGAAACTCCCTGCGACCCTCTACCATCTTGGCGCTGTCGCCCGGATCCTTGCTCTCCTTGTGGTGTGAGAGCAGAAGGTTAACATACCCCTTGCGGGAAATATCGAAGCTATGGCGGTTACCGCAGACCCACGCTCTCTCTAGCCGGCCTAGCGCGGCTTGACACACAGGGCAGGCCAAGACGCTCATCATCTAAATAACAACCGCCCCAGCCAAGAGCGGCCGACCTCTATTGCCTCTTGCGGACACAACTCTTGGCAGCAAAAGCAGCGAATACATTTATCTAACTCGACTTGTGGCAGCTCTCCCTGTTTCAGCTCGATAGCTTGGGGTGGGCAGCTCCGTACACATACTCCGCAGGAAGAGCAGGTGCTACGCATAAAAATGGGTTTGGGCCTTAGCTGGCGCGAGAGCCTATCAGCCCAGCGGCGGGGCATCAGCTGATCTAGTAAATGAGTCCGGATGGATGCCGTGGGGAGCGAGGCTCCTCTGTGTTTTGGACTTACCTGGCCACGCACATCAACTTCAGAAAGCGACATGGGGCAAAGGCCAACAGCTTGTCCCACAACAATTGTGGGTACTTGTTCGGGCTTAAGTCCTAGCATTGCTGCTGCAACTAAGTCCACGGCGTGGACGTCCCTACCAGCTAGAATAGCTCCTACTTCGTATGGCTTGCCACTAGAGGGGCCTTCGCCTTCCATGCCAATGATGGCGTCAACAATAGTGAGGTCGGGCTCCGCTAGCTCAGCGATTCCGACCAACATACTACAGAAATCGTTGAGATCTGGGCTACGCATATGATATTCAAACTTCTGAATACCTGGTACTAGGCCAAATAAGTTTTTCACGGCGCAGGTCATGGTGGTGAGCCCGTGTGTCTTGAGTTTGGGCAGGTTTATAAGCACATCTGCTTCTATAGCTGGCCGCAACAGTTCCGCCCCGTTTAAATTGGCCTTAGTTTCCCTCTTAACCTTAACTGTGCTTGTGTCCACGTTGAGTATGGCACCTGATTCTTCGGCAACTTTAGCAAAACCACACTTTTCGTAAGCGTTGCGCAGCAATATCGGAGTATATGGCCCTCCCGGGCTATCAATAATCACAGCCTGAGCGCCACACTCTTTCACTAGGTTGCAGACAGCCTTCGCTACGCTTGGGTGTGTCGTCACAGCTCGGTCTGGCGACTTGGCCATCAGCATATTAACCTTGATGGCCACTGTGGTGCCGGGCTTAACAAGATGGGCCAAGCCTCCGGGCCAGATTTCCGCTATGGCGCGTTCTACGGCTGCCTGGACAGCACTTTCGTCATAGGTTGCGCAGGTAATACTAGAGACTAGGGGTTTGTTCATAGTTGATCCTCCTATAAATGGGCAGAATATTTATAATTTTTGGTGTAGACATAATCCGAACATTGCTGTATCATTAACCCATTAATATTCGGGAAGGGTGTGCAAATTGATTACAAAGCATGACGTATTACAGAGGGCGAAGGATGACAATATTAGGTTTGTTCGGCTTCAGTTCACCGATATCCTTGGTGTAAATAAGAATGTAGCCATCTCTGTCGACGAATTAGAGACTGCGTTAGACGGAGAGCTAATGTTTGACGGTTCCTCAATCGAGGGTTTTGCTCGTATTGAGGAGTCTGACATGCTGCTTAAAGCCGACCCCAGTACGTATGTAGTATTTCCTTGGACCAAAGGTAAAGCCCCTACAGCTCGCTTGATATGCGATATATTAAACCCGGATGGTACTCCCTTCAGTGGTTGCCCGAGGGCTACCCTAAAGAGAGCTGTCGAGGAAGCGAAGGATATGGGCTATACTATGTATGTGGGCCCTGAGGCAGAATTTTTTCTCTTCAAGCGCGACGCCGAAGGTAAAGCAACTACCATAACCAACGATCGTGGTGGATACTTTGATCTTTCACCCATTGATACGGGGGAAGACGCTCGTCGCGACATAGTTCTAACGCTAGAAGAGATGGGCTTTCACGTCGAAGCATCGCACCATGAGTGTGCACCCGGTCAGCACGAAATAGACTTTAGGTATGCTGATGCCCTCACAACAGCCGACAACGTTACCACGTTTAAGCTAGTGGTAAGGACTATTGCCATGCAGCACAATCTCCACGCTACCTTTATGCCTAAGCCTCTATTTGGCGAAGCAGGTTCCGGCATGCATATTAATCAGTCCCTCTTCATAAACGGAAGCAATGCCTTCTATGATCCATCTACCCCTAATAAGCTTAGCAAATTGGCCATGCATTATCTAGCAGGGCTGATCAAGTATGTGCCTGATTACACGGCCATTACTAACCCTCTTGTTAACTCCTACAAACGTTTGGTACCAGGTTATGAGGCACCGGTCTATGTTGCTTGGGCTGAGCGTAACAGAAGCCCGTTGATTCGCGTCCCTGCCCGTCGAGGCAGTAGTACTCGGCTTGAGCTGAGAAGCCCGGACCCAGCTTGCAATCCCTACCTAGCATTTGCCTGTGCACTTCGTGCTGGCCTAGAAGGTGTAAGGGACAGATTGACCCCGCCTCCTTCAGTAGAGGGGAACATTTATCACATGGGAGAAGACGAGCGATCCCTTGCTGACATTAAGAGTTTGCCAGGGAGCTTGCGTGAGGCCTTAGATGTATTTGCCCAGAGTTCGTTTATGCGTGAAACTTTAGGAGAACACATCTTTGAGCGGTTCTTAAGGGCTAAGCTCGCCGAGTGCAGAATATACGATATGGAAGTCCATGGTTGGGAGCTAGACAGATATCTATCAATTTATTAAAGCAATTAGGGGGATGTCCACGAGTCATCCCCCTTTCCTTTTGTAAGCCTTGTCTGAAAACTAGTTTACATACGTAAGGATAGGCAGGAATAGTTTCGATGGGTGTGGAACTTTTGTTCTAAGAAGAAGAGGGGAACAACCCCAATTGAATAAGCTGCGTTCCTCATGAAGGAACACGATATAGCTTTAGGAGGATTAGAATGCAAAAGTTACTGACAGCAGTTGAACTATATCTGACATCCACCCTAGAGGAAATGGTTCAAGAAAACATACGTATCTGCGAAATACCTGCTCCGAGCTTTCAGGAACAGGACCGAGCGCAGTACATCGCACAGCGTTTCAGTGCCGAAGGTGTACAAGAAGTACAAGTAGATGATGCCCACAATGTGTACGGTCGTATTTTTGGCGCGGGCGGTAGGTCCGTAATGCTTGCGGCCCATTCCGACACAGTATTTCCACTTGGCACCGATGTAACAGTGCGGCGTGAAGGAGACCGCCTTATGGCGCCGGGTGTACGGGATAATTCTACTGGCATTGCGGCTTTGATAACCTTGGCGCGCCTGATACGGGAGCTTAAGCTTACTCCGCCTGGGGATATTATTCTTGTAGCTACAGCATGCGAGGAAGGCTTAGGCGACCTCAAGGGCATGAAACGTGCTATGGAACTGTTTCATGACAGCGTCGACCATGTAATAGCCGTTGACGGTAACCTCGGAGGTCTTGTTTACCAAGGTATAGCCAGTAGACGCTTAAGGGTTTTAGTTACTACGGGGGGTGGCCATAGTTGGGGGGATTTCGGTCGCCCTAGTGCTATCCATACCTTGGGAAGAATCATTGCAGAGATTTCCCGAATCGAGGTGCCTTCTAAGCCACGTACATCTTACAATGTGGGGGTTATTAGCGGAGGCACATCCATAAACACTATCGCTGGTTCCGCCGAAATGCTGTTGGATATGCGCTCTGTTGATTCGATAGAGCTAGCTAAGCTCGAGGATAAGGTTCGACGTGTTATTAGCGCCGAAACGAGGGGAGCAGGCGTTACAGCAGAAATTGAAGTAGTAGGGGACAGACCGGGCGGGGGGCTAAGCTCTGACCACGTATTGGTGAGAACTGTAAGAAATATTCAGCGCTCGTTAGGCCTTACATCAGTTGAGGAAGCTAGTAGTACTGATGCTAATGTTCCCCTAAGCCAAGGTGTTCCCGCAGTGTGTATTGGAATAACGGAAGGCCGAGGCACCCATCGCCTCGACGAATATTTAAATATAACTCCGATGATTAAGGGTATGGAACAGTTATTTGCAGTAGTCTGGGAGACACAACAGCTCTAGATCCTTGAGGCCGATTACGGTCTCTTTTTCCATGCTAGGACTACTTGCAGGGAAAGCTTGTGCTTAGTGGAATAAGTACTTAAAGGATGTTGAGGAGGTGGAGCGAGTGACCTTCACTGAAGAGGTAAAGAGCGAACTGGTCAGGCTTGTTGTTTCAGGAGACTGTTGCCGACGCTCTGAGTTGACGGCGATTGTCAAGCAACATGGCACTCTTCAGTTGTCCCGCGCAGGGGGGATTGGTTTAAATATTGCTACGCAGAACCCAGGTGTAGCTCGACTAGTGTTCAAGTTAGTCAAAGAGCACCAGCCGGATGCCCGAGTTTTTATTCGGAGGAGATCTGCGTTTCGAAAGAATAGGATGTACCTTATTTTTGCTCCCATGGCAGAGAAAATATTGTCTAACCTGGGGATTTGGGATGATCAAGAGAAAAGCCTGCGCTTAACTAGCCAAGCTCTTGGAAGTGAGTGCTGCAATCGAGCCTACCTCCGCGGTGCCTTTATTATATCGGGCACCATCAACGACCCTAACAGAGTCTCTTACCACTTAGAAATGGTGTCGGAATATCAAGACCAAGCTGATTTTTTGTGTGAGGTTATGCGCAGGTGCAATCTGTCACCCCGGGTCGTGCGTCGCAAGGAACTATATGTGGTTTATCTCAAAGAGGGAGAACAGGTTGTGGACTTTCTTAACTTGATTGGGGCGCACCAAAGCCTGCTTAAAGTTGAGGGAGCCCGTGTGCGCAAATCAATGCGTAACCAGGTTAATCGGTTAGTCAATGCTGAGACGGCTAACATTAATAAGACTGTGACAGCTAGCTGGCGCCAAGTGGACTGCATTCGGTACCTAGATCAAAAAATGGGGGTGATCAACCTACCCGCAGCGCTACGCGAAACAGCGGATGTCAGGGGAAAGTACCCAGACGCTAGTTTGCAGGAACTCGGGGCCCTCTTTAACCCGCCTTTGAGTAAGAGCGCAGTTAACCATCGTTTACGTAAGCTTGAAGCTTTAGCCTTTAAGCTCGGGTTTAAAGAAATTGAGGTGGGATTTCATGAGTGAAGAGAAAGCCTTAGTCACTATCCGCAATGATGTTATCCATTTCCGCCCGATTGCTCGCCTCAAGGATTTGGGCCGGAAGCTAGATGTAGATATCTACCTAAGTTATCAAGGGGAGACTTTTTCTATTAGTAGTATCATAGCTATTACTGCTTGGGAATTACAGCGTGGTTGTCAGATTGAGGTCTTAGTGCGGGGCACAGGAGATGTAAGCTCGGAGTTAAGGACTATTGTGGCTTTTGTTGAGGGAGGTTGGGGTGAGTAAAATGCAGGTCACGGGGCAAGGCTTGTCGGGTGGGCTCATCACAGGTGAGGCCGCCCTAGTACAAGATGTAACAGGGGTGGCGTCTGATATATCCGCCATGTTTACTGTAGCCAAACGACGATATCAGCAGTATGCAAATGACCAATCACTCTCAACAGAGGCCCGCGAAGTGGCCCTAGTGTATCTCAGTTTGATTGAAGACCCTTTGTTGCTAGGGACTGTGCAGGATAAGGTTCGGGCTGGTGTTACTGTACGGGAGGCCGTTCTAGCTACTTGCGGTGAACTGCGTGCTTCCTTTGAATACTCTAAGAACGCCTATCTTAGAGCAAGGGGCAACGATCTCCTCCACTTGGCTGGGGACTTGCTTGGGCCTAATAAAGAGACTGCGCGTGGAGCCATCTGGCTAGTCGCTAACCTAACGCCGACGCTGCTGTTCTCAGCCAACGAGCAGGGGGCTAAAGGCATTTTGTGTACTGGTACACTCCCTACGTCAGGGCATCTGGCAATTTTAGCTCGGAGCCTAGGCTTGGTAGTGGTGGGGGGTATAGAAGATATCCACAAACTCGACGGCTTGGTTATCTCAGTTGATGGTAAGAGCGGGGTAATATACACCGGGCCTACGCCCGAGCAGGTCACTGTAAACTCTTATGCTGATGCTGCTGATTTGCCGCTATGGCTAAACGTTTCGTCTAGTGCCGAAATCGGTTCAACCGAAGGCTATCGCGGTGTAGGGCTTTTCCGGACAGAGTTTATATATTTGCGCAGCAACTCTATACCCTCACGCGACACCGAATGTGAGGAATACAAAAGGGCTTTACTGGCCGCTAAGGGTAAGCCAGTAGTGTTTCGTCTGTTAGATTTTGGGGCTGACAAGCCCTTACCCGGGAGTCTCGCCAAGGTTGAGCAAAATCCCATGTTGGGGACGCGGGGAGTGCGTTTACTCCTAGATGAGCCGGATTTACTGCAGCGCCAATTGGAGCTGCTAATTGCCGCATCACCTTACGGTAATTTACACATAATGGTTCCTATGGTCACTGATGTTGGCGAAATGTGCAAGGTAAGGTCAATGCTGAGTTCCTTAGGCGGCGGGCATATCCCTTTAGGTGCGATGGTGGAGACACCAGCAGCAGCTCTGTTAACGAGGGAGCTTTGTAGTGTGTCTGATTTTCTTAGCTTGGGAACGAACGATTTATCAGCTTACGTATATGCAAGCGACCGTATGAGCCTTGGTGTGCCTGCCCGAGGGGAAGCAGAAGCGCTTATGCGCCTGATCAAGATAGTGGCAGACGAAGCAGTAGCCTGTAATAAATCTCTTGGTGTGTGCGGTGAAATGGCGGCAGATCCCGTTTTCGCCCGGCGATTGATTGATTTAGGTTGTAGTTACCTCAGTGTATCGTCTCAGGAGCTTAGTTATGTGGCAAACGCGCTCAAGCCTAGAGGGGGAGGGGTGTAATGCGACCTGGACTAACGCTGCAACTTGAACAGAGCGGCAGGCTAATAATGACGCCTCAGCTCAAGCAGGCCATTGAATTACTGCAGATGAATACCCTGGAGCTAGATAGCTTTCTGCGGGTCCAGATTTCAGAAAACCCTGTGTTTGAGTTAGCGTCCCCACCTTGGGAGCAACCCGCCGGCTTCAGCTTAGAGCGAGTAAAAAATACCGCTAAGTGGCGCAATGGCGATAACGAACCTAATGACCTGTACGACCCCCCCAATACTCCTGATCCGCGTAGTGAGTTACTGCTGGAGATAAATCTGAGTTCAGTGAGCCCTGTAGTGAAACGTGCTGCAGGGGTGCTCGTAGATTCGTTAGATTCGCGTGGCTACCTACCAGAGTTTGCACCAGAGTTTGTTAAAGAAGTCGGCTTTAGCCGTCGTGTACTGGTTTTAGCACAAAGATTACTACAGTCTATTGGCCCGCCTGGTTTTGGCACGCAAAACCTTGCTGACTGCTTACTGTTGCAACTGTACCAGCGCGGAACGCTCACGCCTTTAGCCGAGAGGGTCGTACGCAATTACCTGCCCCTGCTAGGTGTGCGTCTCGACCGTGTTGCTCAGCAGATTAATATTTCTCTGGCAGAGCTCTATCCTATACTCGAAAACATTAAGGCCTGCGACCCTAGCCCAGGGAGCAGGTATTGCCTGCCGAATCCAACCACAAGCGTTATTCCAGACGTGTATATCCTACGCTCGCATGATGGATTTGCAGCTCATGTCAATCAGTCTTTGAGCAGCAGTATAGTTGTAAGTGATGTGTATCGCCGTATGGCTGAGCAGGCGCGAGATGGAGAGGCGAGAAGCTATATAGACGATTGCATGCGCAGCGCCTTATGGGTAATGCGGGCTGTGGAACAGCGGCGAGAGACTCTGCTAAGGGTCACTCAAGCTCTGATCAAGCTACAGTATGAATTCTTAGAGTATGGCACGGCATATCTGCGGCCTTTAACCCTGGCAGCGGTAGCGGCAGAGGTAGGAGTGCATGAGTCTACGGTGAGTAGGGCTGTCTCGCATAAACAGGCCTTAACCCCCCGTGGTCTGTGTTCTTTAAAATCCTTTTTTAATAGCGGCGTAAAGAGTAGCGCCGGAGGCATTGCAGCCGAAGCTGTAAAGGAACGCATTGCTAAACTTGTAGGGCTAGAGAGCAAGGCCAGTCCCTTAAGCGATGAACAGATCGCTAATATGCTCAAACATGAGGGTATTCAAATTAGCCGTCGGACTGTTGCCAAGTACCGAGAGAGCCTGTCTATCTTGTCGTCTGCAGGTCGGCGGTTGCTATGATATAATGGGTGAGACTAGGTCACTTTCATATAGAGGGGGATGTCTTATGAGAATCGCAATTAACGGATTTGGCCGTATTGGCCGGCAGGTTTTTCGCATCGCCCATAACCGTCCGGAGCTAGAAATAGTTGCCATCAACGATTTAGCTGATCCCAAGGCTCTGGCACATTTGCTTAAATATGACTCAAACTATGGTCGTTTTGAGGCTGATGTACAACCGATAAATGATGGCTTTGAGGTCAATGGTAAAAAGGTGAAGGTGTTTGCAGAGAGAGATCCTGCTAAGCTTCCGTGGTCTGATTTAGGCATTGACGTCGTTGTGGAGTGCACAGGGTTATTCAAAGAGCGCAAAACAGCTGGTAAACATATTGAAGCGGGAGCTAAGAAGGTCCTCATTAGCTCTCCAGCTAAAGACGAAGACATAACCATTGTGCTTGGTTGTAATGAGGACAAATATGATCACGCGAAGCATCATATTATCAGTAACGCCTCATGCACTACCAATGCTCTAGGGCCAATGGCTAAGGTTTTGCATGAAGAGTTTGGCATCGTCAAGGGTCTGATGAATACGATTCATGCTTTTACTAATGATCAGAGAATCCTTGATGTCGTGCACAGTGATTTGCGTAGAGCTCGTACGGCTAGTCAATCCATCATCCCTACGACAACAGGGGCAGCTAAGGCCATAGGTCTAGTTCTCCCTGAACTTAAGGGTAAGCTTAACGGATTTGCCTTACGCGTACCTACAACCACGGTATCCATTGTCGACTTGACTGTGGAGTTAGCTAAACAAGCAACCAGCGAAATGATCAACGACGCTTTCCGTAGGGCGGCTAATGGTAAGCTTAAGGGTATTTTGGGCGTAAGCGATGAGCCTTTAGTGTCAATAGACTATCTGGGGGATACCCGCTCCTCGATTGTTGATATGGAGCTCACCATGGTAGTTGGAGATAACATGGCCAAGGTTTGCACTTGGTATGACAACGAGTGGGGTTATTCCTGCCGCATGGTAGACGTTTTATCTATGATCGCTAATCAGGCGTAGGCGGGTATCATGCCTAAGCTCACAGTTAAAGATATTGAAGTAAGAGGTAAGCGGGTTTTCGTACGCGTTGACTTCAATGTACCTCTGGATGCACAGAGTCAGGTGACAGATGACACCCGGATTAGAGCGGCACTCCCCACAATTCAGTACCTGCGGGAACAAGGGGCCAAAATTATACTAGCTAGCCACCTCGGTCGACCTAAGGGTTCGCCAGAGGCAAAATACAGTCTTCTCCCAGTCGCCATTCGGCTTGCGGAGCTATTAGGATTTGAGGTCCCTCTCCTACCCGATTGCGTGGGTAGCGCGGTAGAAGAGAAAGTAAGCGGCATGGCGGCTCAGGACGTCGTGATGCTGGAAAATCTCCGTTTTCATGGCGATGAGGAGAAAAACACACCTAGGTTTGCCGCCGACTTAGCTAGGTTGGCCGATGTCTATGTAAATGATGCTTTTGGTGCGGCACACCGTGCTCACGCATCAATCTCTGGCGTAGCATCTTTGGTACAACCTGCTGTCGCGGGATTTCTTCTGAGCAAAGAGCTAGATTTTTTGGGTTCTGCCCTAGAGAATCCGCGGCGGCCATTTGTCGCTGTTTTGGGTGGTGCTAAGGTGTCTGACAAGATTAAGGTCATTGAGAACTTGCTCAGCAAGGTTGATGGTTTGATTATCGGAGGGGGCATGGCCAATACCTTCCTTAAGGCTAAGGGGTATGATGTCGGCAAATCGCTTTTTGAGTCTGCTCAGGTTGAATTAGCAAGCGAGCTACTAGACTTGGCAGAGAGATCTAAGGTTACCGTGCACTTACCACTTGATGTTGTCATAGCCACTAGCGTTCAAGACGAGGAGGGCGAAATAGTAGGCTTGGAGGGCGTGCCCACCGACAAGATGATTGTCGATGTTGGGCCAGAGACTTCGGATCATTTTGCTAAAGTAGTCAGTACAGCTAGGTGTGTTGTGTGGAACGGTCCCATGGGAGTATTCGAAAACCCGGCCTTTTCGGTAGGTACTTTCCGGCTGGCTAAGGCTATGGCCGAATCGACCGCTGTTACTATCGTGGGCGGGGGTGATAGCGCTGCCGCAGTAGAACAGTCTGGCTTGGCTTCTGGCATGACACATATTTCCACAGGCGGTGGTGCATCTCTTGAGTTCTTAGAGGGCAAGCCTTTGCCGGGCGTAGAGGTTTTGACTGATAAGCTGGGGAAAGGTGAATAGAGTGTTAAGACCATTAATCATGGGTAACTGGAAAATGAATGGCACGTTGGCGGAAGGCAGGGCGTTTGTCCGCCAGCTTTGCACTCTTTTAGAGGGTAGCAGCAATGTGGACGTTTGTCTCTGCCCTCCTTTTACGTTGCTCCAGGAAATACGTGATCAAATTGGCCTTACAGCGATATTCCTGGGAGCACAGAATGTACATCATGCCGATAAAGGGGCATTTACCGGTGAAGTATCTATCCCCATGCTACAGGAACTGGATTGCACTTATGTTATTCTAGGCCACTCAGAGCGACGCTCGTATGTGGGTGAGACTGACGCCATGATAGCTCGTAAGATTTTGGCAGCACAATCATGGGGCATTACGCCTGTGCTCTGCGTTGGCGAGAGTCTTGAAGTACGCGATAACGGAGAGGGCGAAAGGCATGTCCTTGCTCAGGTTCGCAATTGCTTAGATGGCGCTCAGGCCGAGCCTCTCGTCATCGCCTATGAACCCATCTGGGCCATAGGCACGGGTAGGGCAGCTAGCACAGCGCAAGCTGCTCAAATGCTCAAAGCTATCAGAGAGGCCCTCGTGAGCATGTACAAAGATGCCGGCGCGTCAGTACGCCTGCTCTATGGCGGCAGTGTTACAGCTGCTAATATCAGCGAGTATCTGGCCTCAGAATATGCAAACGGCGCTTTAGTCGGGGGTGCATCACTCCAGGCAGAGGAGTTTGCATCGATCGTGCGCCAGGCAGAAACAGTGCCATGTATAACCAAGTAGCACTGATTATACTTGATGGGTGGGGGCAGAGGACTAGTGAAGTTGGCAATGCCCTCAAGTGTGTACCTACGCCCCGCTTAGATGCCATAATGCGCGATTACCCTCACGCACTTTTGCAATGCTCTGGCGAGGCAGTCGGACTGTCTCCTGGCCAAATGGGAGATAGCAACGTCGGGCATCTAAATATTGGAGCAGGGAGAGTCGTTTTTCAGGATTTAGTTCGTATCACTAAAGTCTTACGAGAGGGCTATCTTGCTAAGAATCATGTATGGCAGAGCTTAGTTGCACATACCAAGGCCAAGGGAAGCCGGCTCCACTTGTTTGGTCTGTTATCGGATGGCGGAGTGCACAGTCATATCGATCATCTCAAAGCGATCCTGGCTGAGTGCGCTCTGACTCAATTAGAGGTCTATCTGCACCTGCAGTTAGATGGGCGAGATGTTGCCCCTACTTCTGGCGCCGGATTCCTGCAGGATATAGAAGCATACGTAAATGCGCTTGGCACAGGAGAGGTAGCCACTGTGATGGGGCGCTACTACGGGATGGACAGGGATCAACGCTGGGAGCGTACCGCGAAAGCCTATAATGCTATTATCTGTGGAGAAGGACAAGTAGTTGATTTAGCTAGTTCTGCTGTCTTGGAAAAATACCAGCAAGGCGTTACTGATGAGTTTGTCCTGCCACTCGTCCTCAGAGCTACACAGCCCCGTGCCCGTATACAAGATGGAGATACCGTGCTCTTTTTTAATTTTAGAGCAGATCGGATGAGGCAGATGGCTCAAGCCGTAGGGTCTGATTCCGAAGTGGGCTTCTACCGAGGACAACGCCCTGATGTAAAAGCCGTGACCTTTACTCGTTACCATCAGGCGTTTGATTTCCCGTACATGTTTGCCCCGCAAGATCTTTCTGGTACCCTAGGTGAGGTTGTTAGCCAGGCAGGGCTTAGGCAGCTGCGCATGGCCGAGACAGAAAAGTACGTGCACGTCTCTTTCTTTCTCAACGGCGGCAGCGACAAGGCTTTTGCAGGCGAGGATCGATTGCTTATACCGTCGCCAAAAGTGGCTACCTACGATCTTAAGCCCGAGATGAGCGCGTATGAGCTGACCGATGCGTTCATAGAGAAGTCTCGCGAGGGTTACAATTTACTAGTCCTAAATTATGCTAATTTAGACATGGTAGGGCATACAGGTGTGTTTGAGGCTGCCTGCAAGGCGGTTGCTACTATTGATTCTTGTGTAGGGCGTGTGGTTGAGGAGCTTTTGGCGCAAGGTAGCGCGGTGATTCTCACAGCAGATCATGGTAATGCCGAGCGCATGCTAGACGATAATGGCGATGTTTATACTGCGCATACAGTAAATGATGTGGCCTGCGTGGTTTTAACGCCTACTCGGGATATTGGACTACGCCATACAGGAGCATTAGCAGACGTTGCACCCACCGTGCTACAGCTAATGGGACTAAAACAACCCCACACTATGACGGGGCAATCCCTCATTACAGGAGGAGTATAAAATGACTATTATCAGTGAAATAATCGGCCGTGCAGTACTAGACTCGCGCGGCAATCCAACTGTAGAAGTTGAGGTCACTTTAGAAAGCGGTGCAAGTGGGCGTGCCATTGTCCCCTCAGGCGCTTCCACTGGTCAGTTTGAAGCTGTAGAACTCCGCGATGGCGACAAAAATAGGTTCCTGGGCAGAGGAGTCAGCAAGGCTGTGGATAACGTCAATGGCGAAATTGCTCAGGAGCTAATTGGCTCTGATGCTCTAAACCAAGCCGATATTGATACCTTACTAATTGAACTAGATGGCACTCCGAACAAGGAGAGGTTAGGGGCAAATGCCATCCTTGCCGTTTCCTTAGCTGTTGCTAAAGCCGCGGCTAAGGCTTGTGGAATGCCGCTCTATCAGTATATCGGCGGTGTTAGTGCGCGTGTATTGCCTGTGCCCATGATGAACATCCTCAACGGAGGTAAGCACGCCGATAACAGTGTAGATATTCAAGAATTTATGGTTATGCCTATAGGTGCCGAGACCTTTACAGAAGGGCTTCGTATGGGGGTAGAGATATTTCATCAGCTCAAGAAGGTTTTGAGTAAGCGCGGTTATAGTACTGCCGTGGGAGATGAGGGCGGTTTCGCTCCAAACCTAGGCTCTAACGAGGAAGCACTGGAACTAATTGTCGAGGCTATTCGCGCTGCCGGCTACAAGCCGGGTGAAGAGGTGGCCATTGCGTTAGATGCGGCTGCAACAGAGTTCTTTAAAGATGGTATTTATGTGCTAGAGCACGAGAACAAAGAGTTTACCTCTGAACAAATGATAGAGTGGTATGCAAGCCTCATCGATAAATACCCTATCGTGTCCTTGGAGGACGGGATGTCGGAAGAGGACTGGGAAGGATGGCAAAAGCTCAATGCGCGTTTAGGCAATAAGGTACAAATTGTTGGCGATGATTTACTAGTTACTAATACTGAGCGAATTAGCCGCGCGATTAAAGTAAAAGCAGTCAACTCTGTGCTGATTAAACTAAACCAAATTGGTACTTTGACAGAGACCCTTGATGCCATTGAGATGGCCAAACGTGCTGGATATACGGTAGTTATCTCTCATCGTAGCGGGGAGACAGAGGATACTACTATTGCTGATTTGGCTGTCGCGGTTAACGCTGGGCAGATCAAAACTGGCGCACCATCACGTACTGACCGGGTGGCAAAGTATAATCAACTGTTGCGCATTGAAGAGGAACTAGGGGCTGCTGCAGCCTACCCCGGCCGCGAAGCCTTTTACAACTTGCGTTAACTTCGGACTAACATTGTAAACATCTAGCGCTTGTGCTAAAATCAATAGAGTTAAACGGAGGGGGGTACGGTGGATGATTACTGCTTTTAAAGTTCTTCACGCACTAGTTGCTGTGGGAGTTATTGTATCAATTATCATGCAGAGTGGACGCGCAGCGGGCCTCGGGGCGATTGCTGGCGGTGCGGAGACATTATTTGGGCGCAAGAAAAATATGGATGCCTTCTTTGGCAAGCTAACCATTGGCCTAGGAATAGCCTTTATGGTGCTATCCTTGGTTATAGCTGTAATTCAGTAGAATCAGAAGGCATACCCGTGGGTATGCCTTCTAGTCAGATAGGATATTAAGGAGGGAAAACAGACGTGGAGGATTTGCTGCTATGGTTATCTCCTGTGACTGGAATATTAGCGCTCTTATTTGCGTGGTATCTAGCTGCTAATGTAGCTCGCCAAGATGCTGGTACACCTAAAATGAAAGAAATCGCTGCAGCTATACATGAGGGTGCAATGGCGTTTTTGCGCCGGGAATATCGTACTCTTTCGATTTTTATCGCGGCATTATTTGTTATTCTTATCTGGCAGATAGACTTCCCCACGGCCATATCATTTGTGGGCGGTGCTATTAGCTCTATGCTGGCAGGCTTAATCGGCATGCAAGTGGCCACGAAGGCTAACGTACGTACTGCCGCCGCTGCACGCCATGGGCAAACCAAGGCACTGGGCGTAGCATTTTCTGGTGGTGCCGTAATGGGCATGTCGGTCGTTGGTTTGGGCCTTTTTGGCATCAGCACTTTTTATATTATTTTTCGTGCACTCAATCCCGCTGCTGATTTTGCAACATTGGTAGGTATGGTCAATGGCTTTGCTCTGGGAGCGAGTTCCATCGCTTTGTTTGCGCGCGTAGGCGGCGGCATCTACACGAAGGCAGCCGACGTCGGTGCCGACCTAGTGGGCAAGATTGAGGCTGGTATCCCTGAGGATGATCCCCGCAACCCAGCGGTCATCGCTGACAATGTTGGCGACAACGTAGGTGACGTAGCCGGTATGGGTGCCGATCTTTTTGAGTCCTATGTCGGTTCCATCGTTGCC
The DNA here is from genome assembly GCA_009773495.1 of Bacillota bacterium. Lineage (GTDB taxonomy): Bacteria > Bacillota > UBA994 > UBA994 > UBA994 > WSXW01. Next base: position 19,943 of record WSXW01000018.1, read on the forward strand.
GCCATGGCCCTAGGTGCTGTTCATTCTGTCGGTAACCCTTGGCTAAGAGTGCTCTTGCCGTTAGCTCTGGCAGCGCTCGGCATTATAGCTTCAATTATTGGTTCGCGCTTTGTTTCCGCTAAAGAAGGCACCAATGTCCAGCAAGCGCTTAACAACGGGACTTATGTAGCTGGTATTCTTACTGTGCTGGCGGCCTTTGGGCTGGTACGTGCCTTGGACATAGAGATGGGCGTTTTCTACGCCATTGTGGCCGGATTGGCTGCGGGCATAATCATCGGGCAGATCACTGAGTATTACACCTCAGGCGACAAGGCCCCTGTCCAGAGCATTGCCTCAGCCGCCCAGACTGGGCCGGCCACTACAATCATCAGTGGTCTGGCTGTGGGCATGATGAGTACAGCGGCACCGGTTATCGTCATTGCAGCAGCTATATTGGTGGCAGTCCAATTTGCCGGCCTGTATGGTATCGCCATTGCCGCGGTAGGTATGCTGGCTACCACGGGTATGACTGTAGCAGTCGACGCTTATGGCCCCATTGCTGACAACGCAGGCGGCATCGCCGAAATGGCTGGCCTTGATAAGTCAGTGCGTGCAGTCACAGATAACCTCGATGCTGTCGGTAACACCACCGCCGCTATCGGCAAAGGCTTTGCCATTGGCTCAGCAGCGCTAACCGCGCTGGCGTTATTCTCAGCGTATGCTACAGCAGTAGATTTGCAGGTAATTGATTTGCTTGATGCCAAAGTCATTATCGGTTTGTTCCTAGGCGGCATGCTTCCATTCCTCTTCTCGGCGATCACTATGCAGGCAGTGGGCAAGGCTGCCTTCCAGATGATTGGTGAGGTGCGTCGCCAATTTAAAGAAATTCCCGGTATCATGGAGGGCACAGGCCGTCCGGACTACGCACGCTGCGTAGACATCAGCACTACCGCCGCCCTGAGAGAAATGATCATCCCCGGGCTCATTGCCGTAATTGCACCGATTTCTGTAGGCCTCTTGCTGGGTAAAGCAGCCTTGGGTGGCTTGCTAGCAGGCGCAGTGTTGACGGGTGTGCTCATGGCCATTATGATGTCTAACGCGGGTGGAGCCTGGGACAATGCCAAGAAGTTCGTAGAAGCAGGGAACTATGGTGGCAAAGGGACCTCGGTTCATCAGGCAACTGTAGTTGGCGATACCGTGGGTGATCCCTTTAAGGATACCTCCGGACCATCCATGAACATTCTCATCAAACTGATGACCATCGTGTCTCTCGTATTTGCCCCCATATTTATGTAAGAATACAACACCCGGACCCGCAAAGGTCCGGGGTTGTTGTAAATAGAGCCCGGCGGGAGGCGCTATCCGCCTTCCGTGAACGACTTCAAGGACTTACTAGAACATAGCGCATTTTTTGGTAAATGAAGGAGTCCTAACATGGAAAGAAACGAAGCTCTAAATCTAGTCAAACAACATGTTAAGAACAAGAACCTCATTAAGCACATGCTCGCGGTCGAGGCCGTGATGGGGGCGCTTGCGCCGCACCTTGGTGGTGACACAGAGTTATGGAGGTTAGCAGGGTTACTCCATGACATCGACTATGATCAGACCTTTGACAAGCCAGAGGAGCATAGCAAGCTGGGCGCGCAGATGCTAGAGGCCCTCCACTTGCCAGAGGATCTAGTAAACGCTGTGCGTGCTCATAACGAAATTCACGGCATTGAGCGGTCCACAGCAATAGATAAGGCCCTCTACTGCAGCGACCCTGTCACGGGGCTGATTGTTGCCGGAGCATTAATCCACCCTAGCAGGAAGCTCTCAGTCATTGATAAGGATTTTATTCTTAATCGCTTTAACGAGAAAAGCTTCGCACGCGGGGCTAACCGTCAGACCATCGCTGCCTGTAGTGAGCTCGGCCTCACCTTGGAGGACTTCGTCGCTATTGCTCTCGAAGCAATGCAGCAGTCCGCAAGCGAATTAGGGCTATAGAGAGCGTGGAGGCCTATTTGTGTGACAGCACCAAGCCCCCGCTTGGCGGGGCTTGGTAATCTGGTAGTTGACACCGAGAACGCTTCTCGCTTCGAGGAGATAAGCATAAAGGTGTACTCACTACTGCTTAACCATATGGTCGGTCAACTGTATGAACTGCTCTATTTCCCTCTCGATAATCTCCAGTGACTTGAGCCAGAATTCCTTTTGGGTGATATCAATATTCATGGTGCCGGCCACATCTATTGCCATCATCTTGGTAGTATTATTGAGCAGCGTATTGTTGGTACTGAGCGTACAAGCCTTTACCGAACAACAGACCAAAGGCGTAGGGATAAGCTCGCGCAATGCTCTGTTGCGCTCTGTTGGGTTCATTTCTTTGAGCATACCTACCGGGTGCCCGCCCATTATTAGCTGTACCGCTGCAAGAACTTCAGCTGTTGTCCCATGGGGACGGGGGAATTGGGACATAATCACCACGATCGCCTCCCCAGCCAAGTTAGGCCCGTTCCACTACTTTCCTGCCAAGCCCCACCAATCGAGCGATTTTTGCACTACTGACCCCGGGTATAGTCTTCAGCTCGCGCAATACTCTGTTGCGCTCTGTTGGGTTCATTTCTTTGAGCATACCTACCGGGTGCCCGCCCATTATTAGCTGTACCGCTGCAAGAACTTCAGCTGTTGAAGCATTAGCGGAATCCTCAACATCCTGGAAGTCGTACTTACTAGTCTCTCCGTGAAACTCCACAAATTGCTGGAGCCCGCCAGTTACGCCAAGAGCAAACGCAGTGTCGGTCAGCTCGCCCCGATGCTCCTTTCCTGTTGTATAAGCGAGATAACTGCTCCAAACGTAATGGGCGCACTCAGTGGTTATCCCTGCCTTAATGGGGTTTTGGTGAACATACCGCACTGCAGCAATTAAGTATGGTTCGCTCTCTATTGGTTCACTGAGGAACCGGTCCTGAAATAAGTACCCCACGCGCTCATATTTGTGGTTGTACCAATACACATAAGATGAGCCAAGGCGCCTCATGATTTCACCGATATTATCATCATCGCCTTCAGCGATGACCAAATGGACATGGTTACGCATGAGACAGTAGGCATACACTTGGCATCGTGTCTTCTTTTTGACCGTGTCCAGTGTTTCAAGATATCTACATCTATCCTCAGGCTCCATAAAGATGTCCTGTTTGTTGATTCCTCTGACCATTACGTGATAAATCCCTGTTTCACTTCTGATTCTTGCTATCCTTGGCATACTCTACCCCCCCCCCCATAAATAGCGAGGGATAGCTGCCAGAATCCTGCTGTAATGTTCTCCCGTCTCACAGGAACGGTACCTCGCTCTAGTAGAATCTTACCAAACACTTGTTTGCATAGCAAGAAAATACGTAGTTGTATGGGATATGGGAGTAGCATTCGTTAGGCGGAGTCATGGTCGCAGAAAATTCCACATACCGGCCTGATGTGTCCTGTTTCCCCCGTCCCCATCGGACATAGGTTTCGCGCCACAGGCGAACTACTTGAGACCATTGGTAACGGCATGCCAGGTTTTCAAAAGGAAACTGTAGCCTTTGAGCAAGCACAGTTCAACTGGATCTACGACCTTCGTTTAGGGCCAGATGGCAATATCTATGTGCTAGACAGTAAAAACTACGCCGTAAGGATGCTAAATACCCATACGCGGTGTGTAACTACCATTGCTGGCACTGGATGTTCAGGCTCAGCCCTATATTCTGATGACCTACAAAGCGCTACTTTTGGAAGTAATCCTGCAACCACTTTCGACGGACCTTGGTCTATGGTTTTAGATGAATCGGGTAATATCTACATTGGCGACACCTGGAACAAGGCCATACGCATGATTGACTCCTCACGGCGTAGTATAAGCACAATTTGCGGTCCCGAGCACGACGTGGACCTAGATCACATTTGCAGCCTAGATTACTTTGGTGGCAGGCTATATATCCCCCTCTGGGATAGTAAACTCGTAGTGCTTAAGCGGGAGCCTACCTCGACAGATTAGCTTCAATCTACTTAGTAGTGGTAACCACTCATGTCATCCATTGGCTTACTCTTCGTTTGTTTGTGAGGTTTAGGCATTTTGCCTGAATCCCGAACACAACTACGTAAAAATTTACCTAGTTAAAGTCTTTTTTCCGTGTTGGAAGAATATTTTAGTTCTTCTTAACCTGGCAGTTGTCGGGGACAGTCGGTGATCAGGGCATCAGACTATCTAAGACGTGCTTGTCTGTGATTAACGAAGATTGACTCTACATAATTTTTAGTGCATCCTCTGATAAAAGGGAGGTGCATTAATGCCCAAAACAATGCATAGGTACCAACACTATGAACCCGTCTTAAACGAGTACTTACATCTGGAGCAATTCTCAACCCTCTCTGAGCTGACAATCAAAGGGAAACGGATCGCCCTAACTCAGCTCATGAATTATCTGGGCGATAACGGGGTATACAGTTTTGCTGATTGTGTGCCAGATCTCCAGAGAACATTAGGAACTAAATGTCGTTAGGCTCCCATGGCGAGCGCCAAACTAAAGCCCCAAGCTCCCGCTTGGCGGGGGCTTGGGGACCGTTAGTTTAGTTTGACCTTAAGAATGATTGCGCCTGCACCAAGTACTACTAATCCCACGACGCCAGCTACATAAGGCGTGTAGTTAGGCTTCTTTGGAGCCTCAGCTTCTACCTTGTCTATACCGATGGACATAGTCCTAAATATTGGTTCTTTCGGAGCATTCTTATTATCCTCCGCACGCAGAGCCTCTATATCTGCCTCAGTTAGGACAGCCTTGGTATCCACTCTTACGTATTCAGTGGTCTTTACTCCATTGACTACCATCGGTACAACGTATACCTCAACCTTGATATTGAAGAACTCAAGTAGCCAGGCGTCATCAACGGCAACCTTATCGACTGAAACGTTAAGGCGACTAGCCGCATGCTGCTTGGCTAAACCCTCCAATTCCTTGGCCAAAGGGGCCTCCAGCACTTTCAGCATGGCAAAGGCGGGGGTGGCTAGCAGTACTAGTAATAGGGCGAGTATAGTGATTCTTTTCATGACGATCCTCCTTTCGATGTTACTCACCCAATTAGACGTAAGGTCTTAGAGTATGTTCCAGCTAAGTTATTTCATTTTTCTTAAGGACGAGGGAGATATGCTTCGGTTGCCCCTCATTCTGGCGACCAGGAGTCCCAAAATAATAAAAGCTGCCCCGGTGAATTGCCGCAGGGTCAAAGCTTCTTCCAGCAAAACCCATCCGGCTAACATAGCTACAATGGGGGACAGGTTACTATAAATTGCGGTGCGCGCAGGGCCCAGTATCTTCACACCACTATTCCAGATATAGTATCCTATGACAATGGCAAATACCCCAGAGAAAAGCAGAGCTCCCCAGGCAGCGAACGACACTGTGACAAAATTGCTCTTGACTAGGGTAGGTGTGGCCACTAGGGCCAAGGCAAGGGTTCCGCTAGTCATAGTATAGGTTGTGACTTGTAGTGGTGTATAATGGGCCAGAAGGGGTCTGCTGCGTATCGTGAAAAAGGCATACAGCAGAGTCCCCGCTATTATCATGAGGTCACCTCGTAGGGTCTCTCGGGCAAATCCGAGTGCCTTGCCTGACCCTAAGACTACAAGCAGTATTCCCAGGATGGAACAAGCTAGTCCGAGCCAAGTCGTTACCCGAACTGTATCTATGGACAATGCGACGCTAAACATGGCTACCCACACGGGCATGGTCGCTAAAAGCAAAGATGTGTTTCCCGCAGTGGTAAAACTAATACCGTAAATGAATAACACTTGGTATAGGGTGTGCCCTAGTAAACCTAGATAGCCCAGTGTAAAAAGATCCTCTCGCCTCGGGCGTGAATTAGGTTCAGTGATCAGCAATAAGGCCCAACTCAGTATAGCCGCTAATGCAAAGCGCAGGGAGTTAAATACTATAGGATCGAAACTCTGTAGGGCGATTTTGACAACAACGACATTAACTCCCCACACCGCTGCGGTGAAGATAAGAGCGAGGTCTACTAGACTAAGCCTTGTGCTGGGGTTGCTTTTCATGAAGTCACTACCTTTCGGGTGTATAAAAATCATAATACCATTGTTTGTGTCGAATTTCTCAGGGAATATGTTCTTCCTGTCGATAGCACAAATCCCATGCTCTAAGGGGTGAAAGCATGTATAAGCAGGTCTGGAATGATAATGTCCGGCGTTTATTGGCCGAAAACAAGCTGAGCCTCTCCGAAGCTGCTAAGCTGATTGGTACATCCAAACAGTATCTATCATCTATACTAGCCGAGGCCGAACCGCAGAGTACCAAAGAGGACATCATGCACAGGCTCTGCATCTTGCTTCATACTAACCCAGGGCGGCTCTATGCGCTGCCGGATATGGATACCTCGCCAAACATTCAGTTAGAATCGCAAGCCATAATCCACGCTCAGCAAGCGACTTCCGCCGCTGATCTCGCGATTCTCGCGGAGCGACACTTCTTAGCCCAGGATTACACGGGTTGCCATCAGGTAGTGCGAAAACTGCTGAACGAATATGCATTTGAATTGTCTCCTGCAGCTACAGCCCAAGCCCTTTTGCTAGCAGGTAAATGCTGCTGTCTGCAAGGTCAGGCCGTTCAGGCGCGTGCTTTTCTCAAAGAGGCCCTAGTTTTATTCCAGAAGCGACTCACTGCTCAACCTGACAAGTATCTTACGCTGTGCATGGATACCTACCGCTACCTTGGTTTGGCTGAATACTCTGATGAGCAGTATAGTCAGGCCATTAAGGTTTATCTTCGGGTATTTGCCTTAGCGGAACGTTATCCGGAATTAGCTACGGAGCTTGTTGGCAAGGTAGATAATGCAGGCACTGGTATGTTGCGATGTGCCGTTAAGCTAGGCAAAATATCTTGTCTAGAATCGGTTGGTAAGGACATCAACAAAATGGCGGCCAGTCTTGAGCTAAGTCGCTTACAGTGCCGCGCCCAAGTGGAGGAGGTCTTTTGCACGTATCTAATTAAAAAGGTAACTCAGCCGAATAATCCTAACCCTGCTCTCGACTTTGGAGGCTGTAACGCATGCTATACCGATCCTTTTACTGCGTTGCAATATGGACTGATGCTATGGGATAGTGGTCGTGCCTACGAGCTAGCGGAGTTTTCCGCGCAGGTGGAGCTGACATCGGAAGGCGAGCTCGCTTTCGTCGGCACTTGGTTGCGTAGTTTGCTTTCGCTTACTGATTACGCTGAGACGGCGGTCCGTTTAAGTCGTCTAGAGAAAATGCTAGATGGGCATTGGGCTGCACTGTACAAAGGTATCTTTATAGTTTTAAAGGCCGTATGGCTTAATCTAACGGGTGAAAAGGTTAAATCTTTTTATCTATGGCAAGACGCACTGCACATACTAAGGTCTAACCGGGAGACTCCCTATTACTTGTACTGTCTCAATTGGTTTATGTGCATCTATGGGCCAACTCTAGCCGATGAAGACCGCAGAGTTTTTCGCGCTGCGCTAGAGCGTGCCGTAACAAGCTTTATCCAGTGAATTTTTTGGAGGAGTTAGCGTGGCGATAGCAATTTTTATACTTACCTCTACTTTGTCTTCTTTAGGGGTGAGGCTGCTCGGTATATATTTACTACCAAAACGTAAGGGGAGACGTGAACGCCATAACCTGTTTCGGGAACTGACCCGTTTATTTATTGCCAGCTTCGCCGCTTGGATTACCTACGCCATAGTACCTGAAGAGCGGTCTTTTACTCTAGCCGTAATAGTAGGGTCGTTTATTGGAGCATTCTTGTCATTTTCAGAGTAAAGCGAAAAATTTTTTAGTCTCTTTACATTCTACCGAGGTGTATTGTAAAATGTAGCTACTATGGCATGTAGTAGTTTGGAGGTGTCAAAATGAAAGCGACTAAAATCTTGGTTCTGGTGCTTATCTTGACGACGGTATTCTTTGGTGTTCAGTATTTCCGTTCAGCTCTAGCCAATCCATCTGGCGGTGACTACGACACTATTCGGAAGGAGGCACTTGCCTTTTACCAGGCAAATAACCCCGATATGCGGAATCTAACAGCAAAAGTAATTAATTACGGCTGTCATTTCGAAATTGAAATTCTACAGAACGGATCAGTTGTTGGCCGCGTGGGCTGGGCAGGTCCTGGTAGCTATTATGATATAAGGTAGTGATATAATGACTCTTAAACATGTAGCCCCAGATTTTAAACCGCAGCGCGATGGATTGAAGCAAGTTCTTGGTGATTTAGAAGCAGATATCATGGAGTATGTGTGGATTAAAGGCCATTGCACAGTGCGTGATGTTCATGAGCACCTGCTTAAGGGCAGAGATCTGGCATATACGACGGTCATGACGGTTATGGGGCGCTTGTTTGAAAAAGAAATTCTCCTGCGTGAAGCAGAAGGAAACACTCATCTATATCGGCCAGCCATGCTGCGTGAGGAGTACATTTCTCGAGTAGTAGGGGAAGTTCTCGATGCTTTGCTCAGCGCCCATAGTGAGCAGACTATTTCGCACTTAGCGGCTCGGCTCGGTGAGGCCGATGCAGAGAAGCTTAGCATGCTAGAGCAGGTGATTAGGCAGAAACGGGGGAGATAGCAGATGTTTAGCACGATTAAGCTCCTGCTTGCTCCGTTCGTACTTTATACGTTGTTGGCCGGGGGAGTGGCCTATCTACTTGTTTTTGCGATTGATCGCAGATTAAGGCCTACGCCACGCACGCGCACATTCTTGTACATCGGTGTTCTGGTAGCTCCCTTGATAACGTACGCGGGTTACCTTTTTCACATCTGGCGTAGCTGTGCCAGCTCCTATGGGGAGTTTTACCATCGCTTATGCGTAATTTCCATCCGTTATTCTGGGTTCCTTTCGCCTCTAACGCTGTTTTTGCTTGGCGGATATCTGGTCTATAGAGTGGCATTGCACTATAGCTCACCCCTCCGTAGCAAGGGCAGATCGACCAACAAAGCATATTTTGAGCGAGTAAACCAGGTTTTGCAGGCTCTACCCGGCGGGAGCCAGGTAGAGGTGGAAGTAGGGGAGAATTGTTATCCCAGCGCCTTTGTGCGTGGGTACAAAAGTCCGCGATTAGTTGTCACAAGTGGGTTGCTAGACCTACTAGATAAAGAGGAGCTCGAAGGTGTTATTGCTCATGAATTGGCGCATGTGACTAGTCGAGACAACTATCTTAACTGGGTGTTTGTGTTTAGGGAATTAACTTTCTTCTCACCGTTTGCGCAGGCCGCCTTTAATGCTTTCTCGCAAGCGCGGGAAGAGGCTGCAGATATTATGGGTACGATAGGTTCCGCGGAGCGCAGCTTGGCCTTGGCATCTGCACTTATCAAGGTTGCTAAGCGTGCTCAAGAGCTGATCCAGCTCACCCAGCTAAGCTGGGCGCATAGCTACTTTACTGGTGCGCAGGGCGTAACTCGGCGTGTGGAGCTTCTCGTGAGCGGAGAGCAAATATATAGCTCACTTTCTCCAGTTTACCCCTTGGCAATCTTAGCTGCCCTAATGATGCTCATCTGCTAGAGATCAGGGGCATTCTTTTCTGAATATCTACTACAGCACGTAGTAGGGAAAAAGCACAACGGAGGTATGACAAGAATGAAGTTTTTCAGTGTAGCTCTAAAAAACCTTTTCCGCAGACGCATGCGCACTGGACTAACCCTGATGGGCATAGCTATTGGCATCGCCATGCTCTTTAGCTTTATGTCTTTTAACCAGGGATATCAAGAGAGTCTACGCAAAGATCTCAGAAACATGGGTGCGCATATGCTAGCCATTGCTAAGGGTTGCCCTTACGAAGCCACATCAATGATTCTTCATGGCGGTGAGATCAAGGACTACCTGACCAGTGAAGATGTGGAGCGTATAAGACAAATGCCTAACGTAGCTAGTGCGGTGGGCATGTTCATGAATCAAAAAATCTTCCCCCATGGTAAGACTTTGGTTGTCTACGGCCTTGACGATGCAGCTTTTGCTCTTAAGCCCTGGTGGGTGGTTAAAGGTGATAAGTTTTTAGATGAACGCTCCGTCGTATTACCGGAGGAAATGGCTACAGAGTTGGGCCTAAGTATAGGTAGTACCTGGAGCATGCCTGGGGTCGAGGGCGAATTCACTGTAACAGGGTTACTTGAGAAGACGGGTTCCCAAGATGACCAATTTATTTATTTGCCCCTCGTAACAGCACAGCAAATCTTTGAAGCGGAGGGTAAAGTAACTTCCATAGCCATTACCTTAGAGGATATCTCCAAAATTCAGGACGTGGTGAAGTCGGTTGAATCCTTGCCCGACGTACAGGCCATAACTATGTCGCAAGTCTTGGGCACAGCGCAAACTCTAATGAATTCTGCTCAGGCTATGATTACATCAATAGTAGCCATAGCTGTGCTTATTAGTGCACTAGGCGTAATGAACAGTATCCTGATGTCAGTATTCGAGCGCACTAGGGAAATCGGCATGATGAAAGCAGTAGGGGCATCTCAAGGCGACGTTTTTGCTTTGGTGTGGATAGAGAGTGTGCTTCTAACCCTTACCGGAGGTATGCTCGGTATAGGAGCAGCCATTGCCGCAGGTAAGCTAATTGACGGGGCACTGCGCGGTCTGCTGCCTTTCGCGCCCTCTGGCAATCTCGTGGCATTTGATGGACAGATAGTCATGGTCAGTCTTGCAGCGTCCCTATTCCTCGGCATAGTATCTGGGGCATACCCAGCCTTCAGGGCCTCTCAGCTTAGCCCGATGGAAGCGATAAGGAGTGAGTAATAATGGCATACATTATTAAGGCAGAAAACCTTTCAAAGTCATACAAGCGTGGTAGCGAGACTGTTTACGCTCTACAAGAGGCAAACCTGGTTATAAATGCAGGAGAGTTTATCTCTATCGTTGGGCCATCTGGTTCCGGCAAGACTACCTTTATGAACATGCTTGGATGCCTTGATACTCCTAGCTCCGGTGGCTACCTTCTCAACGGTACTCAAATAGCTGGGCTTAAAGAGAGGGATTTGGTTAAGGTGCGTCAAGAAAACATCGGCTTTGTGTTTCAGCAATTCTATCTCTTGCCGACCTTAACAGTGAAGGAAAATGTAGAGTTGCCGCTGCTGTTTCAAAATAAGGGCTTAAACCGCTCCAAAGAGATTCTAGAGACGGTGGGTCTATCGCATCGCTACACCCATCTTCCTAAAGAGCTCAGTGGAGGAGAAATGCAACGTGTAGCTATAGCCAGGGCCCTCATCAATAGCCCCAAGATACTTCTAGCAGACGAGCCCACAGGTAACCTCGATACCAAAAATAGTGAAAAAGTTATTACCCTGTTTAGAGAACTCCATCGTTTGGGCCTTACCATCATCATGGTTACTCATAACCCAGAACTTGCCCGTATTGCCGATAGGATTATAACTATGACTGACGGCAGAATTAAGACCGCTTGACAGGGGAGGAGCGGATAGTACGGAAGACCCTTCAGTGTAATCATTTCCCCAGTATCTCAGCAGTCTCGAGAGAGACTGCTTTTCATATAGGCACATTTTGGGTATGATAAGGTATAGGTCCCAATAAGTGAGGAGGCTAGCGATGTCTGTTGATAGAGGCCGCTTAATAGAGTTGATGAGGCAAAAAGTCTATAAGCCTATGGGTGAGACTGAACTAGTTGAGGCATTGTCTGAGAGCCAAGAGGAACAAGCGCCGTGGCGTGATCTTATTGCCGACCTCGAACGCGAAGGAGTAGTAATAAAGACGCGCTATGACAGCTATGGCCTGCCGGAAAAAATGAATTTGGTGGTCGGTCGTATGCAGATACAGACCCAAGGGTATGGATTTGTTATGCCGGACAAGTCTCTAGGTATACCCGATGTCTACATTCCCAGCACTGGCTTAGAAGGTGCCATGCACAAGGATAAAGTCATTGCACGTATTGTCACCAAAAGCGACAAGGACCGCCGTTCTGAAGGCGAAGTCATTCGTATACTTGAGCGTGCCAATGCGACTATAGTAGGCGTTTTTGAAGGCTTTGCAGGCGAGGTAGGATTTGTGCAGCCCGACGAAAAGCGCATTTCCTACAATGTGTACATACCAAAGGGCAAGACGCAAAACGCAGATCATGGTGATAAGGTCGTGGTTAACATTACGCGCTGGCCAATCAAACGTCACCCGCCAGAAGGCGAAATAATAGAAATCCTCGGCAAACATGGCGACCCAAGGGTTGAAATCACAGCTGTGGCACGCCAGCTTAACTTGCCAGGAGAGTTTCCAGATGAGGCCAAGCAACAGCTTGGGCGGATGACGCTTGAAATTACTCCCCGCGATATTGACGAGCGCCGGGATCTGCGCGGTTGGAATATTGTCACCATCGATGGTGCGGATGCAAAGGATCTAGACGATGCCGTAAATGTGGAGCTCATGGAAAACGGGCATTACCGTTTAGGGGTACATATCGCCGACGTAGCCCATTATGTTCGAGAGGGTACTCCTATTGACAGAGAGGCCCTATATCGGGGAACGAGCATTTACCTGCTAGATAGGGTTATCCCTATGCTTCCTAGGGAACTATCCAATGGTATCTGCAGCCTCAACCCACAGGTGGAGCGGCTGACATTAAGTCTAGTCCTAGAGATAAATCGTGCCGGGCACGTTGTTCATAGCGAATTGTTTGAGGGTGTCATCAAAACTGCAGAACGCATGACATATGATGATGTGAATCGTATTCTGGTAGATCATGATCCTGTGGTTAGGCAGCGTTACGAAGAGCAGCTTGAGCATTTTAAACGCATGGCCGAACTGCGAAACATTCTACTAAAACGGCGCGAGGAGCGGGGAGCAGTAGAGTTTGAACTGTCCGAGGCTAAAATTGTATTGGCGGACAGCGGTAAGGTCGAGGACATCTATCCTCGTAAGAAAACGTTGGCTGACAGCGTTATCGAGGAGTTTATGTTAGTGGCTAACGAGACTGTCGCCGAACGCTTTTACTGGCAAGAGATACCCTTTGTGTACCGTGTTCATGAAGACCCCTCATATGAAAAGATTGCAGACGTCAACATTTTTCTACACAATTTTAACCTCAGGATTAAGGCTAAAGCCGATAATATTCATCCCAAAGCATTTCAAAAGGTAATGAAAGAGTTAGACGGAATGGATGAGGAGCGGTTAATCAATCGCGTACTGCTGCGCTCTATGATGCGGGCTCGCTATAGCACTGATTGCCTAGGGCACTTTGGCCTAGCCGCGCGCTACTATTGCCACTTCACTTCGCCCATTCGCCGTTATCCGGACTTGGTAATCCACCGCATCATGAAGGAGACGATCCATCATGGGAAATTCTCGGATAAGCGTCATGCCCAGCTGAGCGCTTTTGCGGATCACGCTGCCACCCGGTCATCGGAGCGCGAGCAGCTAGCAACTGAAGCCGAGCGAGCCGTTGACGACATTAAGAAGGCGGAATTTATGGCCGATAAGGTCGGCCAAGAGTTCGAAGGCATGATTAGTGGGGTAATTTCCTATGGTTTTTTTGTGGAACTGGAGAACACTGTCGAGGGTATGGTACATGTCTCAACGCTCACAGATGATTACTATATTTTTGAACCCGAAGCTTATGCCTTACTCGGGCGGCGCACCAAAAAACGCTATCGCCTCGGCGACCACGTTAAAGTACGCGTGGAGAAGGTAAATGTCGAGGAACACCAAATCGATTTTGTCCTGGTTTCGGAGTAGCCACAAAGCTACTACACGACAATGGTTTATCGCCTTGACTACGCCTGTGCAACAAGGTAAAATGCTGCTAACGACGAAGATGCGGAAGAGTCTAACAGCGCTTTCGTCCCTTGCCGGGGCGAAAGCTTTTTATATTGAAGGAGGTCATTTTAATGGGTCAACAGGAGTATCGGTTAGACAAGCTTCAAGCATTAAAGGAGCTTGGTATTAAGGCCTTCCCAGAACGTTATGAGACCACACACCTCTTAAAAGAAGCAGGAGAATTACCAGATGAAACTACTGGAGTCAAGGTAGCCGGTAGAGTAGTTTCCGTGCGCAAAATGGGTAAACTTACCTTTGCTCACCTGCAGGATATTGAAGGGCGAGTGCAGGTATCCTTAAAAAAAGACGCTATCGGTGAGAATTACGATATTTTCCATAAAGTGGTTGATATTGGCGATTTTATCGGCGTTGCAGGTCATACCTTTACCACCAAGACAGGTGAAAAAACCGTTATGGCCGAAGAGTGGACCTTTCTCGGCAAGTCACTCCGCGAACTGCCAGAAAAGTGGCACGGTCTTAAGGACGTCGAGCTCATTTACCGCCAGCGCTATCTTGACCTTATATCTAGCCCGGAGAGCCGCCGCGTGTTCCTTATGCGCTCCAAGCTATTACGGGTGATTCGAAACTTCCTCGAGGGTCAAGGATTCCTAGAGGTAGAGACACAAATCTTAACCAATAAAGCCTCTGGCGCTTTAGCTTCGCCCTTTATAACCCATTACAACGCACTAGATATCAACGTATACTTGCGAATCGCCCCCGAGACCTACCTTAAACGCTTAGTAGTGGGCGGATTTACCCACGTCTTTGAAGTCGCTCGCTGCTTCAGAAACGAAGGCATTAGTCCTTCCCATTTGCAGGACTTTACCATGATTGAAGGTTATAGCGCCTACTTTAACTACCAAGACAACATGAAGCTGCTGCGCGAAATGATTATCCATGTAATTAAGGAGCTTTTTGGTACTACTCTTGTAAAAATAGGCGAGCAAGAAATAGATTTTGCGGGGGAGTGGCCCGTAGTCACTTTCCGCGATCTATTGTTGCGTGACGCCGGGATAGATATTGACTTGCATGAGTCAGCTGGAGAGTTGTTCAAGGCTATTTGCGAGAAGGAGATTAAAATAGAGCACGAAGACGTTAAGAAGCTCGGTAAGGGCAACCTAATCGATCTGCTTTACAAGAAGGTCAGTCGCCCTAAGCTCATTTGCCCGACCTTCCTTACCGCGCATCCCATTGAGCTCTCCCCCTTAGCCCGCCAGAATGATGACAATCCAAACATTACTGACCGCTTCCAGCTCATTGTTAATGGTGCGGAAATCATCAATGCATACTCTGAGCTGGTCGATCCTATTGAACAGCGATCTCGCCTTGAAAATCAATCTAAGCTCAAGATGCAAGGCGACGCCGAAGCCATGCCTATGGATAACGACTACCTCAAGGCCATGGAATACGGAATGCCGCCCATCTCTGGCTGGGGCATGGGCGTAGATAGACTAATGCAAGTGCTGCTCGACCTTGACAACATCCGCGACAGCGTGCTATTTCCAACAATGCGTCCGCTCGAAGAATAGCCTCTGCGCGGCTCGCGCGCTAACCGTTTCAGTGTAGGGGTACGGCAAGGCGTGCCCTAAATTGTAGCGGCGTAGCATGGTACGCCGACCCCGGCGGTCTTTAGGCTGAGAGTAGCAGTTTCATGTGAACTCAGATTCATGTGGTTCAATGCACCTCGGCTCATCCTTATCCCTTCAGCGTCCATCATAATAAATCAAGCGCATATCTGCATTTACGTCTCCTGCTTCTTCCACGTAATCTAAATCAGTGGCACCGTATTCTTCTTAGGTTCTTGGTCTTTACACTATCCATTGATTAATTTGCAGTTTCGTGTTAAAATTATCTGTGTACGACCTGCTTGCTCAGCGAGTTGGTCGATTTTTTAACAAAATGGCGGTTTTTCTTATGGTAAAAAAAGAAACGAAAGAAAGAGTTTTCGCCGAAAATCGCAAAGCTTTCCATGAATATTTTATTGATGAGACCTACGAAGCTGGTATAGCCTTAAAGGGTACCGAGGTCAAATCAATACGTAATGGTAAAGCTAACCTGCGCGATAGTCACGCAGGCATTGCGAACGGCGAATGCATCCTCTATAATGTTCATATCAGCCCATATGACCAAGGTAATCAGTTTAATCACGATCCGCGCCGCGAACGTAAGCTATTAATGCATAAGCGCGAGATCAGTAGATTGTTTGGCTTGGTCAAGCAAAAGGGTTATACTCTTGTGGCGCTGCGACTTTATCAAAAGGATGGCAAAATTAAGGTAGCAATTGGAGTTGCCCGCGGTAAAAAACTGCACGATAAACGTGACATAGCCGCCGAAAAAGAATCTCAGCGTGACATCGAGCAAGCTTTTCGTCTTCGCCAAAAAGGCGAGGTTTAATTTATGGGGGCGACAAGGTTTCGACGGGGGTAGAGTGGGTTAGAGTAGCGAGTCGGGTTCCCGACACCCGTAAAACAGGGAAAAACTAAAACAAACGCAAACAACAAGTTAGCGTTCGCCGCCTAATAAGGCGGTCGTCGGACTGGTCTTTTCCTGTGAGGTCAGCAACCGGCGTCATGAAAACAGGAGTAGGGTTTCCGATCGTCTGGTAGGAAGCGCGAATTTAACAGACTAGCGACATCGTAAGCCTGTCAGCGGGCGTACGAAAGGGCGAATCACCAAATCACTGACTTCACTCGGAGAAGCTCTAGCTGGCATGCCTTCGGACGGTGGGTTCGACTCCCCCCGCCTCCACCAAATAATCTACCATCTATTGATAAAAGAAATTTTGTCGGCAGATGGTTTTTTGTTTGCCCGCGCGAAAAAGGCATTACACAGGAGGAACTTGCCGCGTATGTCGGTATTTCCAAAGCCTCCGTATCGAAATGGGAAACCGGGCAAAGTTATCCCGATATA
>WSXW01000072.1 GCA_009773495.1 Bacillota bacterium
AACAATATACTTAACTACATTCTAGCAGTCCGATGATAAAAAGATCAGCTGCGTTTTAATATCCTTGTCACACCTTATTGAAAAACAACTATGACGTTGTCCTGCTATTCTAGCCTATCTACCTCGATTTCCCCCGAAATGAACACCATTTCTCCGACTTACTGCAACTAGGTTGAACTCAGCAAATAACTTGACTCCAACTGGCAGGAAAGAACATCGGGTTACTTATTTTGGTCCTTCAGCGAGTCGGCGTAGTATGTGTGTAGTTTTGTGGCAACTTCATGGAAAACTGTTCCAGGAGGGTAGTGTCCAGCAGCATCAGGTGTGCCTGCAGGCACGCCTGTCAGGAGCTCAATTCCTTGCTCAATGGTGCTAGCCGACCAGACGTGAAACTTGCCCTCTGCTACGGCCGCGACTACCTCGTTGTCTAGCATAAGATTCTTGACATTGGTGTGGGGGATGAGGACACCCTGCTTGCCGGAGAGACCCTTGCGTTTGGCGACGCGGAAGAACCCTTCGATCTTTTCGTTGACGCCTCCGATAGGCTGGATTTCCCCTTTTTGGTTTACCGATCCGGTCACTGCGATACCCTGGTCAAGAGGAATGTCGGCGAGGCTAGAGAGAAGCGCGTAGAGCTCCGTACTTGAAGCACTATCGCCGTCTATGCCATCGTAGGATTGCTCAAAACAGAGGGTGGCGGTCAGCGTAAGGGGGAACTTTTGTGCAAACATCTTGCCTAAATAACCACTGAGGATGTGCACACCTTTGTTGTGTAGTCGCCCGCTCATTTGCGCTTCTTTCTCGATGTTGATGACGCCACTCTTGCCAGCAAAAGTATTCACGGTGATGCGGGAGGGACGCCCGAAGGAATAGTCTCCTAAGTTGTAAACGGCGAGGCCGTTAATTTGCCCCACCTCATGTCCGTCTGTAGAGATAAGATAAGTGCCTTCCTCGATGAGCTCGTGAATTTTCTGTTCGTATTTATCGGATCGGTAGCGCTTCTGCTCGAGGGCTTTCTCTACATGTGCTGAGTCAATCACGGTGACTCCGGCGATGTCTGCCCAAACATTGGCCTCAGATAAGAGTTCTACAATGTCATTAAACCTTGTACTCAGCTTCTGTTGGTTTTCGGCCAAGCGGGAGCTATATTCAACGACTTCGCACACGGCATCCCGCGTGAAATGGCGGAGACCTTTATCCTGACAGTGCTTCGAGATGAAGGCGGCCATCTTATACACATACTCTTCTTTACGGTTCATTTCCGTTTCGAAATCTACTTTTACTTTAAAGAGCTTCTTGAAGTCTTCTTCAAGCTGAAAGAGCAAACGGTATATTTCGTAGCTGCCAATGATGAGCACCTTTAAATTGAGGGGGATACCAGCCGGTTTTAGGCCAGTGATGACCGTGCTGGCCGCGGGGACATTTTCAATACGACTTATGCGATGCTTAAGAGCTCGCTTGAGCCCTTTCCACGACAGTGCATTACTGAAGAGGTCTTCCGCTTCTAGGATAAGAAACCCGCCGTTAGCACGGTGAATTGCTCCCGCCTTGATTTTCGTGAAATCAGTCGTCAGAACGCCCATATTGTGCTGCATCTCGATCATGCCCATAAGGTTGTAATAGACTGCGTTTGGTTCGCGAACGACAGGTGCGCCTTTGGTATCCTTGTTGTCCACAAACAGGTTGACTTTGTACTTGGTGTCCCATGGTTCTTTCGATCCTTGTTGCAAGGCGGCCAAGGGAGAGGGCGAAACTTCTTCCTCAGTCCAGAAATTCTTAATGTGTTTAAGGATATCGCTTTGCAGAGCTTCGAAATACGCCAGTGCAGTGTTATTGTCGCCGAAGCGGCTTTGCAGGGTTTTGATTAGCGGTCCCAGAACGGAAAGCGCGGTATTATGCTCGAGCTTGACCATTCTCTCTTGAGCTTCTGTCTCGTGGGCACGGATTTCTTCAAATATGTCCTCGGCGTCGTAATTGAACTTATTGACTCTTTCTGTAATCTTCTGCATGGCAGAGGCGTCAAGTCCTGCCACCACGGCTTCCGTAGCAGGTTGGCTGTTGACAAGGGGTATGGTGACATAACCTTTACCCGTGGGTTTAAAAAGCAATTGATTGTCTTTGGCCACTTGCTCAATTCGGGCCATCAAATTTATGCTCTGCTGCTGAAAGCCTTGAATCACTTTATGGCGTAGTGTCTTGAACTCATCGCTGTCAAAGGCCTGTGGGAGCTCCGTTTTGAGAGTCTCAATGAGGGCTCCCATAGTCTCTTTGAAGACGGTGCCTTCTCCGCGTCTAAAAGAAATTGCTAAAGGTTGATCTGGATGTTCAAAATCATAGACGTAACACCAGTCGTCGGGAGTAAGCTGTTTTTCAGCAAGTTCTTTGACTATGGACATAGTATAGCTATTGCGTCCAGTACCGGTGAGCCCCATTATATAGATATTGTACCCCTCATCCTTAATGCGCAAGCCAAAGGCGAGAGATTGCACGGCCCTGTCTTGTCCCATGAGCCCTTCTAAGGGCAGGACTTCTTCAGTGGTGGTAAAATTGAGTATATCTAGAGAGCAATTGGCGCGTAGGCGATCGTGGTCTAGCTTTTCGAACACTCTTTTCCCCTCCCATGTTTTAGAAGATAGCACAATTATACAGCATGCGTTTCAAAAAGAAGTCAATCTTAGGACTAGTTCTTTTAGTTAAATAGTTGGACAAACTTTACGCTAATTACCGGGACTTGCTATCTTACTTGTTGGCTGGCCTTATTCTCGGATCATCCCGTGCAATGCTACCTGCGACCTATGAGTGGTACTAAACCCGCCTTATCAACATCAGACTAAACGCAAAGATGCCCTGAAAACGCTTGGGCATCTTTTTTATCTAGATTGTATCTCGACCTACACGTGCTACTGCTCGCATCACGATGAAACAGTGATTTCAGCAGTGGGAAGTTTGACCTCGCCGCGGTTTACGTTTGAGATTAAACCATAAGCCACAACAAAAGCGATGAATGCAAAGGCAAAGAGTGTACGTATGCCGAGAAGATCCATGAGCCAGCCTACCAGCGGAGGCGCCGTGATAGCTGCCAGGGAAGAGAAGAAATAGTATAGCCCTGTATAGGTGCCAATCTGCCCACTCTTAGCCATATCCACAACCATGGGGTAAGAGTTGATATT
>WSXW01000073.1 GCA_009773495.1 Bacillota bacterium
AGGGTATTGTTCAGGACGCTAGTAGGTGGCTCCTTCTTTTGGTGCTACCATTGTGCATTTTTAACTGCCACACTCTGTACTTTCATTTTGCCAGACACACTTAGTCAGCAGGTGAAGGCCTGCAATCGTCTTATTGAGCTAATGGCGCAGCTGGCCTCTGAGGACGAGCTTCTGGAATGGCGCATTGGCGAAGATAAGGAACTACTGTTGGCTATTCTAGATAGGACCAGTGTAGCACTTCCGCATCTCCCACGTAGAAAGACAGAGGCCGTGCGACCGGAGACACCGTTATCAATCAGCACACTGTTTACGGGCTCTTCTCACGAACCATCTATGGTGGGGGAGCTAAAGAAGGAGATCCTCAGCGCGGATAGAATTGACCTCTTGGTTTCGTTCATTAAGTGGAGCGGCCTACGACTGATAATAGACGAGCTCGTCGAGTTTACCAGACACGGCCAGCTAAGGGTAATCACGACATCTTATATGGGCGCTACAGACCTGAAAGCCATATTGGAGCTGTCCCAGCTGCCAAATACCGAAGTTAGAATATCGTATGACACCCGCTCCACCAGACTACATGCTAAGTCTTACATGTTCTATAGGGAGACCGGATTTTCGACTGCGTACATAGGTTCATCCAACCTGTCTAGTGCAGCTATTGGTAATGGCCTGGAGTGGAACGTGAAGATCACCGAGCGAGACATGCAGCACGTGATGCGTAACATAAAGGCTACCTTTGAAACCTATTGGAATGACGCCGATTTCCAGCGCTTTCAGTCAGGTGACGAGCTAACACTGCGCAGAGCTCTTAGGGCTGAAAGAAGTAAGGATACAGGCGAAGATCAATACCTGTTCCGCATTGAGCCTTACCCATTCCAGAAGGAGATCCTAGAGCGCTTAGACGCAGAGAGGAAGCTGCACCACAGGTATCGGAACCTCGTTGTTGCAGCTACAGGAACGGGTAAGACAGTAGTCTCTGCTTTTGACTATAAACGGTTCTGCCGAGAAAACCCAGGTAGACCAAATCGCCTACTGTTTGTGGCCCATCGGAAGGAGATTCTAGACCAAAGCATGAAATGCTTCCGAGGTATTCTGCGGGACAACAATTTTGGTGATGTGTTCTACGGGGATCAGCGCCCCGATCAGTACGACCACCTGTTTATCTCCATTCAAACTTTCAACTCCCAGGACTTCTCACAAGCTACTTGTCGGGAGCATTATGATTTTATCATCGTGGATGAGTTTCACCATGCCGCCCCCAGCTACCAAGACTTACTGACATACTACAAACCAAAGATACTGCTGGGTCTGACCGCTACACCTGAGCGCATGGATGGGCAAAGTATTATAGAGAGGTTTTTTGATGGCAGATTGGCGGCTGAGGTGCGCCTGCCCGAGGCGATTAATCGTCAACTGTTGGTGCCATTCCAGTATTTCGGCGTGTCAGATAGTGTGGATATTAGTCGAGTCCGCTTTGAACGGGGACGATATGATCATTTCCAACTAGAAAAAGTGTATACCGGAAACGACATGCGTACTGACGGTATACTCCGGGCCCTGAAACGTTATGTCACTGATATAGAGAAGGTAATAGGGCTAGGCTTTTGCGTTGGGGTTGAGCACGCTAAGTTTATGGCCGACCGATTTACCAGGCGTGGGATACCGGCACTCGCCCTGCATGGTGGGTCTAGCAAAGAAGAGCGCGAGACGGCCCAAAGCAAGCTAGTGAAGCGGGAAGTAAACTTCATCTTTACAGTGGATCTATATAATGAGGGGGTAGACATCCCTGAGATAAACACAGTGCTATTCTTGCGCCCCACGGAGAGTCTGACTGTGTATCTACAGCAGTTGGGTCGCGGTCTTAGGCTTTGTGAGGGTAAGGATGTGCTTACGGTCCTGGATTTCATTGGACAAGCGCATAAGCAGTATAATTTCGAGTGGAAATTCCGGGCAATGATGAGTCAAACAGTGCGCTCTGTGCAGAAGGAACTGGAAGAGGGCTTTTCGGCTCTGCCTAGGGGCTGCCACATTCAGCTGGAACGCATTGCTCGTGAGGTGGTTCTAGAAAACATAAAAGGGGCTGTGTTCAACAGGAACAGCATCATTCAGCGTCTGAGGACATTTGAACTAGACACCGGGCGGCGACCGACTTTATCAGCGTTCATGCAGGTTTACGGGTCTATTACACCTGAAGATATTTATCGTCGTGGCAGCACCTTTGCTCAGCTATGTGCAGATGCAGGGGTACGGGAACCTATTATAGGTGAGAACGACGCTCAAATTGCGAAGGCTTTGCTGAGGTTAGGCCGCACTGACTCAAGGCGCCTGCTGGAATTCCTCTTGCATTCGCTTAATCAGGGGGTCCCAAGAGTGTTGTCGGAAGAGCAGGAACTAATGCTCCGTATGTTTCATTATACCGTATGGCAGAAGTCCCCTGTGTCCATGGGATTTAGGAATGCCAGGGGGGGACTTGAGCTAATCCGTAACCACTCGGTATATTGCGATGAGCTGATACAGCTCTTGAGATGGTGCCACGAGCGAATTTCTTTCGTGGACAAGCCAGCTGACCTTGGTTACCCATGTTCGCTAGATCTGCACTGTTCATACTCAAGGGATGAAGTCATGGCAGCTTTGGGGGTATGGACTGACGACCGCAGGCCAGATATGCGCGAAGGTGTAAAGTGGCTTCCTGATAAGAAAACAGATATACTGCTCATCAATCTGAACAAAACTGAGAATCACTTCTCTCCTACCACTATGTACGAGGACTATGCCATTAACGAAAGCCTTTTCCACTGGCAGTCTCAGTCCACTACGTCGGCAGAATCTCCTACGGGTCAACGATACATTAACCACCGCCGGGAGGACAGCCAGGTTCTTCTGTTTGTGAGGGAGTTCAAGGAGATTAACAATGTGACACAGCCGTATGTGTTTCTGGGGAAGGCCAACTACGTCAGCCATAGCGGCTCACGTCCCTTAAGCATTGTATGGCGCTTGGAAGAGCCTATGCCGGCTACCCTTGTGGGGAAGGCAGTACAGGCGGGGATT
>WSXW01000019.1 GCA_009773495.1 Bacillota bacterium
GAGAGGAGATGTTTAGCCTCGTTGTTTCCAAGCCCCTGTCGATCCAAAAAAAGAACCCCACTGGCGAAGGCAACTCAGCCTCTCGCCTCATTACCATGCCCTCAAACAGCAAGGCATCGAGTCGTAGCAAGCATACTCTCAACACAACCCCTGAGAATTATCCTATTAACCTAGCTGCTGCAATGCTTTATGCCTCGACGTAGGTGAAAAAAACGCCAAACACGAGTGAGAGGCGTGAGCCTCTCCTCTACTCTACTGGTTTACTTTTTTCACGAGAGGATAAAGAGTCGCATAAATGCTACTTTCTTGACTAGTAAACCCATTTGCAGTCGTACTGGTTCTGGGATTAGATTTAGAAGGATGCTGCTTGTATGGCTGTAGCTATGCTCTAGGGCCGATATTCATCGGTCCAGACATCATTTGAATACGCTATACAGAAGGGTCAACTGAGGACGGAACTGGCAGCCGTCGCTCCGTGCAAGCGGTTAAGAGATGCAGGAAGGTCACCCTGCCCTTGACTCTTCAACACTAGTCCGCAGCTTTGGCTGCGGGCTTTTGTCTTGCGCTTCAGGGGTGAAGCGGCCTTTTTAGACAAAGGGGACAGTCGTCTTGCGGACTGCCCCCTTTGTCCGGTAGCTGCAAGACTAAAAAGCTCCCCTGCATGTGCAGGAGAGCTCTTAAATGTGAAATTAATGGTGCCGAAGGCCGGACTCGAACCGGCACGTCCAGAGGACGCTTGATTTTGAGTCAAGTGCGTCTGCCATTCCGCCACTTCGGCACGTGTGCTTAAAAATTATAGCATGCGGATGCTGTGAAATCAATAGATGCTTAATTGGCAACATCGCCAGCATATACTAGGGTTTTGAGTCCCTTGCGCAGTCAATACTAAACATGGTTCGTGCGAAAGCGAATCAAAAAAACGATGGAGGTGTGCTGTGACAATTGCCAACGAATTAGCAATGTGTTTATCGAGTATTGAGGGTGCAGCTGCAGACTTAAAGTCTTTTAGTCTTCAAACTCAGGACCAGCAGGCTAAGCAGATGTTCCAACAGTTAGCAAATACTATGGATCATGCTGTACAGCAGCTTAAGGGTCGCTTGGACTACGTTATGCAGGAAGAACCTCAATACCGCAATGAGATCGGCGGCACCTATAGCATGTCTACTTGGACTCAAGGTGGCGGAGCAAAAACAGGCCAGGGAAGCGGCGGTTTTGGCACCACTACAGGGACTGGGGGCGGCATGAACATGGGTGGCATGGGCGGCAGCATGGGTGGAACCACTCTGGGTGGCAACACCATGGGGAGCACAAACATGAGCCAGGGTACAACTCGTGGCACCAACACTGGGCAAGGGTCCACATTCGGCAATCCCACGATGCCTACGAACCCTACTAAGACTACAGGCATTGGTAACAAAAACAGCGGCAAGAAGCAGAAGACAAACACGGACAAGTCCTACTAACCTCTTAGTCGTGTGGGCCGACTCTGAACATATGGGTCGGCCCTTAATTTGCAGTGCTCAATGTTTTCGATATAAGGGCACAATAGGCATGGAGGTGCGGCAATGGTTGCGTTACAGGTATTACTACGTACGATTTTATCGTTTGCTTTTTTATTGCTGATGGTGCGCCTCGTGGGCAAACAGCAACTGAGTCAGATGACCTTTTTCGACTTCATTTCAGGTATTACCATTGGGTCAATAGCGGCTATAGCCGCCTCTGATCTCAATGCGGCTTGGGAACCCTGGCTGGCCTTAGCCATCTGGACGCTGTTGACCTTAGGTGCTGCCAACCTTGCGCTCTACAGTCGTCGTTTTCGCAAGGTTGTAGACGGGGAGCCGACCGTCTTAATTCACAAAGGTAAAATCCTTGAACATAACCTCGGCAAGGTGCGTTACACTGTCGACGACTTGCGCGCGCAACTCCGCGCCAAGAATGCATTTTCTATGGCGGATGTTGAATACGCCATCCTGGAAACTACCGGCCAGCTCAGCGTGATGAAAAATCCCCGTAAGGATACTCCGATCAGAGAGGACTTTTTGCTGCTAGGCGAATACGTGGGACTCGAGACCGAGCTAGTGGTCGACGGGGAAGTAATTTATGAGAATCTCAAGAACATAAATAAAGACGAGAAATGGCTACGTGAGATGTTGCGCTCCTATGGTGTCGAGTTTGCCAGCGAAGTCTTCTACTGCTCGGTGGACGAAAAGGGAGAAATGTATGTTGATAGATACGAAGACAAATTGCGAAACCCCAGAGACCCAAGCGATTACAAGATAGACGAATATATTAATTTCGACCTGCCTAGAGGCAAGCTGCATTCTGCAGGGCATGCACCTAAGGGTCTATCTCAGCGGCTAAAAAGCTTCGAGAGGGATCAGACTGCTAAGGTCTATCCGCACGCCACAAAGGTAGAGAAGCAGACTCAGGATGAAACAAAGACAACTGAAGAACTCCGGCAACGTAAAGTAAACAAAGATTTTGAATAGGCAAGAGCCGACGCGTCGGCTCTTTTGACTAGGGGAGGGGTAGGCTATTTGGGGAGCTCGATAACAGGTTTCTCTGAGTTTGGACGATAGAGAATGAAGTTTCGCCCCATTGTTTGCACTAGGTCAGCTGAGACACTCGCCGCTAAGGCCGAGGCTAGCTCCTTTACGTCTTGGTCATTGTTCTTAAGCACCCTAATCTTAATTAACTCTCTGGCCTCTAATGCTTCAGAGACAGAAGCTTTAACTGCTGGAGTAAGGCTTCCTTTCCCGACCTGAATAATCGGCTCATAGGGATTTGCCAAAGCTCGTAGGTAGGCTCGCTGCTTACTATTAATCATCATTCACACCCCCGCCTTCTGAATTATTATATCCTTTTGTGCAGTTTCCCACAAGTTACCTCGTAAAGCTGCATATACTACATGGGCACAACAAGTGGGGGTGTTATCATGAAACGTACTACAATTGTTCTGGTTGCTCTACTGAGTATGGCTCTGAGCTTTTATGCCGGAGGGGCTCAGGCTGTATCAGGGGAGCACCGCATCGTCATTAATCTTCCAGAGTATAGGCTATACCACTATATTGGGGAGGAGCTAGTTGAAGTATATTCTATCTCAATTGGGCACATTAATTCACCTACGCCGATTTCTAGTGCTACCCGGAGGTTTGAGATTTATACAAAAATTGTAGCCCCGTGGTGGAAGAGTCCAACTACTGGCGTTGTTATGCCACCAGGGCCGACTAATCCTTTGGGGACACGGTGGTTAGGCCTTATGACTATCGATAAGGTGACTCTAACTGGTACCGACACATGGGAGTCGCTTGCTAAAAGGTACGGCTCGTCTATAATCAGCATTTTAAACCAGAATAAACTGAAGACAGGGGCCAAAATCGTGCCTGGTATGGTGGTGGAAATCCCGCATTCTGACGGGTATGGTATTCATGGCACCATAGTCCCTAACTCTATTGGTACTTCAGTTTCACTAGGTTGCATGCGCATGCACAATGCGGAGGTAGAGAGATTGTTTGAGGTTTTGCCGAGTGGTAAGCGAATCCCGGTGACGATTAACTACGCACCGCTGGCAGAGCGCATTGATGCTCTCACGGGAGAGCCCTACTATGAGGTTTATTACGACGTTTATAGCCGCACTAAAGATAAAGACTGGCCAGAACAGCTCGAAGCTGCCACAGGACGTATCGGAACACAACTCGGCCAATGGGTACAAAGCACTTTGAGCCAAAGGTTCAACGATAGTATCCTGATTTCGAAAAGCCCAGCCATCTACAACAATGGAGCGCTTATTGCCGTCGGTGCTCATCAGCAGGATGGTCAGTTCTTCGTCCCAGCATCTATTGTAGAGCAAATGTTAGGTGAAAGGTATGTCATATTCAATGACGCTCATTATTTAGGATCATCAGCGATCGAGCCTGAGGCTGTGGTAATCGTTAACGACATGTTTTATTTAAGCAGTGAGATTATTCGCCAGCGCACGGGTAAAGGCCATTATTATGAGCCCATGCTTAATATGCTACAGTTCTCAACCTCACGTCTGACCGTCAATGGAGTCGTTGTGAGCTACAATCGGGTGTTTGTCCATCCAACGCTAGGAGCCATGATCGCCATCAGCGATTTAACGGACGCTCTTGGCCTTGTGCCGGCTTATCTGCCCCAAGGTAGGGTTGATGTCGGTGGTATTATTCTCACAGGAGAGCCGTTAGGTTCGTTTGTCTATGTGACCACGAGCGAACTAGCACGACTGGATATTCGAGTTCATTGGAACCCGCGAAGCGGTGAATTAGCAGTCGTTACAGCAGGGGTTGTGCTTCAGCCGTAGTGAATTTATGGGCGTCGACTACAGAGTCGGCGCCCTTTCCTGTTATAATGTATAAAGGAACATATAATAGATACTATTCGTCAAATAGAGGGATATAAGGAGCGTGAATGGATGCTCTCAGCATATGATGACGGTGAACTCATATCTAAATGCAAACAAGGAGACACCGACGCCTTTGGGCAGTTAGTGGATAAATATCAGCAAAGGGTCTATAATATAACTTTTCGTATGACAAATAACCATGAAGATGCTTTAGATTTAGCCCAAGAGAGTTTTTTGCGTGTTTATCGCGCCTTAGCATCTTTCAAAGGTGAGAGTGCTTTTAGTACTTGGATTTTTCGCATTGCAAGCAACGTCTGTTTAGATAAATTGCGCCAGAAGAAACGTCAACCGCACATTGTACTGAGTATGGACTCGCTAATGGCTGGTGAAGAGGGGGACTATCCCATCGAAATTTCCGCGGGCGAAGCTAGTAACCCTGAACAACATCTCCTGCAAGGAGAAATGCGTCGGGAGATTAGGCAAGCTCTTAACGCAGTTTCGGACGAGCATAGGTTAGTGCTAGTGCTTAGAGATATTGAGGGCTACTCTTATGAAGAAATAGCTGATATGGTAGGAGCTAACATCGGAACTATTAAATCGCGACTGAATCGGGCTAGACTAGCTCTTCGGGAAGTTCTCACTGTACGGGAACCTTTAACCTCGTCGGCACGTCTAAGAGAGCAGAAAGGAGGTTAGAGGCCGTGAATTGTGAATGGATAACAGAGCATATTTGTGATATGTTAGGAGGCCTACTAACTCCTGAAGAGCACGATGCAGTTCAGGCTCATCTAAACGTGTGTCCCGAATGCAGTTTTTTTGTGTCGGAGTTGAGGCAAGACATGTTGTTGCTCCAAGGGCTAGGTGATGTTCCTGTACCAGTAGACCTTAAGCTTCGTATTGCCGAAGCGCTAGCTAAACCGAAGCCTCAGAAGAACCCATGGCGCTTTTTTTTACCGCGTTTTGCCCCGGTTGCAGCTGCGGTATTAATCTCTATCTTGAGTATTAATACGATACCGGGCTATATGGCCTCGCGGGAACAATTAACTAAAGAAACGCAGATTGACGGAGCGCCCAGACTACAAATGGCCGCCCCTGATCAACGTGGGGCTGACCCGGAAGTCGAGGGCACTGGCAACTGTACTGTTACAGACACAATTAACGCGGGCGCAAAGTTAGGTGCCGCGACAGAAGAGCTAATGACTATGTCTTTAGCGGCAGACAAGACCGAGCCCTCTCTGTGGGTGGTTTCGTCTGCGGCCGGGAGTACTGTTCTACTGTTGTGGGGAGCAGTCGTGTATCGGTGGTACAAAAAAGTATAGCAAAATAAAGCGAGTAGGCTCTGCGAACAGTAGCCTACTCGCTTTTTGTAGTATACTAGCGGTAGCAATAATTAGTAATGATGAGGAGGCTATGTATGCCCCGTTTGTTTTTATTAGATGGACATTCGCTAGCTTTTCGTGCCTTTTACGCCATAGATGTGGTTCTTTCTACAAAGGACGGTAGGCCAACTAATGCTGTCTATGGCTTTGCCCTGATGATGAACAAGCTAATAGAGCAGTATCAGCCGGAGTATGTAGTTGCAGCGTTTGATCGGGGTAAGCCTACGATTAGGCTAAAACGATATGCTGAATACAAAGCCCAGCGCGAGAAGACTCCCCCTGAACTTAGTCTGCAGTTCGACTACATCAAGCAACTGCTTCAGGCCATGGGGGTTCCTATCTACGAGGTAGATGGCCATGAGGCAGATGATGTTATCGGTACCCTCAGCCTTTTGGCCGAAGGTGCGGGGATAGATACAGTCATTGTAACTAGTGATCGAGACAGCCTTCAGCTAGTGAGTCCAAAAGTTAAGGTAATGCTAACCCGCAAGGGTGTAACCGAGATAGAATTGATGGGTGAAGAAGAGGTCTTTGCTAAATATTCACTTAAACCTAAACAGTTGATTGACCTCAAAGCTCTTATGGGTGACGCCAGTGACAACATTAAAGGCGTTAGAGGTATTGGCGAAAAGACAGGCTTAGCCTTACTGCAGCAGTTTGGAACTCTAGAAGAGATTTATAATCGTATTGACGAAGTCACCAAAGCCAGAGTAAAGGAACTGCTTACCGCTGGTGAGGAAGACGCGCAACTAAGCAAGTATTTGGCCACTATTGTGCGTGACGTGGATCTGGGGTTTGACCTTTCGCAGTTTAAGCGACTTGAGCAAGACACACCAGGACTTGCCAAGGTCTATCGGGATCTGGAGCTCCACAGCATGCTCAACCGCCTAGAGCAAGGAGCCATCCTTGGGGAACCTACGTCTCTTCAACAACTAACCCTTGACGTGACAGTGACTAAAAATATAGACGAAATCGCCAAGAGTTGCCGTGCATTAGTGGCAGGCGAAGATCCCTTGGGAGTGAGTTTTGGCGCAGACTTTGGCATCGCTATAGCACAAGGCGGTCAGGTTACGGTCTTTAGTCCAGACGATCAAGGTCTAGCCCCAGAGCTATCGCAAATCTTGTCCAGCTCTAGGTTAAAAGTAGTGCGGGGTCATAAGCAGCTAGAAGTCACGCTACGGCAAAAGGGCCATAGTTTGGGCGAGAACGTTTTTGATGTGGAATTAGCCGCCTACCTGCTTGACCCCAGTCGACTAAGTTACACGACTAGCGAATTGGCAGAACGTTTCTTGCAGCGGGCGGTTAATGACCAGGCTGGGGAAGCCGCAGCCTTAGTAGACCTTTATCCTGTGCTGTTAGCCGAGCTAATGGAGAAAGGCGTCGATAGGCTCTACACAGAGGTCGAAGCCCCTCTCAGCCGCGTTTTAGCTTCCATGGAGCTAACGGGAATCGCTGTGGATGTAGATGTCCTTAAAGCCATGGAGCAAGGGACGGACAGCAGACTGCGCGTGATAATGGAGAGCATCTATGCCTTAGCAGGTGGGGAGTTTAACATAGCCTCACCTAAACAGCTCGGGTTTGTCTTGTTTGAGAAACTAGGCCTGCCTATTTTGAAAAAGAATAAGACCGGGTACTCAACTGACGCAGAGGTACTAGAAGCATTAGCTGATCAACATGAGATAGTAAGTAAAATCTTAGAGTATAGGACGCTAGCCAAGCTTAAGTCTACCTATCTGGAAGGCTTGCAGAAGGTCATCGACAAGCATGGCAAGGTCCATACTACCTATAACCAGACTGTGACCGCTACTGGCAGGCTCAGCAGTACCGAACCTAACCTGCAAAACATCCCCATCCGTTTGGAAGAGGGGAGACTAATTCGACGTGCGTTTAAGCCTTCAGCAGGTTACGATAAAATACTGGCAGTAGATTATTCACAAATAGAACTGCGTATTTTGGCTCATCTCTCTCGCGACCCTATTCTTACCGAGGCGTTTTGCACTGGGGAAGATATCCACCGACGCACGGCAGCTGAGGTGTTTGGGGTAAATAAGGCAGAGGTAACACGTGAAATGCGTGACCGAGCCAAGGCAGTTAATTTTGGTATTGTGTACGGCATTAGTGATTACGGACTTTCCCGCGATATTAAAGTCACGCGGGGAGAAGCGCGGGCTTACATCAGTAACTACTTCGCGAGATACAGCGGTGTTAAATGTTACATCGAGGGGGTTATTGCGGAGGCTAAATCTAAGGGCTATGTGACTACTTTGCTCAATCGCCGCAGATACTTGCCCGATATTAACTCCAAGAACTTTAACCTTCGCTCTTTTGCAGAGCGTACGGCGATGAACACACCTATTCAGGGCACGGCAGCGGACTTAATCAAGCTAGCCATGGTGCGTGTACATGATGAGATAGTGCGACTTAAACTTAAGTCGCGCATGATACTGCAGGTGCACGATGAGCTAATCTTTGAAGCCACTGACGATGAACTGCCCCTGCTCAAAAACCTTGTGCGCTCCACCATGGAAAACGCTCTTGAACTAAGCGTGCCACTTACGGTAGATCTCAAGGTGGGAGATAACTGGTATAACGTAGAGAAAGTGTAATTGTCGAGCGCTAGTCGCTAGTCGCTTGGGGATTGCCGCCGGCCCCCAGCCCCCAGCAGCAGGCAAAGCTGGTACCAGGAACTAGGACCTAGGAACGCTCACGCCATTGAAAGGAGCCTCCCCCATGCCGGAATTGCCAGAAGTAGAAACAGTCCGTCGTAGCCTACTAGCCTGCCTAAAGGATCTGTCAGTTACGGCAGTGAGTGTTCGTATGCCTAAGCTTATTCAGAACTTGACGGCTGAGGAATTTACGCAGGCCATGATTGGCCGGACTGTGCGCGACATCAAGCGTCGTGGTAAGTACTTGATGGTGCGCCTCTCCGGCGAATACACTCTAGTGATTCACCTGCGCATGACAGGTCAGCTTCGCTATAGTGATCCAGACGTCCCAGAGCTTCCGCATACGCATATCGTTATTTATCTCTCAGATGGTAAGGAACTCCGTTATACGGACATACGACAGTTTGGGTTTTGGTTCTTAGCTCCGGATGATGTAATCGAACAGGTTTCCCGTATTGCAGCTTTGGGACCTGAACCTTTAGAAGATTCGCTGACATTAGAGTTGTTTTCTTCCCTTATCGTAGGGAAGAAAGGGCGCATCAAAGCTTTACTGTTGAACCAGCAGTTTGTGGCGGGGGTAGGTAATATCTACGCAGATGAAGCTCTGTTTTGCGCTGGTATCCACCCTGAGCGCAAGGCAGATACACTTACCAGCGCAGAGATAGCGTCCCTATATTGTTCTTTGCGCAAGGTCTTAGCCCAAGGCGTATGCATGCGTGGAACTAGCTTTAGCGATTACGTCGATGGTTTAGGTGAGAGAGGCAGCTTCCAGCATGAACTCAAGGTATACGGGCGAGCAGAAGAACTTTGCTCAGTATGCGGCACACCCATTGCCCGCTTGGTGGTTGCAGGGCGAGGCACACACATTTGCCCTAATTGCCAGAAGTAGACTCACCCTAGCCTCCCACATGCCATACAATGCATAGACGCATTGTATGGTTGGGAGGTACATTAATGGAGTGGGTGACAATTTTCGCCCTAGCGCTTACTGTGAGCCTAGACGGGTTTGCGGCCGGAGTTGCGTATGGAACAAGAAAAATTAAACTGCCGGTCTTGGCAATATGCCTAATCAGTATAACCTCGGCTGTGACCATGTACATATCAATGTCCATTGGTAGCGTGCTCCGCGACATAATCCCCGAGCAAGTTGCTAGCATTCTTGGTGCGGTGCTCCTTATATCGCTTGGAGCCTATTTCGTTCAGCAGCAGTGCAAGTCTCCTAGCAAAGTATCTGAGGCAGAAAGGGACATTCTGCACTTTCGGATAGCATCCATGGGATTGGTTATTCGGGTATGGCACGACCCCTTACTTGCAGATAGTGACAAGTCAGGTAGTATTAACTCTGGTGAGGCAATCGTGCTAGGCATAGCCTTGGCTCTCGATGCTTTTGGTTCAGGTCTTGGGGCTGCCATGACTGGACTACCACCGTTAACAACTGCCATGAGCATTGGTCTCTCCAAATTCATCCTCGTAAACCTTGGGTTGTCTGCTGGGGGGGCATTAGCGAGTGTAATATCGCCCAAGAGTACGTCTTTACTCCCGGGTCTGTTACTAATAGTTTTGGGAGTAGGGCATTTGTTGTAAGAAAGGAGCTTATCATGACTACTCTAATCGGTCTGACCGGAGGCATAGGGTCGGGGAAATCGACTGTATCTAATATGCTCAAGGAACTTGGTGTAAAAGTGATCGACGCCGATCAAGTGGGGCGTGAACTCATGGAACCCGGGCACGAGGTCTACTCTCAAGTAGTAAATCATTTTGGGCCATCAATTCTTTGTGCAGATGGAACCCTTGATCGCTCTAAGCTAGGTGCAATGGTCTTTGGCTATCAACACAAACTCGAAAAGCTTGAGTCTCTCACTCATCCTGCTATTATCTCGGAGATGGATCGGAGATTTCAAGAGTACAGTGACCAGGGTGAGCGCTTGGTAGCGTTTGAAGTTCCTCTCTTGATAGAAAAGAATATGCAGCATTTAGTAGACGAAATATGGCTAGTAATCTGCTCTGAAGACACCCAACTTAAGAGAGTGATGGCACGCGGCTTTAGCGAGTCGGATGCCCGTACCCGTATCGTTGCACAAATGCCACTAAAGGATAAAATAAAATATGCCGACAGAATTATCGATACTGACGGCACACTACAGTTCACACGTATTCAGGTAATTAGGTATTGGAGTAGTGTATGCGGATGCATTTTAGAGGGCTAGCATGGTCTTTAAAAACTTTGGTCGGTCTTCTACTGCTAGTTCTTTTAGTAATTGTGGTTGCACCTACGTTCTGGCGCATCCTCTATCCTTTACCATATCGTGCCGTTATTGAGAAGTACGCGGTTGCCAACAATTTAGACCCTCGCTTAGTTGCCGCGGTAATCAAGGTGGAGAGCAACTTTAGGTCTGGCGCTACATCCCCTAAGGACGCGCGAGGTCTAATGCAGGTGTTGCCTACTACAGGAGCATGGATCGCCACAGAAATTGGCCTGCCCAATTATAACGATGCGATACTCTATGACCCTGAGGTGAATATCAGACTAGGCTGCTGGTACTTAAATAACTTGGTTACGCAATTTGGAGGGCAAATGCCCGTAGCCCTTGCCTCCTATAACGGCGGACGCGGCAATGTGCAAAACTGGCTTACCACTGGCATCTGGACAGGTAAAGAGGCAGATATAACGCAGATTCCTTTCGCGGAAACACGCGGGTATGTGTGGAAAGTATTGCGGGTCTATGCAGTTTACCAGGAGCTATATCCCCTTAGTCGTTAAACCAAGGATAAAACCAGCTCTCAAGATTTTGACCATAAGCCTCACTGGCGAGCCTGATAAGACCGTTCTTATCAAGCTCGCTATCTTTATACTCAGCGTAAAGTGACTGGGTAAACAACCGATACTTGTCTGCTCCCATCAGCTTGAATAAATCGTATTGCATAAGGCTACTGCGTCTATAGTTCACGCGATAGTAATGGGACCAATCTGTATAGATATCGAGCGACTGGCCGAGGCGAACATCAGGGTGTGTTTTCAACAACGGCGCGAGCGCCATACGTTCCTTAGCGTAATGAGAGTCTAACTCGCTGCCCTGCAGGTAACGCTGCTGAAAAAATGTCGCCAGCCCTTCGTCAATCCAAGAGTCAGTGACTTGGTTGTTGCCAATGATAGCGTAAAACCACTGGTGGGCTAGCTCATGCAACATAGTAGATCTGACACTGTAGTAGTTTTGCAAGGTAGCGTCGCTCAGCAACACTACTCCAGGGTACTCCATGCCTCCTAAAAACCAACCGGTCTGGACGAAACGCAGGCTAGGATAAGAATATGGCCCCACTTCGGCGGTAAAGTAATCTATCATGTCCTCAAGCTCATCAAGTAAGCTGTTTACTGTGTTGGGTGGAGCGTTATACGTATAGAAGCTCAGCTCTACCCCCTGGCGAGAGGTACGAACCGCTTGGGTGTAAGCAGGACCTATAGCAATGGCAAATTCACGAATGTTTTTAGCTACAACGGTAAAGGTAGAATTGGTTTTGTGCAACACCCCAGGACCAACAAGGGTATAGCCTGGAGGAACTTCAATATTTATAGTAAAGTCAGCTACTTGGTTGTGAAAGGGGTCACCAGCGGGGTAGTATGGGTAGGTTAGCCACGTTTGTCCTTCACGCACTGCTAAGAGCGGCAGCCAATTACCCGCCCACACGGCATCTTTGTTGGACCCATTGCGGTGGCTAATCTTAGGCACCGTTACGGTATAATCCATAGTTACTTCCACAGGGCGGTTGCTAAGTACATTGCTCCGAGGCATAATTGTTAGTGCGGTGCCAACGAGGACGAAATCAGCAAGCACACCGTTTACGCGAACGTCGGACACGGCGACGCTTCCCAAAGACTCACCTTGATAAAAAACTCGTTCCTTAAATTGCGGGAACACAAAAATGCCGTTTATTCCTTGCTCATATGCGTTTGCGTATACTGTGAAAACAATTTGCTCGTAGTCTCCCGGAGGTAATTTGTAGTTTAGCTTTGCACTCAAACTGCGTTGTGCAGGGTCGAAGATAACATCAGCGCTATAAAGTGGACGTTCAATTGTGTCGCGAATTTCTTTCGCGGGTAGTACGACCAGTATTAGTAGCAATAATGTGAGCATTACAACTGCTAGTTTGCGCATACTCTACCTCCGAACATTTACAAAATTTTCTCTGGTGCGTCAGTATTGACACAAGTTATCGTTCCGAGTAAGATAGATATCGACGGTTGCGACAACCAATGCCGAAGTGGTGGAATGGCAGACGCGCTGCGTTCAGGGCGCAGTGGGTGAAAACCCGTGTGGGTTCAAGTCCCACCTTCGGCACCACTTCCTTATAACATCCTATCCAAATGTCCGAGTGGCGGAACTGGCAGACGCGTACGTTTGAGGGGCGTATGGGCAACCGTGTGGGTTCAAGTCCCACCTCGGACACCATGATTTACAAAACCACAGCTTAGGCTGTGGTTTTTTGCATTGACGCCTTCTTTCACTATTGTATCATAATCCTCAACTGTCTCGTTCCAATCAGCTTATTATGACTATCTGTAGATTCTTTGTTTGAAACCTGAATTCCGCATTAAATTAGCGTAAGTTTCGATAGATTTTAAGATGTCATCGGTCGCATTGAAGGCAGAAAGAATCAATTTTTGTTCCTTTGTAGCATCAGTCTGCCGCTTGCGCCGTAGTATTCAAAATACTTGTCAACACAGTAGATGTCCAGGGTTGGTAGCTAAGCTTTTGGCGAAGAAAAAGGGAAACTAAGCGTATTGTCGACTAATGTCACATATACTCGAAAAGTTTTAGTCACTTAACTCACCGCGGTAGCAGGAGTAGTTTGTTCATTTGTCGTAGTTCACACCGAGGTGATTAGTCGTGAGTGTACAGGAGAGACCGATATATTATTGTGTCTTGCAGGGTAGCTTGAGTAAGTCAGTCTTTATTTCTGACCGCGATAAGCAGGGTTTTTTGGCTACATTACAGGATATTAAATCCACACATGCCTTCAAGCTGTACGCCTTTGCTCTACTCGAGTCGCAGGTGCACCTTGCCTTGCGCCCGATGGCAGGGGGCGTTGGCCCAATCATGTCTACACTCATCTCTAACTATGCTCAACAGTATAACCGACGCAATAATCTTACGGGTTACTTGTTTAACAAAGTATTTGAATGTAAGCAGTGCCATTCTGATCATCAGGTGCTGCCCCTAGTTCGCTTCATGCATTATCTGCCAGTACAGTTGGGGCATTGCCATCACCCTAATTTGGCACGTTGGACAAGTCACTTAGCGTACTTAGGTGACCCCCGCTATTCTTTCATAGACTCAGCAGATATCTTGGAACTGCTAGCTGGAGAACAGAGCCATGCTCTACGGCTCTACCAAGGGCTCATGGCACAGTCTGGTAGTACCGTGAAGAGTGAAGGCTCGTTTGTACAAGCAATGACCCAACCAGATGTAATTCGTGAAAGCGATGCAGTGCCGTACACGCCTCCCTCGCTCACGCTTGAAGCTATCGCCGAGTTTGTGACCAAGGCTACAGGGGTCAGCGTCGAGGTGATGCGTGGCAAGGGGAGAGCTGAGCACGTAGTTGAAGCTAGGCGCATGTTCATCGCCGCTGCTGTAATGGTGTGCTCATTTTCGGTATCAGATGTAGCTAAATTTCTTCATGTTCATCACTCCTACGTCTCACGCCTAACCTTCATCCGTAGCGAAGCCTCTAAGGCTATGGCAGAGACCGCGAAAGAGTTTGCAGCTACATTACAGAGAAAAATAGTTTAAGTCCCTGCGCTATTTAGCATAGGGACTTCTGATTTTCATATAGTTGTGTATTGTTTTGGCCAATTGGCGCTGGAAGTCTGTAGTCCCGCTGTAAGCATCTCGGGTCATAATCACGATGATATAGGGGTTATCCTTGAGGCAAACCAGGGCGGCATCGTTGGTTACGCCAGCTGCAGTACCAGTTTTGTGGGCCACGGGTACTTCAAAGTTTATACCTTGGGGAATGCGCGAGTTGTAGATCGTATTTTGCAGGGTAGTAAATAGTTTGCGGGACAGTTCCGGGCCTAAAAACTCACCCCTATAGATGAGTTCAAGTAAATGGCCAAAGTTCTCGGGGGTGGTGGTATTGGGCT
Organism: Bacillota bacterium; assembly: GCA_009773495.1. Lineage (GTDB taxonomy): Bacteria > Bacillota > UBA994 > UBA994 > UBA994 > WSXW01. The sequence continues at coordinate 14,548 of WSXW01000019.1, forward strand.
CTAGGGTGCCGTAACGCTGCAATAAGGTGGCGGGTGTGGCCTCGGGTGAGGGCATAATTTCACGCTTGACAACGGTATTGAACAGGCCTGCTTCCTGCAGCACGGCGTTTATCTCGCCTACTCCAAATGCACGAAGAAACATGTTGTAGTACTCATTTACGGAGTGGGTTAACATGCGGCGTATCGCCCAGTCAAGCTCGCCCCTAAACCCGAGTAGCTGATCAGCGATAGTGCTTTTAAGGTCTATTTCGCCTTTGCTAGCTCCCTTATACACTGCGAGAGCCGCAAGTAGCTTAACGGTAGAGGCCGTTTCAAAGAGCCCCTCAGCCTCGCCGAGGTGAGATTTAACGCCATAATACGTGTTACCCGAGTATAGCTCCTTAACATACACTCCGATGACTCCCGTATGCCCTTGGGCGGTTCGTGCTTGTATCAATCGCGCAAACATCTCCTCAACATCTTGGGCGAAGCTTGTTTGCTCAAATGCCTGTTGCTCAAGCCCTTTTTGCTGTATATTCATCTGCTTTAGCCAAATAGGCACAAAATAAGGTAGAGCAGCTTGCGGTTTAGAGTTAGCCATTATGGACGACGCAAAAAGACCCACGAAAATGATGTGAATCATAAGTACTAGCGCTATAACCCGCAACCGTACCAACCCCCAAGTAGGCACTCATCACAGACTATGGGGGTGATTATACAAATATTCCATTTGCTATTGTTCAATGATATAAGCAAGGGGCCTCCCACTTGGGGAAGGCCCCTTAAGCTTAACTTACCGGTAGGCGGTAAGCTGCAGCTAACGTTTGGTGTAGTGAGTATGCAAGAGCTCGTGCGATTTGAATCCCAGAGGTCGCTTCAGAAATTCTTCGTAAAGGGTGGAGACCGCTTCGTTCTGATGTGATTTGCGGACCGGCATTTCTTTGTCCACTTGATAAGTGGCGGCAATTCGGCGTTGTCTGGTGGCGTTAGTCGTGGGAATAGGCTGACCTCCCCCGCCAATGCAGCCACCCGGACAGCACATAATCTCAATAAAGTGGTAGGGAGATGTGCCGCTTGCGATGTCCTCCATCAGCTTGCGCGCTTGTTTCAGGCCGTGAGCTACTCCAACGCGGATAACGTTACCACCTAGCTCTACTTGTGCTTCCTTGATGCCATCCATTCCTCTTACGCTCTTAAAATCGATGTCCTCAAGTTCTTGGCCCGTGACCACTTCGTATACCGTGCGCAACGCCGCCTCCATAACACCACCGGTAGCTCCAAAAATGGCACCAGCACCGGTTGAAATGCCCAAAGGTGTATCATAGGTATCTTCCTTAAGGTCGTTCCACTGGATACCGCTTTGCTTGAGCATGCGCGCTAGCTCGCGGGTTGTAAGAACAATGTCGACATCCTTAAATCCAGAACTACGCATATCAGGTCGTTCGGCTTCAAATTTTTTGGCGGTACAAGGCATGATAGAGACGACCACAATGTCCTGTGGGTCTATCGCAACCTTTTTGGCGTAGTAAGTCTTGGCTAGGGCTCCAAACATTTGCTGAGGGGACTTACAAGTAGAGAGATGGGGAAGAAGGTCTGGGAAGGTGTGCTCAATGAACTTGATCCAGCCTGGGCTACAGGAGGTGATCATGGGCAAAGTCCCACCATGCTGCAGGCGTTCCAAGAGCTCGTTGCCCTCTTCGATAATTGTTAGGTCAGCAGTAAAATCGGTATCGTAGATACGGTCAAATCCCAGCCTTCGTAGTGCTGCAACCAGCTTTCCGGTAACAATGGCGCCTGCTGGCATGCCGAATTCCTCTCCTAAAGCCACACGGATAGCAGGGGCTGTTTGGACTAAAACATGTTTGCGAGGATCAGCTATTGCCTCCCACACACGCTCTGTCTCGTCCACCTCGGTAATAGCGCCTACTGGGCAGGCCTGTAGGCACTGCCCACAAAAAACGCAGGGTAGTTCATTTAGGTCTTGCCCGAGGGCAGTCCCTACAATGGTCTGTTTCCCGCGCCCGGTGCTGTACAGAATCCCGATCTCCTGCACATCTAGGCAGGCTTCTACACAACGCCGACAATTAAGACACTTGTTAGGGTTACGAATCAGGGAGAAGGTGCTACTATCGCTTTGGTATTCTCGGGGCAGCGTTGGGAAGGGAGATTGGGTGATATTGAGCTGTTGCGTAAGACTCTGTAATTCACAATTAAGGTTACGAGGGCACTTTAGGCAGTCCTGCGGGTGACTGGACAACATTAGCTCCACAATGGTCTGGCGTGCTTCTCTTACGCTGGGGGAATTTGTCCGCACCTGCATACCTTGGAACACTGGGTAAGTACATGCAGGCTGCAAGAGACGTTGTCCTTCGATTTCTACCACACAGACGCGGCATACTGCTTTTAGGCTCTGATCAGGGTGGTAACACAAGGTAGGTATTTTAATGCCAGCCTTTTCTGCAGCCTGCAACAACGAGCTCCCGGTCGGGACCTGAACACAAACATTATCTATGGTTACATCAATTAGCACTTTGCCTGCCTCCCCTCGCGGTATGGCACTTACATGTGGGACAGTCACCTTTAAAATGAGCTTCTACCTCTTCATTAAAGTGTACTAGGGCAGATAGCACTGGGACTGGGGCTGTCTGACCGAGGGCACAGAGGCTAGACGACTGCATCGTGCGGGATAGCCTCTTCAGTAGTCTCATATCAGATTCGGTGGCCAAGCCTCGACTGAGTTTGTCAATTATGCTGTAGAGAGCGGGGGTGCCTTCCCGACACGGCGTGCATTGTCCGCAGGATTCATGTACAAAGAACTTCAAGAAGCACTTGGTCAGATCGATTATACAATGGCTGTCATCCATAACTAGCAGAGCGCCACTGCCAAGGGATGAGCCGTGGCCCGCGAGTGAATCATAATCCATAGGTATGTCGAGGTGCTCTTCGGCTAGGCATCCTCCGGAGGTGCCGCCTGTCTGGGCCATTTTGAAGGAACGACCTTCCGGTATTCCCCCGCCTATCTCATAAATTACTTCGCGGAGCGTAATCCCCATGGGTACCTCGATCAGCCCACTGTTAATTATATTACCAGTCAGTGTGAAGACTTTTGTACCAGGGGAGTTAGCTGTACCAATCTGTTGGTACCACTCTGCGCCGTGCTGTAAAATAGCTGGAATGTTGGCTAACGTTTCTACGTTATTAACGCAGGTTGGCTTACCCCATAAGCCTTGCTGAGCGGGGTAAGGGGGCTTAAAGCGTGGTTCGCCTCGGTTTCCTTCGATGGATTCAATCAGGGCTGTCTCTTCACCGCATACATATGCGCCCGCCCCTGCGCAAACCTCAACATCAAATTCGAGTTCCGAGCCTAGGATGTTCTGGCCCAGCAGGCCAAGTTTGCGTGCTTCAGCAATTGCGTGTTCCATGCGGCGGATAGAGAGATCATACTCTCCGCGAATGTAGATGATGCCCTTTGTTGCCCCTATCGCATATGCTGCAATAATCATGCCCTCTAGGATGAGGTGTGGGTCTCCTTCTAAGATGAGACGGTCTTTAAATGTCCCGGGTTCACCTTCATCGGCATTGCAGATTAGGTACTTAGGACTACCGGTGGCCCATCTTGTGAACTCCCACTTGCGACCAGCTGGAAAACCTGCGCCGCCGCGGCCTCTGAGCCCAGATTTTTTGATGACATCTATGACATCTGTGGGTGTTTTGGTATCAAGGGTGGTGGCTAACGCAATATACCCGTCGGCATGAACATAATCCTCGATGCTATCAGGGTTAATCAAGCCGCAGTTCTTTAGCACAATGCGCTTCTGTTTGCTAAAGAAGGGCGACATGTTGAGAGAGTAACCGCTGTCAACAGTTGCAGTGGGTTGTAGCAGCCGAGGAACTAGGCGACCCTTCAGCAAATGCTCCTCAGCAACTTCGGCTACATCCGCAGCTGTAAGACGGACATACATTACCCCTTCGGGGTAAACCACGAGCGCAGGGCCATGTTCGCACAGGCCAAGGCATCCGGTCTCCACCAAGCGCACCTCTTGTTCTAGACTTAAGCGAGTTAACTCGCGGCGCAAGGCTTCCGTTATACCTTGGCAACCCTTGATGTTACAGTTAGAGCCAGTGCAAACCAAAACATGAGATCGGTAAAACACCTCTATCACCTCCTAATTGTAGAGAGCTAGTACACTAGCCAAGCTTTCGGGGGTAAGGTTGCCGTGAACAGTGTCATTAATCATGATGGCTGGGGCTACCCCGCAAATGCCTAGGCAGCTTGTTACCTCAAGAGTAAATTTACCGTCCGCAGTAGTCTCCCCCGTACAGATGTTAAGGTTTTTTGCTAAGGCGGTTAGAATGTTGTGGGCTCCTACCACGTGGCAAGGCGCACTTTCGCAGACCCTTATAATGTACCTGCCTCGGGGGATAGTAGAATACAGAGAATAGAAGGTAGCAACTCCCCATACTTTCGCTAGGGGCACACCAAAGGCTCCGGATACAAGTTCGAGGTCTTGTGGCGAAAGGAAATTATTGGTATTGCTGTTTTGCAAAGCATGTAACGCCTTCAGCAGCCCACCTGGTTCACCGATAAATCTTTGAATTAACATGCTTTGAGTCACGACTTTGTCACCACCCATTCAGTGATGGGCGACCCGTTTACGATGTGTTCGAGGACTATTTTCCTGGCCTTATCCGCATTAATATAGGCGTAGGTTGTTTTTTGCCCATCGACCTCAATTTCAACGAGTGGCTCTTTCTCACACATGCCCATGCAACCAGTCTGAGCGACAGCTACATGCTGGAGGTTCCGTGTAGCTAGCTCTTCCATAACGGTCAGCAGCACAGTCCTAGCTCCTGCTGCTATGCCACAGGTACCCATTCCCACCATTATTCTGGTAGTAGTCTCATTATTAAGGCGGTTGCTAGGTTGATGCATGCTTTCGCGGATAGCACGTAGCCCGGCTAAAGATTTCATAAAGCACCTCCATAATTAATTAAAATTGCCTTCTCAGAATGCCTTTAAGTCCTAAATCATAGAGTCTGCCACACAGGTCAAACGCGTTGTCCGAGCTCTGTAGGACTGTTACACCTACTTCTTCAGCTTTGCTTAGAACCTGTGCTGTTAGTTTCACATCTCCAGAAAACACCACAGCCTGCACATCGAGTAAGGAGGCCACGCCTATGACATTAATGTGGCACTGCACGGTAATCCATAAGCAGTTCCCTGGGCAACTCGCCATGACATTGCTTAACAGATCTGAAACATAGGCGTATTTAACTGTAGTATCAGGGGACTTAACACTAGTTAAGGGAGTCAAGTTAAGGGCAGAAATGATTTCGGTCAGCTTAGTCATTAGGTACACCTCCTCTGCCCATGGCGGGCGGCAGTTTAGTCGACAAATCTACCATTTCTTCTGCCAGTTTTTTTACTCTCTCTCTAAGCTTTATAATACAGTCTGTCTCATTAGCGAGACCGCGTACTATGTCTTCGGCCAGTGCACGGCAATTTGGTGCGCCACAGGCACCGCAGTCTAGTCCAGGCAAGCCGTCTAAAAGCAATTCTAGTCTTTCCATCCGTCGTATTGCCGTGGTCACATCGTTGTCGAGGGGTAATATTGGTCGCGGGCTGATGCTGTGCGGAATGCGTACCATGGATGCAACGTGGCTGCAGTCGGTTATGCGGTCTTTAGTTAGCTTTTGCGTTAAAGCCTTTAAGCGTGCGTGGGATACAAAATGGTTAGTTACCGTCAGCGGTCCACCCAAACATCCCCCCGGGCAAGCTTGAGCCTCGATAAAGTCAACGCCTTCAAGTCTACCTAATTCTAGTTCTTCTAGCATGCTAACTACATCATGAACTCCGTCTACAGCTAGCGTATTAGTTTCACCTAGAGCCATGATTTCACCACCAGATAGGGCCCATCTTAAGCCGTGTCTGCTGGCTCGGAGGCGATTTCCCTCGTTTGACTGGGGTAATGCCTTCATTAGAGCTGTGTAGACTTCACTAATAGAAAGCGTGCCGTCCACATGGGTAGGGTTTCCTTCTGGCTGGTGCACTGCTGTGGTTTTCGCGGGGCAAGGGGTAATGAAGAAGGCTTTAATCGTCTGTTTGTGATGTTGGAGTCGGGCACGTTGCTTAGCTAATTGCGCTGCTAACTCCATGGGTGTCTCTAGGGGCAGGAGTTGCGGCAGAAGTTCTGGGAATCGTACTTGAATCAACCTCACAATTGCGGGGCAGCTAGACGAAATCCAGGTTGTTCCTCGGTTCTCTTTTAGAAAGAGCCGCATAACACAAGTGAGATAATCCGCTGCTCGGGCTACTTCGTATACGTCATCAAACCCTATCGCTCGAAAAGCACTCACAACTTGCTCTGGCGTAATATTTGGCTTGAATTGGCCAAAGAACGATGGAGCAGGTAGAGCAATATTATAGTCATCGGGTCGCCAAAAGCTTAGTGAATCGCTATAGGCAGTTTTAGCGTTGTTGGGACAAATTCGAATGCATTCACCGCAATCAATACACCTCTCCTCAATGATCGTGGCCTTGCCCTCGCGCACTCTAATAGCCTCCGTAGGGCAACGCTTGATGCAGTTCGTACATCCCAGGCAACGTTCCTGGTCTAAGCGCACAGAGTGAAAATACTGCATAATCCACCTCCTTTCACAGAGTTTCTTCTACACTATATAAATATGATAAATAATTCACAAATCCTCTAAAAATAAAAGACTTAATATTAAGACTTTGATGAACTTGACCCATTGTTAGGCGTCGTCTATACTGAGAAGCGGAGAATTAAGAGGGGGTACGCTCGTGCGAATTACAACTAGAGAACTTGTTATTGCGGCTTTACTAATCAGCCTTGTAGCTGTCGCAACTATGGTTATTCAGATTCCTGTAGCCGCTACAAGTGGGTACATTAATTTTGGTGACACCATCATTTTTGCTTCATCTCTCGTATTTGGCCCGGTTCATGGTTTGCTGGCCGGAGGTTTAGGGTCGGCTGCTGCAGATGTCCTTAGCGGGTACGGTCACTGGGCTCCTTTTACCTTATTGGTTAAGGGGCTTGAGGGTTTGCTCTGCGGTTTTATCTTTCATACTATTATGCGCGGTCGTACCAAGGCAGGCATTGTGCCCGCTGTACTGAGCATGTTAGTGGCGGGCGCCTGGATGGTAACCGGGTATTTCCTCGTAGGCTTGTATCTAACTAGGAGCGTAGGCGCTGCTCTGGCTGAAGTTCCCGGCAATGGAATACAGGCAGCAGTGTCGGTAATCCTCGCTTCAGCCATCTACAAACCACTCGCTAAAATTGCCAAACGCTAAACGGGCAGTCTCTTTTTCTTGCCCACATAGTGAATTTTTTAAGAAAAGTGATCACTATAGTCCTTGGTCTATTGCCCATAACATAGCAAAGATGGCCCTCGTCCAGTAAGACGGGGCCATCTTTGTTGATAATTCGCGAGTAGGACGCTCACTAAACCGATTACTTATGGTGCTATAATTTTTCCCTAGTATGGCCGAGTTTGGCTAATACGTAGGCTCGATCGGCTAATTCTCTGCGGGCACTAAAAGGCAAAGAAGCCAATATCTCTATTAAAACTGCCAAGGCATCGTATTGCTCAATATCTGAGCAAGGTAGGAGCATCGGGTGTGGATGGTTTTTACCCTGCACTGCGTCAACAAGTCTACCTAGGGTGTCCAGGGGGATCATTCCGCTCAGTTCTATGACACGCTTGACTGTGTTGCTCGATGTTTGCTTATCCATCTTTGTACCCCTCCTTACTCACATGTATAGAGATGGAGTAGGGGGAGTATGCCTCCGGGGGGGTGACAAGATGCTTAAGTTTGTACGTGTTCGCCATTACTCCCTAGCAGAGTTAATTTGCGAAGGTCTTGAGCTCCATAACTTTGTAAAGCGACAGCCTGAAGTAATCCTGAAGAGTCCTCATTATGCAATCTATGAGGGCGAGAAACTCGCGGGTTGGATTGGTTGCGCTAGGCGTCGCGGAGCAGTGTTTGAAGTAAGGCATCTGACGGTTAGGCCCGAATTGAGAGGTAAGGGGGTTGGGCTGGCGGCTGTCGAATTTATGATGCGATTGCTCAGACAACATGGCGCGGTCTGCTGCTATGCTCACATTCGTCGAGACAACATCGCTTCTCAGAGCTTATTTCAAAAGTGTGGTTTTACCCTAATGCGGGAGGGGCTTGTGCGAAAATATCTAAAATTATTACGAGAGGGGCCTTAACGGGCCCTTCCTGCGCCTCAAACATAGCCCGCTACATAAGATGTCTACCATATGGAAGAATACATGAGAGGGGTGATGGTAAGTGGCACCAAAAGGGAAGAGATTTTTAAAAAAACCTACTCCACTACATCAGAAAACCAGAGCGGTTCCCGAAGGCTGTCTCACAGGAAACCTCGACCATGATAGCAACGCTCTAAAACAGCTTATTCGAGATGCAGGAGACCTTGAATACCGCCTAGTCTACACACAGGGGCATCGTCATGTGGCGCTATTTTATTACGCTGACATGGTAAACTTAACACTCGTTAGTCGGGGCATCATCCACCCTCTGCAACAATGCGCTCAGGAGCTTGATATAGCGCACATCGCTCAATCGCTCCTGAATGTGCCTGCCTATAAGCAGGCGAGAGAGTTAGCTCGCCTTGCCGAAGCTCTAGCAGAGGGTTCAGTGGTATTGCTGTTTCAGGGTTTAGCTGAGGCGCTCATACTTGGCGTCTCTCAGATAGAGCACCGCGTCATTGAGCGTTCAGAATCCGAAGATGTACTTATGGGTCCGCATGAGAGTTTTTCCGAGCAATTAGGGCGTAACCTTGCCTTGATGCGAAGCAGGCTGGCAACTCCAGCTTTCAAAAATAAGTTCATTACATTAGGTAAGGTTTCGCGTTCTAAAGTAGCCGTCATGTTTATAGATGGTATTGTTAGCGAAGACCTCGTAGCCGAGGTAGAGGAAAGATTGCTGCGTATTGACATTGATTATATAAGCGGGGCTGGGCATGTCTCAGAACTGATCAGCGACGAGCCAACAGCGGTACTCCCGCTGTTGCGGATTACTGAGCGTCCCTCGCGCGTAGCGGGTGCGCTAATGGAAGGACGGGTCGTAGTTCTAGCTGACGGAGACCCCAGCGCTATAATCATTCCAACTTTTGCGGCAGAATATCTGCAATCATCAGAAGACTACCTTGAGAGGCCAGCAATAGCAAGCTTCTTGCGTTTCATACGCTTTGGCGGCCTCATCATTTCTGTTTTTCTGCCAGGTCTATGGCATGCTCTGGTCTCTTTCCACCACGGCATCATACCTCCGCCGTTGTTTAATTCCATAGTTGCAGGTCGCGAGGGGGTTCCCCTACCGACAGTGGTGGAGATGATTGTTCTGTTATTAACCTATGACATTATTGTTGAGGCCAGCACCCGTATGCCCATGCGCATTGGCCAAGCCTTGGGCATCGTGGGTGGTATAATTCTCGGACAAGCTGCAGTGCAAGCGGGTCTCGTAAGCCCCGCAATGGTTATTATTGTGTCACTGACTGGTCTGTCTACTTTTACTCAGCCCTCGGTTTCTATTCTAGGTCCACTGCGCTTGCTCAAGTACCCGATGCTAGTAGCCAGCAGCATATTTGGTCTGTTTGGATTAATGTGGGCACTCGTCTTTATGGTCTTGCAGGTTGTCTCCATGCGTTCGTTTGGCTACCCTTTTATGTATCCACTCGCACCTTTTAGATGGAGAGGAGAATTAGACATTTTTATTCGGATCCCCCTTTTTTGGCTATCAAAGCGACCCGATCTCTTAGCAGGGCAGAATCAACAGCGCATGAATATTACACCACCATACCCGGGGAAAGGAGAACAAGATGGACAATCCCGTAAGAGTTAACCTCTTCCAAGGCGCTATCGCGGTGTTTGTAGTGACTATCGGTACCGTGTTTTTTCCTGTGGCCGGTGTCGTCGTGCCAATTGTCGGCCAGGCGGGCTGGATTGCGGTGCTCCTAGGCTTTCTTATTCCTTTGCCGTGGGTGTTCATGGCTGCAGCACTTGTTCGCAAGGGCCCTATTGGTGAGTGGGGCCAAAGCGTTAAGGCGTGGTTAGGACCCTGGGTTGGGAGGGTGTTTCTCCTCTACATCGCCTTTTGCTGGGCCTGGCTGGGGGGCTTGCTCTTAGCACAGGGTGGAATGGTGTTTCACAACATTGCCTTGCCGGCTACGCCGCCGTGGATAATGTCCTTCGCGTTGCTGATCTTAGTCGTGCTGGCGGATATGCGCGGGGTGGAGGTGTACGTGCGGAGCATTGAATTATTGGTCATGGTCTGTCTGCCCTTCGTCACCGCATTCTACTTGGCAATTCTACCAACCATGCAGCTAGAGAATTTACAGCCACTGCTAGGGGATGGCCCGATTCGCCTTGCTCATGCGGTCTATCTGGTAATACCTTGGGCTATGGAAGGGATTTTATTTGGCCTATTTATAGGTACACATATTAAGAATAACAAGAGGTTTGGTCTAACTATTTCCTTGGCAGTGTTTGGGGGAGGAGCTGCGTTGGCATTGCTTACAGCTTTCACGCTCGGAGTGTTGGGACGTGGAGTAACCGAGACGTACCTTTATCCCACCGTGGAACTGGCTCAAACGGCACGAGTTGGATTTTTTCTACAGGGTATCGAGATATTTCTCTACCCTCTATGGTTTTTAGCGTCATACATCAAGACAGGAGCAGCTTTTGTCGTAGTATCTGAGAGCCTGCGTGGAGTATGGGCTGGTGCAACTCAGCCATATCGTTCATTGGCACTTGGTGTACTCTTCTTTGCTGTTTCTCAGGTGCCAAATACTGTGCAACAGGTTGTAGCTTCTTTGGGTAGGGTGGATAGCACTTTCTTCATGGCCTTTTATGTCATCATCCCAGCGCTACTACTCTGGGTTAGTATTGCGCGAAAGGGTGACCCAAACCAAAGTGCGAATAGTTAAAACAATGGCTTTCTTGGTTCTAGGTGGTTTTCTGCTCTGTGGTTGTTGGGACCAGCAAGAAATCACTGAACTTGCTGCTGTTACTGGCTTAGGGCTTGATCCTGGGAGCAGACCTAATACCATCCGGATGAGTGTGCAGATATCCCCCCCTAGTCCCGCCGGAGCGGCAGGTGGAGTTGGTGGTTCTAGGCTGAGAACTATTACGGTTGAGGCGGCCTCACTGGGGGAGGCGATGGTTTTGCTGCAAAGCAGGACGAGGCGTGAGCCTTTTCTGCAACACCTCGGCTATGTTGTGTTTGGGGAAGAGCTGGCTAAAACAGGGATTGCGGGGGTAATCGCTGGCCTTCAGGGTATTGCAACTGTGCGGGGTTCTGTCTCTGTGTTTGTAGCTGCTGGCACCGCAGCAGAGGTACTACAGGCCCATTCGGGCATCGGCCACACCCCTGGCCAAGATGTTGTTGATCTGCTAGGAAACATGAGCAACGCTCCTGTTGGCAGGAGCGTTAATCTCAACGATGTAATCAATACACTGACGGTACACGGCAACGAGCTCGCCATACCAATTCTTGAGCTTACACCTCTGCGGCTAGAAGCGGGGGACGAGAAGCCCGAGGTCGGTGTAGGTATAGATGATGAGCCGTATCAGGAAGTATTGGTGGCGCGCACTGCTCTATTTAGCAGGGACAAGTGGGTACAGGATCTGGACCCTTACCTGACGCAAGTGTTTATTAATCTAGTGGGGGCCACTAAGTCTGGTACTAGAACCATCCCCAATCCTGTCGATCCCGCAGGGAAAGTGGTTGTTGAGTATGAGAGTTTCTCCACATCGTACAAGGCTACGATTAACGATAGCCGTATTGTCGAAGTTCAACTTCAGGTCAAGATTAAAACGCGCATACTAGAAATTCATGGCACATATGACTTAAGGACGCTTGGTTTTGATCCAATAAACAGCGCTCTAAGCCAAGGGCTTGCCAGCCACATCGAAGAGCTGGTTGTGATTCTGAAAGAACATCAGAGTGACGCCTTAGGCCTAGGGCAGATGATTAGCCGTACCCGACCCAAGGATTGGAGCAAGCTTGAGTCTGATTGGAATGAGCTGTTCACACGTACTGACATTAAGGTGAGTGTGAGTGCTCAGGTAATGGCCACTAATGTTATTAACAAGTATTTCGAAATTAAGAGGTAGCGCAAACAAGCATTAATACATGTTTATCTATGTTGATTGATGCCGATACTACTTACGATAATATCCAGATTCTTAGCCATAATAGATTTTAGGGGGTTTGAGCTTGGCTAGTGCACGCAGCCTCGTATGGATTATACTGTTTCTTATTTCGGCTCTAGCGATGGTTATACTTGTGCCCCGTCGACGCATTTGGGAGTTGTTAGCCTTTGGTATAGTGGGCGGTTTGGCTTTGGCTATGGCTGTACAGTACGTAGCAGTTGTGCTCCTCAAACTCTGGAGTTTTAACTACTTGCAGATAGCAGCGTGGCGAGGTATCCCCTTATTCGTAGCAGGTGCTTGGATGCCTTCTGTGATTATATTCGCGCATTTTCTTAGCTATCTACGGAGTTCCACGGGCATTCTCCTATACGTGGTGAGTTTTTCTTTGGTCACAGCAGGGCTTGAGTACACCTTTGTGTTAATGGGTTATCGCAACTACCTCAATTGGATGTTCCCATATACAGCTGCTTTAGCTATTGTTCTACACGGCATCTTAGCGCTGTATATTCTCACCTTCGCCCGCGAGAGGCGGCGGGTGAGGTATAGGTAGCGCGAACTAATCACTAATCAGGAGCGCTTTCCGCCGTCTAGTACCCCCATATGCCATGCGCAGGTTCTACCTTGTGCCATGCCCTAGTATCTTAGAGCGGAGGTGTATCCATGCGGAGTAAGTCTTTTATCATAGGAGCTGTTGTCGGGCTGGTTCTCTTAGGATCGGCCTTTACCTTCTATTCCTATGTCTTGGCGCCGTCGCAGCACGCCGAATCTAGGCAGGTGACCTTGTACTTCGCCAACTCTCAAGTGACACAGGTAGCCCCCGAGAAACGAGTGCTTTCTGTTGAGGTGACCCCTGAGGCTATAGTCTTTGAACTAATAAAAGGCCCGCAGACTGCGGACCTTTTCCCTACCATTCCTCAAGGCACACGACTTTTATCGGTGAAAGTCGCAGACCGTATCGCCTACGTGAACTTCTCACGTGAGGCCAAAGATAATCACAGCGGGGGTAGTGCAGCCGAGCTCATGTTGGTCTACTCAGTTGTAGCATCTTTAACAGAGCTGCCGGAGGTCGCAGAATTGCAGTTCCTGTTAGAGGGGGTTATAGAACCCTCGATTTGGGGTCATATGAATACAGACCTCCCCATACCCCCCGACGATAACTTTATCGCCAGGTAAACCACAGAAACATAGTGCCTAACGTAACGGCGGCGATTGTGACCGGAAATCCTATTTTAAAGAATTCCATAAACGATACCTTGTACCCCTGTCTTTTTAACACGCCCACAGCGACTACGTTGGCAGAAGCTCCGATGGGAGTAATATTGCCGCCTAGGCTCGTGCTGAGAACTAATGCAAACATAAATAGCAATGGGTTTACCCCCATGCGTTCAGCTATCAGTTGCGAGACGGGAAGCATGGCGATAGTGTACGGGATATTGTCCACAAAGGCAGAAATGACTACCGATGCAACAATGATCAAAATATATGCGGTTAAGACCGATGCCCCCGCAAACTCAGTCATCAGGTTGGCGACAGAGGCCACTGCACCGGAGACGGTTAGACTACTTATAAGCACAAACAGCCCGGCCAGTAAAAAGAACGTTTGCCAGTCTAGTTTTGCGAGCTCCATTTGAAAGAGTTTGCGCCGATGGTTCCACGCTAGAGCGAGTACACCAAAAATAGTAGTGACTAAGCCTGGTAAAGTCTCAGGTCTGTTGGGGATAAAAGATGAGCTGGCAAGAGCTATTACGAGAAAAACAATGAGCATTGTAGGTGTCCAGGTTGCGACTTTGGGCGCTTCTCTTTTGCTTATCTTACCGCGTGCGCCTCTAAATATAAACCAGAGGATTGCTGCGGCTGCAATTCCCCCAATCTGGACCGCAAAGAAAATTCCTAAGCGTCCGTTCATGAAAAAGAAGTCCATAAATGTCATGCGGGCCGCAGTGGCCAGCAGAATACTAGGTGAGTCACCAATCATGGTAGATACACCCTGTAGATTGGCCGACACGGCGACTGCGAGTAGCACAGGTACGGGCGAGACCTTGATCCGCCGGGCTGTCTCTATGGCTAAGGGGGCAACAATAAAGACGGTGGCTACGTTTTCAATAAACGCTGAGAGAAAGCCAGCAAAAGCCGTTATGGCCAACAGGGCAAAAGTAGCGCTGCCGGTGGCGTTGACCATGCGCGTGGCCATATAGGCTGGCGCTCCAGAGAGCACAAAAAACTCAGCCAATACCATAGTGCCAAAAAGAATTCCTAAAACATTCCAATTAAGTGCTTGCCAGGCATCGAGGGGAGAGATAACTCGCAGTGCAAGGAGAATAATTGAGGCCCCCCAGACGAATATCAAGGCCCTGTCGCGGTTAACTATGAGTAGCAAGTACGTGATACCAAACACGAGTACAGCAATGGATTGGTTACTCAACAATAACACCCCCCTGTAGTTTGACCAAAAAAATAAAAGACCTCTGCCAAAACGGCAGAGGTCTTGCTTCAAAGCTAGACTTTGTGCACAGCCGGCGTGCAGGGCACGCGTGATGACGACTTGTGCAAGGTAAGCTACTCCCCTCAAACGTCTTAAGTGTAGCAGAAGGCACTTGTTAGCACAAGATTTTGTTTGTTCGCAGGAGATTAAAGCTCTCTGTTGACAACCTTACACCTCTTTAGGATAATTGGAAAGTACACTGGTATGTGAGGGTGAAATAATGGGAAGTGCATTTGTTCGAGGTGGTGTCCGTTTGGGAGGGGAGGTGTCTGCCAACGGCTCAAAATACGTCGCTCTATCGGCCTTGCCAGCGGCGCTGCTAGCTAACGGCCCAGTCATTATTGAGAACTTGCCGGACCTTAGCGATGTGCGGGTTTTCTGTGAGATTCTACGCAAGCTGGGGGCAACCGTAACTTTCGAGGGTGGGATTGCTACAATCGACCCTACCGGTCTTAAGCCTGGTATAGCTGACCCAAGTTTGGTTAAGAAGCTAAGAGCGTCTTACTACCTGTTAGGAGTTTTATTGGCGCGATTTGGTGAGGCAGAAGTAGCCCTACCCGGTGGCGATGATATTGGTCCGAGACCAATAGATCAGCACCTCAAAGGCTTTAGGGCCTTGGGTGCCGAGACCTCTATTGAGCACGGCAACATTAAGGTTTATGCCGAAAAACTCAACGGAGCTTCCATTTACCTAGACGTAGTTAGTTTAGGTGCAACGGTCAATATCATGTTGGCAGCCGTCCTAGCTGAAGGCCAGACCACGATTGTTAATGCTGATAGGGGCCCCTGGATCATTGACCTCGCGAATATGCTTAACGCTATGGGGGCGCGTATTTTTGGCACAGGCACGGAGACAATCCGCATTCAGGGCGTAAAGGAATTGCACGGCTGTCGACACTATATCATCCCTGACCAAAGTGAAGCAGCCACTCTGATGATTGCTACAGCTTTTACAGGTGGTAACGTACTGTTGAAAAATATTATACCCACCCACCTTGATGCGATTACTGCAAAACTGCGGGAAACAGGGGCTGTCATTGTTATTCACGAAGACAGTGTCAGAGTGATTGGACCGAGTCGGCCTTCTGCTGTTAATGTTAAGACCTTACCGTACCCTGGGTTCTTCACTGATTTCCAGGCGCCAATGAGCACCATGCTAACCGTTGCTGAGGGAACAAGCATAGTAACAGAAACAATTTGGGAAGAACGTTTCAAGCACTTAGAAGAACTCACTAAGATGGGTGCGAAAGCACGCATTGAAGGACGTAGCGTTTTTATTGAAGGCGTACGTCAGTTGAGCTGTGCAGAGGTCACAGGTACAGACCTCCGAGCTAGTGCCTCATTGATGTTGGCAGGGCTCGTCGCCGATGGCGACTCACTAGTGCATGGCATTGACCACATGGACCGCGGCTATGAGCGGCTTGACCTGAAACTCAATAGTCTCGGCGCAGACATTAAAAGATTATAAAAAAGTCAGACATTGTCTGACTTTTTTCTTTCCATGAAAAGGAGTTTATCTTTTTAGCAGCGAATATATGTTTTACAACCATTGTGGAGTGATGAGGATGAAGGACACTAGGCTTTCTAATAAGCTTGCGCTTTATCTGGATGTCGGTGCATTTGTCGCTGCTCTCTTAGCTGTCTGTGCAACATGGATCTCGGACTCACCCGTCCTTAATGCAGAAATTGTCGTGCTGCTAAGCGCGCTTATTGCGGCTACCTTTTATGGTGTCAAAGGGTCGTTGGCTATTTTAGCAATATATGCCATTCCTGTTGGGGTGATGTATGTACGGGCCTCCGCAGCTCCCCTCGAGTGGCTGATATTTGCTTTGAAGCTATTATTCATTATGGCTTGTGCAGTGATTGTGACTAGGGTTACTAAACGTTTGTGGCATCAAATGCGCAGAAGTAGTGCGCAGTTAGCCCTATTGCGAAGAGAGCTGCGACGTATTCAGCGGGTTCAGTTGGCAAGCGAAGAGATAACTCAACAAATAGGTCCATCAGAAATCATGAGCTGCACCATGGAGCGCGCTCTAGACATACTGAGGGGGCAAGCGGCTGGGGTCTGGTGTTTTAGGCAGGATAATTTACAACCGCAGGTACATAGTAATTGGCCACATCAAATTAGTGCTAATGACATACTCAGCCGTAAGGAATCCGGCTCATATTTCTATTTAAACGGATACAACGTGGTTTTCACTGAAATTGAGGTCGAAGTAGGGCAGACAGGAATCCTCGCAGTAGCGCTAGCCGGAAGACCAAGAAGGTATCAGGCAGCCGTGCGCCTTCTTAGAAGTTTAGCTCGCAGTACTTCAGCGGCCTTGAGCAAATCTCAGATATTAGAGTCTCACCGCAAGCAGGCAGATTACCTAGGGCTCCTCAATGAGCTCGGTCACAAATTCGTGTCTCACCTCGGGTTAGAAGATTTGTTTAGCTCCATGTATCGTGAGGTGCGTCGGGTTATGGACGCTGAGGCTTTCTTTGTAGGTCTATATGACTCCGAAATGCAGGAAGTGGATCTTCGGTATATTTTTGACGAAGGTATAAGAGTAGATTCATTTAAGTACATGTTAAACGAGGGACCTACCTCTCGTGCCATTAAGAGTAGGGCTCCGATTTTGCACAATGTTAATGCTCGTTCAGCCCCTGGGGTCACCTTGATTGGCGATGACACTAAGATTGTTCAGTCCATTTTAGTTGTTCCAATTATCTTTAAGGAAAAAGTAATTGGTGCCCTATCAGCTCAGAGTTATAAGCCCAACGCCTACACAGACGAGCATGTACGTCTTCTTTCTATTATTGCAAGCCAGTCGGCTATCGCTATGGATAACGCTCAGCTCTACGAGCAGACTTTGCGTATGGCCTTGACCGATAGCATGACAGGGTTGGCCAACGCCCGTGCTTTCCATCAAGAGATTGACGGGGTAATTCAACATGCCCATGCTCATCCTGCAGGAGTTTCTCTAATCATGATTGACTCAGATAGTCTCAAATATATTAACGATCGCTTTGGTCACTTGGCAGGGGATGAGCACATTTGTAGTCTCTCGGAGGTCATCCGAGAAAGCGTACGTGCCGGAGATATTGTTGCCCGCTATGCGGGGGATGAATTTGTGGTGCTTTTACCTAACACTACATCGGCAGACGCTAAGGTTATTGCGCATCGCATAGTACAGGCTGTACGTGTGAAAGAACATCACTTTGATCACTGCAATGTTAGAGTTACTGCCAGCGCTGGGGTGGCGACCTTCCCGCAAGACGCTGACAGCGCCGAGAGTCTCATTCGCGCGGCTGACAAGGCCATGTATCGGGCCAAGAATGCGGGTAAAGACCAAGTAGCTACTAATGATGACGAATTTATCAAAACCACCGGGTCATAAAAACAGGAACGATCACGGGACTACTGTAAAGACGATAGTCATTTGAGATCTGGATGTACAATAAAGGGGCTGTTGCAGTAACAGCCCCTTTTAGCATGGGTCGTGCCCTTTTAGGTGGACGAGGGCACGGCATGGCACGTCGTTCCTACTTTTGTGTAGGGGCACGACATGTCGTGCCCTTTTAGGT
>WSXW01000020.1 GCA_009773495.1 Bacillota bacterium
AGACGGTCCCCAGCAAGAGTAACTGCAACTGATTGAGCGCAAGACTTAATGCAACTACGCCACATTGCATCGGTTGCGTTTACTTTGTCAAATAGCAAATATCACTGTCCGACGACAGTGAGTGATTGCGAAACATTGACACATTGGTGTTATCTCGCGTATAATTAATAAGATAAACCATAAAATCTAGGAGGAATAATTTTCGCATGGCATTGGAAGTAGGCACCGTCTTAAGTGGTATTGTAACCGGAATAACGAGTTTTGGTGCTTTTGTGGAGCTTGAGACTGGTGAAACCGGGCTTGTGCACATTTCTGAGGTTGCTGATGCTTATGTCAAAGACATCAATGACCACCTCAAACTCCGTGAAAAAGTAGTTGTGAGGATCATCAACATCGACAGCAAAGGGAAAATTGGCCTCTCTATTCGCCAAGCGAAGCGCCGGCCCTCTATCTCCTTTGAAGAGCGCATGAATCGCTTTCTTAAAGACAGCGAGGAGCGTTTGACTGACTTGCGCAAACACACCGACGCTAAGCGCGGCGGACGTGGCACATCAATGAAGAAGTCTGGCGGCGACAAGTAGTTAATATTTCTAGTTGCTTTAGCGCTTCGTTTGTACTAAAATAAGTCTTGTCGTTTCGTTTGGCGGCGTAGCTCAGCTGGCCAGAGCATACGGTTCATACCCGTCAGGTCACTGGTTCGACTCCAGTCGCCGCCACCATTAACGCGCCATTAGCTCAGTTGGTAGAGCATCTGACTCTTAATCAGTGGGTCCGGGGTTCGAGTCCCTGATGGCGCACCAGCAATATCAAAGGGCTGTTGCAGTGACAGCCCTTTTTAGCGGTGTGCCCGGCATGGGCGCTATCTATAGGGTGTAAGTCCCGAACGGTGAAGGTAGCAGTAACCGTAGCTTAAGGCAAGGGTGTCCGCGGCGACGCGGAATCTGAAGGAAGCCGGCGGCAAACCTCTGGCCCGAGGAACACGAACCTCAAGTGAGGCTAGCGACAGATGGATGAGTCTGCCGTATAAGACAAAGTCCTTGCTGCCAAAGTCTGTCGAGAGTAAATGAGGCGGGTAGATGGAGGGAAAGATAGCGCTCTTACCCGGGGAGACCTGCCAGCGTACCGACTAAGTTGGGAACTCGCACAGCAATGTGCGACTGAACTGGCAGGAGTCAGCAGAGGCCATAGTACCCGCGCGGCGGGGAAGGGCTGAACATGAAACGAGGTGAGCAAATGACAAGTTCGCGGAAAGAGCAAGGACAGCAGAAAACCCTTAGCAGGGGCTCCTTGCAGGAGGAAGTGGTGAATACACAGGGGACTGTGAGAGCGCAGAGCTCTTACCCGGCACAAGTCAGGAGCGACACCTGCGGGACTGAGTACACCTTGCTGGATGAAATGTTGAAGCTAGATAACATGATGGCAGCTCTCAAGCGCGTAGAACAGAACAAAGGTGCAGCCGGAGTAGATGAGGTAGACGTAAAATCCTTACGCCCCTACCTCAAGGAACACTGGTTTCGCATCAGAGAAGAGCTGTTAGAGGGAACCTACAAGCCCCAGCCAGTCCGACGAGTCGAAATCCCGAAATCCGACGGTGGCGTAAGACTTTTAGGTATTCCCACTCTAGTCGACCGTCTCATTCAACAGGGCCTCGCACAAGTCCTAACACCAATCTTTGACCCCAACTTCTCAAACAGTAGCTACGGCTTCAGACCGAACCGTAGCACCCATCAGGCAGTCAAGCAGGCTAAACAGTACATTGAGGATGGGTACAGGCACGTTGTTGACCTAGATCTGGAGAAATTCTTCGACCGAGTCAACCACGACATCCTGATGGCCCGAGTAACCCGTAAGGTCAAAGATAAGCGGGTACTTAAACTCATCAGAGCCTACCTTAATGCTGGAGTCATGGCCAATGGAGTGTGCGTAAGAAGCGAACAAGGGGTCCCGCAGGGCGGTCCTCTGAGTCCAATTCTATCGAACATAATCCTGGACGACCTAGATAAGGAACTAGAGAGAAGAGGCCACCGCTTTGTCCGCTACGCTGACGACTGCAACATCTATGTCAAAACAGTACGGGCGGGACAAAGAGTCATGGAAGGTGTAAAGAGATTTGTAGAGGATGAACTAAAGCTCAAGGTCAACGAGCAGAAAAGTGCTGTTGACCGCCCGTGGAAACGAAAGTTTCTAGGGTTCTCGTTCACACCTGAGCGTAAAACACGTACACGCATAGCACCCAAAGCTCGTGCTAAATTCGAAGACAAGGTGAGAGAACTCACCAGTCGTTCGCGGAGCATGAGCATGGCGAAACGAATTGACCAGCTAAACGTGTACCTCCGAGGGTGGATGGGTTACTTCCGCTTAGCTGACACCCGCAGCGTCATTGAATCCCTAGACCAGTGGACTCGGCGACGTCTACGCATGTGTTACTTAAAGCAGTGGAAGAAACCCAAATCAGTCTACCGTAACCTCGTCAAGCTTGGCCTAAGTGCCGACTTCGCCCGAAGAATAAGTGGCTCGGGCAAAGGATACTGGCGTTTATCCAACACGCCTCAGATGAACAAAGCCCTTGGTTTGGCCTTCTGGGCCAACCAAGGGCTCTTGAGTTTGGTTCACTTATACGACAAGCACCGTAGTGTTTCATGAACCGCCGTATACCGAACGGTACGTACGGTGGTGTGAGAGGACGGGGGTTAATCACCCCCTCCTACTCGACACGTATTACCCGCAAGCATAGCAGAGCTATACGATAGGGCTGTGCGCATTCCCAAAGCGGCGTCCGCAACTTAACAGTTATCCACAGGGGAAGGGCCTTCCCTTGTTTTAATGTACCCAACAGCGTCCTAATCAGTAAACGTTCCTGCAAAGGTGTAGTTTTTTCCCTGATCCGAACAAAAATGAGCGTGTCGCTCTACGTTTACGAATAAACGTTTTGCGACACGCCCTTTTTCATTTTTGACAGCAATGGGCTTTTTTAAAGCCCATCATGTGTGCGTAGTAGGCTCTCATTTGGTCCTCGATGTCCCTCATGGTGTCCATTCCTGCTTCTACACACGACAAGAAAGATTCTAGCTCGGCCATGCGTCAGTGATGTATTTGTCTCCCTCGAAGTTGTCATTAGTTACACTATCGCACTCTTGAAGGAGGCCTGACAATACCTGCATGTCTAAAGGAAATGACCGAAGCTCAAGGAGTGAATTTCTCCCAAAGTGTTGCAAGCAGCCCTGATAGAGTATCTTGGGGTTTGCGCTCCTAGGTAGAATAGGCATGGCAGAAGCCTCTTTCTCTAAGGGAAGGGGCTTCTTGCTGCCTATACGCTCAGAATTTTAAATCATTATTTCAAAAATTAATTTAATTATGAAGAAGGAAATTAGAAATAAACCGAGAAGAAATAAATGAGAGTACTGTATGGAACATTGTTCCACAGAGTGGAACAAGACGAAAGCAAAGGAGATAGTCAAAATGTCAGATAGCACAGCCTGGTGGGAGACGGGAATTATTAACGTCAGACCCAACTCCATTCAGTTTCGCGGCTATAATATCCAGGACCTCGTCGGCAAAGTCAGTTACGCCGAAATGCTTTTGCTCTTACTTAAAGGGGAATTGCCTAGGGTGCACCAGGCAAGACTCTTGGAGGGGGTGCTGGTTGCCGGTTGTGACCATGGCCCTCAAGCCCCTTCGGTGGCGGCGGCACGCATGGCGGCTACCTGCGGCATCTCGTTTAATTCCTGTATCGCTACGGGCATCAACCTGCTGGGAGATATTCATGGTGGGGCTGGAGAAGAGACTATGGAAATATTCTACTCTTTAAGTCGCAAGCTTGGAGCGGATGAAAACAACCTCGCTGAGCTAGCGTATGCGCTTTGTCGGGAATTTAAGAAAGAAGGGAAAAAACTGCCAGGGTATGGCCATCGTTTCCACAGTATAGACCCGCGGGCAGCTGCCCTTACTCGCTTGGCCACCGAAGCCGAGGCGGCGGGCGAAATAGGAGGAAGGTTTTTCAGGATTGCCCACGCCATCCACCACAGTCTAAAAGAAATTTCAGGCAGAGAACTTGCGCTTAACATAGACGGAATATCGGCGGCGGCTCTATGTGAGTTGGAGCTGCCGGCCAAAGTCTTTAAGGGTATTTTTTCACTTTCCCGCGGTTTAGGTCTGGTTGCACACGCCTTGGAGGAGTATAGCCAAGGTTCCCGCTTGAAGGGGCCGGTTCCCAGGGACGACGGGAGTCTTATCAAATATACCGGAGTCACGGAAAGGGAATTACCGGATCGGGATGAGTGGTAAGAGTAGTAGTGACAGTGACATGGTCAACAAGGGAGAGGTGATACTAATGTTCCCAAGCATTGCAGAAATGAATGTCAAAGGCCATATCATAGGAGGCATACAGCCGAGTGTCTGTGTACCATTAGTGGCCCGTAATCGGGAAGGGTTACTAGCGGAAGCCGCAACTGTGGCGAAAATTAAGCCGGACATTGTAGAGTGGCGCGCAGATTATTATAGCGACGTGGAAAATTGTGCAAGTATAAGCAACGCGTTGAGTAGCATAAGAGAGATTCTTGTCGGATATCCGCTGATCTTTACCTGCCGAGTCCATAGCGAAGGAGGCTACCGAGAGATAAATCGAGAGGTCAGGGTGGCCTTAATAAAGGAAGTTATCAGGACCGGCCAAGTTGATATCGTCGATATAGAGCTGGAAACAGGCAGGGAAATAATTTCAGAGATCGTGGACGAAGCGCACCGCAATCAGTCTTACGTAATTGTTTCCAATCACGATTTTAAAAAAACACCGCTAAAGGAAGAAATCGTTGAGCGTATGATCAGGGCTCAGGCCTACGGCGCGAATATAGTTAAATTGGCTGTAATGCCGAACAGCCCGCAAGACGTGCTGACCCTACTGGAGGCAACCCTGCAATTCAGGCTAAAGCACGCACGGGTGCCGGTTGTATCGATGGCCATGTCGGGTCAGGGTGTTGTCAGCCGGATAGCAGGTTTTCTGTATGGTTCCGCTATCACATTTGCCGCAGGTAACGCGGCTTCGGCGCCCGGTCAGATTTCCATTTCTAAGCTGCGTAATGCCATCGAAACACTTAGTGACGCTTTGTAAATAGCGGTGTCTAAATTGAAAGGAGAGACCATATGAAAAAACTGGTTGCCCACCAGATGACCGCTTACCTGGAGGAGAAAGGAGTAGAATACATTTTCGGGCTATGCGGGCATACGGTTATTGCTTTGCTGGAAGCACTAGAGAAGAGCAGCATAAAGTTTGTTTCGGTAAGGCATGAGCAGATAGCAGCTCATGCGGCCGACGGCTACGCCCGGGTCACGGGCAAACCCGGCGTGGTATTAAGCCACCTCGGCCCCGGTCTGACCAATGCCACCACAGGGGTGGCCAATGCTGCCCTTGACTCCGTACCCATGGTCGTTATTGCCGGCGATGTGCCGAGTTTTTACTACGGTAAGCACCCGCACCAAGAAGTCAATATGCATGCCGATGCCGCCCAGTACGAGATTTATAAACCCTTTGTTAAAAGAGCATGGAGAGTGGAGCGGCCGGAACTGATGCCGGAAATATTGGATAAAGCTTTTGCCTTGGCTGTTTCTGGACGCCCCGGCCCAGTCCTCATTTCCGTTCCCATGGACATGTTTTCGCGGGAAATTGACACTTGGCACTTTGATAAAAGAAAAAGCCACAACTCCTTTGTGCATAAGCCGTCACTGCCTCCCGGGGTTGCGGAGCAAATTGTGGGAATGCTTCTGGAGGCTGAGAAGCCTCTCATTTATGTCGGCGGCGGTGTCATCAGTTCTGACGCCAGTGATGAGCTGACCGAACTCGTAGATTTTCTCGATATCCCGGTAACTAGAACTTTGATGGGTCAGGGGGCCATCTCCGATTTGCATCCGCTTTGTGCTGGAATGACTGGCTTCTGGGGTACTGAGCTGACCAACCGACTGACCAGAGAGGCTGATGTTATATTGGCAGTAGGTACTCGTTTCTCCGAGGCCGATTGCAGTTCCTGGTATGAGGGAGTAACCTTTAATATTCCTCCAGCTAGACTCATTCACATCGACATTGACGCTGCTGAAATTGGGCGCAATTTCCCTGTCGCCTTGGGCGCTGTGGCCGACGCCAAAGCGGCACTGACGGCCATCCTGCAGGCAGCGAAAATCCTGAAACCGGAGGGAGTGCAAAACCCGGCACTTCGAAGCGAAATCAAAGCGTGCAAAGAAGCCTTTTTGGTTGCCAATGAAGAAGTGTCCACGAGCGACCGGTTTCCCATGACTCCGCAAAGAATACTGGCTGACGTCAGAGAAGTGTTGCCCGAAGACGGCATCGTCTTGACAGATGTAGGCTGGAATAAAAACGGTGTCGGCCAGCAGTTTCCAATCACTATGCCCAAGACCATCCTGCATCCGGGTGGACTAGCTACCATGGGCTTTGGTCCAGCAGCCGTGCTGGGCGCCAAGCTGGGGGCGCCAGACAAACAGGTAATTACCCTAGTAGGGGACGGCGGCTTTGGCACCCAACCCTCCGTCATCGCCACGGCAGTGGAAAACAATATTCCCGTAGTCTGGGTGGTAATGAACAATTACGCTTTCGGCACTATCGCCGGCCTGCAGCACAGGCATTACCAAACCTATTTCGGGACGCTGTTCAAGCGAGATGGCCAACCCTATAACCCGGAATGGGCCGAAGTAGCTAGGGCTTACGGCATTAAGGCCAAGAGGATTTCCTCAGCCGCTGAGTTTAAGGGAGCATTGCGGGAAGCGTTGGAATCGGGCGAACCGTATCTGCTTGACGTACCCATGGAAAATATTCCGGTTCCCACCGACGGTGTATGGAATATCAATGACATTTACACGCCGAAGGATGGTGTCTGTGAAGGGAGGTTAATACGAATTAAGCTGTAGACAATAACACCCATTTGCTGCTGCAAAGTGACCGCCAAAAGCTCATAGCACTTGTCATACCACGCTATGATAAAGTGGAGCAAAGTAATTTCCGAGAATATAAAAATAAGGAGTGAGAAATCAATGACTTTTGGGAAGAAAATGCTGGTTTTTGTTCTATTAATGTTGTTTGTCTCGGCATCGGTTATGGGCTGTAGTCCGGCTCCAAAACCGGCAGCAAGTTATCCCGACAAGTATCTTACCGGTATTATTGCCTGGGGAGCAGGCGGCGGTACAGATAGCACTTCCAGGCTCTTAGTGCCGGAAGCGGAAAAAATTCTAGGTACTTCCATAGTTATGTCCAACCGAACAGGTGCGACAGGCTCCATTGCCACCCAGTTCGTGCATGACCAAAAGGCTGATGGCTATACCCTGCTGTTCAATGCCGAGAACCCGCAGCTTTATCAGACGCTAGGCCTTTCCGCGCTCTCTTACAATGATTTCGAGCCAGTCATCCTCACTGTGAACGGCGTCACCGTTATTGTTGTAGAGAAAAATTCTCCTTATCAAACTCTAGATGACCTCGTTAATGCCGCTAAAGCGAACCCTGGCAAAATTAACATGGGTATCAGCGGCGTGGGCGGCCAGCCCTATATGACATCCCTAATATTGAGACAAGGCGAAGGCATTAACTTTAACGCAGTCACATTTGACGGTGATGGTCCCCTGATCGCCGCTCTTATGGGTAAACACATCGATGTCACCGGTCTGGCAGTGGCAGCCGCAGTTCAATACGTTAAAAACGGCGATTTCAGAGCGTTAGCCGTGGTTTCTAACAAGCGCAATCCTGCCCTTCCTGATGTTCCAGCCTTGGGCGAATTACGGCCTAACATGCAAAACATGCTAAAGGCATCCGGGTTTTTCTATGGCGTCTTTGTTAAGAAGGGTACGCCTGAACCTGTAATTGCCAAGTTGAAAGAAGCGTTTCTTGCCGGCTATAATAGTCCGCAGTTCCAAGAGTTCGCAACGAATAACGGCATGATGAAGATGGGCATTACCGGCGATGAGGCTAAAAATTTCATGAAAGAGTGGCAGTCCGCGATGGCCTGGTTGGTTCATGATGCCGGGAATTCAAAGGAGTCGCCTGAGAAGTTCGGAATTCGCAGGCCGTAATAATCAAAATAGAGGGGGGAGGTCTCCCCCCTCTACAATCAGACAGGAGGGCTAAAGATGGTTCCATCAAAGCATCTTGCGGGGGAAGATAAACCGGCAGAGCATCTTGCGGGGGAAGATAAACTGTCTAAAGATAACAGTGCCGACAAGCCGGGCGAGATATATTTTGCACTTTTTCTCTTAATTATTACCCTAGCTTTTTTGGTTGAGGCATTTAAACTACCTGGTCTTCAAGATGGGAGTGTAAGCGCTCCCGGAGTAGTTCCGCAAATTATGACGATGGCGGTCCTGTTAATGATAAGCATAGTCGGCGCCGCGTTGCTTCGTAAAGGAAAAAGACCAGCGGTTATAGCGGTTTTGCGCTTCCTTTTTTCCACGGAAGTCGTGGGCTTGCTCATATTTATCACAATGTACGGGTTTATCTTGGAACTTTTAGGCTTTGAAATTTCTAGCTTACTCTTTCTATGGGTAACAATGTATTTTTTAGATAGAGTACAACCTGTCAAAAAGCTAATTATATCAGCAGGGGCTGTAGGGGCAATTGTACTTGTCTTTGGTTACGCTTTCAGAGTTGTCTTACCCTAGTAACACAAAGGAGGCGAAGTAATGGCAGGAATATCCGCGCTTCTTGTTCCGTTTACTGATATTAGTTTAATATTTTATGTTGCTGTCGGGGTCTTTGCCGGTATCTATATCGGTGCGATACCGGGGCTGTCCGTGACAATGGCGGTTTCGTTGTTAATCTCTTTTACATTTTCATGGGACATTCTACCCGCTTTAGCCCTTATGATAGGAATTTATACGGGTGGTGTCTATGGCGGTAGCCGGTCTGCTATACTTTTAAATATTCCTGGGGCACCGGCCGCAGTGGCCACAGTCTTTGACGGTTATCCAATGGCTAAATTAGGTGAAGCTGGGACAGCCATGGGGATAGCTACGACGCAATCTTGTATTGGGCAATTCTTTGGAATAATGGTTATGGTTGCAGCCTCACCGCTGATCTCAAGTCTTGCTATCAACTTTGCACCCAGAGATTACTTTTTGTTAGCTATTATGGGGTTGTTTATGGTCGGCAGCCTGAGCCGCGGCTCTCTGGTTAAGGCTCTTATAACAGCCTCTCTAGGCGTTACCATTGGGCTCATCGGAATGGATCCGTTTACGGGTCAGGGAAGGCTAATTTTTGGCAATGCCAGATTGCTTGGCGGTATTAATTTTGTGGTAGTTATGATCGGCCTGTTTGGACTCTCCGAAGCTTTAGTTCAGCTTAAAGACAAGACCCAGCCAGTCAAGCAGAAGATTGACAGAATTGTACCCAGCCTGAAGCTGGTATTTAGCCATATGGCACTGACCCTAAGATGCTCGGCGATCGGCACCTTAATCGGCGCGCTGCCGGGGACAGGTGGGGATATCGCAGCGTTGATAGCCTACGACCACGCTAAAAGAACCGTAAGAAATCCAAGTCGTCCGTTTGGAGAGGGCGCAATTGAAGGAATTGTGGCGCCTGAAGCCGCCAACAATGCCGCGATTGGCGGCGCATTCATACCCATGATGACGTTGGGAATACCTGGGGATTCTGTAACAGCCATTTTGATCGGCGCCTTCGTAATTCACGGCATCAGGCCAGGTCCGATGCTGATGAGAGAGCAACCAGAATATTTTTGGCTAATTGTCGGTTGCCTAGTTTTGTCGAATATCTTCTTGTTCATTTTCGGTATGACCGGTATACGGATTTTTAGCAAAATTGTAGAAATACCCAAAGCGGTAATTTTACCGATAATAGTTATCCTGTCCATCATCGGTAGCTACACAATAAACAACAGTATAATAGACATTTACTGGATGATTGCTTTTGGGATCTTAGGTTACTTTATTAAAATTTATGATTATCCCGTTTCTACCATGGTCTTAGGTGTTATCCTAAGTCCGATTATTGATTCAAATTTCCGAAGAGCAGTGCAAATGACACAGGGTAGCCTTGTGGGCTTTATACAGAGTCTCCTTATTAATCCGATAACATTGTTTATACTAGTGTTCATTGTGTATATGGTTGTATCGCAGACCCCGGCCAAAGAATTGCTAGTAAAGAAACTCAGGTCTATTAAAGGTAACAGGCACAGTTAGCCTTATAGAGGGGGAGGAGCGCATGAAACAAATAGATGTAAACACGAAGCTGCTAGGACTTTTTGGCAAGCCCCTGTCATTTACCATGTCGCCATTAATGCATAACGCAGCTTTTCAACAAATGGGCCTAAATTACCTATATATACCGTTTGAAGTGCAGGAAGAACACTTTGCAGAGACCATAAAATCATTAAAGTTTTTCAATTTTGCTGGATGTAACGTCACATCCCCGTATAAGACCAGAGTAATTGAGTATTTGGATGAAATTAGTGACAGGGCCAAGATTATTGGGGCAGTGAACACTGTCAGCCTGCGCAACGGAGTGCTAAAGGGTTTTAACACAGACGGGGAAGGTTTTGTTGAGTCGTTGCGGTATGAGAAAAATATAGGGCCAAAGGGGTCAAAGTTTATCGTACTGGGCAGCGGCGGTGCTGCCAGAGCTATAGTTATGACCTTGGCTTTCGAAGGAGCCGACAAAATTTATATTGCTAACAGGACTTTCAAAAGTGCTGTAGAGCTGGCGGAAGAAGTAAACAAAATCCATCAGTGTGCCATACCCCTAGAGCTAAACAGCACCGAAATCGAGAAGCATATTGACGAAACAGATGTTATTATAAACACTACCAAAGCAGGGATGTACCCTGACATAGCAAAGACTCCTGTAGAAATAACCCGGGTACACAGCAAGCTTATTGCTTGCGACATCATCTATAATCCCATAAAAACTACATTCCTGAAATCAATGGAGCAGTTAGGATGCGAGACGGTTACGGGCGTTGGCATGCTAATAAACCAGGGGGCTGAGGCATTCAGAATATGGACCGGTGAAGTGCCTCCGCGCGAGCAGATGTATGCCTTGGTGCAAAGTACCTTGATTGGAAGGATGACAGAACAGTAATCTAGTGCAGGCAGAAAAGGGTGAAGAGAAGATGGCGGGAAACGGCAGTGGAGACAATGAATTTCGTTCCCTAAAAAGAGCCTTTAGTATTATGTTGTGCTTTGATAGAAACAACTTGAAATTATCGCTTACGGACATCTCAAAAAAAATATCCCTCCCTAAATCGACTGCGTCCAGATTTTTGAACTGCCTTGAGAAAGATGGCTTCTTGATTCGCAATGAGGATAACACCTATACACTTGGTCATACTGTCTATTATCTCGGTGTGTTAGCAAAGGAAAGCTTTGATCTGAGAAGAGCAGCCTATCCTGTCATGCAAAGATTGCAGGCCAAATATAACGAGACGGTAAGCCTGTATATTATGGAGGCCGACAAGAGAATCTGCTATGAGAGAATAGAATCTACGCATAGGCTAAGGGGAGTACCAAAGCTTGAGTCGCCGCTGTGGTCCGGCGCTTGCGGCAAAGCAATGCTGGCTTTTTTACCTGAGGAGAGCTTTCTTAAAGTGGTTGCAAGTATTCAACCCCTGACGGCCAACACCATAGCCGACAGGAAAGAGTTGAAAAATCACTTGGTCGAAATTAGGCAGAATAAAGTGGCTTTTAGCTTCGAAGAAACGGAAGAGGGCATTTCCGCCCTAGCTTCACCTATTTTCGATGCTCATAATAACATTATTGGTAGCCTGTCTATGGCCGGCCCTTCCGTGAGGTTTACCAGAGAGCTAATTTCTTCGGCCCAGAACTGTGTCTATAACGGGGCCAAGGAAATATCCTTAAATTCGGGATGTCGCCAATACGAGGGAGTACTGCACTAGATATACTTCACAACTGGAGGAATAAGTATGGAAGAGCTTAACAAGGAGCAGCAGTCAGAGCTGGACCAAGCGTTCCAAAGGGCGAAAAGAGCTCTGGACGTCATAGAGGCTTACGATCAAGCCAAGGTCGATCGTCTTTGCCAAGCTGTGGCCTGGAGCGTGGCCAACAAGAGGACCTTTTTGCGACTGGTAGAGATGAGCATTGCCGAAAGCGGCCTTGGTGACCCTGTAACTAGACAGCACAAGCGCCTTAAAATTCGTGGCGTGCTACGAGACGCGCTGCGCCAGAAGAGTGTGGGCATCATTGAGGAAATCCCCGAAAAAGGGATCGTAAAATACGCCAAGCCAGCTGGCATTATTGCATCTTTGGTACCCACCACTAACCCCGACCTGACTCCGGCCGGCCAAGCCATCTATGCTATTAAAGCTAGGGATGTGGTCATCTTTTCACCTCATCCCCGTTCCAAGAAAACAACTTTTGAGACAGTCAGACTAATGCGGGAAGCACTGGAGCGGGAGGGTGCCCCTGCCGATATCCTGCAATGTTTAACCCTTGTCAACATCCCTATGTCCAAGGCTCTTATGGCTCAAGCTGACCTCGTTTTGGCCACTGGGGGAGAAGCGATGGTGCGTGCCGCCTATAGTTCAGGCAGACCGGCCTATGGCGTAGGCGCCGGAAACGCCACCATGCTGATTGATGAAACTGCCGACGTTAAAGAAGCCGCTCATAACACCATGCTGAGCAAAACCTCGGACTATGGTTCTGGTTGCTCTGCCGATGGCAACCTTATTATCGAGAAGAGCATCTTTGACAGTATGGTGGAGCAGTTAACCGTCGAAGGTGGCTACTTAGCTGATGAGCAGGAAAAGGCTTTGCTCTGCAAGGTAATGTGGGACGACGAGGGGCATCGTCTTCCAAACACGGTAGCTATTGCGCCGCAGAAACTTGCGGAAACTGCAGGCTTTACTATCCCCGACGACCGCAAGTTTATCATGGTGCTAGGTGACGGCATTGGCAAGCAACACCCATTTTCTAGTGAGAAGCTGACAACCCTGCTGGCCCTTTTCAAGTACGAAGGGTTCGAGAACGGCCTTGACATAGTCCGACGGATTTTAGGGGTTGGTGGCAGGGGACACTCTGTGGGAATATATTCCTTTAATGATGCTCGAATTAATCAACTGGCGTTGATGGCGCCGGTGAGCCGCATAATGGTCCGCCAACCTCAATCCAAAGCCAACTCCGGTTCCTTTACTAACGGCATGCCGATGACCTCTAGCATGGGCTGTGGTACCTTTGGCGGCAATATAGTATCGGAAAACATTAGCTTGAAGCATTATATGAACACAACCTGGGTGTCCCGCCCGATACCGGAAGACAGGCCTTCAGACTCAGAGCTTTTTGGCGATTTTTACGATCCTGAACTGGAAAAATAGCGTATTACTTAAAATGTACCAGCAATTTAAGGGGGGTAATTTTCTTGGAAAGAGAATTTTCTCTGGCCCATCTAACTGTACTGGGATGTTCACCGCCAGAAATGGTCTATATTGCGGCCATGGCAGGATATCAACACGTTGGTCTGCGTCCAATTTATATGGGCTTGCCCGGTGAACCCAACTACGCACTTGCGGAATTGCCCGAAATGCTTAGTTTGACCAAGGCTGCGCTAGAGGAAACTGGTCTCGGTCTGAACGATATTGAACTGGCCCGAATCGTTGACGGCGTTGATCTAGAGCGCTATGAGCCAGCATTCGAGGTGTCTGCCATGTTAGGCGCAAAGCACGTAATTAGCAGTATTTGGACATCAAACAAACCCTACTATATCGAGAAATTTGGCCAATTATGTGAGCTAGCTGCCCAGTACGGAATGACGGTAAATCTTGAATTTGTTACTTGGGCTGAGGTTAAGAACTTAAAAGATGCATGTGAAGTTTTGCAGGCGGTGAACTGTCGAAACGCAGGAGTGTTAATAGATACACTCCATGCCCATCGTTCCCGTGTGTCTCCACATGAGCTAGCCAACATACCTAATAATTGGATAAAATTAGTTCATCTATGTGACGGTCCGGTTAAAATACCAACAGACAGAGAGTCTCTTATCTTCACTGGTCGCGAAGCGCGGAACTATGTGGGTGAGGGCGCAATAGATATCGCGGCATATCTCGCTAGGCTACCTCAAACAGTTGTTCTGTCACTTGAGATTCCTAACCTGGCCCGTGTTAAAGCATATGGATATGCTGAGCATGCCCGCAGGTGCCTTGTAACGGCCAAGGAATATGTGGCACGCAGAGCATGAACTGAAAGAGGTGTTATCTAGTGGCTATAATCGACGGCCGTGCCATCGCCAAGAAGATACGATCCGAAATAAAGGACGTTGTTGCCACCTTGTCTTACCGGCCTGGCTTGGCCGTTGTACTTGTTGGTGGCGATCCAGCTAGCGCTACCTATGTAGAAATGAAGGGGAAAGCCTGTCAGGCTTGCGGTATAGCTTCTACCGTGCATCGCTTGCCTGCCAGCGCTACGCAGGAGCAATTGATGCACTTAATTGACGCTCTGAACGATGACGCTTCAGTGCATGGCATATTGGTTCAATTACCTTTGCCTGTCCATTTAGACCAAATGGCCATTTTTGGTGCGGTCAAGGCTGAAAAAGATGTAGATGGCTTTCATCCAATCAATGTCGGCTTGCTAAGCCTCGGTTTGCCGGAACGAGCTTTATTGCCCTGTACTCCGGCCGGTGTTATGGAAATGCTCAAAAGCATTAACTACGAGCTACAGGGTAAACATGCTGTAGTAGTCGGTAAAAGTAACGTAGTGGGCAAGCCCATGTCCGCTCTATTGGTGCATGCCGGGGCTACCACTACTATCTGTCATCGACACACACAGGATCTGGGCCATTATACTCGTCGAGCCGATGTTCTAGTGGTGGCAGTCGGCAAAGTTAATTTGATTACCGCAGATATGGTTAAACCGGGGGCTGTAGTTATCGATGTCGGAACTAACAAGGTCGGTCAGGAGCTGGTTGGCGACATTGATTACCCGGCCATCGAGCCTATTGCATCCTATGTTACGCCTGTTCCTGGCGGAGTAGGTCCCATGACTATCGCTGTATTATTAAAAAACACGGTTAAAGCTGCCATTCTTCAGCAAGCAGTGACAGCTTTGGGAAAGGAGTCCTTATCTCAGGTAGGCTGTGGACTTGTCAGTTTGCGATAGCATTCAAGCGAAAATATTGCCGCCCCCCACGTATATTATGTCCCAAAACTCTTGTGACGCAACTCGCAGTATCCCTCTTTAATCATTGGGTTCGAG
The DNA here is from genome assembly GCA_009773495.1 of Bacillota bacterium. Lineage (GTDB taxonomy): Bacteria > Bacillota > UBA994 > UBA994 > UBA994 > WSXW01. The sequence continues at coordinate 15,205 of WSXW01000020.1, forward strand.
TTCCTGATGGCGCACAATATGAAGGCTCTCTGGGTTTTGCCCAGAGAGCCTTCATTTGACAGTGTGCCTGCGCAATGGCTTGCTCATCGAACAGGAGTTTGGTACACTTATGGAGGGCTCTAATCGTATGCCAGCACAGAACGCAGGTACAAAGGAGTAGCTTAAATGAGTTATCTTACCGAGCTAGAAAGAGCAGGGTTTACGCTGACAGAGGCCCAACGCCAGGTGGTCACGCACCGTGAGGGGCCGTTGCTGGTAGTTGCTGGGCCTGGTGCGGGCAAGACCCGCGTAATTACAGCGCGGGTGGCGGCCTTAGTGGCAGCGGGTGTCCACCCAGCTCAGATCATGGTGGTAACCTTCACTAGAGCAGCCGCGCAGGAGATGCGAAGTCGCGTGGGGAAAATGCCGGGTGTGCGGCCGGAACTGATGGGGAGCCTACGTATCGGCACATTCCATTCTTTGTTCTGGAACATCCTTAATGTTTATGGTCATAGGTATGTGATGGTCGATACAGTGACGCAGCGCAAATGGGTAGAACGAGCTCTAAGGCACTTAGGCGAAGCAGTCAACGACGACATAGTAGATAGTATGCTGGCGGGCATTAGCTACGCCAAGAACGATATGCAAACCCCCAAGGAGCTGTCACGGCAGGACAAGCTCTTTGTTGATGTATGGTCGTGGTACGAACAGTATAAAGCGAGCGAGAGTTACGCAGACTTTGACGACCTACTAGTGCGCACGTACGAACTCCTCTGTCAAAACCCACAGGCGTTATTGGAGCAACAGCAGCGGCTAAAGTACTTGCTGGTGGATGAGTTTCAGGATACTAGTAAAGTGCAGTACAGCGTTCTACGCCTCCTCGTGGCTCCCCACGACAACCTCTGCGTTGTAGGTGACGTCGACCAAGCGATTTATGCTTGGCGGGCAGCGCGGCCGGAGTATTTGCTCAGTTTTAAAGAGCACTACCCTGCAGCCAAAACCGTAATGCTCAGCAAAAACTTTCGGGCCACACCGCCGCTGGTTAGCTATACTAACCACATTATCGTTAACAACAAAGAGAGACATCCTATAACTATTGAGTCTGTTCGCAGCGGCGGGATGGCGCCAACCACTTTTCAGCCGGAGACAGAGAAGGCGGAGGCCAGGGCAGTGCTAAAGATGGTACAGAAACTCAAGGATCAGGGGGTACCCCTCGAGCAAACGGCAGTGTTTTACCGGGTGAACAGATACGTGCGCCATCTGGTTAATGCGCTCATTGAGCAGCAGGTGCCTTTTACATTGTGGGATAAGGGAAAGACCTTCGATCAGCATTGGGTAATCCGTGAGGTGTTGGCATTTTTGCGCCTCAGTGTGGAGCGTAACCATCTCCTGAGTTTTCAGGCTTTAGCCAGGCGACAGTTGAGGATCGAGGACGAGACAATCAGTAAGGTAACACAGGCCGTGCGACTAGGAGAGCCTTTGTGGGAAGCAGTAAATCGCTTTACAGTTCGCCTGAAGGTCGGGGAACTAACGTCTCATCTCAACAAAGCGCGCGACTTAGTACCAGGACAGGCACTAGACTACTATCTCTCGGACTTGGGATTTCAGTCATATCTCACGTGGTATGCTGGAAAGAGTGGTGCGAACCTCAAGGAGCTTCTCTCACTTTGCGACGATATGCGCAGTGAAATGAGCGAATACAGGCAAGTGAGCGATTATCTTAAATTTGTAGATAAGCGTAGCGCTACGCTGCAACAAGCTAAGACCGAAACGCCACGCCCGGGACATATTAACCTGATGACGCTTCATGCCGCTAAAGGGCTGGAATTTAGCTGTGTCTGGCTTGTGGGCGTGACCGACGGCTTAATTCCACACTATCGCAGTGAGGGACTCGAACAGTATGAAGAGGAGCGCAGGTTGTTCTATGTGGGCTGCACTCGGGCCAAAGAGAATCTATTTATTATGAGCCCACGTACCCTTGAAGGCAAGAATACACAGCAGTCTCCATTTTTAACCGAGGCATTGGGGACAGCCGTGAAGAGCCACCACAATGTCCTTCCCAGGCCTATAGCAGGCATGAAGGTTGTCCACAAAGCTTTCGGCACAGGTGAGGTAGAGGTCATCAAGGTAGAGGGTGGCAAACACTATGTTGAAGTACAGTTCGCAGAGGGTAGAAGGAAACTGGAGTGGGAGCTATCCTTGGCACAGAACTTCCTTAGGTTCTAAGTTCCCCTCCTATGCGGCCATCTTCAGTTGTGGTCATGGGCTCTGTTCTCGCAGGAGCGGCATGTGCACTCGGTGTGGTTACTCGTCTGATAAATATAGCAAAAAGAGCGTGCCGCTCTACGTTTACGAATAAACGTTTTGCGACACACCCTTTTTTAAGAGGAAAATCTATGATGCAGGGATGAGGATAACCTGTTTTGGATAGATCAGGTTAGGGTTCTTAATGCTATTGAATTGTTGTAGCACTTGCCACGTGGTGCCGTGCTGCCGAGCAATTCTCCAGAGAACGTCACCGGGTTGTACAATATAGGTCCGAGGTTGGGGTACAACCACAGGTGCGGGCTCTAACACAACTACAGGCGTAGGTTCTACTGTAATGCGGCCTTCTAATTTAGGAGCTACACTCCCGCCAAGTTTAGCAACATACTCAGCGAGAGCTTCTTCTAGGGAGATCATTTCGGCGAAAATAGGGTACTTCTTAAGCATGACATAACCATCGCCGCCGGCAGCCATAAAATCATTGGTGGCCAAGAGATAGATCTCGTCAATCTTGAGGGGTTGACCGTTAAGAATTACAGAATGAACGCGCTCCAAGGCAGGCTTGCTTGCGTCGATAGAGTAAGTCAGACCTGCGGTATGTAAGAAGGCACCATTAGCAGCGGGATACAGGCGCGCTCCCACCTCAAGCATCTCCATAATTATAGAGCCGGGTACCTCTTTTACAACGATGAGGTTACCAAACGGCAAGACATCGAATACGTTCTTGCGCGAAATATCACCGACAGCAATGGATACCCGAATGCCTCCGCCGTTTGTTAAAGCTACATCGGCACCGGATTTATCAAGTATAGCGTCGGTAATAAGGTTTCCAAGGTTCGTCTCCTGTGTTCTTACCTTGTCACGGGTTCCTTCGAGGTGGACCTGAGTAGATCCAATAATGATAGCCTGAATAGCATTGACTTCTGCCTTGTAGTGGGAGAGGAGCTCTACAACAGCGGGATCTTCCACAATAGTGCTAGCATCAGCTGCTGAGATACGGGATGGCGAAATAACGAAGCCGTCGTTGGAAAAAGTAATTTCTACTCTACCTAAGTTAGCACTATATTCGCCGGCTTGAACTATTAGGGTGTCGCCAACAGTGATGGTCTCTTTATCATGGCTGTGCCCGTCGATAATTAGGTCAATGCCCTTGACTTGCTCAGCGACCATCAGGCTCGTATAGTCGCCCTCCTGACCAAGGTGGCTGAGAGCGATAATAAAGTCAACTTGATCTTGCATTTCAGCTATGATTTGCCTTGCCGTTACCACGGGATCAACGAAAGTCAGACCTGTCACGTTTTTGGGATGTGTCTTGAAGGTAGTTTCAGGAGTGGATAAGCCGAAAATCAGGACTTTCTTAGTACCGATTTCTTTAATCACATACTTCCGTAGAAGGGAAGTCGCATCGGCTCGCAAAACATTTGCTCCAAGGAGGGCAAAGTCCGCGAGAGACCCTAGTTCGAGTAGCCGCTCCTGCCCAAAGTTGAAGTCATGGTTACCAGCAACCATGGCATCATAGCCAACAAGGTTCATCATTTCTACGATGCTCTCTCCGCGGGATAAATTAGCAATAGATTGGCCGTGTAAGGCGTCTCCGGCGTCAAGTACGAGAACATGGGCATTGCTGGTTTTTTCAGTTTTTACGATAGTCGCTATCTTTGCATAACCAAGCTGCGCTGCTGCAGTATCGACTCGCGAATGAACGTCATTGGTATGTAGGATCACAAGGGTAAGGGGTTGCTCCTTTGCCAGACCTACGCTAAACAGCGAAAGCATGAGGGTTGTTACCGCCAGTAGAGCCAGAAACCTTTTAGAAATAGTTTTGCGTGTCATACATGGCCTCCTTAAAGTTTTAAGTGTTCACCCAATTATAATAATAATATAAGTTTCTCAAGGTGTCTCGCTGATTAGCCACATTTTTCTAGGAACATATCCAAATCAATTAGCCGAATATCTGACAATCGTCTCGCATCTTGGAGTTTCTTGACACAATATATTGTGTTTGGGCAACAGTTAGGCCACAAGACGAGTGCCGAATTTGTCGGCATTTTTTTATTTTAATGAGTCTAAAACGACAAATTCTGTAACCACTGTCCCTTATAATTTTAATCACCAGCTAAGTATCGGGGGTGTTGAAATGCAGACAAAAACTCTAGGGCATGTTGTAAACTTGGACAAGCACCCAGTCAGTAAGATATCTGCCCTCTTCCAAAGCATGTATCGCCTGACGCCAACTCTGCTAGTGGCTCTCTTCTTGGGGCGGGCAGCGCTATTTGGTGAGCTGTCGCCTTTTCCACTAGCATTTTTTGTGGCGGTACGTCTTGTAGTGCCGGGGGCCGAGTGGTTGACCGGAGCAGTTCTGGCCTTGGGGGTGTTACTGCGGGGTAATTCCATGCAGGCGGTAAGTTATATTGCTATGGTGCTTGCTTACATTGCCTTAGAAAAAGCTATTGGCTTTAGTAGCAAAGAACGGTTAGTGCGTGCAGGCCTAGCAGCAATAGCGGTAATTGCAGTTCGGTTGCCACTATTTATGTGGCAACCGCCCACCCTGTTTGAGGGCCTAGTCACTCTAATCGAGAGTGGCCTTACCTTAATTCTCGCTGTTGTGTTTGTCCATGCAACCAATCTGCTTGTGACGTTTAGTCTAGATCGGCGCTGGAAAACTGAAGAAATGATGGCTATGGCCATGACTGGTGCAGTAGTGTTGGTGGGCCTGGAAGGCTTAACCATAGGAAACGTAAGCGCACAGGGTGTAGCACTCAAGTATCTAGTCCTCCTTAGCGCCTACATGGGTGGCACTACTTGGGGTGCCACCATGGGGGTAGCAGCCCCATTCATTGTCTACTTAGCTCATCCCTTAGCTTTAGTACATGTTGGCTCCTTTGCCTTTGGTGGGCTAGTGGCTGGAGCACTTAAAGACTGGCGTAAGGCTGGAGTAGCTACTGGCTTTGCCATAGCAATGGCCTTAAGCGCAGCTAACCTAGGCTCTCGCGAGTACTTAGGGGCAATTTTGCTGGAGTGCTTTATAGCAGGGCTAATGCTGTTCTTTACAAGCCGGCAGAGCAAGTCACGTCTTTATCGATTACTGCCTATGTCGGTGCGCGCAGAAGCACAGCTTGAGCATACGTATGCATCTCGTCTACAAACATTAGCAGGCAAGCGGATGCGTGATTTGTGCGAAGTGTTTGCGGAACTAGCAGAGACTTTCAGGGATTCGGCTGTTCCTGAAAATATACCCGGCCAGGCGGCGAATAAGCTCATGGAGCGTTTGGCACGAGAGGTCTGTGAAGACTGCTCCACTAACCGCGTATGTTGGGGGAAAGAGTTCTATCATACATACCAGAATATGCTGGAGCTATTGGCGCTAAGCGATGTTCACGGAGTGTGTAGTGTGGACATGCTACCGGAGTATTTACGGAAACGATGTGCGAAGTCAAAGGAGATGGTTCATTGTCTCAATTCACTGACGGAATTGTACCGACAAAATATGTATTGGGAAAAACGTGCCCAGGAAACGCGACACCTGGTTGCTAATCAGCTCCAGGGTGTAGCGAAAATAATGGCGTCGCTATCGTCTGAGTTGAATTTAGAAGTGCAGTATCTTAAAGAGAGCGAGGAACGCATTCAGAAGGAACTTGCCGCACGAGGGGTGTTCTCGCCTAGCGTAGAGGTTGTCAAGAGCGATAACGGACGGATTGAGGTTACTATAACCAAGCATGCCTGCAACCCCGGTGAAAATCACTGTGCAACTGTTCTAACGCCGTTAGTTACGGAGGTCCTAGGCCGACAAGTCAGCCGCGACACACGCCGCTGCGCCGCGCTACAAGGTAAGACTAAGTGCTCAGTATGCTTGTCTACGGCACATGTTCTCGCTGTAGATACAGGGGTAGCGCAAGTGGCCTGCTCCGAAGGCGTATGTGGCGATAGCTACAAGGTTAGCGAGCTCACCGGCGGGAAGCTTGCTCTGATGGTAAGCGATGGCATGGGTGATGGTCCCTTAGCAAACCAGGAAAGTCGTGCAACCATCACCCTCCTGGAGCAGATGATGCGCGCCGGTTTTGATAAAGAGATCACAGTGCAGACTATCAATTCTGTCTTGGCCTTACGGTCCCAAGGAGAGACTTTTGCAACCGTAGACATGGCTTTAGTTGACCTATATAGTGGGGCAACTGAGATTGTAAAAATAGGAGCAAGCTCGTCATATCTTAAGAGAGGCGATCGAGTTGAAGTAATTCGTGCCGCTGGTTTGCCGGCTGGTATCTTGGCCAGTATTGAGGTTGAGACACGCAAGCTAATGCTCTACCCAGGTGACATCTTAGTGATGCTTTCAGATGGGGTAATTGAGGGACAGCAGGGTATAGCAGACAAAGAGGAGTGGCTCGCCCGTATTTTACGGCAGGCCACCGTAGAGAAGGCGCAAGAGTTAGCCGACTACATTCTTAACAGGGCAAAAAATAACCTTGGTGGTAAAATCCCTGATGACATGACTGTAGTTGTGTTAAAGATTTTGGATAAAGCTGTTAGCATCCCACTCGTTGGTTGAGGCCGCCAAGCGGCCTCATTTTATTATTTAATCATAGGTTGACGCATGGTCTCTATGGTGTAAAATGGGACCCATACAGATGTGTTGAGAAACAAGGAGCGAAGAAGCAGATGCTAGACTGTGTACGCAAATATTGCAGAGAATACAATCTGCTGCCACAAGGGGCGAAAATATTGGTGGGTGTCTCCGGGGGGCCAGATTCGGTGGCCCTGCTTTTCGCTTTGCATTCCTTAGCCGATTGCTTCGGCGTAAGCCTATATGCCGCCCATCTTAATCATGGCTTTCGTGGTCAAGAGGCAACAGGCGATGCCACCTTTGTGCAGGAACTATGCTTACGTCTTAACATTCCGTGCACCGTGGGTTTTGCGGACGTGCCAGGATTAATCGAGTCCACGGGTGGTTCACCACAAGCAGTAGCGCGCGAGGCACGCTTTAGGTTCTTGCGTCAAGTCTCGGAGCAGCACGATTGCGATTTGTTGGCACTAGGCCACCATCTTGATGATCAAGCTGAAACGGTCCTATTAAACATTGTGCGAGGCTCTGGCGTGGAGGGGCTGTCTGCTATGCTCCCTCAAAGTACGGGCCTATGTGACCTCAGGATCATAAGACCATTACTTAACCAAAAGCGCAGTGTCATCGAGAATTATCTTGCAACCTTAGGCGAAAATTATCGTATAGATAGTAGCAACCTTAAAGAGGATTACTCCCGCAATTTCGTGCGCCGCAAAGTTATGCCGCAGCTTTACGCCTTAAACCCCAAAGTAGCGGAGTCTATCATTAGGCTAGCACAGGCCGCTGCCTGTGACGACGCTTATTTGTCCAGCGAAGTAACTGAGGTCTGGCCTATCGCGGTCACAGAGAGCACAGATGGTATGCGCATCAGAGTAGAAGCTCTGTCTAGCCTACATGTTGCCATTTCCTCTCGCTTAATTAGGAGAGTCTGGCAACAAGATTCAAGTTTAGAGTTGTCGTACCAGCATGTAATGGCTATACTAGGCTTATGCGGTAAACAGACTGGCAAAAGAATAGCGTTACCCGGAGGCAACCTTGCACTTCGTTCAGGTGGTAGCATTATTCTCATGAGGGCATGTAGCACTGACCCATATATGCTGGGTCTTACCATTCCGGGTACAGCTGTAATTGCCGGAATTGGAACGCTCAGTGCAGAGCCGCTGTACCACCTACCCCCAGACATTTTAAGAGAGGGCAGCCCTTTTACGGCGTATCTTAACGCAGACGTGCAGGCGCTAGATGTTAGGACGAGGGTACCGGGTGATCGCTACTGGCCGTTAGGTGCTCCCGGTTCCAAAAAGTTGAAAGAGGTTATGAGTGAAGCACAAATTCCCGCTCCCCTGCGGGATTGCTGGCCAGTACTCTGTGCTGGCCGCGACATTGTGTGGGTGCCAGGAGTGCGTATTAGCGAGCTCTACCGGGTTAAGGAAATGGATAGAGTAATCAAGTTGCGTTTCATACGTGGAGGTAATTAGATGCAGCATTTAAATCTCGAGGTGTTAATTCCGCGCGACCAAATTGGCGCTAAAGTAGCAGAAATGGGTAAAATGATTAGCAGAGACTACGCAGGCGAGCAGATCCTGCTGGTCATTGTCTTGCGAGGTGCGGCGTTGTTTGCAGCTGACCTATGCCGCGAGATAGAAGGCGATGTGGTACTAGACTTTATTGCAGTCTCTAGCTATGGCTCCTCGACCTCGACCTCAGGTGTGGTTCGTTTTCTTAAGGACCTCGATGAGTCGATAGAAGGTCGACATGTCCTCATTGTTGAAGACATTGTAGATACAGGCTTAACCCTAAACTACCTACTGGACAATTTGCGCTCTCGTAATCCGAAATCGATTCGCACTTGTACATTGCTCGACAAGCCGAGCCGCCGTAGGGTAGAGATAAGGCCTGATTACAGCGGGTTTACTATTGAGGACTTATTTGTCGTCGGCTATGGCCTAGATTATGACCAGAGCTACAGGAACCTACCTGATATCTGCGTCCATAAAGAGGCTAAACATTAGTATGTTAAACAAATTTACACGATTCAGCAGCTCATGATACAATGTTATGGACGCTGGGGAGAGGAGGCTTCTAGATATTGAATAGGAATCTGAGAACAGCTAGCCTGTATCTATTATTAATAATGATTGGGCTATCTTTGATACAGTACTTTGCTTCTCGTACAATTGCGCCTACAGAACTTGACTACAAACAGTTTTTTGTGCTCCTGGAGAAAGATCAGGTGCGCTCTGCAGCGCAGGTCGGTGATGCTATTACTGGAGAGCTAACAGACGGTACAACGTACCGCACGACCGTCCCACCTGGTGATTCTGAGTTAGTACCACTGCTTAGATCAAAAGTTAGGGATAATTATAGTTATGACCCCCCACCAAGTCCACCGTGGTGGACGACGCTACTAACCTACGGCCTCATGTTTGCGGTCTTTGCGGGCATATGGTATTTCTTTATGCAGCAGTCGCAAGCTGGTGGCAACAAAGTAATGAATTTTGGTAAATCTCGCGCTAAGCTTAACAATGAGAATCGGAAACGCATTACGTTTAATGATGTAGCCGGTTATGATGAGGTGAAAGAGGAACTAGATGAAGTTGTTCAGTTCTTAAAGAACCCCAAGAAGTTTGCGGAAATTGGTGCACGAATTCCCAAGGGGGTACTCTTGTTTGGTCCGCCAGGCACCGGTAAGACGTGGCTAGCTCGCGCAGTGGCCGGAGAGGCAGGGGTGCCATTTTTTAGCATTTCGGGCTCAGACTTTGTAGAAATGTTCGTCGGTGTAGGTGCGTCACGTGTGCGCGATATGTTTGAGCAAGCCAAGAAGAACGCCCCTGCGATTGTATTTATTGACGAGATTGATGCTGTAGGCCGGCAAAGGGGTGCTGGGTTAGGTGGCGGTCATGATGAGCGCGAGCAGACCCTCAATCAGCTCTTAGTCGAAATGGATGGTTTTGAAGGTAACGAAGGAATTATCATCATGGCAGCGACAAACAGGCCCGATATTCTCGATCCCGCGCTATTGCGTCCCGGTCGCTTTGACCGTCAAGTTACAGTAGGACGGCCAGATATCAAGGAACGTGAGGCCATCCTTAGAGTTCACGTCCGCAACAAGCCCTTAGGCTCGGAGGTTAAGCTTGAAGTTTTGGCTGGCCTTACCCCTGGGTTGACTGCGGCAGATTTAGAGAACCTTGTGAATGAGGCCGCGTTGTTAGCAGCGCGTCAAGATCGCAATAAAATCGTAATGGCGGACCTAGAAGAGGCTATTAACCGAATTATAGCAGGGCCGAAGAAGAAGTCTCGTGTTATCTCTCCCCGCGAAAGGAAAGTCTTTGCCTACCATGAGGCGGGGCATGCTTTAAGCAGGTACCTTACAGAAGGTTCCGACCCTGTTCATTTGGTGAGTATCATCCCTCGTGGTATGGCCGGAGGCTATGTTATCTCTCTCCCCACCGAGGACAGGTTTGTCATGACCAAGACCGAAATCTTAGATAACGTCACCCATGCCCTAGCAGGGCGAGTGGCTGAACAGATCGTGTTTAATGAAATTTCGACTGGTGCACAAGATGACCTTGGTAAATCCACTAACATGGTCCGGCGTATGATTATGGAATTTGGTATGAGCGAAGAATTAGGCCCGGTGGCTTATGGCGAAAAAGAAGAGCAAGTATTTTTAGGACGCGATATTTCGCGCCACCGCAACTTCAGCGAGGCTGTAGCTCACACCATTGACCGCGAGGTTCGGCGCATAGTAGACCGTTGCTACCATCACGCCGAAGAAGCCCTCATAAGCAATCGCGCTAAGCTAGATCTCATCGCTACTACCTTACTAGAACGCGAGACCCTCAAGGGTGATGAACTAATTGAGCTGTTACGGAATGGCTCATTGCCACCACTGCCTGCATAGAGTTTAGGCAAATTCCGCTTAAAGCAAAAGGGCTGGCTCACCAATACGGTGAACCAGCCCTTTTGTTGACTATTGAACAAGATTCATCACTAGTGGGGTTATGTTGACTTCAATTACCGCGGCCACTGCCAAAAGGCCCACACACAATAGTAGTATTTTAGAGGCATCAATTCCGGCTTGTTTGTAACCAGGCCATAGGCGCTTGTTAAAGGTCCCCCATCCTAAATACAACCCCGCACCTGCCCCGATGATTAAGGCGGGTATCTCGATGATGCCGTGCGGCAAAATACCAGCGGCGATAACTGCAATACTGGCGTGTGTTACACCAAACCCCATGACCACGCCGAGTAATGCTCCATTAAGAACCATACCTACCACCGGGAATATGCCTAATGCAGCACCAAATATAATGGAGCTAGCTACAGCCCGAAGGTTATGGATAAATAGCGTAATTGTACCCTGTAAAGGGGACTGCTCGTAGAAGATCTCTTGTCCTAGCTCTCCAATCATGGCAAAAATAGAGTTAAAAAGTTGGGCGATTAACCCCGGGAAAAGCAAGCTACCAAAGAAGCCAAGTGTCATCCCTACAATGAAAATAAGAGCGGCCGTTTTAAGATAGGGTATGATAGGTCTCAGTACTGTCATAAGAGGCCTCCTTGTTCATATTTTCGATCTCAAGCAGGATTTTGCTGCTCATAAAAAGAACATGCTAATGTTTGAGGTGAACAACTGTGACCACAAGCTATCACAAGAGTAAGAGTCCTACGCGTGAAATAGGCGGCCAGTCGTTTGTTCGAATCCCCGTTAAAACCCATTGTATCATGCCTGGAGAAGATTTTGTGGAGATTGCCTACAAGTACTGTAAAGACATAGTACAGCCTGGCGATGTCATAATATTGTGTCAGAAAGCACTAGCTATTAGTCAAGGCCGCATACGGGCAATTGATGAGGTAGAACCGCGTCCCCTAGCCGAGTTTCTCTCCCACCAGCTTACCGATTTGCGGTACAGTCAAGGGGTAGGAAGCTCCGAGTTCGTAGAAGTCGCAATGCAAGAAGTTGGCCCTGCTAGGGTTGCGTTGGCTGGAGCAGTTCAATCGGTTACTCGAATGCTCGGGCGCAGTGGTGACTTTGCGGAAGTGGCTGGGAAAGAAGTAGGCTTAATGCGGGATTTCGATGCCACTCTTCCCGCTCCCCATGATCGCTATGTGTTCCTAGCGCCTGATCAGCCCCAAGAGGTAGTGGACCGTTTGGGGCGGCGCATCGGTGTGCAAGCTTGTGTTGCTTCCGCCAACGACTTAGGCCAGGTACATGTAGTCGCTCATACTTCAGGGGTGGATAAAAAATTGGTGCAACAACAGCTGCTCGACAATCCCCTAGGACAGGGTGGCAACTTGACGCCGATCGGCATAATACGTAAGGTCGACAGTCAAGCGGCTATGTCAGCAAGGCGTTAAATAAGTAATCTTGATATTAGGCGAGGTGTATAAATGTCTATAGTTATTACGGGGGAAGGTCTAGACTTACAGACCATTTTGTCTGTAAGCCGTGGACAAGCCAAGGTTACATTAGATTACCAAGCCAAAGAAAAAATTCAGAAAGCAAGGTCTTACGTAGAGCAATTGGTAAGCAAGGCCAATCCAGTCTATGGTATCACAACCGGGTTTGGCAAGTTCTCCGACACGTTTATTAGTTCTGAGCAAACAGCTGAGTTACAGCGGAACCTGATTGTCAGCCATGCCTGTGGGGTGGGGCAACCACTACCTACAGACGCAGTACGCGCACTAATGTTACTGCGAGCCAACTCCTTGGCCAAAGGCTATTCGGGAGTTAAGGTAAGCACGGTTGAATGTTTGCTCAATATGTTAAACGAGAGGGTCCATCCCCTAGTCCCCAGCCAAGGCTCCTTGGGTGCGAGCGGTGACCTAGCTCCCCTAGCGCATGTTGCGCTAGTCATGTTAGGTGAGAGCGGGGGCGAGGCAGAAGTAGATGAAAAAGTTCTTCCGGCCAGCGAGGCGTTAGCTAGGCGTGATCTCAAACCAATCCAGCTCTCTGCTAAAGAAGGTCTAGCCCTCATAAATGGCACCCAGGCTATGGGGGCAAGTCTTAGTCTAGCCTTGGCCGACGGGTTAAGTGCCATAAAAGCTTGTTTCATTACAGCGGCACTTACTCACCAAGCTTTGCGAGGCATCACGGCAGCGTATGACGATAAGCTAGCACAGGTTCGGCCGCATGAGGGACAGAAGGTGGCTGCTAGGACCATGCGCTTGCTGCTCGAGGGTAGTAACATGGTGACAGCGCCGGGCGAACTCAGGGTCCAAGATGCTTATTCCTTGCGCTGCATACCACAGGTGCATGGAGCATGCCTGCAAGCGTTTCTCCACGTGGCCGGGGTGGCGCAGATCGAATACAACTCCGCCACAGATAACCCATTGGTTTTCCCAGAGCAGGGCGAGGCTATTTCCGGCGGTAATTTCCATGGGGAATTCTTGGCGCTATCCGCTGACTATCTCGCCATTGCCATGTCGGAAATAGGCAACATCTCCGAGCGCAGGATCGAACGCTTGGTCAACCCCCAACTTTCGGGCCTTCCAGCTTTCCTGACGCGTTCCGGAGGCCTCAATTCCGGTTTTATGATAGCACAATACACAGCGGCAGCTCTTGTATCTGAGAACAAAGTATTGAGCCACCCCGCCAGCGTCGACTCTATACCCTCGAGCGCAAACCAGGAAGACCATGTCAGCATGGGGGGACTGGCGTGTCGCAAGGTTCGACAGGTTGTGGAAAACACCTTGCGTGTTCTAGGTATAGAGCTTGTGGCGGCTTGTCAGGCTATAGATTTGCAGAGTGAACGAGGATTATCTCCTGCAACCGCAGCTGCTTACAATCTTGTGCGCTCACATGTTACCGAGTTAGCAGAGGATAGAGTGATGTATCCCGATTTAAACATGGGGTACTGGCTACTCTCTAGTGGTAAGGTCCAAGCCGCAGTAGAGGAAATAGTAGGCGAATTTATCAAATTAAGTTAAAGGGGGATATAAAGATGGATAGAGAAATTCGTGCCTCCCGAGGCTCAAAATTAAGTTGCAAGGGGTGGCAGCAAGAAGCCGCTCTGAGAATGCTTATGAATAATCTTGATCCTAATGTAGCGGAACGACCAGACCAATTGATAGTCTACGGTGGTACAGGCAAAGCAGCGCGAAATTGGGAGTGTTACGATGCCATTGTTCGTACCCTTAAGGAATTAGAGGACGACGAGACTTTACTCGTACAGTCAGGTAAACCTGTGGGGGTATTTAAAACTCATGCTCACGCCCCCCGGGTGCTTATTAGTAACTCTATGCTAGTGCCGCATTGGGCTAACTGGGATAAGTTTCGGGAGCTAGAGCGCATGGGGCTTACGATGTACGGCCAGATGACGGCCGGCAGCTGGATTTATATAGCTACACAGGGCATTTTGCAGGGTACATACGAAACCTTTGCGGAGGCCGCACATCGTCACTTTGGCGGTTCTCTTAAGGGCACGCTCACAGTAACAGCTGGCCTAGGTGGTATGGGCGGGGCACAGCCACTGGCGGTAACCATGAACGAAGGGGTTATAATCTGTATTGAGGTAGATAAAACTCGAATTGATCGCAGGCTGCAGTCGCGTTATCTCGACACATGGGTTGATAATTTGGATGGAGCCCTAGAGATGGCTAATGAGGCTAAACAACAAGGCCTCCCCCTGTCTATAGGGCTGCTGGCTAATGCCGCCGAGGTCTTGCCAGAACTGGTTCGCCGACGTATTGTGCCTGAACTCGTTACCGACCAAACTTCAGCCCACGACCCCTTAGAGGGCTATGTACCGGCCGGTCTTTCCTTCGACCAAGCTTTAGAGCTTCGTAAAACTAACCCCAAGGACTATGTCCACCGTTCTATGCAAAGTATGGCTGACCATGTGCAGGCTATGCTCGATATGCAGTCTAGGGGTTCTGTGGTATTTGATTATGGTAACAACATTCGCCAGCAAGCTCAGGCAGCTGGGGTTACCAACGCTTTTGACTTTCCGGGTTTTGTTCCCGCTTTTATTAGGCCGCTGTTCTGCGAAGGTAAAGGACCTTTCCGCTGGGTAGCGCTATCTGGCGACGTTGAAGATATCTACAAGACGGATGCCAAGGTGCTAGAGCTATTTCCTGAAGATGAGGCGTTGCATCGTTGGATTACCATGGCCCAGAAGAAGGTGGCCTTCCAAGGTTTACCCGCCCGTATCTGTTGGCTAGGCTATGGAGAGCGCGCTAAATTTGGCCTCGCCATTAATGAAATGGTACGCACCGGCGAACTTAAGGCACCCATTGTCATCGGTCGCGACCATCTTGACTGTGGTTCTGTGGCTTCACCTAACCGCGAGACCGAAGGTATGATGGATGGCTCAGATGCGATAGCCGACTGGCCGATATTAAACGCGTTACTTAATTCTGTGGCAGGTGCCTCTTGGGTTTCGGTCCATCACGGCGGGGGGGTTGGCATTGGTTACTCCATACACGCTGGCATGGTTGTAGTAGCCGATGGCACTGATGAGGCCAAGTTGCGCCTAGAGCGCGTACTTACAACCGACCCAGGTACAGGGGTTATGCGCCATGTAGATGCGGGTTACGACTTGGCAGTGCAAACCGCCAAGGAGCGGGGCGTTAACATCCCAATGATGGAATAGGGGGAAAGATAGTTGAAGTTAGTACAATGTGTCCCCAATTTTAGCGAAGGACGTCGCCCAGACGTTATTGACCAAATTGTCGCTGGCGTGCAAAGCGCAGGAGTTACCCTGCTAGACGTAAATCCAGATGCGGATCATAACCGTGTTGTAGTCACTTTTGTAGGTGAGCCGGACCAGGTGCTAGAGGCCGCCTTTAGGGGCATCAAACTAGCTAGTCAGTTAATCAATATGGAGGAACACACTGGTGAGCATCCGCGCTTAGGTGCTACCGATGTGATTCCCTTTGTGCCACTCACCGGTGCAACCATGGCAGACTGCATAGCGCTAGCCGAGACCCTAGGAGAAAAAATAGCTCGTGAGCTCGACATACCAGTCTATCTTTACGAAAGCGCAGCTAAGGTGCCCGAACGTCGCAACTTAGCAGATGTTAGGCGCGGCGAGTATGAGGCCCTTAAACTAGAGATAGGGGAACCCGCACGTAAACCCGACTTTGGCCCGGCCCGTATGCACCCCACTGCAGGGGCTGTAGTCGTTGGGGCGCGCCCAGCCTTAGTTGCCTTTAATGTAAATTTGGACTCCGACAATGTTAAAGCTGCCAAAGCTATAGCTAAGGCCGTGCGTCAATCGAGTGGGGGGTTGCCTGCAGTTAAAGCGTTGGGCTTAATGATAGAGGCTAACCATCAAGCTCAAATTTCCATGAACATGGTCGATTTTAACATGACAGGTCTTTTAACGGTATATCGGGCCATCGAGGTCGAAGCGCACAAGCTAGGTGTTGGTATAGCCAATAGCGAGATTGTCGGTTTAGTTCCCGTCAAGGCTCTCCTCGACGTAGTTATGAGCGAGCTTAAGTTAACAGATTTCAGCCTTGAGCAAGTTCTAGAGCTCAAGCTAGCCGCTAGAAATGAAGGCTGATTATCTTATTGCCAACGGCAGAGTAATTACCACGCGGGGCTCTAGCTCGCATCCTCAGACTGGCCCAGCCTTTGGTATCATAGAAGAATTGGCACCGGGGTATGTGCTTACGCAAGGCAAACATATCGTTAAAGTTACAGCCAGCCTGGCAGAGGCGCGCGAGCTATGCGGGCCCAACACACAAGAGCTTGACGCTACTGGTATGTTAGTGATGCCTGGATACGTGGATTGCCACACGCACCTCAGCTTCGCTGGTTGGCGTGACAGTGAACTAGGCATGCGCCTGTCGGGGGTACCCTATCTTAAAATCTTGGCGGCAGGTGGAGGCATTATCAGCTCGGTTATGAAGACCCGCGCGGCTGCGCAGGACGAATTGTTTCAGTTCGTAATTGAGGGCCTAGACACCATGCTTACCCATGGCACCACTACTGTCGAGGCTAAGAGCGGCTATGGTCTAACAACTGACGATGAAGTAAAACAATTACGGGTACTCAAAACCGCAGACGAGCATCACCCCGTAGATATCATTCGAACATTTATGGGGGCACATGCACTGCCGCCCGAATACACCAATAGTCGCGCTGACTACGTTAGGCTGATCATCGACGAAATGTTGCCCGAGGTGGCGCGATTGGGTTTGGCTGAATTCTGTGATTGCTTTTGTGAAGATAAGGCCTTTTCCCTCGCTGAAGGGAGGGCCATCTTAAATGCAGCGCGCGGACTAGGTCTTGAGCTCAAGATCCATGCTGATGAAATCACTCCCCTAGGGGGTGCGGGTTTAGCAGCTGAGCTTAATGCGGTCTCCGCCGAGCATTTGATTTATACCGACCGCGCCGATCTCAAACGGATGGCCGAGGCCAATGTGGCGGCAGTGCTGCTTCCGGCTACGGCGTTTATTTTGCGCGTAGAAAAGAAACCCCTGGTGAAAGATATGATAGAGCTAGGCTTAACCATAGCAGTGTCTTCAGATTACAACCCAGGGACTTCGCCCATTCCCAATATGCAGTTGGTGCAGGCGTTTGCCTGTTATCACTATGGCTTAACCCCTGCTCAGGCCTTTGCTGCTTCAACCATTAACGCAGCGCACGCAATTAAGCGCAGCATGGTATGCGGGAGCTTAGAAGTGGGTAAGATCGCCGATATTATACTGTTAAAGGCCCCGTCTCTCGATTTCGTTGCCTACCATTTGGGGACAAACCTCGTTCGCACAGTAATCAAGGCAGGTCAAATAGTTGTAGAGGAAGGTGTGCGGTGTAATGGCTAAAAACAAACCCAAGGGCCAAGAGAAAAAATCCCAGAACCATACTAAAAAGCAAACCCAGTCAGGTCTTAGTGCGTGGACGTGGGGGTTGATAGGAGCGGGGGTGGGGTTAGCCGGATGGTTCGTGATCCGTTTGATCAGTGGCATGATAGGAGGCTAATATGACGACATTTATTACAGAACAGAGCTTTAAAGACGTAATGGATTCCCTTGCGGCCTCAACTCCAGCACCAGGGGGCGGTACAGCTGCTGCTTTGGCGGGGGTTATGGCGGCTTCACTGGTCCAAATGGTCGTTAATTTGACCCTAGGCAGAAAGAAGTACCAGCAAGTACAAGAGACAATGCAGGAATTATTGGTAAGAGCGTCTGAGCTACGGGGCCAATTGTCAGAGCTAGCCACAGAAGATGCACGCGCCTACGAAGAAGTAATGCAGGCCTACAAGTTTCCTAAGGCCACTCCCGAGGAAGTGTCTACGCGCAATCAGGCTATTGAGAGAGCACTGCATGGTGCTGCCACTGTTCCCTTGCGTACAGCACAAGCAGCCATGCAAGTACTCGACCTAACAGCACAAGTGGCTGAGGCAGGCAATAACAATGCACTCACCGACGCCGGTGTAGCATCACTCTTGGCTCATGCCGCGATACAGGCAGCTCTCTATAATGTACGTGTAAACATTACTATGCTGAACCCGCGCCCTACATGGGCTGAGGAAATGGAGAACACGGTTAACGCCCTGGAAACAAGGGCCATAGAAGTGAGTAGTATGATAGCGACTACCGTTACCGGACAAATTACATAGCGGAAGGACTGTGACATATGAAGTCAGATATTGAAATTGCTCAAGAGGCTACTATGCAGCATATTGTTGAAGTGGCTAAATCTATTGGTCTAACTGAGGACGATCTAGAACTCTACGGCAAATACAAAGCAAAGGTATCGCCCGACGTGGCTAAGCGCTTGGCGAATAAACCTGATGGCAACCTCATTCTTATGACAGCCATCAACCCTACAGCAGCTGGCGAGGGCAAGACGACCACTACAGTGGGCTTAGGGCAGGCCCTAGCTAAGCTAGGCAAGAAGGCGGCAATCGCTCTGCGTGAACCGTCTCTCGGTCCCAGCATGGGTATGAAGGGCGGCGCTGCGGGGGGAGGGTACTCTCAAGTAGTGCCCATGGAGGACATCAACTTACATTTCACGGGTGATCTCCACGCCATAACCACGGCTCACAATATGTTGGCGGCTATTCTAGATAATCATCTTCATCACGGTAACGCGCTTAACATAGATACGCGCCGCATAGTCCTCCGGCGTGCTATGGATATGAACGAAAGAGCACTGCGTCACACCATCGTCGGCTTAGGTGGCAGAAACAACGGTGTACCGCGCGAGGACGGCTTCGATATTACCGTTGCCTCTGAGGTTATGGCTATTCTGTGCTTGGCCGCAGATATCGTCGATCTCAAGGCCCGCCTAGCTAAAATGGTTGTGGCCTACACATTTGATCGCCAACCCGTAACCGTAGCCGACCTGAAAGTGGCAGGGGCCATGGCGGCACTGCTTAAAGATGCAATTAAGCCCAATTTAGTGCAAACGTTAGAGAATGTGCCTGCTTTTATTCACGGCGGCCCTTTCGCTAATATCGCGCACGGCTGCAATTCTGTGCAGGCTACAAAGTTAGCCTTAAAGGTCGCAGACTATGTCGTTACCGAAGCAGGCTTTGGTGCTGACCTCGGCGCTGAGAAGTTTTTCGATATTAAGTGCCGGTTTGCTGATCTTCGGCCCAAAGCAGTAGTGATTGTGGCCACGGCACGGGCCTTAAAACTACATGGTGGAGCCGA
>WSXW01000021.1 GCA_009773495.1 Bacillota bacterium
ACTTACTGGTGGAGCGGCAGCAGCATTTCTCGCGACTGGGAGTGCCGCAGCATCACTACCGACTGTCCTCGGGAGTTTTGGAGTCAAGGTTGGCGGGACAATCGTGATTGGGCAGACGATGGATAGAGTAAATGATGCTGCACAAAAGTATGGGGCTGAGGCCTATGGAGGACTGAATGGTTATAAGGCAATTGAACGTACGTTTGGAGGGGTCATTGCCCAGGCTATTGGACTCGTAGATAATGCCGCCTGGCTACTTAACAAGATGATGCTTAGCTACAGAGTAATTGATATCGGGCTAGATCCGAAAAAGACATATGGATCTATTAGCTACTCAATGGAGAAGCTCCTATTGTTCCTCAGTCAGTACAACGACGTAGTACGATAATCATGAGAGGAGTGTCGGCGTGCTTTTAGTTGAGAGAGTTGCTGTGGCGTTGGATTTCTTGATAGAAATGGGCTATGATAGGACTATAGAAAAAATAAACCATGTGTTTCACAAATTGGTCTATTACAATGGGGCAATCAGAATTCTAGTTCCGGTTGAAGAAATGGATCAGTATTTTAGCTTTAGAATTGAGGTGACAAAGCTCGGGCAACGTTACATTATCAGCCCACAACCTGGTGGAGACGAGGAGCTGGGGAGATACGGAGACACCTGCGGCCTAATCTACAAGAGCGTCTTTGACTTCATGAACAACATTGATGAGAAGGAGTTTGTAACCAAAATTAGCGTTTTGTTTCCTAAAGTGCAGCCCCTCGTCCTATTTGGACGCAAGAAAGCAATGGTAGAGCTTGTGGAGCTCCACAAGAGCTTGTTGGAAACAGCGCTGGCAAATATTACACCATGGCTTCAGCAGGCCGAAGAAGACTCCCCTTGAGTAACCTAGGCTTCAATATTACCGAAAGGTTGAGAGGTTGACTCACTCAACTCGATTCATTGGTAAAAGGCTGTACGCAAGTGTGGTGACCCACTTGTTGCACGCCGGGGGCAGCATTGATGAATAGCTCAAAGGCCATCCCTGCCTAGGGATGGCCTCCACTTTATTCCTGAATAAGATAGATTACTCGGTTCTTCTTCGTCTGACAACCAGTGGTAAGCTTTATCCCTGAGGTCAGCCCTAAGTCCGTAGGCTAGAATGAACTGCGGGTTAGGAGGGTGACACTCAACCTGTCATCTTTAAACTGCATCCCCTGGCTGGACCGTGACCTCTTGAGCTACTTCGTACGTGCTTGTTACCACCTACGCCTACGACGCCGGCATTTGTGTTAAGAGGTGGAGAACGGAACAGCCAACCAATACTGCCCCTCGACCATGCAGTGATGAATGAATTAGCCTAGTCCTCGGCCTTCCGTTTGTCCTTCATCTGGTCCACCTGCCTTCACTAGCCTAGCCCAACTTTCGGCTAGAAAGGCGAAAGTTGGGCTAGGCCATGAAAAGAAGCAATAGGGTACGTCCCCATTGCTTCTTGCTTCATTGCTTCTGGTTAGGGCGACTCCTCGGCTAGTGGATAGACATTGACGCCACTAGGCGCGACAGCTACGGAGACCGTCTCCCCAACCAAAAAATCACTCGTTACTGAAGTAACCTTAAAGGACAGGTGGGGACCCATTGCTACAGTGTAATAGGTCAATTTTCCCGCGAACTTTCGCGCCGTAACAGTTCCCGAGAAACCCGTTCCAGCCCGTCCTAAGCTGATCTGATCGCCTTGAAACATGCCCAACGCCGCGTCGGTGTCTGGCTCATTTACGGGCATAACACCTAATTCACAGACGAACTTGCCGGATATCACTTTGCCGGGCACGTAGTTGGCGTCTCCCATAAAGTCAGCGACTTTTTTGGTTGCGGGCTTGCGATATATAATTTCGGGGGGAGCGACCTGCTCAAGCCTGTTGTCCAAGATCACCGCCACCCGCTCTGACATCATAAACGCTTCCTCTTTGTCGTGAGTGACCAGAACACAAGTAAACTTGAGCTTTTTCTGCAATGCGGCAACAAATTCACGCATGCCGAGCCTGAGACTGGTGTCCAGATTGGAAAATGGCTCGTCTAAGAGCAGTACCCCGGGTTCCACAACGCAAGCGCGGGCGAGCGCTACGCGCTGTTTTTCGCCCCCAGACAGCTCAGCGGGCAAGCTACTTTCTCTGCCCGACAATTGGACGAGTTGCAGAATATTTTTCACCTTCGTTAAGATTTGCTGACGCTCTTCACCCCGCGCACGCAACCCAAACGCCACGTTTTGCCCAACCGTCATATGAGGGAAGAGGCCATAGTCCTGAAAAACGATAATGGCTTTTCTCTTTTGAGCGGGGGCGTCGGTATAGTCGACTTCATTGAAGAACACCCGGCCAGACGTTGGCTGCTCTAGTCCGGCTACAATCTTGAGCAATGTCGTCTTGCCGCTGCCGGACGGGCCGAGGAGAGCCAGCATTTCCCCGTCATGTATCTCGAGCGCTATGTTGCTCAGCGTTTCTTTCGCACCGAATTTCTTACAGACATCTACGAGTTTTATGTTAGCCACGCCAATACCTCGATTTCATCTCAGTCTCTCAGGGTTGCAGTAGATAAGTCGATTTATAGAACTTCTTGACCGCGCCCTGCGTTATGGCTAGCGCACCGAGTGTCGTCATGATGAAAAGCCAGCTGTAAACTGCGGCCACCTGAATTTCGCCACTCTGTAGATGGGGCACAAAAAGCAGTGGTATAGTCAAAATTCTGCCGCCGCCGATGAGAAATGTCGTGATGTATTGCGTAAACGAGACAATAAAGCTCATCGTAGCGGCGGAAAGTAGCCCAGGCATAATGAGCGGTATAGTCACGTTCCGGAGCACCATAAGTTGCGAAGCGCCAAGCATCTTAGCCTGCACTTCGTGTCGCTCGCCCAACAACTCAAATACATTAGTCAGCACTCTTATCGCGTAGGGCAAGGTGAAAACGGTGTGGATAATGACCACACCCAAAATGCTCCCCGTGAGACCAAGTCTGATCATGGAAAAATGCATACCCATGGTGACTGTGATGCTCGGCACCATCAGCGGCATGAGGGCGAGCAATTTAACTGTCGCGCGACCGCGAAACCGGTACAAGCCTAATGCCTTCGCTGCCGGCACAGCAATGAGGAGAGTCAGCAAGGTAGTTAAGACGGCGATCAGCACGCTGTTCCCCAACGCCTCAGCGGTTTGCCTGTTAGGCGCGAAGACTGTTGCGATGTAGCGCCAACTTAGCACGCTCGGACTCAGGCGTGGGTAGGGCCAAGCCGCAGTAACGGTAAGAACTAACAAAGACAGCAGTGGGGCGACACTTGCCGCAAGGAATGAGTAGAAGATAAGTGCGCTAAGTCGTCCGCCTTTGGTCATCTTAAATGTCACCGCCGTTTCCCATGCGCTGTCTGAGGTGTGCGGCGTGGCTGTATGCCACCACCAAGCCAATAGAAATGACCGTGATCATGACGTTGACCACCATCGCCTGCGCTCGGTAGGTTAAATCAACATTCGTATAGTAGACATACGCTTTGACCGGCAGCATATTCCACGCGGGTGAACCGAGCAGAAAAGGCACTTCAAATGCGCCAAACGAAAAGGTGAACGTCATTAGAAAGACAGACAGAATCGTGGGTCGAAGTAATGGAAGGAAAACCTGGGAGATCAGCATGGCTCTGCTGGCTCCCAGGTTATAGGCGACCTCGGCGAAACTCTTGCTGATACTGCCGAGCGTGCCGAAGACGATCATGGACACAAAAGGAATCTGTTTGTAAAGATAGACCAAAATCACGCCAACGGCCCCTGGGTCAAATACTAGCAAAGGGAAATCGTTCGCCTCCGCGACAAGCCGCAGCCTCCACGCTAGGCGCGAGAACAAGCCGGTCTGAGAAAAAAGGTGAAACACTAGAATCACGACGACTAGGTGCGGCACGACTAGGGGCAATTGGTAGAAGAACTTTGGCCACTTCGATTCGCGTTTCAAACCTAACATAGCGAAGGCCCCTACTATGCCCAATAAATTAGATACTACAGTGGCCACTAAGGCAACATAGACCGTGTAGAGGAGGGAGATGAAAAAGCTTGTCTCGCCCAACACTTCTCTGTAATAGCGCAAAGTCAGCCTACTTTCTAGTGCACCGGGCACCGCCCCGAAGCTCTGCAAAAGGCCGTTACCAAGCCCAAAATAGAAGGTTGCTCCCAAGAAGACGAGTAAAGGGGCTACAAGGATATATGGCTTGAATCTTCTGTACACTTTAACGCAACAACACTCTCTCGCGCCACAGCTCTTCAATAATAGCGACTTTCCGCGCGTGAACTTCCGGCAAACGCCTTCTTAAGAGTTCGTCTATGGGCAGGACTCCTCGGCCGATGTCTACGCCCTGCAATACGCTGCGTTCCTCTGCCGAAAGCCTGTTAATGTCAAGCACTGGCAGGTCTCCCCAGTTATTGACGTCGAGCTTCGCGGTCTGCATCGCCACGCTGGTGAGATGGTGAATTAGGGCTAAGGCTGCGTCCTTGTTGGGAGAGTTAAAGGGAATGGCGACATAATGAGTGTTGCCGATGTTGCCTTCCGCGAAGACAAAAGTCTGCGTCGTCGCCGGAACCTCATTTTTCGCGATTAGCTGTGCCGCTTGCAGCGGGGTATAACTCATCGCCCATAGAATCTGCCCTTCGGCGAACATTCTGTCTAAGGAAGCTACATCAGGCGGATAGGTTCGCCCCGCCTCCCAAAGATAAGGTTCCAGCTCATTTAAAAAATCTAGCGCTGGCTTGATGATGTCATAAATCGCATCCTTATCCGCCGCGACGTTGTTAATGGCATCAAAGCCCACGATTTCATAGATAATGTTTCTCACAAAGGCACTGCCCGTAAAATCCGGAGGTGCAGGATAGGTGAACCGGCCCGGATTAGCGCGAGCCAGCGCCAGTAGTTCCTCGGCACTCGCGGGGAAGGTCGCCAAACGCGCGCTGTCGGCCATGAAAACTAGTTGAGCGCGTCCTAAGGGAGCAGACATGCCCCCGATGGCTACGCCAAAGTCATACTTAGTGTCGGAAGCGGCCGGGTCGATCAGGCGGGTGAAGTTCTCGACTCTGTCGGCAAATGGACCGTAGAGCAAGCCTTGCTGTTTTGCTGTATAGAAGTTTTCGCCATTTATCCAGATGACGTCAATGTCACCTTTCACATCCCCCGCTTGCTTTTCAGCCGTGAGCTTGTTAAGGATTTGGTCTATATTCATGGGAACACGGCGCAGTGTCACTCCGTACTCAGCTAAAAGAGAAGGCGCAACTATATCGTCAAACCAACTATTGACGGCGCTGCTACCACCCCACCCGTAAAAAGTGACCGTCTTGCCCCGCGCCGCTTGTAGCGCGTCGGCAAAGTTGTCAGAGGCCACAGTAGCGGTCGGCCTCGCACATGCAGCTGAAAGCACGACAATCATCAGCAAGGATATCCCTAAGAAGACCCTCTTCATTCAATTGCTCCCCCCGTAATTTCTAGGATTATGGTCTGCAGACTCACTTGAGGATTTTCACTGCCTCGGCAAACCGCTGCCCCGCGGTGAACAGTATGAGTACCGCAAAGGCTACAAGCACCGAAACACGCCATGCGGGCAGAGCTATCGCCAAACTGATCATGATGAACCCTTCCGTCCTTTCTACGAGGCCGGGCTGGTAGTAGAACGACTTCACACCTGTCTTCTCCGCTACTGCTCCGACTGTCAAAAAAACGGTCATGGACAAAATGATGCTCGCAAAAACTAAGGCCGTAAAAATGGCTAAGCCAGGAGCTGCAAGTGTTACGGCAAGTAGCGCCATAATTTCAACGACACGATCAAAGACAATATCCAAAAGTGTGCCGAGTGCGCTCGACTGACCAGTGAGGCGGGCAATGGAACCGTCTAGAACGTCGAAAAGGCCAGAAAGCCAGAGCAGTAAGATTCCAAGCAGTAGATGCCCAGCCCAGACCGCCCAAGCTGCTGCTACGCCCAACGCGAGAGCGGCAAGCGTCGCAGCAAACGGTGTCACACCACAACGCATACAAAGCTGCGCTAAGCGGTCAAAAAAGGGTTGTACCCATTGCCTAGACCTACTGTCTAGCATACCTGGCCGCACCTCCAGTGAATTTTTTCGACTACTTGATTTCGCCTCTGTTATCAGCCCACAATTCGGTAAGCGCCTGCACTTGCTGCCTTAAGGCGGTCGGGACTTGTCCCACGCTTACCTCAGAGGCTACAAACGACCATTCGATCCAGGAACCGTCGTAATTAAAGACATTTTCATGACCCAAGACTTCTGCGAGCACCATGTAAGTGTGAGCAGACCTTACGCCAGACTGACACAAAACGATAGCCCTTCTACCCTGAATCGTGTCCCGAAAAATGGCGGCCAGTTCGTCTCTAGACTTCAGAGTCAGATCGGCTGCATTGGCATTTACCCACTCAATGTGTACGCTGCCTATCAACCTTCCCGTACCGAAAGCGCCGCGCGAAGAGGCAGTAGACCGGCCAGCGTACTCCGCGGCACTCCGTGTATCGATGACGACCCACTCGCGGGGGTTGTAGAGAGCATGCACCACCATTGCCAAATCGGCATTGTTAACAGCGACGTTATAGTTAGGAGACTGATAGGCGGTAAGTAGCGGCTGTTCAGCTAAGCGAGCGAACCTTCCGGTCGGGAAGCGGGCCGCCTGCCAAGCGTTTAGACCACCGTCAAGATAGCGAACATCTCTATGGCCAAGGTGCCTGATCTGCCACATGAAGCGTGCGGCGTCGTGGTGGGCATCTGCAGCATAGACGACGATCATCGACGCAGGTGTCGCCCCGGCACGTGACAGTAAGTCTTCCACGACTTGACGCGAACGCGTCATGCCGCTCACCGTCGGGGAAACGGCAAGGGGTGAATCCGTACCTGAGTAATCTGGACGCCAGACCGAAAACGAACCTTCGATGGGGGATCTAGCGGCATTGAGTGGCAAGAGAGCAGATGTCGGGTTCAATACACCGATCACGACGACATCTCTCTCGCCACGGTCCATGAGCATTTTCAATTCTGCCGGACTTATGAAAGCGTCTTGATTGGCAAAACGCGACAACTTATGGCTCTGGGCATCGCCCTCTATTCTCACCCTGCGTAAGGAGACCTGTCGGATTACGTTAACCGTCTGCGTGGACTCGTCCCAGGTAACATCTGCCCCGAGGTTCTCGGCGACGAAGCGCAGCGGAACCAGCGTACGCCCGTTGAGGATAAGGGGAGCTACGTCTAGGTTGACATTTTGTCCGCGTACGACGGCAACATTACGCCCTATAACTAATGATATAGTCGTGTCTCCTCTTTGTCCTGTCACGGTGTTGGTAGCTTCTACCCAGTTGACGCTTACCCCAAAGGCCTCGAACAAGGCTCGGAAGGGAACAAGGACTCGCCCTGCTCGGATAATGGGAGCGACCTCTAGCACCATCGGCTGTCTATCAATGAGAACGCGGATTGCGGATGCTTCAGTCAAGGTGGGTTGATAAGCGAACAGACTAGAGATACCAAGCGCCAAGACCATGACCCATGTGAGTAGTTTTTTCAATTTTTTCTCCTCCTTAGATTGGGGCATTTTCTATTTTCCGATTTGAATCCCCTTCTTCGTGGCGATGTACTTCGGTATAAGCGACACGCCAAACAAGATGAACCCAGCGACTGCGAATTGCACCAAGATGTTAACACTCAGTCCGTGAGTGACAATCTCACCCGCCATGTAAGCGTATATGAAAGCGCCGGGAGCCATGGTGATCAACGATACTAGGGCAAAGGTGGAGAGCTTCATGGGGGTAACGCCATAGGCGTAGTTCTGGATATTGTAGGGGAACACCGGCACCAATCTAGTTAAAATGAGAAAGCTCGTGCCGTTTTCTTTGACCCCGTTCTCAATTTTCTTGAAAATAGGGTTCTGCCCAAATTTGGCCACGATTGTCTCGCGGGCTGCATATTTGGCAATCAAAAAAGCAACAGAAGCGCCAATGGTGGCTGAAACTAGGGCCAAGATTCCCCCAACTACTGAGCCGAAGGTGATGCCGGCTACAATGGTTACTGCGGAGGCAGGCAACATAAACACCGCCACAAGAACATAGAGCACCACATACGCGATGTAGCCAATTGCTCCTAGCCCTTGAAACCATGCGCGCAGGCCATCGACATCGCGCAGCCTATCAATGAGACCAAAGCGCCCTGCTAAGAAGACGACTGCACTCAAAACAACTAGCGCGACGATTATGCGAACTACGCTACTCTGTTGTTTTTTTGCTTCCACGTGTTAACACACCTTCTTTCTTGATGCTCGCACTTGGTTGCACCTAAAACGAGTCATCTGTAATTTTTCCCTGCTACGTAATAGTCCGATTTATCACGGCCTTAGACTTGTACCTGTTCAGCCATGCTTTGACCGGACTCGCCAAGACATTTTCGGGTGGCTGTGAAGCTTGGGTGACGACTGGTCCCCACAATAAGTCTAAGATATGCCATGCCTTGCCTCCACCCATTAGCATGGATGAGCGACATGCTGCGCAATAAACCACAATATGCTCAGTAGGCATATCTTTGACGCGTCTATCCATCACGCGCTTGGCTAGGTCTGGATTAGCCGGCACTATCATTCCACCAAACCCACAGCAACGCGTACGGTCACGCGTTTGCGCAGGCTCTACCGTTTTATAGCCGAGTTCCGCTAGCGTCCACCTGATGCCGTCATGGATGCCTTTGGTGTCGCGCACCGGACATGAGTCATGGATAGAGAAGACTACATCGCTCTGCGCCGCTTTGCCACGCAATTCCCTAGGCAGGCCAAGCTCAGGCAGTCTCTCCCAGAGTGAAACCGTTTGAAACTCATCAGATTCTTTGAGCATGTTAAGACAGTTTTGGCAGGCGACAATTATCTCATCTATCTCGCAATGCTTGATGTCTTGCACCAGGCTGCCAAATCGCGCCTTAAGCAGGTCGACTTGTCCTAGGGCCTTAGTGGGCTTACCACAACATTTCTGCACGACGGACAATTCCGGGTAGACGTCTTGCAAAAACCCGATCGTCTTACTGATGTTCGCTGGACTATAAGAAGGTAGCGAGCAACCCGGCATAAAACCTCGTCGGATGGCCATTTTATTTGCGCCCCTTTCGTCTTATCGTAAAGGCTCGGGAAAAAGACAACCGTTGATGTATGTCGATAGCGCCGTGGCCTTTGATGGGGGACTTGCCCTTGTTGGCTTTGACAAAATCTTTGCGCATCCCGGCAAAAGCATCGGCCAGTTTATACTCCTTCGGACAAACGAGCGTGCACTGGTTACACATGTTGCACGAGTAAGGCACTATGGCTTCTATGCTTCCCTTGGCTAAAAAGACACTGAAAAGCTCGCCGGGACAGTGTGTAAAATCATTGAGCATGAGACATTCGGTCATGCAGTCTTTGCATTCGCACTCTAGACAACGCGAAGCCTCCTTGAACGCCGTAGTGTCATCCAAACCAAGGTCACACTCGTCAAACGTCTGGATGCGACGCTCTGCTGGCATAATGTTCGGATGATGTCGCTTCAGATCTACCACGTCAGGAGGGAGAGGAACCTCGAATTTGCTCTTATAGGAATTCTCTAAGGCGAAGTTTCTACCCTCGGTCAACCCTATCCCCTGAAGGTATCTGCTGACCGAGATAGCAGATTTTCTACCTAAAGCCATGGCCTCAATCGCGATAGTGCTCCCAGCTGCATCGCCCGCCACAAACACGCCCGGCACGTCGGTGGCTAGGGTGTCCTTGTCAACTAAGTAACGACCTCCGCTAGTTTGCTTAAGCATGCCGTCCGCGATATCTGCTACTCTTTGACCGGTAGCAAATATCACTGTGTCGCACTGCAGTTCATGGGTGTCTCCGCCAAGTCGTGGGTTAAACCTACCCGTCTCGTCGATAACCGCCAGACAGTTTTTCATTCTGATACCGCTGACCCTGCCGTCGGTGCTCAGGAAGTCATCAACACACCAGCCGAAAGTGAAGAGAACTCCTTCTGCTGCGGCGCTTTCCTGTTCGTGCTTGCTGGCTGGCAAATCACACTCTTTTTCAAGGCAAATCAGTCGTACTTGCTTTGCGCCGCCTCGCAAGGCCGAGCGAGCACAGTCCATAGCGACGTCTCCACCGCCGATGACAATGACGTTCTCCCCCAAGACGTTGCTTTGTCGCTTGAAGGCGATTTCGCGCAGGAACTCGACCGCATTCGTAATGCCCGCCACATCGCTCCCGTTAACGCGCGGCATCATTCCTATATGAGCGCCGTGTGCCAAGATCACCGCGTCATACTGCTCGCGCAGGTGAGCGATGGCAATGTCCTTACCGACTTCGACACCTCGCCTAATTTCCACACCAAGTTTGTCTAAATAGCCGTACTCGAAGTCTAGCACCGCATGCGGGAGGCGATAGGCGGGAATGCCAACGCGCAACATACCACCTAACACCGGGAGCCGTTCAAAAATAGTCACCCGATGTCCTTCCTTGCGGAGATCTATCGCGGCTTGAGCGCCGGCAGGACCGGAGCCTACGATGGCTACCGTTTTACCGGTCGCATGCCCGAAAGTCGTGTCCCATAGCTCTTCCCGATCCGCTTTGTCTGCGGCGTAGCGTTTCAATGCCGCTATGGATATCGATTGGCCGTACTCTGCCTCGCGACGACATACCTTCTCGCAGGGATGAGCACAAATGCGGCCTAGCGTTCCGGGAAGGAACAGCTTCTCCCTAATCTTCTGGACGGCAGCATCGAACTTGCCTTCCCTAATCAGCTGGACGTAGCCCATAGCGTCGGTGTGCATCGGACATTCAGCTTGACAGAATGGCGCCTCAAGTCCTTGACAATTATTGGCGATTTCGGTGGCGATCGTCAAAACCTTACCTGTAAACTGCACTGACATGGCAAACCCCCTCGATATATACTAAGCAACGCCAAGGAAAGTGCAGCTTGATAAGCGCATTGCCACTACCTTAACACCTCGGACGCACTCTGAGGCCCTTAGTCGAGCCATTGCTATTAAATTAACATAACTTGATATTATTATCACATATCTGCCTAGCGCAAGATCGTGTTTGCCTGCGCGCAAAAGTTCCCTGTCCGGGTTGCACTATAGCAATAATTTAGCCTAACATATCTCATTATCATTATCAATGTTTCCATCACGAATCAAATACCAGGGCACCTAGACCTGAGTCACAGGAAAATCGCAGGCTTGCTCGGCATTAGCGCGAATGTAGTGCATCAGATTAGTCGGGAGCAGAGTGATGCATGGAGACAATGAGGCCTTTTCGACAGATCCCGTGACTGGTTCAGTGAACATCTTCAGTCATGAGCTGTTAGAAAAGCGAACGAGCAATAGGGTGCGTCCCCATTGCTCGTTGGTACGGTTCGCCGTAACGCTCTAACTAGTGTTCCCTACCACTGCGACTCTTGGACTATTTTATACGTTACTCTATTGACAACTCGTTATGATGGGCTATATGATATGGGCGTGATATCAGGTTGATATCATATTTATATTACGGAGGTGTAAGTATGGCCAACGTAAAGACTGGACGCATGCTACAGGATGAAGAGATTGTTCTAGAAGCTCGCAACGGAATGCCCATGCTCGTGTTAAATATTTGCTTGATGGTCGTGTCCCTAGCCCTATTCGTTTGGAGCTGTGTAATCTTAGGCACCGGTAGCTTAGGTTTGGGCCTCTTTCTGATGATTAGCAGTTTGACCTACCTGCTGGTCGTAGGGCCAATTCTGTTCTTCGGGCTAAAGGTGCTAAAGCCCAATGAGGCCCTAGTACTGACCCTGTTTGGCCGCTACCACGGCACCCTTAAAGGCGCAGGCTTCTACTTCGTAAACCCCTTTGTATCCGGTGTTAACACCGCTACGGCTGATACTACCACAGGTGCCCTTGCGGCTGACCACTCAAAAGCTACAGTTGCGATGGGCCAGGTACACATCGCAAGCTATACACAGAGAAGTAAGAAGATCTCCCTTAAGGCCATGACTCTAAACAACGACAAACAGAAAATAAATGACCAGCTTGGCAATCCTATTATCATTGGGATTGTCGTGATCTGGAGGGTCGTTGATACTGCTAAAGCAGTCTTTAATGTGGATAACTATGTAGAATTCCTGTCTATCCAATGTGACTCTGCCCTGCGCAACATTGTGAGACTTTACCCGTATGACAACTCTGGCGAGGACAACGAGAAGTCCCTACGGGGTAGCAGCCAGGAGGTAGCAGAAGTACTTAAAGCCGAGATCCAGGAAAAGGTGGGCATAGCCGGCCTAGAAATCCTCGAGGCTAGAATCACCCATCTGGCCTATGCCCCTGAAATTGCCGCAGCCATGCTACAGAGACAGCAGGCAAAGGCCATCGTTGACGCGCGTCAACTGATAGTAGAAGGCGCAGTAGGTATGGTGGAAATGGCCCTGGCCAAGCTTAACGAGAAAAACGTCGTCACTTTAGATGAAGAACGCAAAGCGGCCATGGTCAGCAATCTCCTGGTCGTCCTCTGTGGAAACCGGGACGCCCAGCCCGTTGTTAACAGCGGCTCCCTGTACTAGTAAGCAGGAAGGAGGTGCTGACAGATGGAGAGTAAAGATAAGGAGAAAAAGCAGTTGCTGCTGCGACTGTCAGCATCTCTATGGCAGGAGCTAGCGGCCTGGGCAGAGGACGACTTTCGCTCTATAAACGGGCAAATTGAATACCTGTTAACCGAGTGCGTCAAGCAACGGAAGAAAGGTACTCGCAAGGCTCTAGACGAGTAGCCAATAAAGACAGAGCAACCGATTGGCAGTCAATCGCTTGCTCTGTCTTTACAGCTGGAAATTGCAGGATTTAGCTAAGAAACTTACGTACGAGAAATAAGCCTCAGTCTATATACAATCTCTACTATTAACATCTAAAATATTCTTGGGAATATTACTCCATCAGACAATCTACCTATAATGTTATGAGCTGTGTGACAGGCGAGGAGACTCCGGCGAGTTTGTCGAATTCATTCTACAATCAATCCATGAAAGTCTTATTGAGTTGAAAGAAACCGAACAAGTACTCAGTCAATTCAGCGAACAAGTCGAGAGACTACTAGAGATTATGGGAGATGATAGCCTGTCT
The DNA here is from genome assembly GCA_009773495.1 of Bacillota bacterium. Lineage (GTDB taxonomy): Bacteria > Bacillota > UBA994 > UBA994 > UBA994 > WSXW01. Next base: position 13,126 of record WSXW01000021.1, read on the forward strand.
ACTAGGGAGATTATGGGTAGATTGCATCTCAGGCATCGTCCTACATTCAGAGACAATTATCTTTTGCCAGCACTAGAGCTAGGCTTAGAAGTCTACTAAAGGCAACCCTGGTCAGGACAAGCCGAACGGGTATATATCCACAAATTCGCGTTAACTACGGGGCGGACAACTCTTGCGAGCCACTTGACGGCCGTGCCGACCATACGTCCAATTCTCTGGTGTGCAGACTGCGAAGGAGTGGACTGTACCTCCACAGGGACTTGATGGAAGCGTAGGGTTATTGAAATGAGGCAGCCAATCCAGTAATTGGCCTTCTCCCGAAACCAACTGCACCAACGGTAAATCGTCGAGTCATCTGCCGCAATGACTGAGGACTTTAGGGGTTCTGACACTGCTTTCTCTATACAAGCAGCTTCATAACGCTTATAGGGCACGATGAGATCCGGCAACTCGTGGTGGATCCGACCGCAGGGACATCGCAAACGTCTTATTCGCAGGGTTACCCATTCACCCAACGTATCTATGAATTTGCGTGCCCGCGTGCCAATAGCCCCAAGCTTTTCCCCGCAACATGGAGATATAACCTCTTCTGCACACCGAACAAAAAACGCCTGGAGACTTCTCAACTAGCGTGTACTCTGTTACAATAATCATGTTGTTGAGGGACGTCTCCGGTGGATCTGCTGCACAGATTCACGCTATGCGGAGGCGTCTTTTCCTTTGCTGTAATACGGTCATTATATTCGTCAATCCCCGGACAGGCAATACAGTCAGCTTTGGGGCCTTATGCGTTAGCACAAACAGTATAGGGCGGCGTGTCTTTCACACTTCACTTATGCTTAGTCTCTGGGTACTGCAATAAAGCTGCATAAGCTCTATAGCCCATTCCACATGTAGTTCCCCCGATGAAAAACCTTTGTCGAGCAGTGACAGGTATTGTCGAGTAAGAGGCTAGGCGACTGCATACATCAAACCCGCAGAGAGTGCTCAACACTCGCTGCGGATTTTGCTTTAGAAACTCGCCGTTACTTGTGGTACGGTTCATTGCGTAAGATGCGAAAGGCACGATAGACCTGCTCTAGAAGCACAATGCGAGCTAATTGGTGAGGCAGGGTGATGAGGCCAAAGGAGAGCATGTGGTCTGCCTTGGCCTTGACATTGTCTGATAAGCCGGTGGAACCGCCGATAATAAAGCTGAGGTGGCTACAGCCACTGAGACGTCTGCCTTCAATCCAGTCAGCGAAGCGCTCCGAGGCTAATGCTTTACCCTCGATTGCAAGCATAGCTACGAAGGAGCCTGCGGGGATGGCCTTAATAATACGCTCGCCTTCCTTGTCGCGGGCCTTGGCCTCGTCGGCAGGAGAAGGATTGAGCGAGGTCTTTTCCTCAGGGATCTCTACTACAGCGACCTGAGCGTAAGGAGTCAGGCGCTTGATATACTCCTGTGCGGCGGCTCGGAAATAGGCCTCTTTGAGGTTGCCAACTGCTATAACAGTAACCTTCACCTACACCACCAGGTACTTGGGTGTGAGGGAGCAATAGTGGCAGGCATGCGGTGCCGTCCACTCAGTAAAGGTAATGTCCTTTAACAAATGTATATCTGGTGCATCCTCGAATTGGTCTACAAATTCGTCTATGGCGTCTTCGAGATGCTCTTCGCAAACTACGTACATGGCAAGACCTCCTACGGTGCGACTTCTAGTTTAACGTTGATGGTAAGGGTGCTGTTGCCGCGGCGGACTTCTAGGTTAGCGGTGCCGTTGACGCCTGTTGCATTTAGTAGCTCTATTAACTGGTCAAAAGTTGTCAGCTCGACACCATTATATTTAGTGATTACGTCACCTCGACGTAGTCCAGCGCGCTGTGCAGGGGAGTCTGCTACGATGTCAATATAGATGCCTTGGGTAATAGTAACACCATATTGCTGAGCTGATGCAGGCGTAAGGGCGACACCCTGAATACCCAGCCACGGTCTAATAACTTTGCCATGGCGAACTAAGTCTTCGATTATTGGACGAGCTACGTTGACAGGAATGGCAAAACCCATGCCTTCTACACCGGTAATCCCAATCTTGGCTTGGTTTATGCCTATAACTTCACCGCGGGAATTAACTAAGGCACCGCCTGAATTGCCGGAATTAATGGCGGCATCAGTCTGAATGACTTTGTAAGTTAAATCCTCAAGTGTAAGTGTGCGCTCAACTGCGCTGATAATACCTGCTGTTACCGTGCGTTGAAATTGCATACCAAGGGGATTACCAATGGCAATAGCGAGCTCTCCTTGTACGATTTGCGATGAATCTCCAAACTTTACCACGGACAAATCACGCCTCCCCGGCGGTAGGTCCATGGGGTTAATCTTAACTACCGCTAGGTCGGTGCGCTTGTCTGAGCCTAATAACTGCGCCTTAACCTGAATTGTATCTGATAGCACAATATAGATCTCGGTAGCGTTCTCAACGACATGTTGGTTCGTTACGATTAACCCAGTTTTATCAAAGATAATACCCGAGCCTGTGCTTTCTTGTTGATATGACCCAAAGGGACTGCTAACTCTGGTGCGGTTGACTACGCCCACAACGGCAGGGCCTACTCGCTGTGATACTTGTACTGCAGCTCCGGCAGCCAACATATCTATAGTAGTTCCTTCACCTTGTAAGGGTGGCAGTGTGTAACTAGGATTATGTGACGCGCCTCCTGGGTAAGGTAGTAGTCGGCCAAATATATAAGTAGGTGCAAGATAGGCGCCTGCCACTCCACCAATCATAGCGGAGAAAATTGCAACGAGGACCAACGCCATCATGGGTGTTTGGCGACGACTGTAACGCTGGAGTGGATTATAATCGTAAAACTCGCTCATTTTAATTCTCCTCCATACTCAAAAGAAGTGTCTCCTCTCATTTTAACAAAAAAAGCCCGCAGCTCCATGAAAAAAATATGGGAAAAGTATAGAGAAAAAGCACCATCACTGGTGCTTGTCTTTACTTGGTAGCGCGTACGGGACTCGAACCCGTGATTCCGCCTTGAGAGGGCGGCGTCCTGACCACTAGACTAACGCGCCGTATTAAATGGCAGGGGATAAAGGATTCGAACCTCTACAAACTGAGTCAGAGTCAGTTGTCCTACCATTAGACCAATCCCCTGTCTGCAATGTGACATGAAAAATTATAACACGGCAAAAAATTGACGTCAAGAAATCGCACTCTTCAAGCCCGGACTTCGTCATCTTAGAAAAACACCTTTGACGTACCCCTGTACAGTAGATACCTACGCAGCTCTTCCCTCATCAATGTGCACGATATTATTAGCTTGCTTAAATTTTACAACTGCATTATAATTTGTACAGATTAATATGGTTCCTTCAGGGGCAGGTGAGAGGGATTACCCTCGATTCCGCACCGGCGGTGATGACCGATGGTCTAAGCCCGCGAGCCGTGAGGCTGATCCGGGGAGGTTCCGGAGCCGACAGTATAGTCTGGATGAGAGAAGGACATGATGGGCTTACTTCATTTTAGCCTGTTTTGTTGCTATCGCTCCTGGGGATATTATCCTCAGGAGTTTTTCGTTTGGAGGCTTTTTATGTTAAATGAACATGAGATGAAGTATATGGTACGTGCCCTAGACCTTGCGGCTATAGCTAGGGGTCGTACTTCTCCGAACCCTATGGTGGGTGCCGTAGTAGTCAAGGATGGCGAAGTCATAGGCGAGGGGTACCACCCACGGGCCGGGGATCCCCACGCCGAGGTATTTGCCCTTGCTGCGGCGGGTGAGGCTGCCAGGAACGCGGACCTTTACGTTACCCTTGAGCCATGTTGCCATTATGGCAGGACTCCCCCCTGTAGCAAGAAGATTCTTGGTGCGGGAATAAGACGCACTGTTGTTGCTACCCTTGACCCTAATCCCCTAGTAGCGGGCAAAGGGGTTGCGGAGCTTCGCGCAGCTGGGGTCATGGTGGAAGTCGGGCTAAGGGGAGACGAAGCTCGCAGACTAAATGAGGCTTTCTTCACCTATATGACCAAACGCAGACCGTTTGTAACCTCCAAGTGGGCTATGACCCTAGACGGAAAGACTGCTTGTGCCAGTGGGGATAGCCGCTGGGTTTCGGGGGTTATATCCCGTAAGTGGGTTCATGAATTAAGGGATGAGGTAGATGCAATTATGGTCGGGATAGGAACAGTTCTGACTGACGACCCCGAGTTGACTACCAGGCTGCCGGAGAAGAATGACAGTAGGGACCCCATTCGGATCATCGTTGACAGCCACTTGCGCACTCCGCCTGAGGCTAGGTTGTTTAAGAGTGGGTCAAAATCCCCCACCTGGATAGCGTGCCTAGACAGTATAGAGTTTACAAAATCACCTCTGCACTCCATTCCTAATGTGCAAATTTTGCCATTATCTTCCAAGGAAGGGCGAGTCGACTTAGACGCGCTGCTGTCTACACTTTGGAAAAGGAAAATTAACCACGTATTGCTGGAGGGTGGGGGCACCTTGAACTACACTGCCTTTTCACAACAGATAATAGACAAGGTCTATTGCCTTATTGCACCCAAAATAGTCGGTGGAGCACAGGCTCTTTCCCCTGTTGGAGGAGACGGGTTGTCCAAGATGAGCAATGCCTGGAATATCGATGTTCAACAGGTTGTGTGGCTGGGGGAAGACATGCTTGTAAAAGGGTACCCAATTTATAGTAAGTAAGGAGCGCAAGCAATGTTTACTGGATTAATAGAGGCTGTTGGTAAAGTTAATGACATTAGGTTCTCCGGACAAGAAAATGAGCTCGTAGTGCAGCACCCCTTACTGTTTGAGAAAATCAAGTTAGGAGACAGCATAGCTATAAATGGCGTCTGCCTAACCGTCAGCAGATTTGCAGGGGGAGAACTGGTTTTTGATGTTATGCCTGAGACTTTACGCAGGAGCAATCTCCACAAGCTCCTCCGGGGCAGTTTTGTGAACATGGAGCGGGCTCTTGTGCTAGGAGAACGACTCGGGGGGCATCTCGTAACTGGACACATCGATGGGGTTGGCAGGGTTACAGGTAGGCGCTCAGAGGGTAATGCAATATTGTTTACGATACAGACACCCGAAGAGGTCAGGGAATACCTCATTAAGAAAGGTTCTGTGGCGATAGATGGGATAAGCCTCACAATTGGAGACATTACCAATGAGGGCTTTTGGATTTCGATAATACCACACACTTTAACTGCCACAGCCCTACAGTACCGACAAGTAGGAGATGCTGTTAATCTTGAAGCAGATATTATTGGTAAATATGTAGTTCGGTATCTTGAACGTAGGCAACCGTCCTCCAAGGGTATTAGCTTTGACTTTCTTAAGCAGCACGGGTTTTGATGAAGGGGAGGCAAGGAAAATGGCTGAAGCCAATTTTGCATGTATACCGGAAATACTAGAGGAACTCAGGAAGGGCAAACCTGTTGTTGTCGTGGATGATGAAAATAGGGAAAATGAGGGAGACCTCATTGCAGTGGCCGAAGGCGTAACTCCTGAGACTATCAATTTTATGATTACCCATGGGAGAGGACTTGTATGTTTAACATTAACGAATGAAAGGGCTGACCAGCTAGGATTAGACCCCATGGTAGTAGACAATAGAGATCCAATGAAGACGGCTTTTACTGTTTCCATCGATGCACGCGAGGGAACAACCACTGGTATCTCCGCTTATGAAAGAGCGCTAACTATTGGAAAGACCCTCGACCCTAACGCTAGACCTCAGGACTTTAACAAGCCCGGACATGTCTTCCCACTTAGAGCTAAGCCAGGAGGTGTCCTGCGGAGAGCTGGACATACCGAAGCGTCAGTGGACCTTGCGTCGTTAGCTGGTTCTTATCCTGCCGGGGTGATCTGTGAAATCATTAATGACGATGGCACCATGGCTCGCTTACCCGACCTTGTAACCTACTGCCATCGTCACAATCTGAAGCTTTGCACTATTGCCGATCTCATCGCCTATCGCCGTAAGACTGAGAAGTTGGTCTATAATGTTGCCGAAGCGCACCTTCCCAGTCAATATGGGGATTTCCGGCTCAAAGTTTATAAGAACGATCTAGACGATTTACTCCATTTAGCTATCGTAAAGGGTGATCTCTCTGGAGAAGAACCGACTTTAGTTCGGGTGCACTCAGAGTGCCTTACCGGGGATGTACTTGGTTCTCTGAGGTGCGATTGTGGTGGTCAATTAGGCGAGGCGCTGAAGAAGATCGAGGCTGAAGGTCGAGGCGTAGTGCTGTATCTTCGGCAGGAAGGCCGCGGTATCGGCCTTGAAGCTAAAATCAAGGCTTATGCATTGCAGGATGAAGGCATGGATACCGTTGAAGCTAACCTGGCGCTGGGCTACCCCGCTGACCTTCGCGACTACGGGATCGGGGCCCAGATTTTGGTCGATCTTGGTGTAAAGAAACTGCGCTTGATTACCAATAATCCACGAAAGCTCCATGGTCTTCAGGGTTACGGTCTCAAAGTAATTGAGCGCGTCCCCGTTATTTTGGAGCCTAGGGAAGAAAACCGCCGTTACCTCTCTACCAAGAGGACAAAGCTCGGTCATATGTTAGATTCTGATATTGAAAGGAACGATTACGATGAGAGTAATTGATGGACAACTAATAGTATCAGGCAAAAGATTCGCCATCGTCATTGCCCGCTTTAATGAGTTTATTACAAATAAGCTTTTGGGAGGAGCCGTGGATTGTCTGGTTCGCCACGGAACAAATGAAGAGCACATTACTGCTGTCTGGTGCCCGGGGGCTTTTGAAATTCCCCAGGTGGCTCAAAGGTTAGCCCGAAGCAATCAGTATGATGCAGTTATCTGCCTTGGAGCTGTTATCCGCGGAGCAACCCCCCACTTTGAGTACGTTAGCGCCGAAGTCTCTAAAGGGGTTGCACGGGTAGGGTTAGACGAGGATATACCTGTTGTTTTTGGTGTTTTGACTACCGATACCCTTGAGCAGGCTATTGAACGAGCTGGGACCAAAGCTGGCAACAAAGGTTGGGAAGCTGCCCTCACCGCCATTGAAATGACCTCTCTAATGTCTCAGTTGTAAATAAAAAAAGCGTCAGGCAGGCTTTACGCCTGCCTGACCTTTTGCCCCGGTGCTTCCCTAGACGGAAAGCCACCTCCGGTTCAAAGTGTGCACTTAGAACCACCCCCTTTCCAAGGGCCCCCAAGGATCCCTTACTAACAAAATACCATTGCTAATAGCCTAAAACTAGGTAGTGTATGACTCACAAAAAATCTAGCTACGACGATAGACAATTTTACGAATGCTCTCGTAGCCTAAGTGATAACTACACATTAGTTCCTCGATGGTTATACCCGTACGGAATTCTATGCGGATTTGTTTGTTCCGCTGATACAACTGCATCCTCTGTCCATTGCGCTCGCCCCAACCTAGCCGGCTGCCCGTACGCTTAGGAACATATATTTGTACACCTTGAACGTATTTTTGAATCTCCGCGAGCAAGTGACGCGGTAGAACTTCTTCTGCATTACAGTATTTCACTGCGGGCAGCCCCCTTCGCGGTAATATAAAAGCCGTGGGCAATCTGCCCACGGCTTGTTAAGCCCGTGAAGGAAAAACCTTAGCGCAAGGCTTTCCTGGCGGTGGACAGAGAACCCCTGTTATTTTTGGGTATGATAACGCCTTGGCCAACTACTACACGGAGTTTGTTAGCGAATATCATCTGTACACCTCCTCTCAAGTTTTGTTTTCCTGTACCAATATAGCATACGCTCTAGTAGGATTCAAGCCCTAGGATGAAAAAATTAGCACTTTTTGGCCCTCGCCTCTTTCTTCAAAATAAGGCTCTCCCGGCTTACTATTGCTCGATGATGCCTGACAAGGCGTTAACATAAAATTCTCCTACTGAGGTGTGGACTCGCCACACTGGCACGGCCTCCCACGCTTGATCCGAATCGTAAATGGTACTATGATAGCCTAAATCTACACTTTGCACTTCCATGTTACTTGTCTCGCCCGAATTAAGCCTATGGCTCAGCAAGATTAGCAACGCTTCGTGTGAGGTAAGAATATCCTTGCCGCCCCAGAGCTTCGAGCTGACTTCTAACCGGCATAGCCACATAGCCTCTACGCCTGAAGGCTTGACTACCATCATGATGTAGCCTGGAAACATGAGAAACCCCTTATATCGCTGGACGTAATCAACACGATACCCCATAGGTTCAATGTAGCTTATCCCATCAAAAACGAAATCTGCAGGGTTACCCAATTTCTCTCTCATAAACTTAGTAGCTATGGCTTTGGCTTCGTCTTCAGATAGAACTGTGCTCATGGGCGTAAGGCCACGATCGTAGTAGGTCACGTACCCCCGCGATGTGATGACAAGTTCCTCAAGCCCCAGTACAAAACTAACGGGTTGCTCCTCTAAAGGAAGGACGTTTGGGGATGCTTGTTGCGCCGCTGACCCTAGGATGTCGGTCCACATGCGAGTGGTTTCCTCAGCGGAATAGGCCTTAACGCGTATTTTCATGTCCGGGAGACGACTTGGCGGTCGTGATAATGTAGCACTGATAATTACGCCGTTTTGTTCGAGCACATGTACAATGGCATCCCTGCGCTCCTCACTTAACCTCTCTGTTGAAAAGGCAAAATTGGGCTGCACATAAAGGCGAGAAGCCAATAATAGGTTAAGTATGAGGAAGCTTATGATGAGAATGTTCTTCACTCTAGGCCAATCCATGTGCTACCTCCTCTCTAGGGGTTAATGACAAGCGCAATATACCCATGCACCAGCACCTTATAGGCACCCTGTTCTATAACCCAGACAGGGAATAGCAGTTCTTCTGTTTGATCGATGTCGCGTTGATAGTACGCTAAGTACATGTCTGTAATCGATACATCAAGTTTGAGATGCTCCTCAGCCACTCGCAGAGCTGCCTCAGCCGCTAAGACAGGGAGGGGAGACGCGCCAGTCTGCAGCGGAACATACACAAATCGTTCATACTCCGAAACTAAGCGCTCCGTTACATTTAACGAGATTTGCTGGCGGAAAGACACTATAGGAACATACTGAGGCACTCCGCCGATTGAGACTGTTGTAAAGGGCGTAAATTCAAAATGTATATACGGCACTCCTTGCTCTAGTGCCATCTCCATCCGCTTAAGACGAGTTTCTCCTGGCCAGCCGCCGTGTATAGCCACAAACTTCAGACCTGAGGACAAAATGAGACTGGCATTGGCATGTATATTATCGCGTTTGGGACTAAACCATCTAGTATCATAGTAGTAAACAGCACCGTCAGACTCTAGATATACACCCCGACTACCATCTGTGAAATGAAGGCTGCCGTCGCGCTGCTCAATTTTGCGGACAAAGGACATATCTGTAAAGAAACCGTTCGCTACCTGCTGGCTTTTACCCTTTTCTCCCCTAGCCCATAGTTGGGGCCATGCACCCGAGCTACGCGGGATGTATACCCAAGGAGCTGCCAGAGCACGGTAGGGTGGGTCTAATTGCCTTAGGGCATGACCTGATCCGAGAGTATGCAGCGCAGCTACAGTTTTGGCTACGTCATCCTTAACTCTGGAGGGATGTTCCTTGGGAGAGACACTATCCCAAATCAGATACGTGGCATTCAAGGTATCCCAAAAGTAGATGTCGTTGGATGTGGCTGAGAGCAGCACCCGATCGAAGCTAAATCCATAATTCGATAGGCCGCTTGGTTGAATGCTCAGCGCCTCTAGCCACATGCGCAGCTGGACTATGCCGGCGAGTTTAAGCTCTATGCTCCCGCCGGCTAACGCCTTTTTCCACTCCAGCTCGGTAGTGACGCTGACGTTTACAGATGGCGCCCCGGAGATTATCTGCCGAAAGGCAGACCATGCAGCTTCGAAACCAAGGTCGCTAGGGCTGAATTGTCGCGACAAACTTGGCTGGTGCAAATTAATAACTGCAGGAGCCAATACATCTAGCGGCTCTGGCTCGATGACATCCACCGGCGCACTTGCCTGTGAGGGCGGCGAGTAGTTGTTGATCCACAGCTGAGCCGTCATGTAGAAGCTAGTGCAAATAGCCACTATCAACAGGATGCTCTTTAGTCTTTCTCGCATCTAGGACACCTGCCCGCCTACTTGGGTGGATAAGCGTGGCAGGAAGAAGAATATCTCCGTGCCTTTCCCGGTTTGGCTGTTGATGCCGATGTGTCCACCATGCGCCTCAACTATTTGCTTAGCGATTGCCAGTCCTAAGCCCGTGCCACCTAATTCTCTAGTGCGAGCTTTGTCTACTCTGTAGAACCTTTCGAAAATACGCGCTTGATCTTCCTTGGGAATACCTGGCCCCTGATCCAAGATGCCGACACGCACTTGGTCTGGCGCAATATCAATTGAGACGGTGATGTCGCCGCCGTCAAATGTGTATTTAATGGCGTTAGACATAATATTTACCAATATTTGCTCCACCTTGTCTGCGTTGGCTAACACCGGAGGTACTTCTTCGGGGAAGTTAGTTCTAAAGCGTAACCCACGCTTTTGTGCAGAGAATGAAAGCTTATCGGCGACATCTAAAATCAGTTCATCTAGTAAGGTAGGACGTTTAATCAAGGTCGCTGCTTGGTAATCAAGCTGAGATAGGGTGAGCAAGTCCTTTACCAACCGCTCCATGCGGTCAGCCTCATCGTTGATAACCGTTAGAAAACGGCCTGCCAGCTCTTTAGATTCTAAGGCTCCCGTTAGGAGCGTTTCGGTGTAACTCTTGATGGTCGTCAGAGGGGTGCGGAGCTCGTGGGACACGTTGGCAACAAACTCTCGCCGCATTTGTTCTAGTCGCTCTTCTTCGGTGATATCTTGCAGCACAATAATTGCCCCCGAGATATCCCCTTGGGCTGAGTGAAAGGGTGCAGCATGAGAACGCACTGAAATTTCATAGGGGGTATTCAAATGGACCTCAACAACCTTTGGACCGCTACCTTGTATCAGCCGGTCAAAGCTGCCCAGGTTTAGTTTTTCTAACAGTATATCTGTGGTGACGTCATGGGTAATTCCGAGCATGTCGCGAGCCCTGATGTTAGCGTGAATTACAGCGCCATGCATATCTAGGGCAATAACGCCATTAGTCATCTGGGTAAGTATGGCTTCAAGCTTTGTCTTATCGTTACGCAACTCAGTAAGAGTAGCTCTCAGCTGAGCAGTGAGGTAATTAAATACCTGTGCTAGTTTGCCTATTTCATCCCCAGACTTAACCTTAACCTCAATATCGAATTTTCCTTCCGCTAAGCTTGTCACTTTGCTAGTTATCTCTTGTATCGGACTAGTTATGGTCTGGGCGGCCAAGGATCCCAGCACCACTGTTACGGCAATAGCTAACAGTGTTGCATTAAGCAGACGCCTCTGAACGTCACCCAAAATACGATAGGTATTATCTAGGGGTTCGCGTATGTATAACGCCCTGACCTCATGCTGTTTTGTTCCCTCAGCTATCTGCCCCGTAATCGGCACACCTAATGAGAGGTACTTGCGATCATTTATATCATCCCATTCTGCATCAGCTGATTCGTTGCGACCTAGGGGGTCTGCCAGAATGGGCAAATCACCTAAAACATTAAGCCCTCTGTAAGAGTCAGCCTCTTTCCCAGAGGCAACTAGGGCCTGTCCATCTGGTGATACGAGTAAAACAAGCGTGTCATCATTCCGCGGACGAAATTCACTTATTAAGCCCTCCGCCAATTCACGCGTATAGGGGCCTCTTTTGAATTCGGCTTCAAGCACACGCACGAGCTGTGCGCCACTAGTCCTGAGAGATATGCGAGCCTCTTCTAGGTAATCCTGCTCTATACCCTCTAGCAAATAAAAGCTGGTAAACTGCATGGCTACTACTATGAGGAGTATGTACAGCAAAATGAGGCGCCACTTTATACTACGAAACATCTACTGCCCCGTCAGGACTGCGAAAATAGTACCCTACGCCCCGTCGCGTGAGGACGTACTTGGCGTTCCCAGCACTAGGGTCATCCTCAATCTTCTCTCGGAGCCTACGCACAGTCACATCTACCGTCCTGCCGTCGCCAAAATAGTCGTAGCCCCAGACTTCCTTTAGTAAGTGCTCGCGATCAAACACCCTACCTGGATGCAAGGCCAAATACTTAAGCAATTCAAATTCCCGCACTGTAAGTTCGATGGATATGCTAGCTTTGCGCACCTCATACTTGACTAAGTCAATAATGAGGTCTGCATAACCTAACGAAGACACCTCAGCTGCTACTTGTGTGGCGATAATGTTATTACGCCGCAGATGTGCCTTTACTCTAGCGACTAGCTCGCGCGGGCTAAAGGGCTTGGTGATATAGTCGTCAGCCCCAAGGGTCAAGCCCTTGACCTTATCGCTCTCCGCCTCTTTGGCTGTGAGCATGAGTATCGGCGTGTTGGATGTACGCCGGATCTCCTTGCATACTTGAAAGCCGTCTAGCTTAGGCAACATCACGTCTAGGATAATTAGATCTGGCATGTCGCGAATAGCCACATCTAAAGCATCCTGACCGTTGAAGGCTAGCATTACACTATAGCCCTCACGCTCTAGGTTAAACTGAATTATTTCCGCTATGGACTTTTCATCTTCTACCACGAGAATCTTGGGACCCATATTAACGCCCCCTTATGTTACAACACTACATAACACATATTCGCCTTTACTTAAAGTTTTTCCTGCAGATTTACACGCCTCTTTGCCAATGCCCTCGTGTTAAAATGCCCCACTCCTGTGCTAGATTGCCACGGAGCACAACTATTCGCTCACGGTCACTCTGTATGCTCAAGGCCTGACGGTACAACGATACGGTCTTGTGAACGAGGCTAGGGCTTGCCCCTGCAGCTTCTATGCGCAATCTACTGACGCCAGCTCTCGTGAGAGTCGGTATGGCGTCTATTAGACTCAGCACTTGTGAGTTTAGAACGTAGGAGCGGCAACCATAGTCAGTTGCTATCGGGAATTCTGCCCCTTTACGGTCAACTCGCACGTCGCTCTGGCGACAGGCATCCTTACCTCTGCAATGCGGCGACCAAGTGCAATTGGCGTGCACCATCAGTAGCTGTCTTCCGTGCACAACTACCTCTATGTCTAATTCTGAACGCTCTGCCAAATCTATAATCTCGCTGCGGTTGAGTTCATGGGACAACGCCACAGCACGAAGTCCTTTTATGGCCCTGATGCTACTACTATTCATGATGTTCAAGCCTGTATCACCATATATGTTGTTGGTAAACTCTTGGGCCAACCGCGCAGCACCGGGTGAGGATACCATCATGGACATCCCCTCTGGACGAATTAGGCGCCAATTCCTTTCGTCAGTTGTATGCATAATACGCGGGAAACGTAGGATAGCGTCTTTACTGCTGTTGTTCCAAATGGCTTCAAACTGACGCCAAGCGCTCTCTGCGGATACGTCAAGCCATTCTCGGCCATAGATGATATAATCCGCCCCGGCTGCTTCTGCTGCGCGAGCCTCTTCGAGGTCAGCCACGCTCACCCCAAGTAGAGGAATATTACTATTGCGCTTGTGCTTACCTACCTGCATAAAAAGGCTTGGCATGGGCATTTTATCGGTCTGCCCCCACAGCTTTTCGGTAAGCTCGTTAATGACTTCCCGCCTGCTTGCGTTGATATCGCCAACCGCTATAAATGTATTCGGTCCCAAGAAGACCTGTATATCTCGAGCAACAAAAGCAGTACCACCTAGTTTTTGGAGTTGCCGATCTATCATTCCCCGTGAGTTATCTGCACTGCGCGACGCCTCCAAAACATTGCTCCCAATTATCTCGGCACAACTGCCTCCCGCACAGGCTCTGAGGTATATGGGTTCGCCCACTGCACCCGATACTTCAAAATCCACCTCGGTGGCTTGGGGCTCATACCGCTCAATGCTTTGGGCTAACTCCCTATAACGCTGTGCATCGATTATCCGAGACACCACCGCTCCCAGCTGTACTTGAACCTTACCGTCGGTCTGAAACTCTAGTTCTTCGTTAGCGGCCGCGCGCTCAGAGATAGTAAAAGAACTGTCCTGAAACCCAAGGTCACAAATGTCTCCTTCACCGACAGGTGTGCTAAATCGAACCCGAAACGCTGACCCTGTCGCCGAAGAGACTACGCCTACAGCCACGCCGCGATTGTCGGGCCGGGTTCCACTGTAAAAATCGCCCTTAGGTGGGCCATGAAAGTAGCCTATCGTGAAGTCGCGATTAAATGCCTGTAACAGTCGCGTTTTATCTGTGTCACTAACCGAGTACTCTCCACCTAGTATCGCACGCTCTATAGCTTTTCTGTAAATTGAGACAACCTCGGCCACGTATTCAGGTCGCTTAAGCCGGCCTTCTATCTTCCACGAGCTAGCCCCTAAGGTCAACAACTCCGGCACGTGTTCGATAAGGCACAAGTCGCGAGGGCTAAGTGGGTACTTGACTGGTCCACTAAAGGGTAGGCGACAGGGCTGGGCACACTGGCCACGATTGCCGCTGCGCCCGCCGATTATTGAACTAAGCAGACACTGGCCCGAATAAGCGACACAAAGGGCACCGTGAATAAACAGCTCTACTGGTAAGATATTCGCTGAGACAATTTCTCGTACCTCGACGGCCTCAAGCTCGCGCGCGAGCACTACTCTGTGGGCACCTAACTCTTTGAGGGCCGCTACCCCCCATAGGGAAGTGGTGGTGGTTTGTGTACTGGCGTGTCTCTCGAGGCGGGGTACATGCTCTGCCGCTAACCTCAGCAAGCCTAAATCCTGAATTATTACAGCATCTGCGCCCATGTTGTGTAGCTCGCACAGGAACGCAACGGCCGCCTCCACTTCGCTTTGTTTGAGCAGAGTGTTCACCGTAACGTAGACCTTAACATTGGAGCGGTGGGCAAATAGGATGGCTTGAGCTAACTGCTCATTGTCGAAATTTGCCGCAGAGGCTCTGGCGCTAAAGTTTTTGCCACCGAGATAGACGGCGTCTGCCCCAGCCCAGCACGCTGCACGCAAGGCCTCGAAACT
Source organism: Bacillota bacterium (assembly GCA_009773495.1). Lineage (GTDB taxonomy): Bacteria > Bacillota > UBA994 > UBA994 > UBA994 > WSXW01. The sequence continues at coordinate 28,130 of WSXW01000021.1, forward strand.
GCCTGCCGGAGCCAGTAATTCAGGTATATGCATGACGACCTCCACCTCCCGGAGTATAAACAAAGACGGCCCTTGCCGTCTTTGTCTGTCTTAGCGGAAATAGTTTAGCGGATTAACTTGCTTTCCATTCAGGTGAACCTCAAAATGCAAGTGTGCTCCATAACTATTACCCGTACTGCCTACCAAGGCTATGACCTGACCTTTTTCCACCACACTGCTTTGTGATACCAGGAGTTTGGATGAATGGGCGTAAAGGGTCGAGGTTCCATTACCATGATCAATTTTAACCATATAACCGTAGCCACCATTCCACCCTGAAAACGTCACCATCCCACTGTCAGCCGCTTTTATGGCTGTACCTTTTGGAGCGCCAATATCTACCCCGGAATGCATGGCTCCCCATCGCATCCCGTAGGGCGAGGTTATAACACCTGTAGTTGGCCATAGAAACGTTCCTGTAGACAGGCTCGGTGCTGTCTTAGTACCCCTAGCGACAACTTGGGTAGTCGGACTAGCCGTAATCTGTGTGCTGAGAATATCGCGTTTCTCTTCCTTACCATTTACGCTAACTATACGAGCTGTAACCTGTTGGGCTCCAGCTTTGCCTGCAACTTTAACTTTGCTATCCCACGTCCACAGACTACTGTCTGTAGTGTAAGTGGTAGCGAAGGGGATGGACTTATTATACGTCTGCTTTTCCACAACCTCTACCCGCACAAAGGGTTCATCGAGTTTTAGGCTCAGTTTGGAGCCTATCGGTAGCACCTCTGGTTTAATATTGGGGTTCGCCGCTTTTAGAGAACTAACGCCTAACTGATATTTAAAGGCAATCGTCCACAATGACTCCCCACGAGCTACGGTGTGTTGCAACAGCTTCTCACTGCCGTGAAGAAGGACGTTAAGTGCAGCATCTTTGTCGACGATGTCTTCTACCCGGCAATAAGTCTCCTCTAGCTCTACATCCTCACGAAACCGTACAGCCTCGACTTCAAGGTTACTGGACGTTTTTATAAAGCGAGATTTGAGTTGCTCAAGTAACCCTTCTGCTTCTTCTAGAGTAGCGAGAGCAGCTACCTCTGTTCCGTTCACAATAATTGCGGTAGCTTTTAGCCCAAACTCTAGCCCTTCGGACAGGGTCTCCTTGACTGCCTCAGCGTCATCACTTGAAAAACTAACGATTTTTCTAAACTCTACTTGGCTGGCCAAACCTACTTCATAGCCCTTGTCTGCTTCCACTTCATGCGTCCGTGCCTCGATCAATGCAACTAGAGATGCTTTGTCTTTTACTACTCCAATCTCTTCTCCGTTGAGATGGACCTGCCATGCAAAGCCCGCTTGAGCAACAACGCCAACTATTAGCACCAGGGAAATCAATGCCGCTGCTATCTTGTCTTTCCCCCGCTGCCATTGTGTAGTTAATTGTCCCACTCTGGGATTAGCCTCTGGCACCATCCATCACCTCCCATTACATAATATTTTTATACCTAAGAAACAGTTCGCCGCAGCAAGGAGTTATCCTGCTACGGCGTAATAGATTGTGCTATTGTTTAAGAACTGCCTCTGCAATATTATTAGCGTGGTCCGCAATGCGCTCTAAATTAGAGATTACATCGAGGAATACAATACCCGAAGACGGATGGCATCTATTGTCGTTTAGGCGGCCAATGTGGCTACGCCTTAGTTCTTTTTCAAGCTGGTCAATTTCATCCTCTCGCCGCAAAATGTCCTTAGCGAGCTCCATATCATCTTCTTCGAGGGCTTGTATGGCGGACTGGACTAAGCCCCGCACTCTGAAGTACATATCATCTAGTTCAGCAATACCTTCTGCAGAAAACGGCAATTTATGCTCATGTCGATATTCGGCTAACTCCTTTAAGTTTTCGGCATGGTCCCCGACTCGCTCAAGGTCATTGTTGATATTAAGCAAGGCAATGTGCCGACGCGATTGCTCATCGCTCAAGGAACGCTGCGAAAGCTTGACAAGGTACATCACGATGTCGTGCTCAAGGGCATTGATAGTTTCCTCTTTTTGCTCGGCATATTTAATATAATCGCGGTTTCCGCCCTTAAAAGCAATGTGTACATCATCAAGCATTGCTACAGCTATTTCTCCCATACGAATGAGCTCTTTTGTGACCTGCCCTAAAGCTACAGATGGGGTTCCGATGAGAAGAGCATCCAAATACTTTGGTCCGTAAAATACAACGCCCTCTTCTCCAGGCATCAATCGGGAGACAAGCTTAGCAAAAGGCTTAACAAACGGTAAAAACAAAGTGACATTAATAACATTAAAGAATGTATGAGCATTAGCGGTTTGATGTGCTATGGTAGTAGCTGTACCTGCGACTAGGTATGTAAATTGCCCTATAAAAGGCAAGAAGATAAGTACGCCAAAAACGTTAAACAACACGTGGGCCAGTGCCGCTCGTCGTGCGGTCAGGTTAGTGCCAATAGATGCCAGCATTGCCGTAATACATGTACCTATATTGCTGCCAAGGATCAGGGCGATTGCGGAACTAAGCCCAATTAAATCCTGAAGGGCCAACGATATAATCAGCCCCGTAAAAGCACTCGAGGACTGTATCGCAGCTGTAAAGACCATACCTACAATCACACCGAGCAATGGTCTAGCCCCAAACTGGATCATGTATTGTAAAAATATTGGGTTAGTTCTAAGAGGCTTAAGGCCGTCGGACATAATCATCATACCTAGGAAGAGTACGCCAAAGCCTAAAACTACTTGACCAATTTGTTTTTGTGTCTTGGTACGACCAAGAAGGGATAGCAAGAAGCCAACAGCGATTGCTGGTAGTGCTATTTCCGTAAGCTTAAGCGAAACCATTTGGGCAGTAATAGTTGTGCCAATATTAGCGCCAAGAATAACACTAATCGCTTGTGACAGGCTCATGAGGCCTGCATTTACGAAGCCGACCACCATGACTGTCGTTGCGGAACTAGACTGTACTAGAACAGTGACTAGTGTACCGATAAAAACACCAATAATAGGTACTCCAGTTAAGATCTCGAGTAATTTCCGCAAGCGATCTCCGGCAGCTTTCTGTAAACCATCCGCCATAAGTTGCATGCCGTAGAGGAAAAGACCTAGGCCACCAGCTACAGTAAAGAACATCCCCATCCGAATTAGCACTCCTAACACTCAAGCATCTTGTATACACTATACCACATAATATATCTACTTAACGCTACTCCTCAACCACTTTTCCGTCTTGCATCTAAATCACTTTGTGAGCTAGGGTAGCAGAAGCAGAGGCACTAAAAAGAAGCACAGGATACATACCGCATCCTGTGCCCCGTCTGACAGGGGATATAAAACTCCCCTATTTTCACCCCCTCTTTTTGAGGGGGGATGTATTGATTTTTGGAGCGGGTGAAGGGAATCGAACCCTCGTAGCCAGCTTGGGAAGCTGATGCTCTGCCATTGAGCTACACCCGCAGTTGCCAAGTAATTATATCACAGAGTTTTTGGCCACGCAAATCGCGCCCTTGGTGTAGTGCCTGCTACATATTCAATGTGCACCCTGTAATATGGTATGGCTTAGGCGTATGGCTTAGGCGCTCTCTTATAACACAGAGTTTTTGGCCACGCAAATCGCGCCCTTGGTGTAGTGCCTGCTACATATTCAATGTGCACCCTGTAATATGGTATGGCTTAGGCGCTCTCCGCATGAATTTTATCTGCCGTTATGCCCCTGGACTCGAGCAATTTCTTAACTGCTGCCACCATAGGCTTAGAGCCACAGATGTAGACCGTGTAACCAACGAGGTCCATTGTCTTTATGACGTCGGTCACAGAACCCTTCACCCCTGTGTAACCTTCGTCGGGATTAGCTATCACCTTGGCATAATCAAAGTGAGTGGCTTCTGCCGCCAAGGCACGCAGCGTGTCGTCAAAGATTAACTCGCGTACACTGTTAACTCCATAAACAAGCTTGACTGTCTTGCCTGCCTTAGCTAGCTCGTGGGCTATTGGAACAAAAGGCGTGATACCAATCCCGCCAGCAACCAAAAGCGCCTTCTCAACACCGGGCTTAACGAATAATTCCTGACCCATGGGACCTTCAAGGACGACGTGTGTACCTGTGACAAAGGTGTCAAAGATTACACTTGTCGCGTAACCCTGAGGAACTCGCTTGATTGTCAGCCGCACCTCTCGGTCTGCGCCTAAACCTGATACCGAGTAGGCCCTGAACATCTCCGGATTATCCTGAAATTTGACCAAGAAGAACTGACCTGAATGATACTCTACTCTGTGGGGATTGATAAACTCGAAGGTAAACTCCCTAATATCCTCAGTCAACTCATGTACGCCTGTAATCTTAGCTTGGATTTTTGTTCTGGCATCGTATCCTGCGAGGTCCACTCTCTGAGAGAGCTGCTCAGCTTCATCTGCTGTACTCAGAGTCAGGATTTTGGCAGGGCAGTTCTCTATACATGTCAGACAACGGATACAGATCTCGTTGTCAAACTGGTTCTTACCAGAAAACTCAGTGTAAGGCAGGAGCTGCATCGGGCATACCCTAGCACACTTAGCACACTTATGACACTTATGGAGACTGTTGATTGTGACTTTGTGGTCACGTTTTTTAGTTAACCCTAGCGGCTTACCAAGTTTATACATTAGTACTTGCATTGTGCCCATTGGACAGAACTGGCACCAACTGCGCGGTGTGAATGCCAGGCCCAACACGCCTCCCAAAATAGTGACCATGAGATAGCTGCCTACAAATACGAAGCCTAGTCTATCCCAAAACGGCAGTGTGCCCCACAGCCTTGATACACGAAAAAACTTGCTACCTAGGTTATACATGAACCAACCAAAAACAGCGGCCCGAGTGTAATTTGATTTCAGTAATCTAGGTATTTTATGGTTACGGCTAAATGGAAGAAGTAATTGGTCAAACAAGCTGCCATGAGCACAATAAGTGCCGCACCAATAGCGACCCTTGAATAGGGACATAAACGTAAGCAAAAATATGACACCAAATACAAGAAGTCCGAGCTTGGGTACCCACAGGCCCCCAAATGCAACCAGCAGGGTAAATAGCCAAGCATATTGACGGACGGGCGAGAAAGTTCTCTTTGTCTTGATAAAAAATGCCTTCACAGTTAGCCTCCCTACACATAGTACCTACTCTGACAGGATGAATATACCCCATGGGGTATTGCACAGTCTAAATTTACATCAAACTGCTCCGCACTGTCAAGAGTCCGCTAGGGGAAAGGCTAGTTTGGCCCACTCGAATTATCAGGCCTCTTCTTCTATTCCTTCAAAACCCATTCTAGGCCTAGGGCTTTCAACGTACCCGAGAGCGGACGACCTTGGTCATCCCAGCCCATGATACCGTAATAGTCTTGCAGGGTAGCACCAAACTGCTCTCTATTTAATGCTTTACCTGCCAACGGTCCTGATTTAAACGGCTCAAAGAAACGAGGCTTGAGGTAGTCGTCCTTACCGGTTAGACCTTCTCTGAGGTTAAACAGCCGGGGCAATGTGACTGCTCGCTTGCCGACATCCATTAACTCCAGCATGCTAAAGTTCCACCCTGTAACGGCTTGGATGATGGCTTGCATTTGTTCAGGGGTCCAAGGAACAAAGTAACAGGTCACCGTGCAGTTAGTAAAATGGCGCCAAGTTGAAATAGCCACTAGCATTCTGGCCTTATCTGTGGAAAGTTCGTCTGCGGGCAATGGCCCAGTAACGCCTAATGGCCGAACCGCTTCTAGTGAAGAACTGGGCTGTGCAAAAATCGTGTCGTGTATATTATGGCAATGGTCCGCCCCTGTGGGCGACACTGCATAGCCAACACCCAAAGCAGCCTTGAGTCTCGGCTCGTGCATGGGCAGCTCCTGTCCCTTAACTTCCATGGCCAGGTCATGAGTCTTGACTCCAAGTTCCTGGCTAGCCGCCCTGGTTCCTTCGGCCAATAGTTGACCCAACCCCTGGCGATTGGCTATCTGCGAGATGAGAAATAACATGGCCTCGGCGTTGCCAAACTTTAGCTCACAGCCTGCCTGTTCCTGGCTTAAGTATCCCTTTTCGTAACACTCCATGGCAAAGGAAATAGCTACGCCGGTGGAAATAGTGTCCAGCCCTAGGGAGTTACACATTTCGTTACCCTTGGCCACTCTGACCAAATCGTCTATGCCACAGTTAGATCCAAGAGCTGCGAGGGTTTCATACTCGGGGCCGCCATAAGCGGGATCTACATACACCGGTCCGTTGGCCTCAACGACTCGCTTACAACGGATGGGGCAGGCGAAGCAACCTTCGCGGCTTTTGAGAATAGTTGCGTTCATTTGGGGGGCACCGATATTCTCTGCTCCTTCAAAGTGCCCCTCCTGGAAGTTGCGTGTAGGCAGGCCTCCGGCCGCGTTAAGAGCTAGAAGTGTGGCCGAGGTACCGTTTTCGTGCAAGCTAGCTGCCATGGTAGGCCAATTCTGAGTCATAAACTTGTTTAATTCCTGTAGAACCTCGGGCTTTGCAATCTTTGGTGGCCTACTGCCCTTTACGGCAATGGCGCGCAGCATTTTAGAGCCCATAACAGCGCCCATGCCACTCCGTCCATAAAAGTGCTTAAGGTCGTTGGTTATGCAGGCGAACTTAACCAGGTTTTCTCCCGCGACACCAATTTGAGCCACGCGCATGTATGGCTCGCTCTGCTCTTTGCGAATGGCATCTTGAACAAAGCCTGTGGATTGGCCCCATAAGTGACTGGCGTCGCGTATCTCCACTTGATCATCCACAATAGAGATATACACAGGATGGTCAGACTTGCCCTCGATAATTATCGCATCATACCCTGCGCGGCGTAGCTCGGCTCCGAAGAAGCCACCTGCTTCGGAGTCGCCATAGGCACCCGTCAAAGGTGATTTGGCCCCTACACTATTCTTGCCGCTGCCTACCAAAGGAGTGCCCGTGAGCACGCCCCCCGCAAATATCAGCTTGTTCTTGGGGCCGAGGGCCTCTAGTCCAGGTTCGAGCTCTTTGTATAAATAATGGGCTATAAGTGCCCTGCCGCCTATGTGCTTACGATAGAACGCTTCACCCGGCGCCTCAACGGATGTGCTGCCCTCTGTTAAGTTGACGCGCAAAAGCCTATTCTGAAAGCCGTATTCCATATACATCACCCTATCCGCCCCCTACGGGAGCAAAAATATCCACCCTGTCTCCATCGAAAAGAATTTCCTCTTTTGCTACTCTCACTCCGTTAACTGCGACAAACCAAACTTCGTGCTCAGGTATGCCTAAGATGTGTACTATATCCCAGGCACAAGTATCCTGAGAGATAGCCTTTTTACATTCCGTACATCCCTCGGTAAATCGGTGCAACCCTCCGAATATGCGAACATTAACAGTCATCAGCCACCTCCTAACTAGCATTTCGTCAAGCGAAAGTATTTCCCCTTTATCATAAGCAATTTTATCTCACCTACGATCCTAATCCCTAGGTAAGTAAAATCACTGGCTTCAAATTTAAAGTTTCTGCAAGAGAACCTTGCCGGGGTCAAGTTGCTGCAAGGCCGAAAAGCTTTTAGAGGGGTGGGCAGGGATCCCAAAAGATAGCCACGCCCCTATATGGCATATGCTGTCACAATTGAACAGGATGCGACATAACAATGGTTGCTATATGAGTAATTTGTCGAATAATTAACTTACATAATGGATTGCCCTATTAAGCAAGGTGCGCTAAAATAGCAGTATAATCAATGGGGATATATGCATCATGGTTAATAGTAAGTAAATCATAAGGATACCATTCACTGAACTGCCTAGATAGTCATTATTTAGTAAAGGAGGTGACCATCTTCTATACCAAAACCGGATAACTTGCCTAACGAATCCTGTCGGCCAAAGCGGAGTAGCACCAGGTGTCTTCGATAGTACGGAAAAGGGAAAAATATAAGTAAAGGGAGTTGTAGTGATGTCGCGTAAATTGATGACTATGTTGTTAATCGTAGTTTGTGTTCTTTCGCTGGTAGTAACATCAGGCGCCAAAGTTCCCCTCGTTGAAGAGAGTGTACCCTTCTACGGCGATCTCGATGGCAACAAACTTTCAGACGATCTCGACGACTTACTTGCAAAGACAAGCCCCGGTGAAAAGATATCCGTTATTGTTGTTCTGGACAGAGCCCCTTTAGACGAAGTTTTGCAAGACCTCTCGCTTGGTGTTGCTGAACTGAAGGGCCGCTGGGAACATGCTATTCATGGCTTCTCGGTGGATATGACTCCGGGGCGCATTAGAGCCATGGCCAGACATCCTTTTATTCAGAGAATCGACTTGGAGCGCACATACCATGCTCTCGGTTTGGGCTCTGCCACAACGTGGACTGGTGTTCAAGCGGCACGTAGCACATATGCTGTGTGCGGTGATCGCGACGGCAACAAGCTTACCTATTCAAAAAACGATGTCGTGATCGCTATTCTTGATACCGGTATCCACGTGGGCCATGTTGACCTAGATGCCGGCAAGGTTATTGGCTGGTTCGATGCCATTAATGGCAATGCAGCGGCCTACGATGACCAAGGTCATGGCACCCACGTGGCTGGTATTGCCGCCGGCACCGGCGAAGGCAACAACGTTGACATAGGTGTAGCGCCTGGTGCAGCTCTGGTAGGAATCAAGGTGCTTAATCGGCAGGGGTCTGGTACTACAACGCAGATTATTAATGGTATCAATTGGATGATCAACAACAGAGCCACTTTCAATATTCGTATTGGCAACATGAGCCTAGGCTCCTCTGGTTCATCTGACGGCACCGATAGTTTATCTCAAGCTGTAAACAATGCGGTCAATAACGGCATTATCATGGTTGTCGCCGGAGGCAACTCAGGCCCGGCACTTCGCACCACCGGTTCCCCTGCCGCCGCCGCTAATGCCATTACGGTGGGTGCTCTTCATGCCCCAGGTGACAGAGGATGGGCACTGGCAGCCTTCTCTGGCAGGGGACCCACAGCCGACAACCGCACTAAGCCAAACGTCACCGCGCCTGGCACCAACATTAATGCTCCGGCCCATACAAGCTCGACAGGGTATGTTAGCAAGAGTGGTACTTCCATGGCTGCTCCCTTTCTTGCGGGAGTAATAGGGCTCATGCTTGACGCCAACAACTCTTTGACTGACAGCGGTGTAAAGGATATTCTCTATGCACCCGCTAACGTGAGAGACTTGGGGCCCTCTGGTATGGATAACGATTTTGGCCAGGGTGCGAACCTCTCCTTCAACTCTATCAAGCAAGCGGGAGGATTTACCACGGGCAGCTTTTCCGATAATCTGACCATTGATTTCGGCTCCGGCACGCTCTCTGGCACTGGTGCAACGCAAAACCATACCTTTAGCGTGACAGCTACCACTGCGCCGATTGCTATCACGTTTATCCACTCCAATTGGTCTACCTCCGTCGATTTTGATATACGCTTGCTCAATCCAAGTGGGACGCAGGTGGCCTCTTCTACCGGAACTAATCGTCAAGAAACCATTCGGTTTCAGCCTAGTGTAACTGGTACCTATACCTTGAGAGTAAACTCTTACGCAGGGTCCGGTAACTATTGGTTTAATGTGAGTCGGCGGTAGGCCAAATTACCATTCTGGCTCCCCGTCAATAGTTGGAGGAGTCTGCTAACCTAGTCCTGACTCTGGTAAAATAACCCTCCTTGGTCGCCATGCCCCATAAAAGGGAGTGGCGACGTTTTTTAAGCTTTTACAAGCATCACGCTCAAGGAAACATGGGTAGCAAGCACCATACAGAGAAGCTGATACCCCTGAGGTAAGCGTCAAATCATCGCCACGTGTTCATTCCTCCTTCCTCATGGGACAATTTCCTAAGGAGATTTCGTGAGGGAGGATTTTTCATGACCAAAGAAGAACATCGCAAAATTTGGGGCAGCCGAGTGGCCGGCAAACGGGATGCTCTGAAGGCGTTGCCGCCTGACCAAATGGATGCAGATGTGCCTGCCAAGGAGGGGCTCAACTTCTGCAATCAGCTTTTCAGCATGGCTTCGTTACCATACGCCGCGGAGGTGTAACGTGATAAATTTTACTAACGACACTAGACCCATCTTCCTTGTACACCAATCATACCAGCAGCGCAACCGACTTGCTGAGTGTATAGAGTACCTCAGTACCTCATTTGCCTCAGAGCTACGAGTGGGCACCATAGTGAGGTTGCCAACACTTCCCCCCCAGTCGGCAGAGAAATACGTAGACGGCTGTTCGGAGCACACAAATTTGATTATAGTAGACCCCGAACTCTATAAGCATAAGGATTCAATGGGTACTGCGAGCGCAGCTGCGGGAAACTACACATTTATGAATGAAGACCTACCTGAAGATCCAGACGACGAATGGGTAGAAAGCATTCTTGATAAACAAAGAGATTATGGTGCCTCTGTGTTGCTCACCCCGTCGTGGATGCTTAATACTGACGCTAATACGTATTCATTACGACGTGAACTGAGGAATCAGCTTGAGGTTGCACAAAAAACTGTGCTCCTTAATGACACCGAGGCACCCACCCTTATTAACCTCACTCTACACTACTCTTGGTTGGCAATTGAGGAAAACCTCAATCTTCTACATTAATGAGTTAATGGATCTCGATCACGACTACTTTTATATAAGGGTATACTGGCCACCGATGAAACCGAGATACGGACAGCTGGCTGACAGGACAATTCTTGCGGGGTACAGAGAGCTCAGCACAACTATGGGACAAGAAAGCAAGACACTCATACTTCCCCAACCACTAGCCTAACTGGTTGGCTGACATCCGGGTACATTTGCAGCCGGCACTAGGCAAAATAGAGCTCCGGGCCCTGCAGACTAACCAGATCCAACGCTTGCTTAACGATAAACACGCCGCTGGGCTCTCCGCACGGACGGTTGAGTTAATTTATGTCACCCTCAAAGCTGCCCTCAGTTACGTCATACATCGGCGACGCTTCTTCTAGATCAAGGCGTTAACATGAAAAGCGTGAGCTCAAGGCTTGGCCATAGGGACACGACAACTACCATGAATGAGTGTCCCCAATTTGTCCCCAAGTAGGAGTTTCACCGCACGAATAAAAACCCGCAAAGCTCAAAAGCCTTGCGGGGTCTACGTTTCTATGGAGCCGATAGCGAGACTTGAACTCGCGACCTGCGGTTGTTCGTAAGGTAGTATAAATTACTTTATCTATCCAACCCCTGCAAAATCGCATAAAGCTTGCCCATTTGCTTTATTACTTCGGTAAACGGGATTGTGTCGGCGTTGTTAAAAACGTAAACCCTTTGCATTTCGGCAAAAGTCGCCTGAAGTTTGGCGTCGGTTTCAAGAGCTTTGAAAAGCAGAAAATCAACAAAGGGCTTTTGCGCCAAGTCGCTACCGATTCTATTTTGTTCCTCCCGCCGCTTATATTCAAGCATTTTCAAGAGTTCATCCTGCTTGGCGAGAAGGGCAGAGATTCTTTTGGTGCTCATCAACAAGGTCAGGTCGTATAAATGCTTAGTCACATCAAACAGCATCTGCCGCTGAAAATAAAACTCCGCTGCCAGAATCTTGTCCGCAAAGATGCGCTCCATTTTGATGGTTTTGACCTCGAAAGGGAATACATCATAGCTGTTACGGAGAATACCCTGCTGTTCAGAGTCTGCCTCTGTATACAGCAAAGGTTCAACCACCAGCGATTCCACCGGTTCGCTTATCGTAAAAGAAGTCGCCTCGACCTTTACATATCCGAATCTCTGGAGGGCATCATCGGCATCGATTTGGGTTACCGGCTGATATTCATAAACGCTTGTAATGCTTCCCTTTGCATTAATTTCTTTTGTTCTATCACTCGTCCTTGGCAGAGAAATGTATCCGTTTGCCGCAGTTTCCAGCCTCTTTTTGCCCTGCGACTTCGAGCAGTCCTGTACTTCTACCGTCAGATCTATGTCCTCAGAAAACCGTTTCAGGCTACCGATTGCCTTATATAATGCCGTGCCGCCCTTAAAGTAAGCCGGCAATTCTTGTTGCCATGAAGCAAGCTCAGAAAGAAGCAGGGTAAGATAGTAATCCTTTTCGATGATATCTTCCCTGACTCCTGTCTTTTCTGATATTGCTGTAAGCAACGCCTGGAAAGCGTCTCTATCTTTATGCAGTTTCATATCCATCACCTCTCCACCAGTACATCGACCAAATTAAGCAGCGTCTTTTGCGGGTAGTGCTGCCTTGCATAAGTCAGAGCCTGAACTGTATCTAATCCATTTCTTTCAACAAAAGCATGAAGCAGTGCTTTCGGATTCACCGCATCAATAGAAGCCTCCGGCATATCTCTGATGACATCAAGAAGCTGCAGATAGCGGTAATTCCCTGCGTTGACAGTGACAACAGGCTTTCTGATAATGATGAATCTGTCATTAACATTTTTACGATAGGCATTGGTAGCTATCTCACGTTTCACGGGAACAAGAGTGCTCAGCCCTAATTTATTCATGAGAGAATAACCTGTTTCATAACCTATGATTTCATTCCCGCGGCGGGTGAGGAGCTGTGCTTCAAGCACTTCTTCGCTTGGACGAGCCTTTCCGAAAGCCGTTTGTTTGGCACGATAATAAACGCCTTTTTGAAAGCGCTCAATCAAGCCCCTGTCTGCCAGACGCTTCAAGGTGACGTTGGTAATAGGTTTTGCCTTATGAACAGGGATTGCGTATTCATCAGCCATAGCTTCCGCTATGACATCAGTCTGAAATGCCTGACCATATGGGATGTCGGCTATTTTATTTGTGATAAAGTCGCCATAAGTGAGACGTTCCATAGACAAGGACTCCTTTCTCTTGTTATTATAATGTGTATTTTCAATTGATATTATTGACATCATAATAACACTTTATGCGTGGAAAGTCAATTGCGTGATTATAAACCTTCATATTACAGGCAGCACTTCTTATACTTTTTACCGCTTTCGCAAGGGCAAGGATCATTTCTTCCAACTTTTCTATGAAATTGGCGCTGAAAGCTTTCTATTCTGCTTTTTGCGTATTCGACGCTTAGTTCTTTTAGTCTGTCAATCTCATCAGAGGGGATATCGCTATAACTGCATTGTTTTCCCTTCGCACTGATTAGCTTGCCATCCTTATCATAGTCAAGATTAATCCACATAATTGGCATTGACTTATCGTTAAGAATAGCAGATAAGACGTAATCCTGGCGCTCCGTTGTGCGCTCTTGTAGGTGCTTTCCGGGCTCTTGTTATCTAGCGCCGAATGAGGCTTGTTCTGGTAGCACTCACTGAGCCAGACCTGAAAGAGCTGGTTAAGTCTTTCTAAGGTCTTAGGCTTCTCCAGTACGGCCTCGCTTAGAAATGAGTCTACGGCTCTGTTTAGCCTCTCAACTTTACCTTTTGCTTCAGGCTGGTATGGCTTGGCATATAAGAGACGTATTCCCAAAACAGAACAGGTGCGTTTTATCCAGTTGGTGCGGTATTGCTTGCCGTTGTCAAAGTACACGGTCTCGGGAACGCCGTGCTTCTGGATGGCCTTACGGAAGCAATCCTCTACTATGGACCTAACAAAAAACGCCGGGAGACTTCTCAACCAGCGCATAGTCTGATACTATTAGCATGTGTTTTGGGGGGACGTCTCCGGTGAATCTGTGAAATTCACCACTAAGGAGACGTCCTTTCCTTTCGTTTGATACGGTCATTATATCCGTCAATGTACGGTCAGGCAACACAGTCAGCATTTGGCCACTTTGGGGGAGCGGAAACAATAATGCATTTCTCTCCAGCACCCTCGACTTGCCGACAAAAAAACGTCAGACTGTGACAACAGTCTGACGTTCTCTATGTCACCCTACCTTTTTGTTTTGTTCCAGAGCGTAAGAAGCCCGGCAATAAGCAATATCCCGACTATCCCAAGGCGTGGATCTTGCCTAAAGAGGATTACAAAAGCCAACCAAGCAATTAAGCCGACGCCCATAACCACTGTTGAACGACTCGGCCGGCTTTCTATCGATATTGATTCGACTACGACAATCACCCCGACAACAAGCAAAGCGGGGCTAATCCAGTAAAGGGGGTTGTGTGTAAAATGAAGACCCCCTCTACCGTACTGCCCTAAAAAGAGAGCAAAGACTGACCAGACAATTAATCCGCCGCCCCATATCACTGTTGAACCACTCTTCTGGCATTCTATCGGATCAGACTGGTTTTTTGTCTGCCCACTTTTTTCCCACGAAGAAAAGCATCCATACGCCAACACGGGAAAGGCAAGCTTGCTTGCTTCTGCAATGATCTGATTGAGGTTTGTTATCAATGAACCGCCATGATTTGTAGAGCCAAGAGGTCTTAGTTCCCAAAGAATTGCCGCCAAGTGTAATACAAAGAAGCTAAAGATGTATAGAAAAATCTTGTCGGATCTGCGACCTATACATAGATAACTAAAGATTGCACCTGCAACAGTGAGGAAAAGAATGAAAATTAAGAAGGTGATGTTAGAAAACATTGCGTTCGTCTTATTAGTGTTTTCTTATATGGATTTGATGAAAATCGGACTTGTGTAAATATAATCACCACCACTTACACTTAGATCCTCTACGATTAAATGATAATAGAAATTACCTCTAGTTGTAGTTGGATCAAAGCTAAAGTTAAAGTCAAATTGTGAGGCAACGCCTCCGCTCAAGAAGTGAATCTGATCATATACCGTTCGAGAAAAATCATTCTCAACGACTCTAATACGATATGTTCCAGAAATGGTTGGTTGGACTATGATATGTGAACTTAATTGGGTATTAGCAGTTTGGGAATAATAATCGCCAATTTGCCTATCAGTTCCCGACGAATCTTTAATCGTAAACGCAGCCACACCACCCAATCTACTTGCAATCGTACGTCCTTTTCGAAGCGCTGTATCGACTACCGTTTGTGAGAGTGAACGTAAATTGCTCCAAGGGGGAGCTGAGTCAAGACCTATAAAAGTATAATAATTAATACCTGGACTACCTATGACGCCACTATAGTCACTACCAGTCCTAGCGGAAGGAAACGCAAGGCCGTTAAAGACACCGGGCAAATGACGAGTCAATTCACTACGCCATCTAACCACAGGAGAGGATTGGGGTGCGAAGCTAGTTTGTAGACCACTCATTAACTCCATGCCATGATAACGCACAGAAAGTGCCCATTCGCTCCAAGGATAAAAAATATTGGTAGGATGTGCGATAGTAGAATGAGCTCCACTTTTGTTACTGTTGATATTATTCAATAGGTCTTGAGGCAAAAACCACCTGTAACGCAAACCTGTTGTTTCAAACGAATTACTCCCAGTAAAACTACCTATTCCGTACGCTAACGCATGTCCCTTGTGGTTGCCAAACCCCTTGTTGACTGTAGAACCTGCGATCTCTGAGCCAGGAAACATAGCTATATTAGCTGTATAGTCACGTACCCCTTGTTGATAAACATTCCAGGTTGCACCACTATATGTCGTAGCGGGAATAGCAGGCTCTGTATCATTTCCACCATCAGTCTCATCCGTAATGTATCCGACAACATAACCTTTATTAAACATCAATTCTGCAAGTTCTTTAGGGCTTTTAGTGCCATCTGAAAAGTTTGAGTGGATATGCAACTGTGCAGGAACCCAAACAGGGTTTGTTTGTATAATTGGGATATCTAAAACGAGTACGGTTCCTTCCCAAGTTACAACTGAACCGCCTACTTGTACACCAAGCTTAATGCTGTAACTTGTTTCCGCTTTAGGATTAAATGGGAGACTATCCATCCTAACTGTTAGATAAGTTGGCCTAATATCTGCTCTACTGCGTTGGATATCACGTACTTTAGCGGTAAGAGTCTCGAACATAGATGCCTCATTAGGAGAGATATTTAGTGAAGCAAAGGAGGTTGATTGCGTCTTTAATTTTGTCCAAGCTTTTAAATCTGACCAATGTGAGTAATTTTCAAGTTGATGGACGGGAATCGCTCCACGACTTTCAATAGTCTCAAAGACGTTCTTCCCGTCAATTGAGAAGGTTACTATTTCACCTATCTTAGCCCCCTTGCCATAAGCAAGGACAGTCAAGGGAATTTCCCATCCTGAAGCCTTTACATCGAAAATTTGGTTGTCTTCACCGACGATTATTATTTCTCTGTCCTGTGCTGACAAAGCAGATGATCCTAAGTTGAAGATACAAGTAACTAGCAGAGAGATAATAATTATCAAAGATAAACGTACTTTCATTATCCATCCTCCTACCTTTTAATTCGTTCAACTTTAACAATACCGGCAGTACCAACACATCCAATGTGCGATCTTTTCTTGTTGTGCCTTTTTGTTAAGATGCTGTT
This sequence comes from Bacillota bacterium, assembly GCA_009773495.1. Lineage (GTDB taxonomy): Bacteria > Bacillota > UBA994 > UBA994 > UBA994 > WSXW01. The sequence continues at coordinate 44,460 of WSXW01000021.1, forward strand.
GCTGCTTTACACCTCCATCTCATCTTACTAAAATTGAAAAACTTAAAATATCGAATAGGTAGTTTATAATAACTAAATCAAAATAGCATCAAAACTAGATTACCATTAATTATACAGGGACAATATCCCATTGTAAATAATTTCATCTGCATTTTCTCATCCAATACCAAATGAGTGCTATTGCCTCTTTCTTCAAAACAAGGCTCTTCCAGCTTGCTATTGCTCGATGATGCCTGACAAGGCGTTAACATACCCGTGCATCCCCTGCCCCTTCCATCCACTTGAGCACTGCCAGGCGTGGAATGATTATACGTTTGCCCATCTTGCGGGCCGGGAACTGCTTCTGCCTCACTTGCTCATTACACCCGTAAGGCAGACGCTGATGCAGAGATGAAGCGCATGATTCGTGAGTATGATTCAGGACTTTCGTTTGACACTGACGACATGACAGTTGCGGCCTACTTCGAGGAATGGCTGGAGACTTACGCCACACCAAAGCTAGCGCAACGCACACTCACGTCTTACAAGCAGATAATACGTCGGCACGTTGGACAAGCCCTTCTAACCTGAATTCCGCATTAAATTAGCGTAGACAAGTTTCGACAGATTTTAAGATGTCATCGGCCGCATTGAAGGCAGCAAGAATCGATTTTTGTTCCTTT
>WSXW01000074.1 GCA_009773495.1 Bacillota bacterium
GATCAGCCATCATCAACTACTTAGAGCAAACAATGGGTAAGGTTTTTATTTGAGTGATCTGATATTGTTGGGTAAGATTTTTAAATGAGTTGACACGGCCCTGAGCGGTTCTCAGTTGTCAGATCTCAGTTGCCAGTAGAGCCGGTGCAGCCATTTTGATGTGTGATAGAGACAAATCCACTGCTGGGCACTGGGAACTGAGCACTATAACTTCCTTACTGTCCTGCAGTTGTGTCAGAAGCACGAGCGGTGTTCACTCGAATGCCAGGGCCCATGGTCGCGGATACGGTGACACTCCTCACGTAGATACCTTTTGCTGCCGTTGGCTTAGCCTTAATTAAGGCCTCCATCAGTGCAGTAAAGTTGCCAAGCAGCTTATCAGCGTCAAAAGACTTCTTACCAATAGGAGCATGGACAATACCAGCTTTATCTACACGGTACTCAATCTTACCCGCCTTGACATCCTGAATAGCCTTAGCTACATCAAATGTTACTGTTCCTACCTTCGGGTTTGGCATAAGCCCTTTAGGACCGAGCAACCTACCCAACCTACCTACCTGACCCATAATGTCAGGAGTAGCGATAGCTACGTCAAAGTCTAGCCAGTTTTCGTTTTGAATCTTAGCAATGATGTCTTCAGCACCAACATAGTCAGCACCAGCCTGCTCTGCTTCCCTAGCCTTGTCACCCTTGGCAAATACAAGCACTTTGACAGTCTTGCCTGTGCCATGGGGTAGGACTACCGCGCCACGGACCTGTTGGTCTGCGTGCTTAGGATTGACGCCGAGCCTAACAGCAACTTCGATGCTCTCATCAAACTTAGCGGTAGAAGTCTTCTTTGCGAGCTCAACGGCCTCCTTAGGATCATAGTGGACCGTACGGTCCACTAACTTCAACGCCTCTAAATACTTCTTGCCTCTTTTTGGCATGGTGTTCACCTCCAGTGGTAATAGCGGGATTAACCCCTCCCACGCGGGTTTTTTAGTCTACGATTTCAATGCCCATGCTACGAGCCGTACCCTCAACCATACGCATAGCAGCTTCTATGCTAGCGGCATTGAGGTCAGGCATCTTAGCGATAGCAATCTCCTGCACTTTTGCACGGGTAACCTTAGCGACCTTCTTTTTGTTAGGTTCGCCAGATCCAGATTCAATACCAGCAGCCTTCTTGAGAAGAATTGCTGCCGGAGGAGTCTTCAGGATAAAGGTAAAAGACCTATCCTGATAGACAGACACCACAACGGGTATGATTAGACCCATTTGTGGGGCAGTACGCTCGTTAAATTCCTTAACAAAGCCCATAATATTAATACCAGCTTGACCTAGGGCAGGTCCAACCGGTGGAGCAGGCGTTGCTTTGCCAGCGGGAATTTGCAGTTTAACGACCTTAATCAGTTTCTTAGCCAACTACATCCACCTCCCTTTCCCTAAAAGAAACTACAATTTTTGAATTTGAGTAAAGCTTAATTCCACAGGGGTTTCACGGCCAAACATCGCCACTCGAACTTTAAGCTTTTGACGTTCAGCCATAATCTCTTCGATTACTCCCACAAAGTTGTCGAAAGGACCTTCTACAATACGCACAGTCTCACCAATGGTAAAATTTATACGAATTTTTATTTCCTCGACACCCATGGAACGAAGAATAGACTTAATCTCATGCTCTTCGAGCGGGATAGGCTTGGTACCAGAACCAACGAAACCTGTGACACCAGGCGTATTACGCACAACGTACCAAGAATCGTCAGTGACAATCATCTCAACGATGACATACCCCGGGAACACTTTCTTTTTGACGATTTTTTTCTTGCCGTCCCGGCCCGTTTCCTGTTCATCTTCCATGGGTACCAATACCCGGAAGATCTTGTCCTCCATCTCCATGGACTGAACACGTCTTTCTAGGTTGGTTTTCACCTTGTTCTCATAACCTGAATAGGTGTGAACCACATACCATTTCTTTTCCATACTTATTCAGGGCCCTATCAACACGATAGCGCCCCTACCCTCCTTCGACGGGTATCGACATAGGTGCGAGCATTCTTTCGGAATGCAGCCCTACATCGTTACATCCAAAAACTAGATGGGCTCGCTAGATACCGAGGAGTCTTCTGATAATGATGCTAAAGGCGGCGTCGGTAACGGAAATAAGGGCTGCCACAAATACTACAGCAAACAGCACAACGAGGGTGTAATTAACCGTCTGCTTGCGAGAAGGCCAAATAACTTTGCGTAGTTCCGTGCGTACATCACGAAGGAACTTTGCGAGGTCGCGAAACTTAGCTGCGAGGTTCTGAAAGAATTTCATTATATGTCACCTACCTAGTTTCACGGTGAGCTGTATGAGTCTTACAGGTTCTGCAGTACTTCTTGATCTCTATGCGCTCTGTATTGGTCTTCTTATTTTTAGTAGTACGGTAGTTGCGCTGCTTACAATCAGCACACGCTAGCGTAATACCTACTCGCATAAGTTCCACCTCCTGATATAATTACCGTGCCTAAAAACGGTTTACTTATAGAAGTTATCACAGGGGGCAAACGCTGTCAAGAAGAAACAACGTGGCGGGGCGTGGCAGGAGGCGAAACGCCGTTATAACGGAGCACGGATGCCGTCCTACGTACCTCGTACTTCGTAATTCGTTAAAGATGTTCAAGGTACGAGGTACGACCTCGTCGTAATTAATACTACTCAATTATCTCCGTTACAACGCCAGCGCCAACGGTGCGGCCGCCTTCGCGGATAGCAAAACGTACGCCAGGCTCCATCGCAATGGTTGTAATCAA
>WSXW01000022.1 GCA_009773495.1 Bacillota bacterium
AGGGTGTTGCGACTCAGTTTGCCGCCCAGTTTGGGTCGATTTCAAATGAAAAGGGCATGCCGCTCAACGTTTATTCACAAACGTTTTGCGACAGCCCCTCTAATTAGGGTTTTAAAGGACTACTTCAACCTGAACTTTTCCGGCGCGATCAGCGTGAGCGGTGATTGTTACCTTAGTGCCTGCAGGAGCCTTGACTAACCACTCCACCTTCTTCTCGCTGCGGCCAGGCAGATGGCCTACCTCGATCTTAACTTTGGGGGACACAACTTCTCCCTGATAGGTAATCAGCTCCGCCTCTACTGGCTTGGCAAACTTGTTGCGCGCCGCCAAGTCGGAACCACTAGAGGGCAAGTAGCCAGTATTGACCACTGCAGCTGTGATGCGGTAGACATCCTCGCCTACCTTCTCGGTTTTAATCTTGTTGAGCTTGAGTTCGGGGAGAGCGTTGATGTGCGCAAATGTAAAGTTCATGTTGTTGCGGCATTCTTCCTCTAGGAACTTGTGGGGGGGGTTCTGCCACACGTATTTAATATCCCAACCACCAATTTCTACATCATTTAGCTGAGGATGAGTAAAGGGAGCCCAGTTTATAAAGCCTTGGCCTTCAAGTTCTTTGTCGTTCCATTCTAGTATCTTGAGCTGGTCAGCCTCGCGCTCCTTCTCTGTCTTGTTCATTTCTACCACGAAGCTCTTGCGTTCGATGCCAGCACGGTGGAGGAGATCCCATAGCTCTGTAGACCAGCAGATTAGCCCTTGGTGCTCATACAGCCAGTCCATGTAGATACCCTTCATCGGGTTGCTCTTGTCCATAGTGAAGCCCTCAAATACGGAGATATGCGGATACCCGGTATGTTGCTTCCCAGCTTCACCTATGGACTTATAGGCCTCGCGGTCTACAGTAGGCAACTTTGAATCGTCCTTAGTACAAAAAGGACGTAGATGCACACCGCCTGTAGTATGATAGCTCTGCGCACCAGCAATGTTCTTTTGCTTGACTACAAACTCCGCCACTGAACGAGTTTCGGGCTCGGATAAGGGGTACGGACCCGCGCCTGCTTGTCTAGACTCAATATCCCAGTTGGCGGGGAAGTTACGGTTAATATCAAGCCCCCAGCGGGAGCGAGGCTGTTTTACTTCTACACCGTCAAAGTTTTTAATGTAGCCCTCGGGGTATACCCGATAAAACTCGCCCACCCTATCATCGGGACCACGGCGGATCATCAGACGGGGATCTTTGTCCGAGACTTTCCAGTCGCCAAAACCATCCTTAACACGCATTTGTAGGATTAGGCCGTCGCCGTTAATATCTTCGCCGTGCAGACCGTCTTGGTCCTCATCAAAGGGATAAGGGCGTACCGAGCTGCGCAACATAAACGGCGAGGTTAAGTAGAGCTCAGAACCGTCGGCACTAACGCGTGGGAGCAGGTAAAGAACCTTACTGTCTACAACGTCAGTGATCATCGGGTCGATGCCATAATTGGCTAGCGTATGGTTAATGGTATACAGCACTACTGCCGATCCTGTTACTTCACCAGCATGGAAGTTAGCGTCAATGTAGTAGCCCGGTTTGTCTTGGCCGCAGCCTGTAGTGGAATTGGTGATTTCGAGCATCCACATTTCGCGCCCCTCGTAGGTCTGGCCGATACTATAAAGCTTAGTCAGTATGGGGAACTCTTCGTTGTAGCTCTTAAGCAGATTATAGATTTCTTCGTATTTGTAGTAGCGGTCGGGTTGGTAGATGGTTTTCATGGGGAGGACCTCCTTGTAACATATAATCAAAGATCAAAAATCCAAAGGCTACGGGCGCTTTCCGCTATCTAATACCCGACAGCATTGCTGAGTAATGCGATAGGGCGCTGTCCGCTTGTGGGGACGGATCATCACAACTCACTAATCACTAACCAGGCAATGCGGCGTAGAGCCCGTGGCAATCACGAGTCCAACGCCTAGAACAACTGGGAACTGGGCACTGAGAACTGGGGACGACCCCGCTTTCCGCCGCCATGTGCCCTGCGCTATGTGCCTCTATAAGTCAATTATGCGCTCTGCCTGCCCGGCTTTTTCGCCGGAGACGCGGACGGTGACTTCTCCGTAGCCTTTTACCGCCCACTCGACTTTGCGCTGGGCGAAACCGGGTAGGTGGCCTAATTCTTGTTTGAGTTTGCATCCTACAACTTGCATTCCCTCAGGCAGTATAAGCTCGGCTGTTACTGGCTTAGCGACACGAATCTTAAGAGCCATTTCGGTAACGTTGGTAGGTAGATAACTTGCATTGACTACCCCTAACGATACGAGATGAGTAGCTGTGTCCTGCTGCTCGATAGTGACAGTTGTGATGCGCATCTCGGGTAGTGCTAGAGCGTGGCGCAGGGTAAAGATGCAGTTACCCTTTATCTCTTCTTCGATGAGATGAGGTGGAATGTTTTGCCGCACGGTTTTTGGCAACCACCCGCCGATTTCTACCTCTCCGAGCTGAGGATGAGTGAAGGGGCGCCAATTAACAAACCCCTCTCCACCGAGCTCCCGATCATTCCAAGCTAAGAGTTTAAGCCCGTCCTCTTCGCGTTCTTTGTCTGTCTTTTCGGCATTAGCCCTAAAACCGCGCTTTTCTATCCCAGCGCGCTTGGGCATATCCCACAGTTCTATTTCAAACCCCATTACGCCTAGCGCTTCGTACACCCACTCTAGGTAGCTGCCGACCTCAGGGCGCTCTGGGTTATAGGTAAAGTCTCGGTAGACGTTGACTACGGGGTAACCCGTTTCTTCTGTACCCATCTCTCCAATTACTTTATACAACTGCAAGTCAGACTTAGGCACCTTACTGTCCTCCGCAGTACACATAGGCCGGAGAATAACACCCCCGGTAGTGTGGTAGGACATCGAGCCCCCGATGTTGGGATGCTGTATAAACCAATCTGCCACGGCCTTAATCTCTGGCTGGGAGAAAGGATAATCTCCTGCGCCGTGCTGCCTATGGTCAGGCTTCCAATTAGTAGGGTAGTTGCGGTTATAGTCTATGCTCCATAGAGGCCGAGGCATTTTGACCTCGTAACCATCATAGTTCTTGATCATGGCTTCAGGGTAGATGAAGTAAAACTCGCCTATCAATTCGTCTGGGGCCCGCCTAGCCATAAGACGTAAGTCTCGCTCAGATACCTTCCAGTCGCCCATGGGGTGCCGCAACCGCATTTGCAGGATGTGACCATTATTGTCGACATCATCAAAATACATCCCGTCCTGGAGTTGTGCTTCTGGCCAAGACGACGGACTGGAGCGCAAACTCTTGGGACTCGTTAAATACACTTCACTACCGTCGACTGTGATGCGCGGCATGACATATAGAGTGCGCTCATCTAGCACCCGCGTGCAAAGCGAGTCCACTCCATAGTTAGTTAACAGATACCAAATAGTATAGAGCGAAGCCGCACAACCTGTTACCTCTCCAGCATGGTGATTTCCCTTAATAAAATAGGCTGGCCTTTTGCTACGGATCGTTCCTTTATTGCTACCTAGCTCCATCACCCACAGCTCCCGCCCTGCGGGGCTCGTTCCTGCGGAATGTAGCGAACATAAATCGGGGTGCGCTAGCGCTAACTCGTTGAGGTGAGTAGTCAGTTCGGCGTAAGTGTGAAAACGCGTGAAATCTATTTTGCTCATATGGCACCCCCCTATAGCGTTATAGCAGTGCTGGCATTCCCAGCGCGTGGTGCTCTAGCGCATACTGTAATGATCGAACCGGACTGAGCTTTAATCAGCCACTCAACTTTTTTAGTAGTGTTAAACCCGCCATGGCTAGAACGACCCGGTAAATGACCTAACTTGTGCTCGGCAGGTCCCTGTAGGATGTGTGCTCCAATCAGCTCAACTTCAACAGGGCGGGCTACTTGAGCCCGTATGGCGGCTTCAGAGCCTGATGTGGGTAGGAACCCAGTATTCTCTACCCCCACTACAACGCGATAAGTATCAGTTGAGAGTGGTTCTACCCTGACTTTAGTAATACTAAGCCTCGGCACAGTGGCCGCTAAGGCTAAGGAAAAGAGCATATTCTTATGGCACTCGTCTTGCAGTAACTCTGTAGGCGGGTTTTGCTGTACTGTCTTAGGTAGCCAGCCGCCAATTTCAACTGCGCCCAGTTGAGGGTGATCGAATGCTGTCCAGGGTACAAACCCCTTACCAGACAAGACCTCATCATTCCACTTGAGTAACTTAAGGCTGTCTGCCTCTCGCTCCGCATCTGTCAATTCCACCAGTTGCTTCAGGGTACGCTTAGGTAGGTCAGCGCGGCCTGCCATATCCCATAGTTCGGTGGCGAAACAGACAATGCCCAGGTTATCAAAAGAGAAATCAATGAAGCTCCCTGCTGAAGGTCGATTGGGATTAACAGTGAAGCTTTCGAAAATGGACCACGTCGGGTACCCCGTAAGCTCTTTGCCTCGCTCACCAATTGCTTTCATAGCGGCTAGATCTGTGCTAGCAATAGTCTTATCAGCCCCGGCACAGCGTGGTCTCAAGATAATTCCCCCGCTGGTGTGGTAACTTAGGGCGACAGCGATATTGGGATGGCTTAAGAAAAAGTCGCCCACCGCTCTAGTCTCGGGCTCTGAAAAAGGATACGGTCCAGCACCTTGTTGCTGAACTTCAGGCTTCCAATTTCCCGGGTAATTGCGATTAAAATCAAGACCCCATTTAGGCCTGGCGGGTTTAACATCGTATCCGTTAAAGTTTACAATGTGGCCCTCGGTGTACACTCGGTAAAACTGTCCTTCTCGGTCGTCTGGTGCACGCCTCACCATTAGGCGAGGGTCTCCCGCTGAGACCTTCCACTCCCCGTTCTCGTCGTTGATACGCATCTGCAGAATATTGCCGTCGCCGTCGATATCTTCGGGTAGTAGTCCCTCTTCATCTGGTGGCAATGGGTACGGCCGCACACTGCTTCTGAGCATGTAGGGAGTGGTAAGATAGAACTCGGCCCCATCGGGGCTTACTCGGGGCAAAACGTAAAAAACTGATGTATCAAGTAAATACGTTATCTTAGGATCTGCGCCGTGGTTATTTAGCACGTAGTCAATAGTGTAGAGGCAGACCGCCGAGCCTGCTACTTCCCCGGCATGGTGATTCCCATCGATATACACGCCTGGCTTGTCTTCTGCGCCACCCGTAGAGTAGTTGGTCAGTTCAAGGACCCATAGCTCCCGTCCTTCAAAGCTCTTCCCTACGGAATAAAGCTTAGTCAGATGGGGGTATTCAGTTGCATAAGAGTTAAGAGCTTGAACGAGCTGATCATACTGGAGATACTTCCACTCTAGTCCCACATATTTCGCCTCCCAAAAGGGTTTTTATTTATTTTCGCATTTTGGTCCTTGAATCCTGCCGCTGTCAGAAATTTTCGGCAGGTGATTACGAGTAAGTCACGAAAGTAACTTTAAACATACAAATTGGGGGACTTGGCATGCGCCTTTCGCTTCGTTGGCAAGTATTTATGTTGGTTCTGGGGGTGATGATTGCCTCTCTAGCTATTGCCGGAATAATGGTTACCCAGACCATCTCGGATATTCTCCGGTACCATATAGGTATGCAAGCCTTGGGGGTGGCTCAATCCGTAGCAGAACTTCCCGTTGTGCGTCAGTGGGTAGGGAAACCGGGCGGCGACGCCTACATTAGACCATTAGCTGAACAGATCCGCCTGCGTACAGGCTTCGAAATCCTAGTGGTGATTGACACCGATTCAGTGCGGTACACTCACCCCGTACCCGAGCGCATTGGTCAGAAGTTCGTGGGTGGAGATGAGGGCAAAGCTCTCCTAGGAGAAGAGTATATCTCACAAGCCATAGGTACGCTGGGCCCATCACAGCGTAGTTTTGCTCCTATCTATGGCTATGCTGGGCAGGTTGTTGGGGCTGTAATGGTAGGCGGCTTAATACCTAGCTTAGAAGCCCAGCTTGTACCGGTACGAGGCGCTATTCTTGCCGCTCTAGCTGTCGGTATGGCTGTTGGGAGTGTAGGCGCGGGCCTACTCAGCGGACATATCAAGGCCACCCTCTATGGTATGGAACCAGAACAAATTGCCTCTGTGCTGCACAGCCGTGAAGCCATTCTCCAATCAGTCCGAGAAGGTATTATAGCCGTGGACAGAAATGGTCTTATTACTCTTATGAATGATGTTTCCAAAGATTATCTGGGACTGGATGAAGGAGTAATCGGAAGACCCATAAACTTAGTAGTACCTAGCACCCGCCTACCCCAAGTATTGCAGAGCGGTCAGGCAGAATACGACCAAGATCAAATAATGGGAGAAGTGCGGGTTGTGACTAACCGCCTCCCGATTGTAGTCGAAGGTAAGGTCGTAGGGGCGGTAGCAACCTTTCGCGATCGCAGGGAAATTGCACGCTTAGCAGAAGAGCTAAGCGGTGTACGTCGCTACATTGAGGCGCTCCGTGTGCAAACACATGAGTTCTCCAATAAACTTCATACTATTTCTGGACTTATACAATTAGGGAACCATGACGAAGCCATAGATTATATACACACCGTTCACACTAAACACAGCGGTCTCACTGGTGAGGTTTTGGCTCGGATAAACGACCCAGGCGTTGCAGCGATAATCATCGGTAAGATTGGTAGAGCCAATGAATTGGGCATAAGGCTTGAACTCTCGATAGATAGTAAGTTAGAAGCCTTGCCCACTGAGCTGCGGCAAGCCGTCACTGCTATTGTCGGCAACCTCGCAGACAATGCGCTCGAAGCTTTAGCTAGTAATTTACGTGATAACCCTCTCGTGCTCTTACGCCTACAGCAGACCGAGTTACTACTAACCATAGAAGTAATGGATAACGGCCCTGGCGTCTCTGAGCGAGACAAGAGTAAGATTTTTGAATTCGGATTCTCGACCAAGGCGCAGCAGAATCGCGGCTTGGGGCTTCACATCATAAACACTATCGCCACGACTTGTGGCGGCGAGATTAAGGTGGAGTCTGAGCCAGATGTGCTGACACATTTCACTATAACCCTACCGATGTGTAAAGGATGTGAAGCTGGTGGACATTAGAGTGCTAATAGTCGATGATGACCCCATGGTAGCGCACCTGCATGAACGCGCCATTGATGCCCTGTCACGCTTTAATGTCGTGGGCATTGCCAATAACGGACGCCAAGGTTTAGAAATGGCCGAAGCCTCGCATCCGCATCTGGTTATCCTGGATGTGTACATGCCCGAGATTGATGGTATAGAAATGCTCAAGCAACTACGCTCTTTGCGCTACCCCATTGATGTTATCCTCATAACAGCAGCCCGTGAGGCTGAACAACTACAAGAGGCGACGCGCTACGGTGCACTAGACTTTATAATTAAGCCTTTTAAACTGCAACGCCTACAGGATACTCTACGTGTATACGCGGAAAGATTTGACCTCCTGCATTCAGCTGACAGATTGTCGCAGCCAGATGTGGATCGACTGCTGCATCAAGACGAAGTAGAAGCTACGCAGTCTGTAACCCTCCCCAAAGGACTTAATGAGCTGACTCTAGGCAAGGTTCGCACTTGCTTGGTTCAATCTGCCGTCCCCCTCTCCGCAGAGCAGGCGGGACTGGGTTGCGGGGTTTCGAGGATTACCGCACGACGGTATCTAGAGTATCTTGTGGAGCAAGGTACCGCCCGCGTTGACCTGTCTTACGGCACAGGACGACCATCACGTCAGTATTCCGTATCTAAGTGAACAAAATGACCAAAAGCAACAATAGCACCAAAACGGTGCTAATTGCCAGATAACTGTTAATCTGTAGTCAAGATATTCAATTTTGGAGGTGCTTTTTATGTCATTAAGAGAAGCCGCCCTAAAACTACACGAAGAGTACAAGGGCAAACTCGAAGTTGTCAGCAAAGTTGCGGTAACTAATAGGACCGAATTATCAATAGCGTATACCCCTGGAGTGGCAGAGCCCTGCAAAGAAATCCATAATAACCCCGCTGACGTTTATCGCTACACCACCAAAGGCAACATGGTTGCTGTAGTTACCGATGGCACTGCGGTGTTAGGTCTAGGGGACATTGGGCCTGCCGCAGCCTTACCTGTAATGGAAGGCAAGGCCGTACTGTTTAAAGCCTTTGCTAACGTAGATGCATTTCCTATCTGCTTAAACACCAAGGACGTAGACGAAATCGTTCGCACGGTAGAGCTCATAGCACCATCCTTTGGTGGAATTAACCTAGAGGACATTGGCGCACCACGCTGCTTTGAGATTGAGCGTAGGCTTAAGGAGCGCCTCGATATTCCCGTATTCCACGACGATCAGCATGGTACGGCTATAGTAGTGCTGGCCGCATTGGGTAACGCCCTGAAAGTAGCCAAGAAAAACATGAGCGAAGTTAACGTCGTCATTAACGGTGCAGGATCAGCCGGCATTGCCATTGCTAAACTATTACTTCGAGCAGGGTTTAACCATCTGCTACTTTGCGACAAACAGGGCATTCTTGTTCCGGGCGTAGCATCAAATAATCCTGCCCAAGAAGAGATGGCTCAGATCACCAATTCTGCGGCCAGAAGCGGTCAGCTAGCCGACGCACTCAAGGGTGCAGACATCTTTATAGGCGTTTCGGCTGCTAATGTTGCCACCCGCGAAATGATAGCCGGTATGAACGAGGGAGCTATTGTATTTGCTATGGCCAACCCTGTACCTGAGATTATGCCGGATGAAGCCAAGGCTGGTGGAGCTTTAGTTGTGGGCACAGGCCGCTCGGACTTCCCCAACCAAGTGAACAACGTATTGGCCTTTCCTGGCATCTTCCGCGGAGCACTAGACGTGCGCGCCAAGGACATTACTGAAGATATGAAGCTCGCGGCCGCTTATGCCATTGCTGACGTAATTAAGGAAAGTGAGCTCACACCTGAATATGTAATACCAGACGTTTTTGACCTTCGCGTAGCGTTAGTAGTAGCAAAGGCTGTGGCTGACGTAGCTGTGAAGACGGGGATGGCGAGGGTTTAACGGCGAGGGTGCACATAGCTTATGGCACATAGCACAGGAGCGGGTGCCCAGTTCCCAGCATTTTATCGTGTAGCCACGAGGCACCGACTCGTGGAAGTCCTCCGCATGTCAGTGCTGGCCCCGCACCCTAAAGGGTGCTCGTGATGCGGCTACACGACCGGAAGGCAGAAAACGTTCAATTACAACAAGCCCAGGTGCAATGCACTTGGGCTTTCTTCTTTTAGTTATAGGACCAATCTTTGGGGTCTACTAGTAGCCAGCAGCCAGGAGCTGAGATCATGCGCCATGTGCTCTGTGCTATGCGCTGCGCGCCACTATGGCTATGTGCTATGTGCCATACGCTATGTGCCGTCTCCTGCTTACTAAACGAACAAAAGTAACAATAGCTACAAAAGAGTACGAATTATTAGAAAATTTGATAGTTTAGAGATGCAGAATATGCTCCTTAAATGTGAGCAGAAAAATAAAAGGAGGACTAGTGTAATGGCTATAAACTCGAAAACCATTAAAGCCCCCACGGCAGCCAAACATTTCACCCTGGCTGGCTTAACAATGCCCATCTTCATTCCAGCTGCCGCCCTTGTCGGTTTTGCCGCCTACAGGAACTGGCTACCTGGTAACATGATCGGTGCTTGGGCATTCATGATTCTACTAGGTGCTATACTTAACGAAATCGGCAACAGGCTTCCAATCGTTAAAGATTACCTCGGCGGTGGTCCAATTGTTATCATTTTCGGTAGTGCCGCCATGGTAACCTATAAACTGATGCCGGCAACAACTATAAAACTGGTGGATACTTTTATGAACGGCCATGGCTTCTTAAACTGGTATATTGCAGCACTTATTACCGGTAGTATTCTCGGTATGAGTCGCGGACTACTTATCAAGGCTGCTGCAAGATATTTTCCTGCAATCTTCGGCGGTATTATTGCTAGCCTAGGGCTTGTCTCAATAGTAGGCGCCGTTACTGGCTACGGCTGGAAAGAGGCCCTGTTCTTTATTGGCATCCCCATTATGGGCGGTGGTATGGGTGCGGGAGCAGTTCCTCTTTCGCAAATCTATACAAACGCATTTGGGCAGGACTCATCTACCCTTTTGAGCATCATGGTGCCTGCGGTCGCGATGGGCAATGCTCTTTCAATTATCTCAGCTGGTCTGCTCAATCGCTTTGGCAAAATTAGGCCTGCATTCTCCGGCAATGGCCAGCTCATGATCGGTGATAAGGGAGCAGAAGCAGTCAAGGAGTCGGAAAAGGATGACCGCCAAGGTGTAGACTTTGAGATGATGGGCGTAGGTCTAGTGCTTGCCTCTTGTTTCTTTATTCTAGGTATAGTGCTCGGAAAGTTCATACCGCAGATCCACGCTTTTGCACTTATGATAATTGCCGTAGCAGTGGTTAAGGCTCTCGGTATTATGCCTCGCAAGTATGAAGTCGGTGCCTACCAATGGTTCCAGTTCGTGATGAAGAACTTCACCGGAGCGCTTCTCATCGGTATCGGCGTAGCTTTCACTAGCCTGCCAGAAATCATCCAAGCATTTACCCCACAATATATTATTCTTGTTTTCGTGACCGTTGCTGGCGCCATTGTAGGCGCAGGTTGGGTTGGTAAATTGGTTGGCTTCTACCCCATCGAATCCGCCATTACCGCGGGTCTCTGTATGTCAAACATGGGTGGTACCGGCGATGTGGCTACCCTCTCCGCTGCAGAACGCATGGAGCTAATGCCTTTTGCACAGATCTCCTCCCGTATCGGTGGGGCAATAATGCTGTTGCTAGCAAGTTTGCTCACGGCGATACTACTCTAGGAGCCACCAGCTGACTGCCTCTAGCCGCCAGCTAGGTATCGGCCAACAGACATCAGCCTTCAGGAGGCTCGTTCTTCTAAAGACTGAAGCCTGACGACTGAGGACTAAAGACTAAAGTCTCACTCGCACCTTGAAATAGCTAATGGGCTGAAGTCCCTAAATACGATATAGTTGTAGGGACGTAGAATTCTACGTCCCTATTGCTTTATTACGATAGCAAGGAGGGTTACTGTTGGAAGTGAAAATTGGAAGGGCTGGAAGCTTGGAAAGCTGCGACGTATTGATCACTGTGTTTCCACAAGCAGCAGGTGGATTAGATATAAGGATTGCCAGTATAGTGGAACAGCAATTTGGCGAGCAGATTCGTGTTGTAATCGAAAATACCCTAGCAGAAACTTCAGTCCATGATGCAGTTATAGAAGTCAGGGACCGCGGGGCTTTCGATTATGCCATTAAGGCTCGCCTCCTGACAGCATTAGGTCGCGCAGGCTTAGTGAAGGGAGCTAGAAATGAATGAAGAACCTTCGCTCGCTGCTATTTGTGCCCGGCAACAACCCGGCCATGCTACAGGCAGCCGGTTTTCTCGGCGCTGACGCTGTAATTTTAGATTTGGAAGACGCCGTTGCCATGAATGAGAAAGATGCCGCCCGACGACTCGTAACTGAAGCTCTAACACATTTAGACTTTGGGTCAGCAACTGTGATAGTTCGTGTTAATGGACTGGATACAGCATTTGGAGCTGATGACATTAGGGCCATATGCACCACCCGCACCGAAGCGATTTTACTGCCTAAAGCTACTGCTGAACGTATTAGTGAGGCGGATGCGCTGATGGCTCGTACAAACCTCGAACTTATTGCTTTGCTAGAAAGCGCACTCGGTGTAGAAATGGCTTACTTTGTGGCCAAAGCGTCACCCAGAGTTCAAGCGCTTTTCTTTGGAGCCGAGGACTTTACTGCCGATATGGGCGTACCCCGCACCAAGCAAGGTCACGAAATTGAATTTGCCCGAGCACGCGTAGCATTAGCCTGCCGGGCCGCAGGAGTACAGGCGGTAGACACCCCCTTTACAGATACTAATGACCCGGACGGTTTCACGCAGGATGTTCTAAGGGGCCGTGTGTTAGGGTACACAGCCAAGGCTCTCATCTCGCCACGTCACGTCATGCCCCTGCACGATCTGCTCCAACCGGACCCAAGCGAAGTTGCTCAGGCTCACCGCATTGTGGATGCCGCTGAGGAGGCATTTGCCGCGGGTATAGGTGTTTTTAGCCTAGAAGGAAAAATGATTGACGCACCCATCATCAACCGCGCCAAGCATATCTTGAGCTTAGCCGCTCTCTACGGAGGTGGTCGCTAATGAAGCGCATATTACCTAGCTACATTGAACATCTCGGCGAGGTAACCCCGTTTACCTACGCCTGGGATATGACGCCCCCGACTCACCTTGCTCCCAGGTATTGCTCTTTTAGCAAGCCTGGTAACAATAAATTACTACCTAACCTGAGGGAAGCTATTCGGCAATCAGACCTGCGCGACGGGGGTACGGTTTCTTTCCATCATCATTTGCGTAACGGCGACTACGTAATGAACATGGTAATGCAGGAAATCGCTGCCCTAGGCCTGAAAGATATCAGAGTAGCCGCTAGTTCCATCTTCCCCATCCACGCGCCTCTGGTTGATTTGATTCGTTCTGGCGTGATAACTGCAATTGACACCAATTATATGGTAGGCCCTGTGGCGGAGGCGGTAGCACACGGATTATTGCATAAGCCTGCCGTTATGCGTTCCCACGGCGGTCGCCCACGTGCTATTGAAACTGGCGTGCTCAAGATTGACGTAGCCTTCATAGCTGCACCGACAGCTGATGTGGGGGGGAATATTAACGGTGTCCACGGCCCTTCTGCCTGTGGCTCGTTGGGGTATGCAGTAGCTGATTCGCAGTATGCCAAAACCGTTATTGCTATCACCGATAATCTAATACCCTTTCCCATCGCGCCCATCAGCATACCAGGAACCAACGTTGACTATGTTGTAGTAGTATCAAAGTTAGGTGACCCAAAAGGAATAATCTCAGGTACTACTCGTATCACCAAGGATCCCCTTGGTCTCATGCTAGCTGAAACAGCCACCAAGATAGTCCAAGGAGCCGGGCTATTGAAGGAAGGGCTTTCGTTGCAAACGGGTGCCGGTGGTGCATCACTTGCAGTGGCCGCATTTATGCGCCAAGAAATGATCAAACGCAAGATCCAGGGAAGCTTTGCCCTCGGCGGTGTTACCGGCTATTTTGTGCAAATGCTCAAAGAAGGGCTCTTCCAACGGATACTTGATATTCAGTGTTTTGACTTAGATGCCGTAGAGTCTCTACGCGATAATCCCAATCATATCGAAGGCTGTGCCTCCTTCTACGCTAACCCTCTAAACAAAGGAGCTGCAGTCAACTATCTCGATGTGATGATTCTCGGTGCTACAGAGATAGACACGAACTTTAACGTCAATGTCACTACTGGCTCTGACGGGATGATTATGGGTGGTTCGGGTGGTCACAACGACACTGCGGCAGGCAGCAAGCTTTCAATTGTAGTCACTACAGCTACTCGCGGCAGGCTGCCTATCGTGGTTGACGAGGTTACGACTATTACCACCCCCGGTGAGACAGTAGACGTATTAGTTACCGAGCTCGGTGTAGCTGTCAACCCCAGACGCAAGGAGCTCGAGCCAGCCCTAAGAAACCTAGGTATTAAGGTACGCGACATCAATGACATTAGCGCAGAGGTTTACCGCCGCACCGGCAAGCCTAAACCTTTCTCCCCCGGAAAAAGAATCGTGGCAGTGGTAGAATACCGCAATGGGCAGATAATTGATGTGATTAGAGAACAAGGGCGTTAGCGCTTTCCGCTTGCAGCTTGCCGCCTAGGGGAACGAAACGAATCACTACAATCACTAAGGCAGTGCAGTGAGCTGTGAGCGCTGAGCATTGAGCACACTGCGGCCAACTGAAAGCTGGGCACTGGGAACTGGCAACTGGGAACGACCTCGTTAATCTATTAAAGGAGGCAAAACTGTGCATGCTTTAGAGAAGATCCTAGCCCGTGCCGCGGGTGTACCCGCGGTCAAAGCGGGAGAAATCGTAAATGCGAAAGTCGACTTAGCCGAAGTCAACGACCTGTACCTTCAGGTTCTTAAATCATTCCATGAAATGGGTGGCACAAAGGTCCACGACCCTAACAAAGTTACATTCGTGCTGGATCACTATGCTCCAGCTCCTACTATTCAATCTGCAGCCAACCAAAAGGCTATGCGGGAGTTTGTATGGGACCAAGGTATCCCCCATCTCTTTGATATCGATGCTGGCGTATGTCACCAAGTCATGCCCGAAGCAGGGCTCGTCTTTCCTGGCATGCTGCTAGTAGCAACCGATTCCCACACTACCACTCATGGAGCTTTCGGAGCTTTTGGCACTGGCGTAGGCGCTACTGACTTGGCCTGCATTCTACTCACCGGAGAACTGTGGCTAAGGGTACCTGAAGTCATTAAGGTTGAGCTAACCGGTACATTACCACACGGCGTTATGGCCAAAGATGTCGTTCTACACGTTTTAGGTAAACTAAAAGCGGATGCCGCCGCTTACAAGGCTGTGGAATACACAGGCGAAGTGGTTAAAAATCTCGGGATGGCTGAGCGTATGGTGCTCTGCAATATGGCTGTGGAAATGGGCGCAAAGACCGCCTATATCGCGCCTGATGAAGTAACCCGCGCGTACCTCGAACCACGCTTGGGCTATTATCCTGTGGTGCCTACAACTGATTCAGACTACGTCTATGTAGCAATGCACTCTTTTGATGTCACAGACTTTGAACCGCAACTGGCTGCCCCACACAGCGTCGACAACTTGGTGGGCATTAGCGAAGTAGCCGGAATCAAGGTAGATCAAGCGTTTATCGGAACTTGTACCGGCGGGCGTGTTGAAGATATTGCTGTAGCAGCAGAGATATTAAAGGGCAAGAAGATATCTCAGCGCACCAGGCTCGTTATTATCCCCGCTTCGCGCGAGGTATTTCTCACCGCAACTAAGCTAGGCTACGTGGAAACACTGATCGAAGCAGGAGCTACATTCTCTACGCCAGGCTGCGGCCCTTGTTTGGGTGCGCACCAAGGAGCACTAGCCCCTGGCGAAGTGTGCGTAACAGCTTCTAGCCGCAACTTCCCGGGCCGCATGGGCAGCACACAAGCAGAGATCTATGTCGCTTCCCCCGCAGTCTGCGCTGCATCTGCCCTGGAGGGTAAGCTAGCCGACCCTCGCAAGTACCTCTGCAAGGAGGCTGCAACTAATGAGTATTAAGGGCAATGCCTTTGTCTTTGGTAAGAACATCGATACTGATCAGATCTATCCCGGGCGCTACCTAGAGTTATTCGAACCCGCTGATGTAGCTAAGCACGCCATGGAAGGCGTTAACTCTGAGTTTACAAAGCAGGTACAGGCAGGCGACGTAATCGTAGCTGCCACTAACTTTGGCTGTGGCTCAAGCCGCGAGCATGCTGCCATTACCATTAAGCATTCCGGTGTAAGCGTGGTAGTAGCTGAATCCTTTGCCCGCATCTTCTATCGCAACTGCATTAACCTTGGGGTGCCGCTGTTGGTATGCCCAAGGGTTAGCGAGAAGGTTACAGAGGGAGATAGCGTAGAAGTGAACCTAATGACGGGCGAAGTAAAAAACCTCACCCAAGGAGTTACCCTACAAGGTGAGGCGCTGTCGGCCCATGCCATGGCCATTATTGCAGCCGGCGGCGTTAAACCGATGTTTAAGGCCAAGTACGGGCAGTAGACGTAAGGGGGAGGGAACCTGAGAAATTGAACCACCTTACAGATAAAGACCTGTGTCGTGATTGGGTGTTTGCAGCCCGGCAGCATGTATCATACGGGCAGACTGTTGGAGCGCTGCACTTTGTTCTGTGTACGCTCTACTAGGAACTATGAACTAGGCTCTAGGAACGATGAATACCCCTCGCACATTGCGCATTTATACTCTATACGCTATACTCAAAATGAACTGAATAAAACTGTATGGTGCCCTTGGGGAACAAGGGTTAAAAGGGAATCAGGTTAGAATCCTGAGCGGTCCCGCCACTGTAACGGGTAGTACTTAGCAGCAACCACTGTTTGCTCTCGCAAATGGGAAGGTGCTAGGCGCGCTAATCCCGGAGCCAGGAGACCTGCCATGTAGCATGCGACACCGTCCTTCGGTCGAGGGGACTGGGTCAAAGCTTTGGGTTACCTAGCTTTGTCCTCCTCAGCCATGGGCTGAGGGTTTTTATTTACCTGAAAGGAGATTTCTTTGAACATCAGAAAACTTGCCCAGTTCAGTATGCTCCTAGCTCTTAGTGTTGTAGGCTCCTATATCAAGATCCCTAGCATGGTCGGAAGCCTTGCTCTAGATGCTGTCCCAGGTTACTTCGCCGCACTTTGTATTTCCCCGGCGCTAGGGGCCGGAGTAGCTAGCCTAGGGCACATTGCCACGGCGGCTGTAAGCGGGTTTTCCCTAGGGGTTCCAATTCATGCCATAGTATCCCTAGGCATGGCCGCTGCGGCTTTCTGTGCAGGCCTATTGGCAAAGCGCAATCTTTACTTGGGCGCCACAGCAGGCATTATAATCAATGGTCTGGTATTGCCGGCCCTATTTATTGTAATTCCGGCATTCGGTATGCCCTTCTTCTTAGTTGCTACTCCCTCTATCCTGGTGGCCTCGATACTAAACGTCGCTCTCGCAGCTATGCTCTACTCCGTACCAAGCTTAAGGAAAGCTACATATGGCCAGTAGAGACTTCCTAGTAGTGCCGAACGTTCAGGATGATATTGTCATCACATGTGATTCCATAGGTGGCATTGGGGGTCTATCTGCTGACTTCTTGAAGGTGGAGCCGTCTGTAGTTGGACACTTCTTGGCCCGCGTTGCCTTAATGGAGCTCTTGGCTGCAGGCGCGGAACTAGTAGCCCTTTCCTGTACTTTTACCATCAATGAGCTAGATGCTGCACCCATTCTTGAAGGAGTGTTTGCTGAGGCTAGGCATGTGCATCCCTCCCCCGAAAGAATCACTGTTGTTACTACAGAGAAGAACATACCCACTATACAGACGGGCGTAGGCATTACCTGCATAGGTAATGCCAAGGGTGGAGTACGTTCTGGATTGTCCCAACCGGGCGACGTTGTACTGGCCATTGGTGTTCCCAAAGTGGGCGCTGAAGTAAAGCTCATTGATCCGGAGGCTCTAGATATACCCCTACTCATGCGATTACTCGCTCACCCTGGGGTAAGAGATGTTGCTCCTGCAGGCTCTAAAGGTATTTTGTACGAGGCTGAAGCCATTGCAGAAGGTGCAAAGCTACGTTTACACTGCCTCAATGACAGCCCAATACTATACAAGTCAGCTGGGCCGGCAACTGCTACGACATTCAGTTGCGACCCAGACGCAGTCACCGCGATAAAAAACACCTTCAATAACTTGATTGCCATTGGCATACTTAAGGAGGATAACAACACATGAAAAAAGGACTAACCGTACTTCTAGCAATTGTTCTCATCTCTACCCTCAGCGCCTGTTCATCGCTATCAGTTTTTAGAAAAGAGATCACCGTCACAGATGACATGGGCCGAGAGGTAAACTTACCTAAAGCTGCAGAACGTATTGTTTCTCTTGCACCCACCAATACCGAATTTCTCTTTGCCCTCGGTCTAGGAGATAAGACTGTTGGAGTGACTGACTGGTGCAACTTCCCACAAGAAGTCTCCAGCAAAGAAAAAGTAGGAGGCTTTTCCAAGCCTTCTGTTGAAAAGATCGTCAGCCTAAAACCCGACTTGGTAGTGGCAGCGAGTCTGCACAAGGACGTTGTGGAGCAGCTGGAGATTCTTAAAATCCCAGTAATCGTCTTAAACGCCAAAAGTATCAGTGAAGTGCTAGCAAATGCGGACCTTTTAGGTAAAGTGACTGGCGCTGGTAAGGCGGCAGATGAAGTGAAGAGCCGCATTAACACTATTCTCAAGCAAGTCGACGACAAGGTGAAGACCCTATCCGCTGAACAAAAGCCCGTTGTATATTACGAGGTGTGGCACGACCCGATTATGACCGCGGGGCCTAATACCTTCATTAATGAACTCCTCACACGGGCGGGTGGAATAAACCTAGCAGTAGGTGCCCCAACTAATTATCCCACGTACTCTCTAGAAGAGCTCCTGGCGCGCCAACCTGAAGTTATGTTTTATGGCCATGCTGTAGAAACAGTAGAGCAGGTCTTAGCGCGAACGAATTGGAGCTCTATCCCAGCCATTGGTAACGCGCGTGTATACCTTGTGAACGAAGACCTCATTCTGCGTGCTGGACCTCGTATCGGCGAGGGCCTGCTCGAACTAGCAAAACACCTGCACCCTGGGCTATGGAAATAGGTCGCCGTTCTTTAACCCGTACTCTATCAATTGCCGCAACCTTATGGTTGCTTCTAGCACTTGTAATACTAGCTAGTCTGGCTGTGGGGGCTGTATCCATCCCCTCCGCCAGATTTGGCGTTGCACTAAAGCAAATACTTACAACACCTATGGCAGAATGGTCGTATGAGGCGATTATTATCTGGCGTCTGCGACTTCCTCGGGTGTTACTGGCAGCCGTGGTGGGTGCGGCCTTAGCAACTGCTGGAGCAGTACTGCAGGGCTTGCTACACAACGGGATGGCGGACTCCTATGTGCTGGGCGTATCTTCAGGCGCCTCCTTAGGAGCGGCAGTCGTAATGTTATTGGGACTCAAGTTTACTTTCCTTGGCCTAGGGGCCGTTGCACCTGCGGCCTTTCTGGGGGCAGTTCTTGCGCTCATCACAGTCATTACAATTGCCAGGCGAGTCGCGGGTAAGTCTACCTTAGGCCTGCTACTGGCCGGCATCGCCATGAGCAGTTTTCTTTCGGCTATCGTCTCCCTACTGGTGTACTTTAGTAACGAAAAAATACAGCCAATGATCTTCTGGTTGATGGGGGGGTTTTCGGCGCGAGGTTGGAATCATCTACTTCTGGTCACACCTTACTTAGTACTGGGGTACAGCCTAGCCTTTTCTCTTAACCGCTACCTCACTGCTATCAGTATCAGTGATCAAACTGCTCATCACTTCGGCGTTAACGTCGAGAAAACGCGCCTAGCGTTACTCTGCTCCTCTGCCTTGCTTACTGCAGCATCGGTAGCGGTGAGCGGCGTCATTGGTTTTGTAGGGTTAATGATACCCCATGTAGGAAGAATGCTCGTGGGCCATAACTATCGAAAGTTACTACCAGCCAGCGCTTTGCTGGGAGCCGCATTCTTAACGGCAGCTGACTTACTAGCTAGGGTTATAGTAAGGCCTACTGAGTTGCCTGTGGGTATCATTACGGCATTATGTGGGGGACCGTTCTTTTTATATCTACTGGCTAAACGTCGCAGCGAGGTACTATAGATGAACGCTATAGAAATAAGCAACCTTAACTTTAGCTTCGATAAGCCCGTGTTGAACAATATCTCTCTGCAGCTTCGACTCGGTGCTTTCACAGGTATACTAGGTCCTAACGGCGCCGGGAAATCCACCATCGTCAAGATACTTAGTAGGTGGTTCAAACCCCAAAATGGTACCGTGCGCATCAAGGGGCAATCGTTGCCTCAGCTATCGCAGCGACAACTCGCTCGACTTCTTGCAGTCGTAGAACAAGATACTCACTTGAACTCAGATATTTCGGTGCGAGAGTTAGTAGCCTTAGGAAGACTACCTCACCAGTCGTTCTTTGCTGAAGAGAACGGGCAAGATAGGAAAGCTATAGAAAACGCCCTGCAGACGACCGGAATGACAGCCTTTGCCTCTCGTCCCCTCAGTTCCCTCAGCGGGGGAGAAAAGCAACGAGCCCGTATTGCCGCAGCCTTGGCTCAACAAACGGAGATTCTCATACTCGACGAGCCTACTACACACCTAGATATCAAACATCAATTGGAGCTGCTTAGGTTGCTCAAGGCCCTTGCAGAGGGTGGGTTAACCGTTATCACTGTGTTGCACGATATTAATCTAGCCGCACTCTTCTGTGATGATATTGTTTTGCTCAGCTCAGGCAACATCGTTATGACAGGAGCACCGCAAAACGTTCTGACGTCGGAGCAGATTGAAGCTGTCTACGACTGCAAGGTAACCGTATATCCCCACCCTGTGTACCAAGTGCCTCAGATCGCTCTGCTTAAAGGCACTAGCTAGCTAAGGAGGACGGCATCTTGAATAACATCGTGCTGATTACCGGCGGCGTGCGGAGTGGCAAGAGTGCTCAAGCCGAAAAGTATGCTGCTAAATATCCAGAGGTAGTATATATTGCTACTTGCCAGGCTTTAGATGAAGAAATGACGGAGCGAATTAGCGCACACCAAGGTAGACGGCCGCTCCACTGGCAGACGATAGAGGATCCCCTACATCTGACAAATCGGCTCGGGAGCGTGTCACAAGATGCGTGCTTACTAATCGATTGCCTTGGTCTATGGGTTAGCAATCACCTGCTAAGGGATGAAACCACGGCCCTCGCAAATCCGCAGGTCTTTATCTCTACCATGGAGGCCAATGCCTCTGAGTTGGTAGCGATGCTGCGCCGGCGCACAGGGCCCTCTATAATCGTGACCAATGAAGTCGGCTTAGGCTTAGTCCCGCCCTACAAGCTAGGCAGAGTATTCCGTGACGCCCTAGGTCGTGTCAATAGCCTGCTTGCACAGCAGGCTGACGAAGTATATCTCTGTACTGCAGGTATTCCCTTGTGCTTAAAAAGAGAGG
This sequence comes from Bacillota bacterium, assembly GCA_009773495.1. Taxonomy (GTDB): domain Bacteria; phylum Bacillota; class UBA994; order UBA994; family UBA994; genus WSXW01. The sequence continues at coordinate 20,596 of WSXW01000022.1, forward strand.
GAGTGATTTTACATGGGTAAGGCTATTATGGTGCAAGGCACAGCATCCCACGTGGGTAAAAGCATACTGACAGCTGCTCTCTGCCGAATACTCAGGCAAGAGGGCTTTTCTGTAGCTCCATTCAAGTCGCAAAACATGGCACTGAATTCCTATGTTACGCCCGACGGCCTAGAGATTGGCCGGGCACAAGCGCTCCAGGCTGAAGCCTGCGGCATAGAGCCAGAAGCAGCCATGAACCCCATTCTGCTAAAGCCCACAGGGGAAATGAGTGCTCAAGTGGTAGTAATGGGCAAGCCTCTGGCTAACATGACCGCCCGCGAGTATAGGGAGAATTACCTAGATAATGCTATCCCCATCGTAAAACAGGCTCTAGATGAACTCCTAGGGCGTTATGACGTGGTAGTGATGGAAGGCGCAGGCAGCCCTGTGGAGCTTAACCTCAAGGGTCGGGATATCGTCAACATGGCTGCGGCTAAACTCGCCCAAGCTCCCGTTGTGCTAATTGGAGATATTGACAGAGGTGGCATCTTTGCCTCGCTCTATGGCACCGTCAACTTACTGCCGCCAGACGAAAGGGACCTAGTTGTGGGCCTCATCGTCAACAAGTTTAGGGGCGATCTATCCCTCTTTGCCGATGGTGTAAAGCTGCTCGATGATTTAACCCACAAGCCGGTCCTAGGGGTAATCCCCTATCTCTTCAATCTAGATGTGGACGAAGAAGACTCTGTCTCCCTTGATAACTGGCATCACACTAGCCCTGCCGATGTTAACATAGCAGTCATTAAATTACCTCGCATCTCTAACTTCACAGACTTTGCCCCACTAGCTTGCGAGGCGGGAGTTAGATTGTTCTACACCACCTCATGTGACGATATTTTGGCAGCAGACGTAGTCATCATTCCCGGTACCAAAAATACTGTAGCTGACCTAGCATTTTTGCGGGAGACAGGCCTGGCGGAAGTACTTCTAAGTGCCGCCCAGCAAGGCCGCAAAATTATCGGCATTTGCGGTGGCTATCAGCTGCTTGGCTACGATATTTTAGACCCCTACAGCGTAGAAACTAATGCGAAAGCGGCAATAGGTTTAGGACTATTGCCAATTACTACAACCTTTCACCCAACGAAGACTACTGTGCGCTGTCAAGCCATAAGCAAGCTCGCCTTTTATTCCGGGTCGATAGTAGGTTACGAAATCCACATGGGCAATTCAGTGGTTACAGGGGCATCGGCCTTTGAGATTGACGACAACACCCATCTTGACGGATGTGTGAATGAAGCCGGCACTATATGGGGGACCTATATTCACGGTGTATTTGACAACGATGATTTTCGGTGGTCGCTAATAAACTCTGTACGGGAAGCCAAGGGGCTACACCCCTTGCACGAGGGTGTACGTTACCACGATTACCGTGAGGCCGAGCTAGACCGTCTAGCTGCCCACGTACGCAAGTATTTGGACATAGACAAAATTCTGCAAATCACAGGGCTGCGGTGATGGTGGCCGTAGCCTTTCTCTTAGACCTTATAGTAGGTGATCCCGCTCCTCTAGTATTCATGCACCCCGTTGTACTAATTGGCAAACTCGTTAAACTGATAGAGCCTGTCCTCTACCAGCAGGCCTCCCGACTGAGGGGAGCTATTCTGGTTATTACCGTATGCGCTGTGGCATACGCCTCTACCTACTATCTCATAGTCCTATTGGGTCAATACGGAATACTACTAGAGCTGTGGGTCCTCTCCACTGCACTAGCAGCCAGAGGCTTGTATAATGCAGGGACGAGAGTATACGCTGCACTAAAGGTGAACGACTTAAAGCTCGCAAGACAGCGCACAGCCGAAATCGTTGGGCGTGATACCGCAGCGCTAGATGAGCGAGAGATAATACGGGCTACCGTCGAAACTGTAGCCGAGAATCTAGTTGATGGAGTGACTGCCCCGCTGTTCTTCGCCTTGCTAGGCGGGGCTCCGCTTGCGATTATGTATAAGGCCATCAATACCATGGACTCCATGCTCGGCCACAAGGACGAACGCTATTACAGCTTTGGTTGGGCCGCAGCGCGGCTAGACGATGTAGCCAATTACCTTCCGGCACGGCTCACCGGTATAGCGCTAGTAGCTGCAAGCAAGGTTTGGTCACTCAATTACCGCCAGTGTTGGCAGACAATACTTCGAGATGCTGGTAAACACAGTAGCCCTAACGCCGGCATTCCCGAGGCTGGCGTAGCAGGTGCTTTAGGCGTTGTATTAGGTGGAATAAACTACTACGATGGAGTGCCTCATTGCGCTGCAATACTAGGAGATGAAGCGAGAGAACTGGAGTCTGCCGACATTCTACAAGCTGCACGGTTGATGCTCACTGCCAGCGTTATCTTCCTCATGGGTGGGATGCTAGTGCAGTTTATTTGTAGGAGGATAATCTAAACATGAAAACTCTGGGCCTAGCGCTTTCGTTCCTTACGACTATACCTATGCCCCACGTTGGAATGGCCTCGGACGAGGAGATGAATGCCACTCTGGGATTCTTTCCCCTAGTTGGCCTACTCGTCGGGCTGGTCAACTCGGGGCTATTCCTCGTAGGCGTGAAACTATGGTCACCGCAAATTGCTGCGTGGTTATGGCTAATTAGCAACGCCTCGATCACTGGTGCTCTACACTTAGACGGCTGGATGGACATCTTTGACGCTCTGGGCTCACGCAAGAGCCGGAGTGAAATGCTGGCAATTATGAAGGATAGTCGCATCGGTGCCATTGGGGCAACAGCGGCCCTACTGTTACTGGGGCTTAAGTGGTCTCTCCTTAGTGTCTCTGCTACCACACTCGCCACCATAGTAATTGCCCCTGCTATAGGCAGACTTGGGGTAGTGCTTGCAACCCAAGCCTTTCCCTATGGGCGCGAAAAGGGCCTAGGGCAAGCTCTGACAAAACCAATGCAGCTCAGTGGGTGGTTTTTTGCCTTAGGCGTCGCAGTAGTTACGACCATAGCTTTCCTCAGACTGCCTGGCCTAGTAGCCCTAATAGTCTCCCTTATGGTCGGGCTGGCGTGGGCTCGCACACTCTCTAGGAAATTCGGAGGCCTTACGGGGGACAGCTACGGGGCGGTAAACGAGCTTGTAGAACTCGTGTTCTTATTAGTCTTCCTCGCTCGGGTGAGCATATGAGCCAGCCGTTTATCCATGGCGGAACCATTCACCAAGCCGCGCGGGCCCTTACTATCGATCCGCAACGCGTTCTTGACTTTAGCGCTAATATTAACCCCTTGGGCCTTTCTCAGGAGTTAAGCGCCTGTTTGGCAAACAGTTTCTGGCGACTTGAGCACTACCCCGACCCTGAATGTCTAGATGCCCGACAGGCGTTAGCGGAGCATCATGTATGCGATATGGATGAGATTACGGTCGGCAATGGTGCTGCCGAGATATTCCAGCTAATATGCCTCAGCCTAAAACCGCGCCGAATTCTCGCTTTTGAGCCCACTTACTCGGGTTATGCTTTTGCCGCCCATCTGTATGGCATTCCTTATATACCTCTAGTGCAAGACCCTTGGTGCGAGCCTAAGGTAGGGCACCTAGGTGACCTTATTGAGCCTCGGGATATGCTTTTTCTGTGTTCACCTAACAATCCCACTGGTCGCTCCCTAACAAGGGCACAAGTCGACTTCTTAGTGGACTTGACTGCAGGAAAAGGCGTATATCTAGTGCTGGATGAGTCCTTCTATGACTTTCTCCCCTCGTCTGCAGCTGAGGAGTCCTATATTTCGGCCCCTCAACTGCCTTCGAACCTAGTTGTGGTACGGAGCCTCACCAAGATACTGGCCCTGCCAGGACTACGCCTGGGGTACGCTAGGGCACAGGCAGACATCGCCGCCAAGCTTCGCTCGGTGAGGGATCCATGGAGTGTCAACGCCTTAGCCCTTGAGGCCGCAAAGGCCTACCCCCTTATGGGCGAATATATCGAAGCTACCCAATCACTAATAGCTACCGAAAACCACTACCTGCGCCAAGCCTTGGCTCTGCGCACGCCGTTCACAGTAGTGTCCGGTGAAGCCAACTTCTTGCTTGTTAACCTGAGATCAGCGCGAATAACAGCTACGCTGCTCTGTACCAAGCTCTTTGCACAAGGAATACTTGTAAGAAACTGCACCACCTTTGCCCACTTAGGTGAAGACTTCGTACGAGTAGCGGTACGTACACATAAAGAAAACCAGCGCCTAATCGAGGCGCTGGAGAGAGTAATATTATGAAATTATTCGTAGTCAGACACGGCGAGACCGAAGCAAACCTAGCTAAACGCTACCTCGGGCACAGCGATAGCCCTCTCACAGAAGTGGGCACTACTCAAGCACGCCATGTGGCAACGCAGCTTAGTACAGTAGGGATTACAGGCATCTACTCCAGTGATCTCCCCCGCTCTATTGCCAGTGCCTCTTTTTTGTCCCAAAGCATATGCATACCTATTATTACAGACAACCGTCTGCGAGAACTTGATTTTGGGCTGATCGAAAACATGACCTACGCAGAAGCTAGGCACGCTCACCCACTAGAAATGCAGAGATGGTACGACGACTGGGAACACAACTCCCCACCGGAAGGCGAGAGCTTGTCTGCCCTACAGCAACGAGTGCATTCATTCCTGTCTATGCTTGTCACTAAGAAACATAAGGCCGTGGCTTTATACACCCATGGAGGTGTGTGCGACCTGTTGCTAAGTGATGCCTCAGGTGGCCCCTTTGTAGCGTCCCGAGCAAGACCAGGTCAATGCTTTGAGCTACTCCTGCTGCCCACCTGCCAAGGATGGCTGCTTAAATCAGGACCGGGGATCTAGCCTGGGACTGCGCCTCTTTTCTTATGTAAGCCGGTGACCTAGTGGAGCCCGGTTCCCATAGCTCAGACCACTACACAAAAGAATAGAACCGTATCTCGTCACCAGTTCTTGATTGTTAAGCTGCGCGGTATAATATGGGTAATCCCACGTGTATTATTGCATCTCTTTAGTTCAAGCGAACGTGTTATAGGGAGGGACCCCCATGCAATATGATGTTGCCATTATTGGCGGAGGAGCCGCCGGATTAGTTGCTGCTATTGCTGCGAGGCGGCGCGGTGCAAATGTAGTGATATTGGAAAAGAACAAAAAAATAGGGAAAAAAATTCTGGCCACGGGCAACGGACGCTGTAACCTTGGCAACGATGATCTTTCGCTTAAACACTTTGTAAGTCAAGACTTGCCTCTAGTAGAGCAGGTACTGTGTCAATTTGATGGGCCGACGGCTCTCAGTTTCTTTAGACAACTGGGGCTAGAATTTGTGTACGAGGAAGGGCGCATTTATCCACGCAGCAAGCAGGCAGCTGCAGTACTAGAAGTGTTGCGTCATGAGTTAGAGCACCTAGGGGTGCGCATGATAATTGAAGCCCCCGTTACGTCAATTACCCCATTTGAAGGAGACTTCACTATAGGGTATGGTCAAAAGCAAACATTGCAGACGCAAAGCGTTATCCTCTCAACAGGGGGCAAGGCAGGCCCTCAGCTTGGAAGTACAGGTGAGGGCTATGCGCTAGCAATGCAATTTGGACATCAGGTGTTAGAGCCCACACCGGCCCTAGTGGGGCTAAAATTACTTTCTCCCTTCCTTAAAACCCTTTCTGGACTGCGCCTAGAAGCCAAGGTATCCATACCAGAACTAGAGCTTACCGAAACCGGCGAGGTTATATTCACTGATTATGGCTTGTCAGGAATTCCGGTGTTTGATATGACTCGTGCCATCGGTACCAAAAAGGGTCTCAGCATGCAGATTTGCCTTGCCACCGATGTTGTGAGCGACAAGTTGTTCTCCGAGCAACTGTTACAAAGATTTGAACAACTAGGGCATAAAACTGCAGGCGATGCGCTCGTCGGTTTCTTGCCACAACAGTTAATCCACGCGGTAATCAAGACAGCAGGAATAGCCCCGGACCAGCCAGCTAGAAAAGTACGCAAGATAGATGTCATCCACCTCGCCGAGTTACTGTGTTGCTGGCAGTTCCCCATTCTCGGTCTTAATACCTGGGAACAGGCTCAAACCACCTCAGGCGGTATACCCTTAAGTGAAGTAGACCCTTCGTCACTCGAATCTAAACTTGTTAAAGGCCTATATTTCGCTGGTGAAATCCTAGACGTACACGGGCGCTGCGGCGGGTACAACTTGCACTGGGCCTGGGCTTCAGGCTTTGTGGCGGGGGAGAATGCGGGAAGCCCTACCCCAACACATTATCCAAAAACATCATAATCACGAAGCCAATTAGTATGGCATGGGTCGCAATCCGGGAGGTCGCCTCTTTTTGCGTCTCAGGGATTATCTCTTTGCTGATGACAAAGAGCATGGCCCCGGCCGCGAAGGCTAAGCCAAATGGCAGGATTGGTCTTGCTATGTTGACAAGGCCTACGCCCAGTAGACCGCCTATAGGTTCCACTAGTCCAGATACTAAGGCAATGAGAAAGGCATGCCACGGCGAAAAGCCTTCCCTAACAAACGGCAGGGCAACAGCCAAACCTTCCGGTATGTTCTGAAGTCCGATGGCAATGGCTATAGAAAGCCCGTTAGAAATCTCACCACTACCAAAACCCACACCTACGGCTAAGCCTTCAGGGAAATTATGAACAGTTATTGCCAAGGCGAAAAGCCATAATTTTCTAATGGAGTTATGGTTTTGGCTCGGTCCCATGAGTAAATTTGTATCAGGGAAAAACTTATCTACCACATCCAGAAACAGGCCACCAACAAGAATGCCGATTAGACAGATGGTAGTTCCCTTTATACCCCCGCCACCATATTCTATGGCAGGTACTATTAGACTAAATGATGTCGCCGCAAGCATAACTCCGGCGGCGAAGCCTAGCAGTGGATCCATAATTTGGCGGGATATATTTTTGGTGAAAAAGATGGGCACAGCCCCTAGTCCTGTGGCTAGGCCAGCCACACCGCTAGCTATTAACCCAACAAGAATGGGGTTAAATTGGTTTAACCAAGATACGAGCAATATAAATACCCCCTCTCAGCGTGCTCCCAGCATACTATGCAGGTGACGCAGGGGGCGTTCCTTGTTCCTTGGGGGGCGTACGAATACAGTGGAACGTTGGTGCTCTCCTCGGGGATAGTAGCGCATCACGAGCATTGTATGCCATCAAACATCTTGATCATAGGGCTTTCCGTGTTGATTAGGATTTCTTGACAGGTATGAAATTCCACAGCTTTGTGACTTGCATGCTTGCCGGAGTAGACTTTGGATAGCAGCTGAAGGAGCTCAAGCTTTCCTAATTCATTGACCAAACAAATATGTAGTAGGCCATCATTAAGCTTAGCCTGAGGAGTTACATACATACCGCCTCCGGTCCAACACGAATTCATAATAAAGACAGCTACACTACGCCGAATTATGCTTGCCACCCAGCACAAGTTCTAGTGCTTAATAGACAGAGTCTTTAGCCGTTCAGTAATCGCAGGTAGAGCCGCTTTTGTTCTACCTCTGCCTGCTGTCAAATTAACGATTATATGCCACATGCTGCTTCCTCCATTCGTCCTTTACTTTGCATGTAATACATGCTTAATTTTCCCAGCCCTGCTACTTGACGCCTTAATGACGACTTCAGATCCCGACTCCGCCTTGATTAGCCACGAGACCCGACGCTCGCCTTGAGATTCTAGGTGCCCTAGCTTCTGCACCAAGACCCCGTCAATTAAGAAAGCGCTAGATGGCAAAGAAAGGCGCACCTCTACTTCCTCAATCCCTATAGCTTCAGCCTTATCCGTGACCTTCGTAGGCAGCAGCCCTGCATTAGTAAGGGTAACGGCTAATTTCCACAAGCCGGGCTCTACTTCCTCAAACTCTTTCTTGTTTAACTTTAACCGCGGCATGGCAGATGCTAACACTAGAATAAAGCCTAGATTCCTCGAACATAGCTCCTCCCTATGCTCATAAGGCGCATTTTGCAGAACCTCTTTTCTCCTCCAGCCGCCTATCTCTACCTCACCTAACTGTGGGTGGGTATAGCGCTCCCAGTTAACAAAGAATTGGCCACCGTGTGCCTGGTCGTTCCACCTGAGAAGGGCCAATTGCTTGCTCTCCCATTCACTTTCCAGAAATTGCTGGCGGCCTGGCCATGAGCGAGGCATGATACCGGCAGCAACTTGCGCTTCCCATAACTCAATAGTCAGGGACAAGATGCCCAGATGTTCATAGGCCCAATCTTTAAAATCGCCATGGCTTGGTGTGCCCTTGTTAAGACCCCCAAAGACAGGAATAAGGTCATACGCTGCCGATTTCTTAGCTAGATCCGCAACCATTCCATAAAGATCTAAGTCTGCTCGAGGTAGGCCTGAGTCATCGGCGGTGCTAAAAGGCCGCAAGGCGACCTCACCTGTCGTGTGCAATGAAAGCGCTACACATATGTTGGGATGGCTCATCACATAGTCTGCTACGGCCCTAGTTTCGGGCTCTGACAAGGGATAGGGGCCTGCCCCTTTTTGCAGATGCTCCGGAACCCAATTGGCAGGATAGTTGCGGTTAAAATCTAACCCCCATAACGCTTTAGCCAACGTTACTTTCCCTCCATCGTACCCTCGAACCAGCCCCTCTGGATAGACATGATAAAACTCAGCACCTTCTTCATCAGGCTTGCGCTGCACCATAAGCCTCGGGTCTAAACCAGAGATGCGCCAATTACCGTCGAGATGCTTGACACGCATTTGCAAGATCAGGCCATTTTCGTCGATGTCTTCTGGTACTAGGCCACTCTCCACCTCTCTGTCGGGATAGGGCCGCACACTACTGCGCAGCGTGTAAGGTGTCGTCAGGTACTTCTCGGCGCCATCTGGCGACACCCGCGGGTTTATGTACAGGGTATAGTAATCAAGCAAGTGCTTGATATCAGAGCGGTGGGAGTTGTGCAACAGGAAGTCTAGGACATATAGACAGACCATGCTTGAAGTGACTTCTCCCGCATGCATGTTCCCCTCGAGGTACAGGGCAGGCTTATCATCTGGTGAACCAGCGTCAAAGTTAGTCACGGTCACTGCAAGGAGGCCTCGGCCCTCGTAACTATGGCCTATTACTTCAACTCTACACATAGCCGGATAGTCTGCTTGATACTTATAGAGAATATCTTTGAGTTCCTCGTACAAAAAGAACTTATCGATCATTGCCGCACCCCCCCTCCATTTCTTCGATGTAGGGGGGGAATTTCCTTTTTGTTTATGGGGTAGCTGATGAAGGCAGCACAGGATGCCAGCTACTGAGAGCATTACTTCAGGTCAGCTAGTGAAAGAGTGACCGGAGGTCAGGCCGATGGGGAGGATGGTCACTGAACACGATTAACGCGATCCATAGGTCGGGAAACAGTCGCTCTGTAGTATTAAGTTGAGGTGATAACTGATGGCAAGGCAGGCACGCTGCCGTGACATTTGGGGTAACACACGCTAAGGAGATTCAGGCTAGCCCAGAGCTGTTTGGGGAGGAGCTCTGCAAGACTAGTGCATGGGGTCGGCTTGTCGTTGTGCAAGACAGCTGAGTATTTAGCTACGACGCACCAAAGGGTACATCAAGCGCTGCAGGAATAAAGGAAAGCCGGGGACAAAATGAACCGTCCCCTTTGTTGTGAGGGAAAACTTCGGCACAATACCAAAAAAATTTATTTTCGACAATCTACGACACATTTCGCCTTGGTGAAATAGTAATATATCGGTAGCTAGCTAGCTATAGAAGAAACAGGGAGGAGGAAAGTAATATGTACAAGAAACCGAAGTTCATTTATGTAAAAGGGAAAAAGTGAAGAGAGCGAACCCACATTGGCCTGGCAGCCGTGTTCGCTCTCTCCGGTGGTTAAACAACCAAGATGATTATACT
>WSXW01000023.1 GCA_009773495.1 Bacillota bacterium
CGCCAAAACTTTTCGTGCGAAAAAAGAGCAGGCTATCTTTTCGATAGCCTGCTCTCACTCTTGAGTTTGACTAAGTGCGTTAACTTAATGACATTGCTCGCTTGAGATGCCCCCTTATTATAGCTTCAAAATATCTTTACTGGGCAAATTCTTAATAGCAGGATTTACTTAGGAGCGGTAGAAATTATTAGAGAGAGATAGGGAGCGGGGGTGCGCACGTTTAAGATTTTGAGTGGTGTGCTTTTAGCAATAGCGGTCTTTTTATTCTTTCTCACCGCTTCGCTACACTGGGTTACATTTGATCTTCCATTTTATGAGCTACACCTCTCGGCGCTCGGTGTAGCTGACGATCTGCAAGTAGACCTTCCCACCCTTATGGGGTATGTAGAGGCCTTAACCGAGTACCTCAAAGGCGCTCGTCCATCACCCAACGTGTCCACTGTAGTGAGAGGGCAGGAGTCTCTTCTCTATGGTGTGAGAGAGATTCACCACCTAGAGGATGTGCGGCATTTGTTTGCGCTGAGTGCTCTAATCCGCAACCTAAGCTTACTTATAGTTGTTGTACTTTTGGTATTCGTGGTGTGCCGCGGGGTTTGGCCAAGGGTCATCAAAGTGTATGCGTATGCGTCGGCGGGAGTGGTCCTACTGCTGGTGGCCTTAGCGGTTATGGCTACTATAAATTTTAACAGAGTATTTACTCTATTTCACTTAGTGTCGTTCAGTAACGACTTATGGTTGCTAGATCCGGCGACAGAAAACTTGATTGTTATGTTTCCGGAGCCATTTTTTGCAGCGGCAGCCTCTCGTATTGCTGTCATCGCTTTCCTTGGATACATACTAACGTTAGCGGGTTCATTTTACATGGCATTTAGGCTAGGAGGCGACTCATATTGACCACATGTATACTAAATAGGGCCCGACAACATGCCCTTCGGGGAGAGTTCTCGCAGGCTGATTGCGAGGTACAAGCAGCTCTTAACAACACCGATGAAAAATGCTTGCCGATCTTCTATGAGCTCAACCGTCTAAGCGGCGACTGCCAGAAAATTGGTTTAGAAAAAGTTATGTACTGGGCTGCGGTATGGATGCTAAAAATTGATAACTCTGCTGTCTCGGCTCATTTGCGAGCCCTAAGCTACTGTGAAAGACAAGCCGCTTGGCTTGAGCTTACAAAGGCCATGGATGATGCAAACGCAAACGTCCCCTTCGATCATCCGCAGCGAGCCTTCCTTAATCGCCATATCGCACGCATACGGCGCAAACTTAGCTCTCAGGTGACCAAGGCTGCCAATTAAAGAAGGAACACGGCTGTTACACTACAGCCGTGTTCTTAATGACTACGACTAATATGCATATGGTTTAGCGAGAGACCAGGTATGTCTTCTAGGCGCTTTATCATTTGTCTGCGAGTCTCTTCATCGCATTCCATAACTAACGTGATAAGACCATCTCTGTCCCCAGGGTCAGGGATTCCAAAACGACCTAAGATACAGCGTCCAAAGTCAGTGATTACACGCTGTACTTCCGGGGCGTACTCAGGCCTGTTGTCGACCAAAATACCGACTATATTCAGCTCTTTCTCCACAATAACCGCCTCGCTTTCATGCGCTTTAGTTGCAGTGTAGTTTCCCCCACAAATGGGTTGTTATGCGCGTTGACAGGCTAGTCCAACAAAGTAGTATTAAAATAACTCCTCGCTAGTCCGCTCATACTAGGGGCGAGGGGGTGAGTAATGTGAAGCAACCTAAAAAAGAAAAATCATTGACACAACTAGACAAGTTCAAACTTGAAGTAGCGGAGGAAATTGGATTGTTAGAGCGCATTAGAACAGTAGGTTGGGCAGGCCTCAGTGCACGGGAGGCTGGATATCTAGGCGGCATGCTTAGTAAGAGGTTACGGGAGCAGGGTCTTAGGGCCCAGGATCTAAAATGAGGCGAGCAACTCTACCTCTTTTCACGCCTCAAATGCTATGGAAGAGTGTTATCGCTGTCTATATAACTAGTCTGATTATTAAATGCACGGCGGCATGAACTTATATAACAACGGTCTGGCCGGAGGTTTAGTGGCTACGCTTATAGTTGCTATGGCTCGTTCACTCTTCCATAAGAGGTGATGAGATCTAGGAAGAGCGTATTTTGTAATACTTAACACAAGGGCTGGCTCACATTACGTGATCCAGCCCTTGACGTTGGGGAAGAGGGAAATTACCGCTGATCTTTAGCATGTTATCGCGCAGATAGCACCACAGGGGTGTTGATGCAGGCTAATGCAGCTCCTCTTCTTTATCTGTGCTATTCATTAGCTCCCGATACATAGGCTTGAGTTCCTTGCGAGTTAGCTTTCTCGGCCAAAGTTCTAAAGGGGCGCCCCCACGCATAGCTGCGGTGAGGTTATCAAAAACATAATGGTTATCGGCACAGAGTCCACCGATTAGTTCCTTGACCTTCTGCCGAGTGGTGTGTTTATCAAGGGGGCAGGAGCTCTTAATGGGTGTAAAGGGTACAAATTTCCCCGCATAGACCAATTCTGTCTCACGAAAATAGCATAAGGGGCGAATCACGGTAACGCCACTGCGGTCTAAATGCGTTACAGGCTGAAAAGTTGTCACCTGGCCGGAGTAGATCATGCTCATGAGAAAGGTCTCAACAGCATCGTCAAGGTGGTGGGCGTAGGCAATTTTATTGTAGCCCTGCTCCCGCGCCAATGTAGACAAAGTGCCTCTTCTCAAATGAGCGCATTTGGCACAGGGGCTCTTGCCTTGCTCGTTTAGAATGAAATCCCCAGCTTCAACGCGATCATGGTAAAAAGGAATTTCAAGATCACTACAGAATAGACGCAGGGGCTCCATATCCACTAGTTCCTTGGTGAACCCCAAGTCTAGAGTTACTGCACCTAGGTCGAAATTAAAGGGGCTGGAGTCGCGCGCACAAGCAAGGGCATACGTCAGAAAGGAACTATCCTTGCCCCCAGATAGTCCTACCAGTACTCTGTCACTAGGTTTAATCATGCCAAATTCTACGATTGTTCTCCAAAGACGGCGCATATAAGGCTTGGGTAAGGTTATCTGCATGGGGTTCACTCTCTTTCATGTTGGTAGATTAATTATACCTGTTAGGACTGCCTCTAGACAGAAAGGTTACCAATAAAAAACGCCACTGCGGCGCTTAGACAGAATATGCTATTGAGCGTGCCGTATGTTAGAAGAACGGAAAGGGCACGTAGAGCCTGATGAAATTCGGGTGGGGTAGACCAGCCACAGTCTTCGTTTTAGTGACTCGGTCAGATTTCTCTCATAAAAAAGGCTTACCTTGACAGTCTACTTCCCCATTACATACACTTGAGGGGAAACGGAGGATGAGACAGATGTCAGTCCTAACAGTAAATGACCTAACTAAATACTATGCAGATAACCTCATTCTCGATAAGGTTTCGCTGCAGATAAGTGCAAGAGAAAAGGTGGCCCTCATAGGGCATAATGGCACTGGAAAGACTACCTTGCTCAAGCTCATTGCTGGGTCAATGCGCTCGGATGAAGGTACTATAGTGCTGCATGGTGGTGCGAAGGTGCATTATTTAGCACAGGAGCCAGACTTGCCTGTGGGCAGGACTCTGTTTGAGGCAGTGACGGAGGCCTTCGCTCACCTTAAAAAGCTCGAGACAGAATTGCACATACTAGAACAGCAGATGGCTGAGACCGACAACTTAGATAAGGTGCTCAAGAAGTATGCAGAGTTGACTGAGAAGTTTGAGCTAGCCGGAGGCTATACCCTCGAATCACGCGTTAGAACTGTACTATTTGGAGTAGGCTTCTCCGAGAGGGATTTAAGCACTCTTGCGGAACACCTCAGTGGTGGTCAGAGGGTGCGCGCCGCCTTGGCCAAGGCGTTACTCGAAGTGCCTGAGCTGTTATTGCTCGATGAACCTACCAACCATCTCGACCTCGAAGCGGTGGAGTGGTTAGAAGGCTTCATGCCTGGTTATAACGGAGCCGTATTGCTCGTATCGCATGACCGACACTTCCTAGATCGTGTAGTCACACGGTGTATTGAACTGGAGAACCATAAAGTAGAGGAGTACCCAGGCAACTTTAGTAAGTTCCGAGCACTCAAAGCCGAACGCAGAGCCCACCAAGGCGAAACCTACCGTCGCGAGCAATCGGAAATGAAACGCATGAAGGTCTTCATCAACCGCTATCGTTCTGGTTCCCGCTCTACCTTATCAAAGAGTTGGGAAAAGAGGCTGAATCGATTTAGCGGCAGCGCGGTAGCCAAGCCCACGAGCAAGACCAATCTTAAGCTGCATGTCTCTGAACGCAAAAGAAGCGGTCGAGACGTATTAGCTTTAGAGAAAGTGCAAGTCGGATACAACGACGACATGCTATTTAGTCCATTTTCTGTTGAAGTCAAGCGAGGAGAGCGCATTGCTATGTTGGGACCTAATGGCAGCGGCAAGACTTCGCTGTTGCGAGCGCTCATGGGGTACATTCCTCATAAGGGCCACATCCGCTGGGGTGGGTCAGTGCATGTTGGGTATTTTGACCAACAGTTAACGCTTCTCAACCCCACAGGACGAGTAATAGACGAGATCTTGACCGCTATCCCTAGCCTGTCGGACTGGGACGCTAGAGCTTATTTAGCACAGTTTTTGTTCCGAGATGAGATGGTGTGGCAGGGTATTTCCACGCTATCGGGCGGCGAACGCAACCGCCTGAGTCTAGCAAGACTACTCTTTATGGGCTACAATGTCCTAATTTTAGATGAGCCAACAAATCATCTTGACGTGGAGAGCAGGGAAGTGCTTGAGCGTGCGCTAGTACAGTATCCAGGTACTATTATATTCGTTTCGCATGATAGGTACTTTCTCAATAAAGTCGCGACTCGTGTGTGGAAGTTTGGCAATAAACAGATAGAAGATCATAAGCAGAACTACTCGGACTTCCGGCAGGTGTTATTTGCACCCAAGATTATTGCGCTGCCTATGGAGAAGAAAGCCCCCCTAGATCGCCGCAAGCAAGTGGATGTACAGGCTATAGAGAATGAAATATCTCGCTTGGAGCGTGAGAAAGTAGATTACGAAGAGCAGATGGCTCAGAGCGACTTTGTGCGCCAAAAAGACGGTGGCAAAGAGGCCGTCGCCAGATACATGTGGGTGTGCTCTCGTCTGAAGGAACTCTACGAACACTGGGAAAAGGTAGCAGAATAAGTCCAAAGGCCATCTAGAAGAGGATGGCCTTTGGACTTCGCTCTCCGCTTTCCGCTTCTAGGAACGAATCACTAATCATTGAACACTAAACACTAGGGGAGCACTTGCGCTTTCCAGAGAGCTGATAGCTGAGAGAGGATAGCGCCTCGCCATGCGCCATGTTAATATGTACCCATTAGACTTGTATACAACGAGGGGGCATATCGTGACCATGACTAAATTGCTATATTACGAAAACCCAGAGCTTTTAAGCTTCACTACAATGGTACTAGATAGCCGCTTATACGATGGTAAGGTTCAACTAGAACTGGCCGAAACCGCGTTCTATGCAGAGGGTGGGGGGCAGCCTAGCGATGCTGGCGAGATTAACGGCGTCAGTGTGACCAAGGTGTTCGAAGAGTCGGGCCGGGTTTGGCATGAATTAGAGGGAGTTGTTGGCGATGTCGATACCGTCGAGGGACGGGTAGACGGTGCTAGACGACGCGATTTCTCTATCCAGCATACCGGCCAACATATCTTATCTCAGGCCTTTTTTCGCCTGTTTGCAGCCGAGACAAGCAGTTTCCACCTCACCGAAAATAAAGTCACCATAGATTTATCTCAAGGAGACTTAACGGCAGAGCAAGTTTTACAGGCTGAGGAGATGTCAAACCGCATTCTTCGCCAAGGTTTACAAGTAAAGGTCCAGGTATTTGCCGATAAAGCTGCATTACCAGAGAACTTACGCAAGCTGCCTGTGGTAGATGACTCCATCAGACTTGTGGAAATAACCGATTTCGATATTTGCCCCTGTGGCGGTACTCATATCGCCAGCACAGCAGAGCTCGGGCTCATTAAGGTCCTGGGTTTTGAGCGAACCAAGGGTAAAACCAAGGTCGAGTTTGCGTGCGGGGATAGAGCTATAGCCGAGTTTGAGCGCCGCTTGTCTAGTGATTCAGCCGTATCGCATTTGCTCTCTACGCCATTTACTGGACACACTGAAGCGGTGTCGAGACTGGTGGCAATAGAGAAAGAATTAGGCCGAGAAGTCGCCCGGCTTGGCAAGGAGTTGTTGGAGCTTAAGGCCGCCGCGCAGGAACCGCACAGTGTGCACAACGGCCGCGCCTTTTATAAGCTTGACCCTTGGTCAGCTAGCCTGGACGAGGCAAAACTATTCCTAGCATTGGTGTTAAAGAAGTCACCCGGGGTAGGGCTAGCGGTACTCCATGGTGACCCTGCGCGCCTTGCGGTCGCGTCGAGCACCGAACTCAACGCCGGAGCCATCCTTAAAGATGTCTTGGTCAAATACGGCGGCAAAGGCGGCGGCATCCCGCAATCAGCACAGGGGGGCTTGCCAGCGGAGAATTTGGCGGCTGCACTAGCAGAGATTGAAGCGAAACTGCTGGGGGCGCATAGCGCATAGGGTGTAGCGTTCCTTGTTCCTTGTGGACCGTGCATAGCACCACATTCTCACCTGTTGTAGGGGCACAACATGTTGTGCCCACGGCCGCTGCCCGCACCCTGAGTGCTCGTGATGGCTCTCCTAAAGCGGCAAGCGCCCTATCGCATTGCTTTGCATTGCTGTCGGGTACTAGAAAGCGGAGAGCGCTCTCGTTAGTTCCCCTTATGTCTTATGACTTACGTCCCTCACTGCTCACAGCTCACTGCTCATAGCTTCACGTCATACCCCTCTCCCCTCCAACATATCTTTCTCTAAGAGGTGAGTATTTTGCGCAAGCTGTGGTCTTTTATTGCCATTCTCGCAGTCTTTGGGATGCTCATTATAGCGCTCCCTCAATTGCCGAGCATAAGTTTCACTAGAGCGGACGGCCTTTTCTCTGTATTTTGGCTTGTACTAGCGGGTTGTGTCATGGCAGGACAATCACAGGAGCTACGGCGCAAACGTAAAAAGCGGTCGGCTAAACTCCCACTCCGCCAGCCGCGACCAATAACCTACAAACGCACAAGAGCTGACTCATAACTTAACGAGACCGAGATTGCAGTACACCCCAAAAAGGACGGGCAGTTATGCTGCTAGGAGATGGTTCCTGAACTCGACAGGGGCTGCTTTTTTTTGTTAGAGACGCTGGGGGGGTAGAATCGCGAGTGGGCCCTATGCCGCCTCATAAGTACGAGTACACAAAAAAAGGGAAATCAATAGTATTGACAAAATATTGGGTTTAAATATAGGATTAATTAGGGTAGTGGGAAATAATAACTGGGAGGAATGTCTTAATGAAGATCATGGAAATTGGCCGAGACATACAAGGGACCAGACAGATTACGATCACTACAGGTTGCTGCAGTTGCGGTGGGGATTTCTACGGCGTACATGCGCCCCTAACGGAAGAGGCAATTACCGAATAAAACTATCTGAACAGCTAGTAAGCGGCCCACTGTTAGGCCCTTTTGCGACGGGAGCCCGTCCTACGATTCCACTAAGACTAACCTCGCGGCAGACCCTAAAGGTATGCCCAGTAGTTATAAGAATGAACATGGATGTCGCTGCAATACACCACGCCTTTGGGCTGATAGATGATCTTTCCGACTCCGGGTTGCTGGCTCTGTGCCACGCTCGGATGTCTGCTAAAAAGAGTGAATAACCTTGTTTGCCAGAAACAGGTATTGTCATTATTGGGGACTGATAATTTGGAGGCGACACCCAACTCGGTAGGTAACCAGAGGAGGTAGCTGCACTTGGTGAAATTAGCTTGGTCTAGCATACGCCATCGCTTATCGCGCACGCTGATTACTGTCTTTGCCATGGCTATTGCCGGGGCTGTCATAACGAGTGGTATGTCCTTGTCCCATGGTATTGCAAAACTAGCCTATGCGGAGTACCGTAACTATTACTGCGGTGATGTCGTAATCCTTACACCAACGTATGTCGGGGCTACAGCAGTATATGATCTCGAGAGTACTATCTCTCACAACGTTCTCAATGACTCAGGGTTTAATCCGCTGCTAAAATTGTACCCGCAGTTTGGCATAGATGGCTATTTAGGTTATGATCTTTATCCCTATTCCCCGTTAGCTTTTGAACAGTTGCAGAGGTTGCGCGATTTTCCAGGAATTCGCTCAGTAGACCCTGTTCTAATAATGCCCGCTAGCCTAGGCACCATGGCTACGAGTCTCAGAGTAATCTCGTCGGCCGTGGGTGAGCACCTGGCAGAGGGGACAATGCCCAGGGAGAACAGCGGAGGCGAAAGCATGCTCGAGGTGGTTGTAAACGCCTATGGAGGCCCTCAGCTCAGTGTAGGTGATGTTGTTACAATAAGAGTGCCCGTCTTCAAAATTGGCGCCTCGGGGGTGCCCTATGCTGATACTAGTGCCACGGTCCAAGAGCGGCCTGCCAAGGTAGTTGGCCTCGTGCGTTGGCCTACACGGGAGCTATCCTTTTTCCCCCCTGGCGGGGGAGATCCTCGCTATGAGCAGGGCTATGTTCATAGCTCCGAAGTATACTTAACAGAACTCGCGTGGCAAGAGATCTGGCAGCAACAGTCGGCAGGACTAACCTACCCGGTTTTGGCCACTACTCTAAGAGTAGACAATCTCTCGACTCTTAATGTCACGGCTGCAGAACTGCGCGCTGCCTTTCCAGAACTTGCAATCAAAACCGTTCCGGAGGTAGCACGCCATGTAGAGCGGTACAATATATTAGACCGCTTTTACCTCATACCCAGCGCGTTATGGATGAACGCCGAGCAGGTGGTTGCGCACGACTATGTTCCTGTGGAACTAGGTCTGACCTCGGCCATGCTATTGTTCGCCAACGCTGGCATGCTGCTGGCGAGCCAAATGCTAGCTGGTGTAGCCGAACGCAGGAAAGAAATCGGGATAATAAAGGCCTTAGGGGCTCGGAATTTTGAAATATTGGGCATGGTCTTGATTGAGGGGTTATTGCTAGCCATAACCGGCTCTATCGTCGGGTTTAGCCTAGTGCGAATACTAGCGATTCACCGGGATATTTCTAACAATCTTAGCTGGCTTATTGTTATGCAGAGTAGCCTGCGAGAGCTAGCCGCGGTGGTCAGTCTTACGACTGTAGTTGCTCTGGTATTTAGCGTTATTCCGGCGGCAAAGATGTCCCAGTTAACTGTAATGGAGGTATTCCGTAATGACTGAAGCGATCATGCGCACCGAACGACTCAATAAGGCCTTTAGTTTGGGTGAAACGATTTATGCCGTATCTGATGTGTCTCTCAGCATACCGGGGGGGAGAATCACAGCTATTGTTGGTCCGTCGGGATGTGGAAAGAGCACTTTGCTCAGCCTGCTGGGGGGGCTTGATAGGCCAATGAGCGGCGATGTTTTCTTAGAGAACCAATCGTATCGCAGTCTTTCAGAAGATGGCTTAGCGCTACTGCGCCGGCGTAAACTAGGCTATGTGTTTCAATTCTTTAACCTCATACCACATCTAACTGCCCTAGAGAACGTCATGTTGCCAATGTCTTTCATTGGGGTTAAGCGCAGCGACGCCAAGGCGCGCGCCACAGAATTACTAGAAAGAGTAGGCCTTGGCAAGCGGCTGAGCCATGTACCACTGCAGCTCTCGGGGGGAGAACAACAGCGAGTAGCCATAGCACGGGCTCTGGCCAATAGCCCAGCGCTAATACTGGCAGACGAACCAACTGGTAACCTCGATAGTAAATCGCGCAACGACGTGCTTAACCTCTTTGAGAAGTTTAACCAGGAAAACGGCCAGACCTTTGTGCTTATTACTCATGATGACTCTGTGGCGGCCATTGCTCACAAGACCATTCGCATGTCTGATGGCCAAGCGGTGGAAGACCAATGATGCAGCTCACGTGGCGCTTCTTTAAGAAGAGTTGGCGAGTGCAGCTTGCCATCACCGGTCTGTTCGCTGTGTCAGTTACCCTGCTAATCGTATACGGAACCTACCTAGAGCGCGAAGGTCGGCTCTTGCACTTAAAGATGTTGGGTGGACTCCCTCACGACCTAATACGTGTTCAGGTCAGGGCTGAGCAAGAGGGGGCTACTTCACTCAGGCGTTATCAGGGTGCTGGCGAAGTGCCTGTGGTCCACGTCGGTTCGTGGCGGGTCGAAGTAGTCCAGACAAACTACGGCAATTTGCCGACAGCTGTGATTGCAGAAGATACAGGTCTAGACCTTCATTTAGAGCCGGGGGAAGTCTCAATTCCTCAAGTAATGAGCACCGAACATAGCCTAAGCGTAGGCGATCAGATACGGATCAAAACTACCAACGGCTTCGAATCCCTGCTAGTTGCCCAGATACACGACGGCGCAGTCTTCGGCAATCGCTTAGTTCTTAGCGACTCTAGTAACTCTATGTCCAGTGTGTTTCTGTACCGTCGGCAGGCTGGGTCACTTTCTGATGCCCTTGCATATCTTCGCCGTACCTACAGCGTGGCAGAGATAGATCACGCTGGCAGTGCGCAAAGCAGCGCCCAGAAAATTGTCTCTGCCGTCTATTCGCCCGGGCAGAGGGCCAGATTCGAGGCCATTGGCTTCGTCACCATCGCTTTCCTTACGGTCACGCTCTTTGGCTTTTTAGAAAAACGCAAGGTGCTGGCCGTAGTTAAAGCCTTGGGGTTAAGAACTAGGGAGCTGGTTGCCTTAATAGCGGGCGAAGCGGTTTTACCACCTTTGTTCGGTTCAATTCTAGGGTGTGCTATGGGCTATGGCGCGCTACAGTGGCTTATTGCCAGTGGCCAGGAGTTTACGATTGCTACCGGGGTATTTGTTGTAGCAGTGGCGAGTATCTGGCCGGCAGTGGTGATTGGCATAGCTATCCCCTCACGTTTTACCCAGGTGGCTACTGTAAATCAGCTGTTGTTTGAGAGGCCGATTCCTTTGCATACAGCGATAGTCAAGGAGCTACCTCGGAGGTACGCCGGCCTTGATGTACAGATTGCACAGGGAGCACGCTTTGTTAAATTGGCCATGGACCAAGGGCAGTTTAACGGCTTTGTTTTTCGGGGCCTCAATGACTATGTTAAGCAGGGCGAAGTATTGGCTGTCGAGGAGCGCTGGTGGGGCATGCAGGTTATCGAGTATCACGCCCCGCAGACAGGGCAAATCACGGTCTTTGAGCAAGAGATGGGGCTCTTTGGCGTCGCTCCAGAACCACGTGCTCTTGAGCCCAAGTATAGATAACAACGCAGTTGGGGGAACTCAAAAGGCTGTGGGGCAACGGGTTTAGCGTATTCCGCGTCAGGTACGTTTCCTTCAGTGTCCTCGGTCAGTGTTCTTTAGGTTCTTAGTTCCTATCTACACACAATCGGCAGGGTAGTCGTACCAAAGGGTATTGCTGCGATGCGCGTGCATTCATTAGCATTTGTCAGCTCTAAGGCCTCTTCGAGCGTTTCTGCCGGGGTGAAGCCCATGGCGCGTACGGTCTCTGCTGCTAGCTCTGAAACTAGCACAGCCTGCTGCAGCTTTTTGAGTATCCTTCCTGCCAAATAGGCCTTGTGTGCACCCACCTTAAACGAGGTTGTAACCATCTGCTCTTGCTCAGCGAAGGGCTTCTTTGCCCACTTCTCATACAGTGCCGATCCTATTCCTTCGCGGCACTCAGCTAGAAGAATTAGTTTTCCTCCCTTGGCGCAAGCAAGCGATGCCATATCCAGCGCTTTCACAGCCTGGTAGAGGTTAATATCCCGCGGATAGCCCCCGCAGCTCGCAACAACTAAGTCATACGGTTCGTCAATGTTGGCTGCGGCAGCTTGTAAAGCAAGCTTGGCTGCCGCCCCGTGAGCTACTTCGATAGGCCCGGCGAAATATCCCAATGACTTACCCTCTGGTGAGAGCGCTTCGTTAATGATGAATGCTCCTTTGACAAACTCAGTTGCATTTATTAAATCGTCATAGATTGGGTTCCCATGAAGAAGTGCAGGTCCTGCTTCTTTCTGTACCAGCAGGCTATGGTTAGCTGTTATAGTGGTGCGGCTCGCGCACCCTGGCACAAAAACCTTAGGGCCGCCGCTAAAGCCAGCGAAGGGATGAATAGCGACACTACCGATTCCTAGGGCGAAGTCAGCTTCTAGCACCAAGCTGCTAATATCTACAGGTGTACCTTTACGGGTGGTCCCTATCCTAGTTAAGGGCGATAGATCGCAATCGTGCACAACTACCCTAGCCTGAGGGGCCAGTTGCTGTAGCTCTGCTAAATACTCTGCGTGGGGTGCGCTATGTGCTCCAGTGGCAATAACTATGGTGAGTTTTTTAGCTGCAAGGTATGGCATTAACACTGGCAAGGCTTGTGTGTGCACGGCAGGTCTAGTCGGGTCAGGTACGGCTAGGGTTATCCTGTGGGCCTCAATACACGCTTGAACTACGATCTGCACAGCGTCCTCCACGCTAGGACCAACAGCAGATGTTGGTGGAGAGAGCAATACTTCTGCATCTATGGGCAGAGTTAGCATTGTATTGCCGTAGGCGAGTTTAGTCAAAGCCATAGGCCCCCGTTTCCTAAAGAATCTATCTTAAGCATATGAAAAGGTGGCTGCACTAGCAACCACCTTTTTAATGTTACTTCAAGAACACGTGGTTTCCGATGCGTACAATGACAGGTTTTTCACCGAGCCACTTATGAGGGGCCTTGACTGGGTTGTAAAAAAACAAAGAACCGAATGATGGGTCCTGGCCACCTAAAGCTGCATCGACAGCCCTGTAAGCATCAGGGCTCGCGGGTTTATTAACCCATCCGTTGAGTACTGGCTCAAATTGGTATGGTTGTTGAATAACGCCACTGATAGTGTTAGGAAACTGCTTGCTGTCGACACGGTTAAACACAACTGCCGCAACAGCTACCATGCCGGAGAAGGGTTCACCTTGCGCCTCCGAATGTACGATGCGCGCGAGTAATTCTCGCTCGTTAGTACTTAGAGAAGCGCGCGCTACTGCTTTAGTCGCTGCGGCTTGCCTACTCGGTACCACTAGTCTTTGTCCTACTAGCAACATGTCTGTATTAAGGTTGTTGCTTCTTCGCAGAGCATCAATAGCAGTGTTGTAGTTCTTTGCTATAATGTAGAGCGAGTCGCCACGCTTCACGGTATGCGTTAAACCGCTAAGGAGCTTAGCTGATGTAAGCGGCCCCACCACTCCAACCGTAGGGAGGCCGGTGACCCGTTGGTAAGATAGCACAGCACCATGTGTCATATTTCCGAAGATACCATCTATGGGTCCCGGGCGAAATCCGTTTTGCTGGAGCAGCCGTTGCAGTTCCTGCACATCTGAACCACGAGACCCAAGGGAAAGAGACCGTGTGCCTAGAGTTGCTGCTGATGCGGCGGTAGCTACTAACAGCGCTACCATGACCACTAGCAAAACTACGGTTAATGTACGCTTGTCCAATTATGTCATCCTCTCCTGCTGTGAATAGCCTCCGAGGTTAGTTGTCGGGTTCGGGTAGAAAGGCAGACCCTACCGGCCTAAGCCGGATTCACCCCAATTTTTAATCCCCCGTACTGGGCGCATCCGCTGCTTGCTGTGGCCAAGAGACAGCAGGCTAGCGGAATCTCGTCCCAGATTCGGCTAGAGTTAGTATACATAACGTTGCGTTATCTGTCAACTCAATTAGAGCTGCTTTTTGGGGACGAATCACTAATCTCTAATCATAATTCACTGATCACTAGAAGTTGCCTTCAGCCGCCAGCTCCCAGCACCTTCACCACCTTGGACTATGTATCGCTTTCAGCGTCCCACAAGGAACTAAGAACTAAGAACGACTCTACTGCAATAACTAACATAAAGGAAAGCGGCATCACTCTAGAGAATTGTCTATAACAACGGTTATCATCAGGAGGGACGTAGAAAATGGATTTCGTTCATTTACATGTGCATACTGAGTACAGCCTGCTCGATGGTTTTGCTCAGATTGATAGTTTGGTCGAATATATCAGGGGCTTAGGTCAGAAGGCAATTGCCATAACTGACCACGGCAATATGTATGGTATTATAGATTTTTACAGCGCCGCAAAAAAGGCTGGCGTTAAACCCATAATAGGATGCGAAGTCTATGTGGCCTGTCGCACTCGGTTTGACCGCGAAGCCAATGTGGACTCAGAAACATACCATCTTGTTCTCCTAGCTCAGAATGAAGTAGGCTACCGCAATTTGATACGTATTGTGAGTGATTCCTTCATTGAAGGTTTTTATTATCGTCCGCGTGTAGACTGGGAACTGCTCGAAAAACACTCCGAGGGTCTTATTGCCCTAAGCGCTTGCTTAGGCGGCGAGGTGCAGCAGAAATTGCTTAACCAAGACAGGGAGGGTGCTCGGCGTGTTGCAAAACGATTAGCAGAAGCATTTCCGAATCGCTTCTACATCGAGATTCAGGAGCATGGTCTGCCCGAGCAAAAGCCTGTAAATAAGGAGCTAATTTCCATAGCTAAGGAGCTTAATCTCCCTCTAGTGATAACTAATGACGTCCATTACGTATCACCTAAAGACCACAAAGCCCATGATGCATTGTTGTGTATTCAGACCGGCAAGGTAGTGAGCGACCCTAATCGCATGCGCTTCGTGCCTCAGTTTCACGTGACGACCGCTGAGGAATTGCTGGAGAGGATGTCGTACCTTAGTTACGAGGATTTAGCGCAGGCGGTGGCTAATACGGTGCGCATTGCCGAAGAGTGTACAGTCGACTTCAAATTTGACGAAGTCCACTTGCCTCGCTTTGATATTCCTGAAGGTTATACCGAACTCTCTTACTTGGAAAAAATATGCCACGAGCGCCTCACGTGGCGGTATCCCGACGCCGATGAACGGATATTGAAGCGTTTGGAATATGAACTTGATGTGCTTGGGAAGGCGGGCTATGCGGGGTATTTTTTAATAACGCAGGACTTTACAAGTTTTGCACGAGAAAAGGGTATTCCTGTAGGCCCTGGTCGTGGTTCGGCGGTTGGTTCAATTGTATCTTACATTCTTGGCATAACAGACCTCGATCCCTTGCCGTATGACTTGCTCTTCGAGCGGTTCTTGCATTTGGAACGAGTGTCCATGCCCGATATAGATATCGACTTTTGTTATGAGCGGCGTGAAGAAGTTATAGAGTACGTCACAAAAAAGTATGGCAGCGAGAACGTGTGTCAGATTGTCACTTTTGGAACTATGGGGGCAAGAGCGGTAGTGCGGGACGTTGCTAGGGTGTTAAGCATACCACTCTCCGAAGCTGACCGCATTGCCAAGCTGGTCCCCGAAGAACTAGGTATTACCCTCAAAGAAGCATTAACGAAATCAGCTGATCTCTTAGCTCTATACAATTCAGATCCTCGCATTAGGGAGCTATTAGATATTGCGCAATCACTTGAGGGTATGCCGCGCCACACGTCCGTCCATGCTGCCGGCGTAGTAATTGCACCGGAGCCACTGCGAAATCTCATCCCCCTAGCTAAGTCAGGCCAAGCTGTTATTACTCAGTTCAACATGAACATGGTGCAAGAGCTCGGTCTACTAAAGATGGATTTCTTAGG
The DNA here is from genome assembly GCA_009773495.1 of Bacillota bacterium. Taxonomy (GTDB): domain Bacteria; phylum Bacillota; class UBA994; order UBA994; family UBA994; genus WSXW01. The sequence continues at coordinate 15,642 of WSXW01000023.1, forward strand.
GCTGCGTACCCTTACGGTGATCCGGAACTGCCTTGATAACATTAAGGCCAATCGTAATCTAGACATAGATTTTAGTAAGCTTGGCCACGAAGACGTGGCAACGTACGAAATGCTGTCGCGCGCGGATACACTGGGGGTATTTCAGCTTGAAGGCGGGGGAATGCGCAATTTTTTTGCAAAGCTTAAACCCACTTGTTTCGAAGACATTGTTGCAGGCATTTCTCTTTTTCGCCCAGGTCCTATGGATCAGATACCACGCTTTTTAGAAAACCGCGCACATCCTGACGACATAAAGTACCCTGACCCTCGCCTTGAGCCCATCCTCAAAGTGACCTTCGGCTGTATGGTTTACCAGGAACAAGTTCAGCAGATAGTGCGCGAATTAGCAGGCTATTCGCTGGGCCGAGCTGATCTAGTACGGCGCGTCATGTCCAAGAAAAAACCAGAGGCAATGGAATTAGAGCGACAGTTCTTCTTACATGGTGTAGTTGATGATACGACAGGCGAGCGAGTTGTACCTGGGGCCTTAGCTCAAGGAGTTTTGCCAGATGTAGCTAGCAAAGTATTTGATGAAATGGCTGAATTCGCGAAATATGCGTTTAACAAGTCTCACGGCGCAGGTTACGCAGTTTTGGCATATCAGACAGCCTATCTAAAATGCCACTACTCAGCAGAGTATATGGCTGCTCTGATGACATCAGTAGCAGGCAACTCAGATAAGCTGGTAATATACCTCGAAGAGTGCAAGCGCCTCAACATCCCAGTGCTTCCACCCGATATCAATGAGAGCCTTGCTATCTTTACTGTTCAAGGAGGCTCTATCCGTTTTGGTTTAGTTGCCATTAAAAATGTAGGAGCTAAAGTTATAGAACCGATTGTTAGTGCTCGTAAAGAATTCAAGTATGAGAATTTATACGATTTTCTTACCCGCCTTGAAGATGGCACACTAAATCGACGTGTGCTTGAATACTTAATTAAGGCAGGGGCGTTAGCTTCGCTCGGCCTTAACCGAAGGCAACTCCTCGAAATTATGGATGAGTGCTTAGAGAAAGCTGCGTCTGCCCGTAAGGCCAAAGATACAGGTCAACTATCTATGTTTGAAATGCTGGACTCGAGCGATGTCCGCATCCAAATTAGGGCACCAGAAGTAGCTGATTTTCCGATGAGCGAAATCCTCACTATGGAGAAGGAACTGCTCGGTTTCTACGTGTCGGGTCATCCTCTGGATCAATATCGCCGGGTGATGCGCAGGAATTCTAGTCATACCACGAGTCAATTGTCTGAGCTTGAAGACAAGACAGAGGTCATCTTGGCGGGGATGCTCATAGATGTGCGAGCTATAATTACAAAAACAGGGAAACGCATGGTGTTTCTACAATTAGAAGATTTTGAAGGCGTCGTTGAGGCTGCGGTATTCCCACAGCATTTCGAGAAGCAAGGCGATGAACTAGTCGTGGGACGGGCTTTAGCTCTGCGCGGGAATGTCAGCCGCAGGGGTGAGCGCATATCTTTGGCGGCGTCCGAATTTAAGACCTTGGTTCCAGACGTTAATGACAACAGTCAGCCTCAAATTACGAAATTGACCCTGCGCATATCAAGTCAGGCTAAATCAAAGCTCATAGAAGTGCGTACGGTGTTAAAATCTAACCCGGGCCAGATCCCAGTATTTATCGAAATGGTTGAAGAACAAACGCTGATAAAAGTGGATAAGAGTCTATATGTCGATGGGAGCACTGAGCTCTGCGGTTCATTGTCACAACTATTGAGACCGGAAAATGTTGTGACAAGTTTTAAGGGTCCCGAATAGACTAGTAAAGGCCTATTGTGGAGGTGCGTATGAAAGATACAGTAATTAGAATGTTTTCTGAGCGTGGTGTAGATTTAGGAGAGGTGGCTGAGCTTGTTCTCGAGTTGCAGAAACCATACCACCTAACGCTGTCAATCTCTGAATGCTTGGAAAACGTAGAGGCAGTGTTGCAGAAGCGTGAGGTTCAGCAGGCAATCATTACGGGCATAGTTTTGGACACATTGGCAGAACAAGGTCTATTACCAGAGCCTTTACAGACCTTGCTAGTTGAAGACGAACCGTTATATGGTGTCGATGAAATTCTAGCGTTGGCAATTACAAATGTATATGGAGCTATTGGCTTTACTAATTTCGGATACTTAGATAAAACTAAACCGGGCATTTTGCGCCGCCTCAATAGTCACCCGCACCAAGTCCATACATTCATGGATGATCTCGTAGCTGGGTTGGCAGCAGCTGCTTCTGCTAGGCTTGCTCATAATCTGGAGAAAATTGTCCCGTAAAACGGGACTTTTTCTTTGTTAAGTTTGAGGGTATTATAAAGTAAGCACTCGCGAGAAGGCAGGTTAGTCTAGTGTGGAAAGTTGTTTACGTTGCCCCTTCACAAAAAGTGGCGACAAGGCTCAAGGAAGAGCTAGTGCAAAACGGACTGATAGTATCATTAAGAGTGGTTGGAGAGGAAGGCCCTGTGGAGATGCTCGTGCCGCCTTCCGAAGCTGTGGAAGCTATACAGATTATAAATAAGACTTTATGCAGGTAAGTGGGGGGAAAGAAATGCGGAGGATAGCTGTCTTAACAAGTGGTGGGGATGCCCCTGGCATGAACGCTGCCATACGTGCGGTTGTGCGTAAGGGTCTAAACGCAGGCCTATGCATAATAGGTGTCCGTCGTGGCTATGCAGGGCTAGTAGCCGACGATATGGTGGGATTGGATGCGGGTTCGGTGGCAGACATCATCCACCGTGGCGGTACAGTATTACGCACAGCTCGCTCGCAGGAATTTATGACGGACGATGGTTTTAATAAAGCCTTAGCTGCGTTGTCCGCGCGAAATATCGATGGGCTTGTGGTTATTGGCGGCGACGGCTCCTTCCGCGGAGCACAGAAGCTGTATGAGCATGGCGTATTGACAGTGGGAATACCCGGCACAATTGATAACGACATTCCCGCTTTTGAAGAAACGATAGGATTTGACACTGCTGTTAACACAGCTGTGCAGGCCATTGACAGGATTCGAGACACAGCGACCTCGCATGAGCGCACCTTTATTATTGAGGTAATGGGCAGAGGAGCGGGGCACATCGCCTTAGAAGCAGGTTTAGCAGCAGGTGCAGAATCTATTATCGTGCCAGAAGAGAGACTCGAATGGCAAGAAGTCTGCGATCGTATAAAACGCGGCCATTTGCGCGGCAAGTTGCACACAATAATTGTTGTCTGCGAAGGAGCGGGCAAAGGCTTTGAGGTGGGTGACTTTGTGGCTGGGTGTACCGGCTTTGATACTAGAGTTACAGTACTAGGGCATGTGCAGCGCGGTGGTACACCTACGGCTCGAGACCGCGTTATCGCTAGCAAACTGGGTGCTTTAGCAGTAGACCTTTTAGTCGCGGGTCAAGGCGGTGTGGTAGTTGGCATTAAGAATGGCCAGGCAATATCGTTGCCAATAAACGAGGCATTACGAAGTGTCCCTTCGTTTGACAGGGATGCGTATAAATTGGCTGCAATTCTAGCGCAATAGGGGGCAACGATTATGCAATATAAAACTCTAGGTAGGACAGGCCTTACAGTCTCTCGTTTAGGGTTTGGGGGAATACCCATCCAGCGTATTAATCAAGAGGAAACAAATAGCATCTTTGCAGTTTGTAGAGAGCTAGGCATAAACTTTATTGATACTGCGCGCGGTTACACAGACAGCGAAAAGAAGATTGGTAAGGCCATAGCTGGAAATCGAGAGCAGTTCTATTTGGCCTCAAAATCATCACGGAGAGATGCTCTTGGCTTGAGGGCGGATTTGGAGACTTGCCTATCGTTACTCAAAATCGAATATGTCGACCTTTATCAGTTACATATGGTTAGCACCATGGAGGTATGGGATCAGGTTCAGGGTCCTGGTGGAGCTATGGAAGAGCTGCTTAAGGCTCAACAGGAAGGATTAATTCGCTTCATCGGCGTAACCAGCCATAATAATGAAGTGATGCAGCACATGATAGAGGCAAGTGTCTTTGATACCGCACAATTTCCCTTAAATGTCGTAGAGAGTCAATTTGTGGGCTGTCTAAACTCAGCTACTGGTCGCAACATGGGCACTATCGCCATGAAACCACTTGCCGGTGGCTCTTTTGCGAAACCTAGCTTAGCTCTACGCTATCTCTTTGATAAAGACATCACTACGGCAATTGTAGGGATGGATAGCGTGGCACAGGTTCGAGAAAACTATGCTGCACTGCTACAAGGTAGCCTAAGTGCCGAAGAGTCAGCAGAGCTTAAGGTGGAGGCTAGGACGCTCGGCAGCGATTTTTGCCGCAGGTGTGAGTACTGTCTGCCTTGTCCGCAGGATGTTCGTATACCACAGGTATTTATTCTCGAAGGGTATGTAAGCCGTTACGGTCTAATTGATTGGGCACGCGAGAGGTACTGGAGTCTACCCGCGCAGAGCGATGCCTGCGAAGAATGTGGGCTATGTGAAGACCGCTGTCCGTACAAACTCCAAATTAGGGACAAACTAAAGAAAGCGCATGCGAAATTCGAGGCAGCGGGACGGTAGACGGCGGGGTTAATCATAAATCAAAAATCATAAGGAAACCGTTGTAACGCAGGGAGCATCCACGAGTCAATGCCTCGGGGCTACATTCCGGTACGAAGTACGAGGTACGAGGTGAGATTCCACCGTGTACCCTGTACCGTGTACGGCTGAGCACTGAGAACTGAGAACGGAACGACTCCGTCGTTCCCTCCCAATTATTTGCCCTACTGCATATACTACGGCGAATAGCTAAGATAGGAGGAATGCTATGTGTCGGTTAGGGTTGCTATTGTCGGGGCAACTGGTGCAGTCGGCCAAACCTTACTAAAGGTCTTGGCTGAACGCAGTTTCCCAGCGAGTGAGGTTCGTCTACTCGCGTCTGCTCGTTCGGCAGGGAGAACCGTAGAGTTTCAAGGTGAGCAATTAACTATCGCGGAGGCTGAACCCAAGGCTTTTGAGGGAATTGAGTATGCTTTCTTCTGTGCTTCCGGTGAGATAGCTCGGTCCCTAGGGCCAGAAGCGGTCGCGCGGGGGGCGGTGGTAATCGACAACAGTTCTGCTTTTCGCATGGACGATTCGGTACCGCTGATCGTGCCGGAGATCAATGCCAAAGCCCTCAATAATCATCAGGGAATAATCGCTAACCCCAATTGTTCAACTATAATCATGGTCGTAGCTCTTAAGCCACTCTACGATGCTGTAGGCATTAAGCGTATTGTCGTCTCTACCTACCAGGCAGCGTCAGGCGCAGGGGTGGAAGCCGTGGAAGAGCTAAAACAGCAAGTAGAGGCCTTTTCAGCAGGTCGACCCATGGAAGCACGCATTCTACCATCGGCAGCTGCCAAAAAGCATTATCCGCTCGCCTTTAATGTCATTCCGCAGGTAGATTTATTTGGTAAGGACGGTTATACCAAAGAAGAGTGGAAGATGGTATTCGAAACACATAAAATCTTTAATGATCACTCTATCATGATTTCGCCTACTGCAGTTCGCGTCCCAGTGATGTGGTGTCATTCTGAGTCCATTAACGTGGAGACATATAAGCCTCTAAGTGCTGTTGATGCTCGGCAGCTCCTCTCCCGCGGCCAGGGTATAATAGTAATTGATGATATAGAGGAACAATTGTATCCTATGCCTATCGATTTCCCCGACAGGGATGAGGTTTTTGTGGGACGTATTCGAGGTGATATAAGTGCACCTAACGCCCTTAACCTGTGGGTTGTAGGTAATCAGTTGCGGAAGGGTGCAGCCACCAATGCTGTGCAAATTGCGGAAGTTCTGTTAGGCTAATTAATACGGCTAGTGTTTTACGCTAGCCGTTATTTTTTATAGCTGTGTATAAAAAACCCCTTGGAAAATCATACTAGTAATGATTTAAATCTAAGGAGGTATTAGCGTGGATATATTATGGTTTGAAAAGACACCTAAGGGCAGGGGCAACGCAGCATCAGATAGAGCATTTAAGATTACCTTCACAGACAAGCCCAAAGGAGTGCGGTGTAACGTTGCTCTAACACGTAAGCTTGCAGAACTCGGGGCGGACTTTGTGAAAATGGGACTCCAAGACAATATATTCTTAATAAAACCTATCATCGGCTCTGACCCTGGGTTTAAACTCATCACAAACAAAAGCAGCGCTCAAGTTTGTGCAGCTTCTATTGGGGAGTGGGCAGTAGTCAAATCTTTGATTAAAAAGAGGGCCATCGGGAGCTGGGACAGTGCGGAAGAAGTATTTGTCTTTGATTTAGTAGGGGCAATTGAGGACAGTTCCGAGGAAGAACTTGAAATTGAGGAATTGGAGCCCGTAGTTAGCTTTAGCTGAGAGCCTTTTCAGACATAAAAAAGGATTATAAACACCACCCCCCGAAATACTATTTCGGGGGGTGGTTAGTTTGAAAGGTAAAATGACAAAATGGACTCAAGCTGTTCATGCAGGCAAAGGGACTCCTTGGCCCAAGAGTCGGCCCACTGTACAGCCAATTTATCAAACATCGGTTTTTAGTTTTAACTCACTAGAAGCCGTAGACGAGGCTTTTAGCGGGGATGAAGGTGCCTTTGTATATTCACGCTATGGTAACCCTGGCCTACAGGTATTGGAACAGGCTCTAGCTCAACTGGAAGGTGGGGAGGCTGCCTTAGTAGCCTCTTCAGGTATGGCTTCGATTACATCTGCAGTACTGTCGCTGTGCGGCGCGGGCGACCATATTATTACTACGCAAGATCTTTACGGCGGGACCCAGGTATTGTTTTCCCGGGAAATGAGTCGGTTTGGCATAGAAGTATCATTCTTGGATGTAACCCAGGCATATCGTATAGAAGAGGCAATTAAACCAAATACCAAAGTCCTCTTTGTAGAGACTATCTCTAACCCTCTGATGAAAGTGGTTGATTTAGCAGCTTTAGTAGCCATAAAGAGAGGCTATGGTCTTTACCTGCTAGTAGACAATACCTTTGCCAGCCCTTTAGTCTGCCGCCCGCTGGAATATGGGGTTGACTTGGTCCTTGAGAGCCTCACGAAATACATAAATGGTCACTCTGATGTCACTGGTGGCGCAGTCGTAGGTAGCAAAGAAATTATCGACCGGATACGCCCGTTACATATTAATATGGGTGGTGTCCCTAGCCCCTTCGATTGTTGGTTAGTAATGCGGGGACTCAAGACCTTGCCGCTCCGTATGAAGCAACATTGCAGCAATGCTCTGTTAGTGGCTGAGTTTTTAGCTACTCAGCCTGGTGTGACTCACGTTCATTATCCAGGTCTTCCAGGTCACCCACATTACAAGTTGGCCCAAAGGCAAATGAGTGCCTATGGCGGGATGCTGAGCTTTGTCGTGGCAGGCGGATGTTATGCTGCGGATAAAGTCATTAGGCGTCTTAAGCTTGTTGAATTTGTGCCCAGTCTAGCCGGAGTGGCTACAACAATTTCACACCCTGCTAAGACTAGTCACCGTGGCATGACGTCGTTCGATCGCGCCAAGCTTGGTATCGATGACGGCATGATTCGCGTATCAGTAGGTATAGAAGACCCAGAAGACATCTGCGCCGACTTCGAACAGGCGCTGCGGAACGATTAGGAGGGAACCTGTACCACTGACCCAGACCGGCAACATAGATTTACAGCCCTCGTATATTTTAGACTATCGTTGGGGGCTAGCCTTTGGTTGGCAAATGCTGCACATACCCTTGCTCTCACTGGGTAATACTATCTCTGCCGTATAAGAGGAGGGCGTAATTTGAGTTGGACTCATTTACTGGATAGAGCTTTACATAGGTGTCTACCCAGAAATTCCTGCAGGGTATTCTCGTCGCTTGGTTGAGAGGATTGGCCACGTATGCTACAATGCGAAAGAGGTGATAAGGTGAAGAGAATAGCCCTGCTGACATTAATCATAATGATATTAACTGCTCTTCCCGCTGTGGCTCAACCATCCGAGCTTGACGACGAGGGAGAACCGACCCAGTTCGCTAAAGCCCGAATTGTATCTATGGTTGAAGTTATAGAGGAAAAGTCCTACGACGAATTAGGTTATCAAATCAGAGCTTTTGACACCGAATTGCTGATTCTGACTGGTTCCTTCCGAGGTCGTACGGTCCAGGTAAAGCATTTCTTAACAGGTACACCCGCCTACGATATCGTAGTTAGCCCTGGGGATCGGATCCTAGTGGGGATTGAAACTGCCGCAGGCGAATTGGCGGAAGTGGTCATTGCAGACTACGAACGTGACAGATATTTGTATGCCTTGGGCGGGCTCTTTGTATTAATACTTGTCGGTCTAGGCGGTAAACAAGGCCTCAAGGCCTTACTTTCGCTGGTATTAATTGGGGTTTTGATACTCTATGTTTTTATTCCCCTGCTGTTGCGGGGCTATAGCCCACTGATGTTGGCAGTCTTAATTGCCGCAATTGCTACTGTCTTTACCATTACTCTAGTTGGCGGCCTAAATCGCAAAGGTGCAGCCGCCATTATAGGGACAGTTGGAGGGGTGTTCGTAGCGGGTACCTTGGCAGTTGTAGCTGGCAACGCCATCCGGGTGTCTGGGCTAGCTGAGCAAGAGTCCCAAATGCTGCTATTTATTCCCCAAGGAATTGGTTTTAACTTCCCGGGGCTGCTCATGTCTGGCATAATTATCGGTGCTCTAGGCGCCGTCATGGACACAGGAATGTCGATTTCGTCGGCCATAGCTGAAGTAAAGCGCCATAATCCGTCCCTTACTTACACTGACCTGTTTTGGGCCGGAATGAACGTGGGCCGAGACGTCATGGGTACTATGGCTAACACACTTATCTTGGCCTACACCGGCGGAGCTCTCTCCTTGTTGCTGTTGGTTAGGGCTTACGAAATAGAATATATTAGGCTTATCAATATGGACGCCATTGCAAGCGAGGTCTTGCGGGCTCTAGCGGGCAGTGTGGGACTAGTTGCCGCCATACCCATCACAGCTCTGGCAGCCGCTTGGCTAGCAAAGGAATAGTCATTAGAAGAACCCTGCTAGTGCAGGGTTCTTCTAATGACTGACGAATTAGACTTAGGTTAGAGCAGATGAGGAGTGATTCCATGCGCAAAAATCGAGTTCAGGCTTTACTTAAAGTGCTACTTATTGTGCCCGCCTCATTTGTGGTGATAGTAGTACTGTCGTTCGCCTATAATTTTATCTCAGGGATTCTGTTTGCCCTCGACCCATCTACATTTACAACGGATCTGGCGTATATGTTGACATCTTTAGGGTTTGTGGTAACCGTCTATCTCTTCTGGACATTGTGGGATAAGCGCCCCTTTCAAGAGATGGGGTTTGAGGCCTCTCTACGCAAAACCCTAGTAGATTTTGCGGCAGGCTCAATGCTAGGTGTAGTTATAATACTTCTCAGCGTAATAGTTTCCTTGACCCTAGGCTTCGGCAGTTTTGTGGGCAGGGCGCAAGGCGGTGTAACTTGGGATGTGCTCATGGGGCTAATGGTTTACCTTTCCGTGGGAATTGCTGAAGAGATTCTATCCCGTGGCTATATGATGACTGTTATGGCCCAGAGCTTTGGATCAATTTTCGCCATTATAGGTTCCGCAGTTATTTTCTCGGCCCTACATCTACTTAACCCTAACTTGTCTATTCTTTCTGTCATAAATATAGTCTTAGCAGGAATACTCCTGGCGTTTAGCTACTACCGCACCAAGGCGCTGTGGTTTCCCATTGGTTTGCATTTCACTTGGAATCTGATGCAGGGGACAATATTCTCGCTAGAGGTAAGCGGTAGAGAATCTATGGGCTTGTTTCACATACTTCTCTCCGGGCCTGAATACATCACAGGCGGCAAATTTGGTCTAGAGGGCGGGCTCATTTTTACCCTACTCACACTGCTAGCCTTTGTTGCGGTGGAATTCTATGCGAGGAAAACGGCACAGAGCGCATAGGGGGCGACTGGTAAAGTCGCCTAGATAGTGCATTGGACGTGTTCCCAGTTTTCAGTAAGGATCGTACACGGAACACGGTATACGGTGGAATCGTACCTCGAATGTAGCCACGAGGCACCGACTCGTGGATGTGTCGTACCCCTTATTCCTTTTACCTTATACTATTTACCTCACGCCTAAAGCCTAAAGACTAGCCCCGTCAACTTCAGCCGTAAAGCGAAGCTTTACGGCTGAAGTTGACTTAAGTCATGTCGTGGGCAGATGATGGTATCATCATCTGGAAACCGCTGCTTCCTGTACCTGTGGCGCGGGAGAAATGCTTTGGTCAATGTAAAGACCATACCATATCTGGAATACCAATATGGCCCACAGACGCCTGCTGTTATCTTTTTTGCCAGCTAGGTGTTCGTCTAGTAAGAGCAGAGCGTACTGCTTGTTAATCAGACCTTCTGCAGTGGGACTCTCTAAGGCTCTGCGTACGTCATGAAGCCAGTCCTTCTTGATCCACTCGCGGGTTGGTACGGGGAAGCCACGCTTAGGTCGGTTAGCTACCTCTGGCGGCAACCAGTCTTTCGCAGCTTGCCGGAGCACATACTTTGTCATGTTCTCCGCAATCTTAAGGTGCGGTGGGATAGTTGCGGCAAATTCGACCACATGATGATCAAGGAAAGGCACCCTAAGTTCTAGTGAATGGGCCATGGTCATGCGGTCGGCCTTAACCAAAATGTCCCCGGATAGCCAAGTATTAAAGTCGAGATACTGCATTTGCGAGATATCGTCTAAGTGTTTGGCCTGATCAAAATAGGGCCTAGTTATGTCCGTAGGCATGAGCCTACGGTTTTTGCTAATATTGAGCAACTGATCCTTTTGGTCTTCACCAAAAATCAGTGCGTTACCGAAATAGCGTTCGGATAAAGGAGTAGTTGCGCGTCGGATATAGTCCTTTCCCTTGACTCCCTCAGGCAGCATCTGCGCTAAAACCCGCAGCAGGCCCTGCAGAGGAGTAGGAAAGCGTTTAAACTTATCTACCTCTGCTGGCTCGCGGTAGATACCATAGCCGCCAAAGACTTCATCTGCGCCTTCTCCAGATAGAACGACAGTAATATCTTCACTTGCTCGCCCAGCCACAAAATAAAGGGCGCAAGCGGCGGGGTCAGCTACAGGCTCATCCATATGCCAGATAATATGCGGCACCGCTGCCCAGAACTGCTTCCCGGACACGCGGAGCTCTCTGTGGTCGGTGCTGAGTAATTCGGCTGTTCGTTTAGCATCGGAAAGCTCATCGTATCTGTCGCCGTAAGTGTCCTCAGCATAACCTACAGAGAATGTTTGCAGCTTCTCCATGCGGCGGAGCAGAGCAGCAATCACGCTAGAATCGACGCCACTGGAGAGGAAAGCCCCGCGCGGAACATCGCTCATCATGTGCATACGTACAGCTTCTGTCAGGAGGTGTTTAGTCCCTTCGATGAAGTAGCCTGCACTCTTGTTTTCCGGGCGGAATTCTAGTGACCAATAGCGGCTAATCTCCATCTTGCCGTCCTGGAACGAGAAGAAATGGGCCGGGGGCAAACGGTAGATATTTTTAAACAAGGTAGCGGGATCGGGTACAAATTGGAATGTAAAGTAATGCTGCAAACTATCCTCATTTACTTCACGCTTCATCCGTGGGTGCTCTAAAAGGGATTTAGCCTCGGAGCCGTAGAGCAGAGTCTCACCTAATTGAGCGTAGTAGAATGGCTTAATGCCAAAGCGATCTCGGGCGCCATGAAGCGTTCTCGTCTTAGTGTCCCAGATTGTAAACGCAAACATGCCTCGTAGTCTCTTTACGCATTCGATACCCAGATCCTCAAAGAGATGAATGATTACTTCGCTATCTGTATTGGTAGCAAACCGATGCCCGCGCTCAATAAGTTCGCTTCTCAATTCCTCGTAGTTATATATCTCCCCGTTAAAAGTGAGCCACACTGCACCATCTTCGTTGGCCATAGGTTGATGTCCTGCGGCCAAGTCAATAATGCTGAGACGTCTAAAGCCTAAAGCGACACGTTCGTCTGTATAAACACCGCTGTCGTCAGGACCGCGGTGAATTATTGCTGACATCATGCGGGTAAGTACGTTACTTTTGCTTTCTCTGTCTAAGTGTGCGTCGTAAAAACCTGTGATACCACACATTGTGCCAAAACCTCCCTAACTCTATCACGAGTATAGCATTACGCTGCTAATTATAAAAGAAACACACAGTATATATAAAGCCTTTCCCCTCCACACTAGGAATGATAATTATTGGGGACATTCCTCTGACCGCCCACTGTAGACTTCTTACCCCTTGAAGAGGTGTGTCCCCAGACCTACAAAGGGGGTGTATTCTGTGCGTGTACATTGTGATAACCACCATTGCGCTTATGCGACATCTGGCGGTCGCTGTAAATATCCTAATGTGTCTCGGCCTAGCGCCAGTGAAAAAGATGGCTGCTATCGCGTCAAAGAAGCGCCTACCGCAACAATAGTCTAACCGCATTCGTGGTACGAAAAACCCCGCTGGACAATTCCAGTGGGGTTCAGCTTCTGTCATCGGCCACACTCCTAAAAGCATAGTAAACAACTATCATAAGACAAGGTAAGCTCAGGGGAAGGAAATGTTCTAGCTCGTGCATAAGTATTAAGTGACAATCTAAAAGAGGATGTGACCGAAGTGAAACAGTCTGATGTAGTAGTTATCGGGGCAGGGGGAGCAGGCCTGTGTGCCGCTGTGGCGGCACGAAAGCAGGGCGTCAAGGTTGTGGTTATAACCAAGACACAGTCTGGCTTAGGCACATGTACAGCTTATGCCGGCGGTGGCTTTACGTTAGCTTGCGGGAGCATGACGGTTGCCGAGCACAATAGACTTACCCAAAAAGTGGGCAGGGGCATAAACGCCCCGGACTTAGTCAACGTATTGTCTAGTGAAGGCGAGGCTGCCTTACGGGAGCTTGCAGCACTGGGCATTACAATCCGTATTGGCGATAACGGCCATGCCTCGGTGCGTGGCTCAGCGCCAACGGGTATTATGGGTGGAGCAGGTATGACTCTAGAGCTAACCAAGCTAGCGAAGCAGCTAGGGGTGGAGTTCCTAGAATACACTGTGGCGACGAGGCTTCAGGTTGGAGACGCAGGCATACAAGGACTTGAATGTGTTAACTGGCAAACGGGAGAAGCCTTTTCTGTTTTAGCTAAAGCCGTCATCCTGGCTACAGGTGGTGCAGGTCACATTTATGAGCGTACCGATAACCCGGCCAGGGTAACCGGTGACGGATACGCTCTTGCTCTTGACGTTGGGCTGCCCCTTATAGATATGGAGTTTGTACAGTTTTATCCCTTAGGCTGGGCTGAACCTAAATTTCCGAAATGGATGATAGGCTTACCAACTATTGACCGCGTACGGCTCACTGATGCATCCGGTCGTGAATTCTTAAAAGAAGAGTTACATCGCCTTGGTCTGGCCAACGGGGTGGAAGCAAACCTCTTTGGTCGCGACGTTTCGGCGCGTCTAGTAGGTCAAAAGTCTCTAGAGGGAGGCGCTTACTTGCATTTTCAAGAGCTTCCTCCCGAGTCGTGGGGAGAGCGTGCTTTTGCTGAGGCCAGACGATTCTATCCGGAAGGCATAAGGCCTTGGGACTATGGCCCAATCAAAGTGAGCCCAATTCAGCACTATTTTACCGGTGGAGTAGTCATTGATACGGAGGGGCGCACTGGTATAGATGGGTTGTATGCTTGTGGTGAGGTCACCGGCGGGGTTGATGGCGCCAGTCGCATAGGCGGTAATGCCCTAACAAATATCGTTACATTCGGCTTCAGGGCAGGCCGGAATGCGGCGGCATGCGTGAGGGCTCACAGTACTGCTTGGTCAGCAGATAAGCTAGCGTCTGGTCAGAATGACCCTGTCATCGTGCAAGCTGAGCTCAAGTCTATAGTTCAGTCAGGATTAGGACCAGTCCGTACAGGAGAGAGCATTGAGCGCGCTGTAGCTCAACTAGAGGCATTGAAAACTAAGGTAGCCAGTCTATCTATGGACACCCCTATAAAACGACTCCTGGCGCTAGAGATGCCAGGCATGTGGCAATCGGCCCGGGCAGTAGCGGGGGCGGCCTTAAAGCGCGAAGAAAGCCGGGGAGTGCATTATAGAACAGACTACCCGGTAGAGATAGATTCCTGGCAGCGCAATATTAGGGTACAGCTAGAGGGCGGGACGCTTAGGGCTGAGTAGAAACGATTCAGCTGGGACTCACTGGACTATCCGGACTCACGGGACAGGGGGGATGCACGTTTGTTTCTCCTGTCCCTTACGGGTCCCTTGTGTCCCTCTGGTGTCCCGCTGAATTTCTTTTATCTCGGCTTGTCTGTTCTGTAGCCCGGGGCACAACTATGCTTTACCCACAAGTATTGAGCTAATGGAAAAGCTCCCACATATCAGTAATATCCTGCAGTCTTCGGAACCCTCGCCACAGGACTTTGACGCCTG
>WSXW01000024.1 GCA_009773495.1 Bacillota bacterium
CCGCATCCTCCTCAGTCATCTTACGAGCAACCTCTTGGAAGTGAGCGATGGGGTCAGCGTATTCTTTTTCTAACTCATCCAAGTAACCCAAAGACTTAACGGTGCGGTCAGTAGCGACGCCAGTAACCGGGTTCCTATACTTCTCTGCAATTACGAGATACGTTCTTCCGGAGTCTTTTCTGTACGACTTTTTCAGGTACATAGTAAAACCTCCCATTTGCTTTATAGCTATCTTCATTGTACCACATTATGCCAACTTATGCTACAAGAAAATGCACATATTTCAAAAAAATATCCCGAGGAGCCTTATGCCCCAAGGGTTTTTAGTCCACTGCTCTAGACGGGCCTGTCAAACTAACGTGACATAAATGCTAGTTAAGTATTATAATTAAATTGGTCCTAAATATTGATAAAGGAGGTATTTATCCATGAAAACCGTTGTGAAGAAATTACTGAGTGTAGCACTACTAGTTATCCTGCTTTTTGCTAACGGAGCTACAGTTGTGGCGGATTCTCAATCATCGGCCGCTAAACTAGACCTTTTCTATACTCCTGATGGAAGTCTAGCGGTGTCGAGAGAAGATCACGAGAACCTAGATGCGAGCGGCCAAGATTCAGTGACTAGACTTTTGACATACCTTAATGTGAATGAGAACAGTCATGTAATTGAAAACGGAAAGTTGAAGATAATTGGCATCGATGCCATGCCTCAGGCTTTGCGGTTGACTGCTAATGTGTGGAACAATAGGCATGTCAATACTCTGAAGAAAGAGAAACCCGTAGAGCGAACAAAAAAAGGCGAAATAGGTCTTTTGTCTACAGCACCGTATCCCGGTGCTTATTATTGGTACACACACACACTGAAAGGAACCTCTACTACATATAGTCCTACGTTTTATAAGCTCCTACATGAGGGCAGGACTGCGTCCTGCGCGAACAGCCTTCAGACCATAAAATGGGAGGTCGGCAAGTCCTTCACCTTGTCGACATCAGCTTCTGTCCAGGGTCAGCTTGGCGAAGGTCAGCTCTCAGCGACACTCGGGTTTTCCGTAGGGGCCTCTCTAACCGTAACGTGCTCAACTTCTGTGGAGATGACGATTCCAAAAGGACACAGGGGAGAGATAAAACACTCGTATGGCCGGACGTATTATACTGCAGAGTACTTCGAGTTTTACTGGGAGGATTGGAACGAGGATGGTGTTGGTGACTACTGCTATTACACTGGAATTGTGGTAGGTACTGCAGACAGAATAGACAAGGGTTATGCCGACACTTTCGGTCCCTTTCCGTCTCCATGTACAGTGAGTTGTCCCGTATGCCGTGGTAATCCATAAATGTGGCTTTACGACAGGAGGATGGCCCAAGATTATGTTCTCGGTGGTCTCCTTGGATATTTTCTCGGGATGACTTATGCTAGGCTCGCTTTTTTATGGGCAGTAGATTACGTACGGTATATTACACCGATTGAGCTTGATCATCCACTCCAGGTCAATGCACTGTGTATTTTCCTGCTGAACCGATTCGGTAACTATGTCTTCATAAATTCGTTGGTGTTTATACTGTTGGGTGTTTGGGCTGTCAAGAGACTCAGATATTCACAGCCCTAGGCAAGGATAGACCCCGCAAGGCTTTTGGGCTTTGCGGGGTTCTTTAGGTAACGTGTTAAGCGCTCGTTTGAATGGAGAACACGCATCACTATGTCACTAAAAGACCATGACAAAACAATGCTGATGTGGCGAGCTCCCTAATCTTTCTTTTTCCCCGTAAGTTCTACTACGACCTGCTCGCCGGAAGTAATTGCTCCCGTAGCTATCGCCTTAATAAACCCTGCCGCTCCTACACCTGAGGTTGGTTCCACGAACACGCCTTGGGCAGTCAGCTTGGCTAGAGCAGAGAGCACCTCGCCAAACCCACCGCAGTCGCATTTATAGCGGGGGGGGTCGTAGATTTTAGGGCAAACAAAGCATTTAAGCATGGGGGGAGACCTCCTGTCGTGGGCTGAACGAGTCATAAGTCATAAGACATGAGTCATAAGGTGGACGAGGGGGTAGGCATTAGGCTCGAGGCGTTAGGCTTTAGAAGTTCTGGGGTCTGCCTCCAGCCGCCGGCCACCAGCCGCCAGGGGTAGGCATTAGGCGGAGGCTTTTGGACCTCCACGAGTCGGTGCCTCGTGGCTACAATTATCGGTCCACTGTGTTCCGTGTACGTCCTTACGAGGAACAAGGAACAAAGAACCAGGAACGACCCGCCGCCCGCTATGCGCCATGCGCTATGTGCCGTGCTACCGCACCTTCGCATGCCCTCTATAAACTAGCCCGCGCCCGCCGTCCATGGTTACTAGCTCTGCGTCGTGCAGGATGCTCATGGCGCCGTTGACTCCCACAATAGTTGCAATGCCAAGGTTGAGCCCTACTATGGCCGCGTGCGAGGTAAGTCCGCCTTCCTCACAGATGATGCCGGAGACTTTTTCTAGCGCGGGCATGTAGTCTCGGTCGGTACTATGGGTGACAAGGATATCTCCGACATTTACTTTAGCGATAGCCTCGGCTGCTGAGCGGGCAATGCATACTTTGCCCTCAGCGTTGAGAGCACCTAATCCCATTCCGCGCGCCAGTACATCCCCTACAACGTGCACTTTGAGCAGGTTAGTGGTGCCTGGCACGCCCACAGGGATTCCGGCTGTAATAACAACTAGGTCTCCATTCTTGATGTAGCCGGCTTGCAACGAACGTAAGACCGCAACTTCCATCATTTCGTCAGTAGTTGAGATATGCTCGCCCATAACCGGGTAAACGCCCCACACTAGGTTAAGGCGCCGAGC
Organism: Bacillota bacterium; assembly: GCA_009773495.1. Taxonomy (GTDB): domain Bacteria; phylum Bacillota; class UBA994; order UBA994; family UBA994; genus WSXW01. The sequence continues at coordinate 2,822 of WSXW01000024.1, forward strand.
GGCTTGTGCATCGGTTGTAACAGCAACGATAGGTGCATTAGGACGGTATTTAGAAACCATGCGCGCGGTCCAGCCCGATTGGGTGGATGTTACTATAGCTGCTGCGCATAGCTCCGCCGCAGCTTGAACGGTGGCATGGCTTATGGCATTAGTAACAGTAGGACTAGGAGAGACAAATCGGTGGGTTCTATATTCTTCGTAAGGCAGGGCTCGCTCGGTACGCTCCGCTATGCGGGCCATCAGTTGAACTGACTCCAAGGGGTACTTACCGTTGGCGGTCTCCCCAGAGAGCATGATGGCATCAGTACCGTCATAGATAGCATTAGCTACATCGCTAGCCTCAGCCCGGGTGGGTCGGGGGTTGCGAATCATGGAGTCGAGCATCTGCGTAGCGGTAATCACAGGCTTACCGGTGGCGTTACATTTCTGAATCATTTGCTTTTGGATAATGGGTACTTCCTCAGCCGGAAACTCCACTCCCATGTCGCCTCGTGCTACCATCAGTCCATCTACAACTTTGAGGATGGAGTCTAAGTTATCTACGCCTTCTTTGTTCTCTATTTTGGCGATGATCGGTATAGTAGCCCCAAATTTCTCAAGCATTTTTCTTATGGCAAAGACGTCAGCCGCTGAGCGCATAAATGAAGCGGCAATAAAATCTACATTATGGTCTACGCCGAATTTGAGATCTGCTTCGTCCTGAACCGAAATAGCGGGTAGATTAACTCGCTTGCCAGGCACATTTATACCCTTACGATTACTGACTACACCACCGACAACGGTACGGCAGTGTATCTCTGAACCCACAACTTGTTCTACCTTGATTTCGATTAAACCGTCATCTAGTAAGAGCCTGTCGCCTGGTAGTACGTCTTGAGGTAATCCTTCGTATGTAACGGTAACCCTATCCCTTGTGCCTAAAATCTTCTCTGTTGTTAAAGTGAAGGGGTCACCCGGCTCAAGGGTAGTTGAGCCTGTGGCAAAGGTGCCAATTCGGATCTCAGGCCCCTTTGTATCTAGCATAATGGCTATATGTTTACCTTCTTCGGCGGCCACCTGGCGAATGCTGTTAATTCGTTCTAAGTGTTCGGCATGAGTTCCGTGCGAGAAGTTAAGGCGGGCAACATCAAGCCCTGCACGAATAAGTTCACGCAGCATCTCTATACTCTCACTGGTCGGTCCAATTGTGCATACGATTTTGGTTTTGCGCATATTGTAACATCCTTTCCGAGCCAAGGGTTTCTCTTAGAGTTTATCATAAAGGGACGAGTATTAAGAAAAATATTACATACAAAACCCTTGACCAGGTGGTCAAGAGGCAATATACTGACCTTGAGTTGACCACATGGTCAAGAGGAGGCAGTTACATGCAAGTTAAAGAATGCGGAAGCAAAAATAGTACGTCTATCATGTTTATTCATGGTGGTGGGGTTAGTGGGTGGATGTGGGACAAACAGATGAAGTTCTTTAGCGATTATCATCTGTTGGTACCGGACTTACCGGGTCACGGGGACAGCAATGACGAGCCTTTTGTTTCGATTGAGGATTGTGCTGCAAAACTGGTGGAGATTATCCATGATAGATGTAACAGCCAAAAGGTTGTAATAGTTGGGTTTTCGCTAGGGGCACAGATTGCTCTGAGTATGCTTAGCATTGAGCCCAAGCTAGCTACCCATGCAATCATAAACAGTGCACTTGTGCGGCCAATGCCACTAGTCAGCGCCCTTGTTCAGCCTACAGTTTGGCTATCTCTGCCCCTAACAAAGAGCAGGTCCTTCGCTAAGCTTCAGGCCCGTGAGCTCTATATTGGTCCGGAGTATTTCGAGCAGTATTTTGCTGATTCCAGTACCACGTCGGGACCAAATCTATCGGCTGTGCTTCGTAGTAATATGTCCTTTTCCATACCATCAGGTTTCGCTATGGCAGAAACTAAGAGCCTGTGCCTGATTGGCGCCAAGGAGAGAAACGTCATGAAGCTGTCTGCGCAAGACATAGTAGCGGCAAACCCACACAGTGCTTTAGTGAGTGTCCCTGCGATAGGGCACGGCATCTCGTTGGCAGATCCTGCTCTGTTCAACAAGATAGTGTCTGCTTGGATTAATAATGAGGAAGTAGAGGTGAACTAAGTGAACGCAATTGAAACTAGAAAGATGACCAAATCTTACGGTAAGGCGCGGGGTATTATTGATCTAGACCTAGTCGTTTCGCAGGGCGAGATTTTCGGGTTCATCGGCCCTAACGGGGCGGGTAAGTCTACTACCATAAAAACCTTACTAAACTTTATACACCCTACGATGGGTTCAGCGGAGATACTCGGCATGGATGTCGTCAAAGATACCGTGCGCATTAAAAAAGAGATAGGATATATACCATCCGAGGTTAGCTATTACGATGATATGACCGCCAAACAACTATTGGATTACTCTGCAGGGTTTTACGGTAAAGACTGTACAGCTCGTCGCAAGCAGCTTTGTGAGCTACTGGGGGTGGAGGTAGGGCGTAAAATTGAGGACCTCTCTTTAGGAAATCGCAAGAAGGTCGCCATAGTACAAGCTCTACAGCACAGCCCGGCAGTAATAATCCTGGATGAACCCACCAGCGGCCTTGATCCATTGGTGCAGGCTCGGTTCTTTGAGATTATCAGGGAGGAGAACCAACGGGGAGCGACAGTGTTCTTTTCCTCGCACATATTGAATGAGGTCCAGAGGATCTGCCATCGTGTGGGGATTATCAGAGAAGGCAGATTAGTGCAGGTTGATGCTGTGGAGACTCTGCGCGCCAGTCAGTACAAGAAAGTGAAACTACAATCGAGTCTACCCGAAGGTATAGGCCTAATTAACTTACCCGGGGTACAAGAGCAAGCAAACCATGGTCGATTTACAGAGTTCCTGTTTGGCGGGGACATTAAAGAGCTGCTACAGGCCATAAGTAGCATGACCGTGGAGGATATTTGGATAGAAGATCCCAGCTTAGAAGAGATTTTCATGCACTACTATGAGAGGGGTGAAGGCAAGTGAGAATCTTTAGCAGAGAGCTCAAACGAAATCTTAAGGCATTCTTAGTATGGACTATCTCTATGAGCCTGTTTATAGCTATGATTATTGCTTTCTACCCCTCGATTGCCGATAACGCCGTAGACTATGCAAAAATGCTCGATCAGCTACCCAAAGCCATGTTATCTGCTTTCAACCTTGATACGTTAAGTCTAGCCGACCCTCTGGGCTTTTACGGTACTGAGGCCTATGTGCTGGTCTTGCTGTTTGCATCTGTCTACGCAGTTCAATTGGGGGCAGGAATTTTATCCAAAGAGGAAGACGAAAGAACAATCGAGTTTCTACTCTCCAAGCCCATATCCCGTGGTCAAATTGTGTGGGAGAAGATATGGAGTGTGTTTTTCTATTTGACTCTCTTTAACATTGTGGTCTCCGGTATCACTTACGTTGGTTTAGAGATTGTTAAGCGCGAGGCTTACAACGTAGCTACACTCTCCTATCTTTTTCTTGGAGCGTATGTAGTTCAATTGGTATTCGCAGCTCTCGGCTTGCTAATATCCGTGTTTGTAACCAAGGCTAAATCTATCTTACCTCTCTCCATAGGCATCGTTTTAAGTTCATATATTACTAGCGTTATGGCCAAGATGTCAGCGCGCGTAGAATTTTTCAAGTACTTAACTCCCTTTAGCTATGCCGATGCAGGCGAGATAATTAATACAGGCGCGCCTCAGGCTGGTTACATGGTGCTAAGCCTAGCCCTCATCCTGGCAGCTGTACTTGGCACTTTCTACTTTTATGAGCGTAAAGATATTACGGCCTAGGAGGTTATATGGCACACCAATCGTTTTATAATTTGACCCCTGAAAGACAAGAGCAAATTCGCACTGCTTGTGTAGCCGAGTTTGCCAGCCTAGGCTATAGTAAGGCCTCAACAAACACTATGTGCCGCGAGGCTGGGATATCTAAGGGACTGTTGTTCCACTACTTTGGCACCAAAAAAGAGCTCTTTCTTTACCTTGTTGACCACCTCGTAGAGATCCTGCTCGAGGAGTTCTACCAGGGGATTAATCAGGAACGAGAAGACCTGTTTGAGCGGATGCTCAAGTGGAGCTTACGGCGCCTAGAACTAGCGCGCAAGTATCCATTGTATTATCGGTTTAACGTCAAGATGTTCATTGAGCCCGATGCAGTTGTGCGCCCAGAGATAAATGAGATAATAGCGCGTCTCACGCAGGAAGGGTACAATAAGCTCCTCGATAATATCGATTATAGTTCTTTTCGCCCCGGTGTAGATATTACTAAAGCAATCGAGGCCTTAACCTACGTTCTCAATGGCATAGGTGAAAAGTATTTAGAGAGGTTTCGCGTGGATGAGGACTACCAGCTTAAACGGGGCGATGCAATGCTCAAAGAAATACACGAGTATATGGACATACTGCGTTACGGCTTTTATACGAAATAGAAAATCCTGCTCCATACCTTCACGGTGTGGAGCAGGATTAAATTAAGCCATCTAATCTATTTGCGCTTCTGCATCATCTTAATGATAAAACCGGCTACCTCAGTAGCAATATTAATATACGTGGTTATGTCCCGCGCACTGTCCTGAACCGCGGCTACAGTCTCGCTTATACCACTGCCAATGGTGGTCACCGAGGCATCTAGCTTTCTGGCGCTATCGTTTACGGAGGAGGTAATTCCTTGTACATTTTTCATAATGCCGGGCACTGTGCCTTCTGCATCCTTAAGTACTTGCCTTACCTCATCTGTTATGACAGCGGCATTCGCTGTAATGCGGCTAATGGTTTGATCGTTTTCATCTAGAATCTTTTTGACTCCGCCCAAAACGTCAGCCAGGCGCTTTAGGGTCAGAATGAGATAGCCTCCGCCTACGATAGCAATTACAAACAGGAGAAAAACCCCTAGGTCCTGTAATGATATGGTCATTTCAAGCATCTAATAACACCTTCCCTTCCTAGCTTAAGGATACGGTGTCTTCTGATGCGCATTCAGGCTGACCATGTTGTCTGATCTTCTTTTCTAGCATCTCAACCTTAACCATAAGTTCCTCGACGTAACCGGAAACAGTTTCTTTGACTGCTTCGGCGGTGTCTACGGATTTATCAGCTATTAGCTGGCGGGTTTCCTTGCCAGACTTGGGGGCGAATAAAACGCCAACTATTAAGCCCACCAAAGTGCCAATAGCGGCCCCTTTGGCCATGTTGCGGCACGCAGTTTTTCGTCTTTCCTCGGCCTTCAGGCTGTGTAAGTGTTCTATTAGATCTCTTATCATAAAATGAACCTCCTTATATGTGCTACAGATATAAGCTTCTACTCTATCTTTCGACAAAAAAACACCATGTTCCTTCAAACAAAAACTAATTTTACCTCATTTTTCTTGCAAACGGACGTATGATAGCCAGCTAGGCTCCCTTGTATATCCACCTTTTAGTCGATTGAGGGAAACGCTTCACCCTCAAGAGGGGGTCTCAGTACTGAGGCACCCTCTTGCTATTTTGGCCTTGACTGCCCGTTTAGCGACCGGAATGACCATAACTGCTCCTGCTAGGCTGTTTATGGCTGTTAAGCTGCGGAAAAATTCAAATGACCGTTGCATAGTCGGCCCAACGCTGATGGAGAATGCAACCGTACCTATGCCCACCGGTCCGCCGAGTATCCAGCCTAACACTAAGACTGTTACTTCCATGGTAGTCTTAATGCGCCCAACGGGCCAGTTGAGGTGCTTAGTCAAGGCTAGCATCAGACTGTCGCGCGGGCCGGCCCCTAGCCCCGCACTCATGTACATCGCCCCGCCAAAGCCAGTCAGAAATACACTTACAGCGATGTAGAAAGCAGCTGCGTAGAGGTTTGTTGCCTGGGGTATAAGACTTAAGACTACAGACAAATCGTAAAACCAACCTATTAGAACCATATTCATTACTGTGCCAAGGGCCGGCTTAATACCTAGAAAATAACTTAGCCCGACTATCACCAGCCCTACGAATTGAGATATTTGCCCTTGAGTAAAACCAGTGTGCTTAGCAATGCCGAGGTGGAATACGGTCCATGAACTGACCCCGAGCCCCGCCTTTATGGAGACGTCAATAGCTACGCCGATAATCATTAATGCCAAAGTGATATAACAGCAACGGTATACTAAGAGCTTGACCTTAGACAAGTCTATCCCTTCTTTTCTCTAGATGTTTGCTTTAGTAAGTGCTTTCTTAGAAGAGGAAAATACCAACGACTCCCGATGCAAACAAAAGCAGGATGGGACTTCTTTAGCATCAGAGCAAGTACGGTTATCATCAAAATTGCCGAGCGTTATCACTCCCCCATAACACGCATTATAGCACAACCCTTTATACTTGTAAGGCGGGATTAATAGGATTAGCGGGGGGGATTAGTATGTGGCGAGGGGTGCGATGTATCACGGTGGCATTACTGGCGCTTTAAACCTTGACATGGCGGTACCAAATAGTACCCGTAAAACGGAAGGATTTTCCCATGCAATCATTGAAATGAATATAGAATAAGTTCATTAAGGGGGGTTACCATGGATATGCGAAGTATTATGATTGTTGGCGCTGGTCAGATGGGAAGCGGCATCGCTCAAGTTGCAGCGCAATCTGGCTACAAAGTCCTACTCTGTGATTTAGACCAGAGTTACGTAGCGCGCGCTCTAGCTAACATTGAGAAATTACTAGGTAAAAGCGTAGAAAAGGGCAAGATCAGTGAATCCGACAAGTTAGATGCGCTCTCGCGCATCGCTGTAACTTCCGAGATGGACCGCGCAGCCGAAGTAGACTTAGTGATAGAGGCAGTAACAGAAAATCTTGAGGTTAAAAAAGGAGTATTTCTGCAGCTAGACAAGATATGCCCCGTGCACACTATTCTGGCCAGCAATACTTCAAGTATTTCCCTGACCCAAATAGCTGCGTTTACTAAGCGCCCGGACAAGGTTGTGGGCATGCACTTTATGAACCCAGTGCCAGCTATGCAATTGGTAGAGCTCATTCGTGCCCTGTCTACCAGTGATGAGTCCTATGCACGGGTTCAGGGCGTGGTAACCCAAATGGGTAAAACGGGAGTAGAGGTCAACGATTATCCTGGCTTTGTCGTTAACCGCTTGTTAATTCCGATGATTAACGAGGCCGCCTATTGTTTGCAGGAGGGCGTAGCGGGCGCAGAACAAATCGATTCAGTTATGAAGCTTGGCGCCAATCATCCCCTGGGCCCTCTAGCACTAGGAGACCTCATTGGTCTTGATGTTTGTCTCTCTATTATGGAAGTGTTACATAGGGGATTAGGTGATGATAAGTATCGTCCTGCTCCGCTCTTGCGTAAGCTCGTTCAAGGGGGGCATTTAGGCCGTAAGAGTGGGAAAGGTTTTCACACTTATGCAAAGTAAGCTAAAGCAGGAAATGGACGAATGAGAAACCAAATCGAGATTCAGGGGGTAAAACAGGATTAAATCTGAGTTTGCTAGTAGTAAAGGCGCGAACCATCTTGTCTAGTTCCTGAACCAGCTTTCACTCTTTTGTTCTTTCCATAGATTGCTGTGGAGATGTAACTACCACGGGAATGGACGATGCTTGCACAAATGACGCGAAAGCAAGGTTTGTCAGGATAGAATTCACCCTAGAGATAACGCCCATTTCGGGCGCACCGCTAAAAAGTGTAGGGCCACGAGGGCACGGCAGTGCCCTCGTGGCCACCTAAAAGGGCACGGCATGCCGTGCCCCTACACAAAAGTAGGAGCGACGTGAAAGGGCGCTGTTCAGCAAATGCGCCACTAATTCTTTAAACTCTATTCCCGCGGCTTTGGCGGCTTTTGGGTAGTCGCTATAACCCGGTTCTAGGCCCGGGAGAGTATTTACATCAATCACATAGGGGATATGATCCGCGTCGAGGCGCACGTCAATGCGGGCGTAGTCGCGGCATTCTAGGACTTTAAACGCTTTTAATACGGTTTCCTCAATGCTCTTAAGTAGTTGGGGCTCAATGTCAGCAGGGCACTTTGTTTGCACCCCGTCCTGTGACTTAACGGCTTGACTATAGAAACAGCTACCTACATCGAAGAGGATTTCCACGGGTGGCAGAATGCGCGGTTGGTCTCCCCCTAACACGCCTACTGTAAACTCACGTCCGGATATAAACTCCTCAATTAAGGCCGGTTGGCGGAAATTAGTGAGGACTTCCTCTACGATTTCCTTGAGCTCTTGGGGGGAGTTCACTACACTCTTAGCCGAAATACCAATGCTAGAGCCCTCATGTTCTGGCTTCACAATTAACGGGTAGCTTATGTTGGTGGGCATGGGCTCGCCGATTTTTGATACTACCTCAAAGATCGGGGTTGAGACATTATGGAATAAGAGTACTTTCTTGGTCAAGGGCTTGTACAAAGCTAAAACATTAGCTACCTGACCGGAACCTGTAAAGGGGAATTTAGATAGCTCCAGCATACCAGCTACCTGAGGTTGGCTGGACTTGTCATTAATCCCCGTGCAGTTGTTAAATACTACATCTGGATTGGCTTGATCGAGCTTCCTCAACAGATCAAAGTCGCCGGGAATCATGTGTGCCTCGTACCCTAAGTCCTCGATAGCTTCTTTAAGAGCAACATTAGTCTTATTAAGTTGCTTTGCTCCGTGTGGGTTAGCAGTACGATTGTGGTGGTTTGCTTCGACTACGGTGTATACCACCGCGACTCGTAAACGCATTTTACCTGCTCCTCTCAATCGTAGAATCTAAGTACTTCTTCTCGTTTGCCCTCATGTTCTCCTTTTTTACGCAGCTATAGCAGTAACCCATGCTTCATGCCCTGAAGTTTAATTATGTCTGAACCATAGAGTCGGCAACTTACTTTGTGACTAAAAGGACGGAGCATGTTCGTTTAACTGTCCACATATTAATGATATAATAGTAATGGTTTGGAAACAGAATGAGAAAGCAGGATGCCAACTAAACTACCTAGGTAGATTAAGAAGGAGGAGTGTATAATGGTATCCCCAATATTATCGATACGCAAGTCACGGTTTCGTCCGAAGTTGATTAAGCAAGAACTGCCCCGGGTCGCTGTTCTAGGAGCAGGGCATGGCGGGCAGGCCATGGCAGGGCATCTAGGACTTATGGGATGTGAAGTCACTCTTTACAACCGCAGCCAGGATCGTATCGGGCCAATAGGAATTGCCGGCGGAATTGAGCTCACAGGGCAAATTGAAGGCGTGGGGAAGCTAGCGCTTGTTACAACAGATATTGAACTCGCCATAAAAGATGCTGAGTTGATCATGGTTGTGGTGCCAGCTAACGGTCACGCACCTCTGGCTGAGGTTGTAGCGCCCTACTTAGCAGATGGCCAAATCATAGTTCTGCACCCGGGACGCACTGGTGGCGCGCTGGAGTTTTTCAATACTATCCGCTCCAATGGGTGTGTCGCTGACGTGATCGTTTCAGAAGCATCTACGCTTATATATGCCTGCCGCATGCTAAACCCGGCTAAAGTGCATATTTTTGGAATTAAAAATATCATTCCCGTGGCTGCCATACCTAGCTATCGGACGCCAGAGGTAATAAACAAACTCAACTCCGTTTATCCGCAGTTTGTCCCCGGGGATAATGTGCTGAAGACTTCGTTAGACAATATCGGGGCCATCTTCCACCCCGCGCTTACAATACTTAACGCCGGGCGTATTGAGTCTACGCATGGTGAGTTTGAATTTTACATGGATGGGGCCACACCTGCCGTTACTCGAGTGTTAGAAACACTGGATAAAGAGCGGATCGCCGTGGCAGCAGCTTTAGGTATTCGTGCGATGTCGGCTCGCGAGTGGCTCTACGTTGCCTACGATGCGCCTGGGCGCACACTATTTGAGGCGATGCAGGCTAACATAGGGTATAAAGGCATAACTGCTCCACCTACCACGCTAATGCGCTATATAACTGAAGACGTGCCCATGAGCCTAGTTCCCATCGCTTCTATTGGGAATCATCTGGGTGTGCCTACTCCGATGATAGATAGCATGATTCATTTAGCGAGTGTTATTCACGAGACAGACTATTGGGCTGAGGGCCGCACGGTAGACACTATGGGGCTCGCCGAGCTTTCAGTTAAACAGATTCGTCAACTGGTATTGGGGGGTAAGCTTGATGCCTAAGAAGATCCTTGGGGTAGTCATGGGAAATTGCGTACACGTTGCTGGCATTATGACGTTTCTGCGGTTAGCAGAAGATGTAGGTTACGACACGCACTTCCTCGGGCCGGCGACCCCAATTCCTGACATCATCTCAGCTAGTCTGGAATTGCACCCCGATGTTCTTGCTGTAAGCTATAGGCTTACCCCTGCAGTAGCTGAGTCTCTGTTTGCCGAACTTAAGGGTACTTTACATGACGCGGGGCTGTCATCAGTAGATTTAATCTGTGGCGGTACTCCTCCGGTTGCTGAGGTAGCTAGCAAAACAGGCATGTTTAGCCGCATATTTAGTGGTGAGGAGGGGCCAGCCGAGGTGTTGGAGTATCTTCGGGGCCAGAGCTCACAACAAGAAGCTTCTATACCTCCGCAAAAGTTAATGGAGAGAATAGTCTCGCGTCAGCCTTACCCGCTGATTCGTCACCATTTTGGTCTGCCCGACGTATCTAAGACTATTGAAGGAGTCCGCAAAATATCTGCAGCCAAGGTTTTGGACGTTCTGTCACTTGGTCCTGATCAAAATGCACAGTTCTCATTTTTTAGGCCGAGTGAAATGGACTCATTGCAACACGGCGCAGGAGGAGTTCCCGTACGAACTCGGGAAGACTTGGCTGGGATTTATGAGGCTTCACGTTGTGGCAACTACCCATTAATGCGTTGCTATAGTGGAACTCGCGATTTGTTACTATGGGCAGAAATGAACAAAGAGGTCATCAATAATGCCTGGGCCGCAGTGCCCCTATGTTGGTATAACGCCTTGGATGGTAGGTCAGACCGACCTCCAGCCGAGTCTATTCTGGAAAACCTCAAGGTCATGGCCTGGCATGCCGAGCGAGGAATCCCGGTCGAAGTTAATGAATCTCATCACTGGAGCTTGCGAGAAGCGCCAGATACTGTAGCGGTTGTTGCCGCTTACCTTGCGGCTTTAAACGCTAAGAAACAGGGTGTAGAGACCTACGTAGCTCAGTTTATGTTTAACACACCGATGGGGACATCATACGTCGCGGATTTGGCTAAAATGACTGCCAAACGCGATCTCATAGAGAGCTTGCATGACGCCAGCTTTGCATCGGTACGTCAGGTGCGTACAGGGCTAATGAGCCTTTCAGCTAACATGTTCATGGCTAAGGGGCAGCTTGCTTCATCTATAGCCTTAGCAATGAACCTTGAGCCACACATAGTACACGTAGTGGGATACTCAGAGGCCAACTTTGCAGCAACTCCAGAAGTAGTTATAGAGAGCTGTCAAATGATTCATGGTGTAATTCGTAACCAGCTCTACGACGCACCGAATGCCACCCTTGACTCCCGCGTGGTCGCACGGCGAGATGTACTTCTATCCGAAGCCAAACTATTGCTCAGTGCCATAGAAAGCTTAGGGCAAGGGGTAGAGGCTTTGACTGACCCAAATGTAATAGCGAAGGCTATCGAAATTGGTTTGCTGGATGCGCCGCATCTTAAAGGCAGCCGCTTTGCACGCGGAGAAGTCAGGACACAGATGATCAATGGCGCTTGTATTGCTGTTAACGAAAAAGGATGTTCATTGACAGAAAAGGAACGCATTGAGCGCGTGTTTGGAAGATAGAATGGAGCCCGCAGTAGTAGTTGAGTCCGCCATCTGCTATGTGCTATATGCCATGTGCCGTGTCCTCTGATATACTATCCCTTAGATTTGCTGAAGGGGTTGTTTTGCATGCCGATTACACTTGAATCATTGAAAGGTAAGAAAGCCGCTGTTATGGGTATTGGGCTCCGCAGTGGGGTTCCACTGGTTAAATTCCTGCTCAGGCACGGAGCAGCTGTGACTGCCTTTGATAAAAAAACCGCAGAACATTTAGACGACGTATTCAAGGCACTTAAGGGCCTTAATGTCGAATTTATTCTTGGTGGAGACTACCTTACTAAGCTCCACGGTTTTGATCTCCTATTTAAAACCCCAATTATGCGCCCCGATTTGCCCGAACTGCAGGACGCCATTTTAGAGGGCGCGGTCCTCACTAGCGAAATCGAGTTGGTTTTTGACCTAGCTGCGGCACCGATTACAGGTATTACAGGGAGCGACGGAAAGACCACAACTACGTCTTTAGTCAATGCTATCCTCACACACTCTGGTAGGCGAACATATCTGGGGGGTAACATCGGACAGTCGCTTATAGAACAGGTTGAGCACATCCCTGTTGATGCAAGTGTTGTACTAGAGCTCTCAAGTTTTCAGCTTATGCCCATGCAGCAAAGCCCTCATGTCAGCGTGATAACAAATCTTTCTCCCAACCATCTTGATGTACACACCAGCTACCAGGAGTATGTACATGCTAAAGCGAACATCTGGCGCTACCAAAGTGCAGGGGATTACATCATTCTCAATTTTGACGATGAGCTAACGAAAGCCATGGCCACTCGTGTTCCTAGCCAAGCAGTATTCTTTAGCCGTCGCAGTGAAGTCCCAGTAGGTGTTTTTTTACAGGCAGATAGTTTGATAGCTCGTTATAATGGGAAAGATGAAGTTATCTGTTCGGTGAATGAACTTCACCTGAGGGGAGTTCATAATTGGGAAAACGTGGCAGCAGCTGCTGCGGCTTGTCTTGTTCAAGGTGTGAGTGTGAAGGAGATTGCTGAGGCTGTTGTCTCGTTTACTACTGTAGAGCATCGCCTTGAGTTCGTTCGGGAAAAAGATGGTGTAAAATACTATAACGACTCTATTGCCTCCAGCCCCACGCGGACTATTGCCGGTTTGCAGGCTGTTGGCGGGGACTTAGTACTCATTGCCGGTGGCTCTGATAAGAATACCCCCTTTGATGAATTGGCTTTAGAAATAGTCGATCGCGTTCGTGCAGTTGCTCTCATTGGAAAAACCGCCGATAAAATTGCTCTAGCCATAGAAAATGCAGAGAAACAGCGCAATCAAATAGTTAATAAATGCTATCTGCCCACGCTTGAAGCTGCTGTTAATTGGTGCAGAGAGCAATCAAAGTCTGGGTCAAGTGTGATGTTATCGCCAGCATGCGCTAGTTTTGATATGTTTCGTGATTTTGAAGATCGCGGCAATCAGTATAAAGCTATCGTACGTGCGTTATAGTTCCCTATTCATCCTCTTGTTTTAATTCTAGAAAAACTATATAATAATTAAGCATCAAATGCGCCCGTAGCTCAGTGGATAGAGCACTGGACTCCGGATCCGGGTGCGGAGGTTCGATTCCTCTCGGGCGTACCATTTTAGAAGCGAGAAGTGGAAAGTTTTAGTTTGCAACTTGCTGATTTTGATTTTAGTTTAGCTAATACTTTCCGCTTTACAAGAGTTAACTAGCCGTGCTACACTTCTTTATGCGGTGAGTAACTAAGCAACACAACTTAAACTTGACGCAAAGCTTGCAAGCAAGTATACTACTAAATGCGCGGGAGCATAGCTCAGCTGGGAGAGCACCTGCCTTACAAGCAGGGGGTCACAGGTTCGAGCCCTGTTGCTCCCACCATTCACGGAGTCGTGGTGTAGCGGTTAACATGCCGGCCTGTCACGCCGGAGATCGCGGGTTCGATTCCCGTCGACTCCGCCATTTATACATCGTGCCACGGTAGCTCAGTCGGTAGAGCAGCGGACTGAAAATCCGCGTGTCGCCAGTTCGATTCTGGCCTGTGGCACCACTTTAGTTCACTGGTTCATGTTTTAGTTCTTGGTAATGACAAGTGACTAGCGACTAGTGACCAGCGACTAATATATAAATGGCGACTTGCAAAGTATTTTGGATTATGCTAAAATCCTTTATGCAAAGAATGTGCGAAAGTAGCTCAGCGGTAGAGCATCGCCTTGCCAAGGCGAGGGTCGCGAGTTCGAATCTCGTCTTTCGCTCCATAAATTTATAATCCCAGCTGCCGCTACTGGCGGTTGGGTTTTTAATTTCGAGGCGGCATAGCCAAGTGGTAAGGCAGAGGTCTGCAAAACCTCTACTCCCCAGTTCAAATCTGGGTGCCGCCTCCAAAATATCGCCGGAGTGGCGGAACAGGCAGACGCAAGGGACTTAAAATCCCTCGGTCCGTGAGGGCCGTACCGGTTCGACCCCGGTCTTCGGCACCATTTTAAAAAACCACCGCAAGGTGGTCTTTTTCGTACGCCTGGTAATACTTACATGGGGATGACTGGGTGTTATAACTGTCTTTTAACGACTTTAACCCGGCCAATTATCTTAACACGCTTGATTTCTTGTCCAGAAAAGATTAAAGGGGGGTAAGCAGGATTAGAAGACTGTAGAATGAGGCTTCCATCTTTCTGGAAGACACGTTTAACCACGCCCTTGCCACTGTCCACAGCAACAACAGCGACTTGACCATAGCCGATCTTGGGTTGCTCATGTACGAGAAGAAGGTCTCCCGGTAGAATACCATCGCCGATCATTGAATCGCTCTGCACGACGAGATAGAAGTGGTTTGCGCCATCGTCGTTAATTTCACGTTTATCTGCTGACTCATACCCGTGTTCATCGGCATACTTTAGGCCAAACGATGCGACCTCTACCGACCCAACGACCGGTATTGACACGTTTTTGCCTCCTAGTGCGCTGTCATCGGGCGACAGCCGTCGAACGGGGCTCCTGACCCCTAACAAAACATCGGCGGAGGTTTCTAGTAGCACAGCTAACCTATGTATAGTTTCGGGATCGGGTGTAGTTCTTCCGGTTTCCCAGTTAGCCAGGGTTCCCCTACTTATGTTTAGCTGTGCAGCTAACGTTTGCTGCGTCATACCTCTAGCCATGCGAGCTAGTCGGAGACGCTGTGAAAATTCACTCACCACGATTCCTCCCTACCGTTCTTGCTCCAATCATAGAGGCCCATCATGCCTGATAACAATAAGGTGTGCTAAAAGGTAACGCAGTATATTGACCAGTGCTAAAATCGCACGTTATAATCGACATAGATTAAGTTGCACTTAAAAAATGGGGTAGTGGAGGATAAGCTTGTGAGCTATAGGCGCTTTGAAAATGAACTTGCCACCATTCAAAGGGTTACCGATCAAGTGATGAGCAAAATGGACCTCCAGGACCCTGAGCAGAGGCAAGCATGTCACCAAGTCATACGGCATTTGGCACTGGCCGCAGCACACTTGGAGTGCGTGCCTGATATAGGGGGGCAAGGTCAAGAGCTGATCATAACTGACAGAATTGCCTCATGCCTGCAAGGGTTGCATAAGACAAAGGTTTAAAGACTAAAGAGCCCTCGCTACTTTGCGAGGGCTCTTGCTGTGGCATTTGTAAAATTCAGTAGAGTTTGATATATATGATGAACTGGCAGGTTATCTCTGCCAGTACGCAGATTTTCTTACCTTGAGGAAGTACGCTCGCAAAGAGGTGGCAGTAAACATCGGCAGGTAATATTAGAATAAACAGCAAAAAACCCCTAGAGCGAAAGCTCTAGGGGTCCCTTTTAACGGTTTAGTATCTGCTTCTGGGTTGGAAGCAGTCCTTGCAGTAAACGGGCTTGTCGCCAGATGGGCGGAAAGGCACTTCTGCTTCTTTGCCACAACGGCTACAAGTAACTTTGTGCATTTCACGGCGAGCTCCGCCACCAAAGCTGCTGCTTGCACCACCACGAGCGCCGCCTTGTTGTTGCTTACGAGCAGAGCGGCAGGTAGTACAACGGCTAGGTTCGTTTTCGAAACCTCTAGTTGCGTAGAACTCTTGTTCGCCAGCTGTGAAAACAAATTCCGCTCCACAGTCGCGGCATGCTAGATTCTTGTCATTATACATCGCTTAAAAACCTCCTTTTTTGGGAATAGTCCGTACTTGTGGTTTTCGACACTGGAGATCATAAGCGTCTCGTATCCCAAACCATCTTCTTCAGACCTTATAACTATAATATGCAGAAATCAAAACGTCAAGTCATAAAACTCAATTAAGTCTCGGTTCTGACGAAATTGTTGTTTTTTCGACCGATACTTTGGTGCAAGTTTCGCGAACGGTGATAGCGAGGCCATAGGACGCCGTTTCCATCAATGTCCTTTAGTCTAGGATACACTAACATTTCTATGGTGATACTTATTTTTACTTGCCTAAAAGACAAACCTAGCCATCCAAGATTGGCCCAAGATTGGCCCGGTTGACACCTATCTTGGCGCCCTGTATAATAACAATTGCTCGGGGGCATAGCTCAGTTGGGATGAGCGCTACCTTGACACGGTAGAGGTCACAAGTTCGAACCTTGTTGCTCCCACCATTATGAATTTTAAAGGTTGACACTGGCTTGTGCTAGTTGTCAACCTTTTGCTTATTATCAAGGGTCTCCTTGTGCGCGTCGCACAAGTTTCTGTCGTTCGCGCCGCTTGGACATTTTATTAGCTGGCCAATACGCTAAGGCCAGTTAATAAAAGCATCACCTCTGTGGTGAGGGTATTTCCTTCACTGGCTTTAAGGGGTAAGACATAGTCATCTTCAGAGCCATCAAATCGTACTGTGAGACATCCTAAGTCATACTTTATAAAGACGCTACGATCATCTAGTGTCTTAGCAAGCCAACGAGGTCGTTCTGGTTGACTAAGGTCGACAATTCGCATTAATACCGTACCTCTTAGACTTAACATTGTGCCACGCCTCCGTATGAGATGTTTTGCCCTAGTATAACATAAACGTAGTTCAAAATATGTTGTATCTTTTTGCTTTGTGTTGAATTTGTGTAAGCTGGTAATTTGTCCGTCCGTATACGGGTTTTTGAGGTCACATATACTACTTCTGAAAGAAGGGAGTGTGACGTTCGTGGAAGTTGTGTCGATTGGAACCACTGCTCCCACGTGCCGGCTGAGAGAACGCCTAAATGAGGAACTCAAATTCCTGATTGATGAAGGCGTGACGGTTGAGCTCAATGAATCCACAGGGCGACTTTACAACTATCTCAGTCTTTCAGTGTCCGCTTCGCCCCACAGTAGTTTCTCCTTCACCGACCTACGGGGATTAGGTCGTCAGTATACGGCAAATGTTCTTGCTGACTTCCTAGTGGAAGAGTGGGAGCAACAAGTTCTCAAACAAATGGTGTCCAAGGACTTCGGCTATTTTAACAGTGACGAGCAAAGCAAAATACTGCGGCTGAGCGAAAAGATACTAAACGGAGAGGAACTATATCAGTTGTCCCGCAAGGTTAAGCTGAGGGAAAAAATACAGTCCTTTCTAGAGCAGCATCGTCACATAAACGCAGACGGATTTCTTCGCTTTAGAATGCAGGGGTACCTTAGCGACTTACGGGACTCGCTGTGTAAAGCTGTGGACGAATACTTAGTTGAGAAGGAGTATAGCGAATTTATCCGCTTATTGCGATACTTTGTCGAGATACAAGATCCTAAGCTACTCATGGTTCATGTGGTGATGCTCCAGAGCGGCGTGTGCCAGGTCTATGATGAGTACCATAAACTGCTTCATCACGAGTACCTCGACAACTTTGAAGCTGGTGCCGATCCCGAAGTGAGCTATGAGGATCTCTTGATCAGTGCTCTGATTACCTTGGCGCCTGAAAACATCGTAGTACACACTGAGAGTTTTAAGGCTAAGCCTGAAATGCGAGAGACTATCAAGAGCATTTTTGAGGGGCGTGTAGTGGAATGTGCTTCGTGTGATCTTTGCCGACACACTCCTGCCCCCGCTAGAACTGCCAAGCCTGTCGCTCCTCGACTTTAGCAACCCCCTTGTGGGGGGGTTGTTTTAATTGTAGGGCTGTGTTACCTTAGCAAGATGGAGGGGTGCCGCCATGCCTAGACTACAGAATGACTTATGGATCATTTATGTTTCGCTGCTATTGTTCGCTTTGGCTATGGGGCTATATAGCGTCATTATGCCTGCCTATATTCGGGAGCTCGGGGCTACCTCGGTCCAACTCGGTCTCCTCGGCTCCGTTGCACTTGCTATAGGCACACTCTCGGCGATTCCAGGCGGATTATGGGCTGATCGCTTCGAGCGCCGGAAACTGATGCTCGTTGGCTGGGCCATGTGTATACCGGTGCCGCTAATATATGCCTTTTCGCAGCATTGGCTGTGGCTTATCCCCGGATACTTTCTCTTTAATTTTTCAATGTTTTCTAACGCCGCCATGCAAGCTTATATTGCGTCTAAGACAGACGAAAATAATAGAAGCTTTACTTTTACCTTCGTTATGTCGTCGTTCTCGATGGGTTTTGTCTTTGCTCCTACCCTAGGCGGTTATCTGGCGCAAAGTGTCGGCATAAGAGGCACATTTTGGTTTAGTCTTGTACTTTACACCTTGTCGACGCTGTCCCTACTGTTTCTGTCGCCAAGTTACCCCGAAAAGCATGAATCACGCCCTGCTGGTGTTAACTGGCGGGACTATCCCAAGCAATTCTGGGTTCTGGTAGCTTTATTTTCAGTTGTTTGGTTCGTGATGAATATCCCGGCTTCGTTTAATACCCCATATTTACAGGATATCGCTCACTTAGACTTACTTAAGATAGGCTTCTTGGGCTCTATTGCGGCCATAGGTGGAGCGATACTCTCACCATTTTTAGGGAAAGCTGCAGATAAGTTCGGGTCCGTTAGAGTCTTAGGTATTTGTTTATGCGTTACTGCAGGAACTTACATAATACAACTCTATGCGCCTACTGTTTATGTTCTGGCTCTAGTGTTTCTCATCAGAGGCGGCTTTAGTGCGGTAATGTCATTGATGACCGCGGTAATTAGCGGTATTAGCGACAGGAGAGCGATTGGCATGAGTTTCGCCATGTACAATTTAGCGACGGGGTCGGCTGCGACATTAGCCCCTTATACTGCAGGTTGGCTCTATGGTCAAAATGCCCGTTTCCCCTTTGTACTTACCATAGTTCTTGCGCTCATTGCGGGGGTGTACTTTGTAGCTAAACAACAGAAAAGGGGTGAAGAACAATGCCATTCACCTACATTCTAATTCCCCTCATTGGCGGGCTTATTGGGTGGGTTACTAATGTTCTAGCCATAAGACTATTGTTTCGGCCGCTCAAGCCGCTAAGAGTAGGCCCATTTGTAGTACATGGTCTTATTCCTAAGCGCCGCAGCGAGATTGCCGCAGCGGTTGCTGATACTGTGGCTAACGAACTGGTCGAAATTGGCGGGCTGCTTAAACAGGTAACTACCCCCGAAGTCCAGCATGAGCTTACGAAATCAATTATGCGGGTTGTCGAAATCAGGAGCAAAGAGCGCATGCCTTCTTTTCTGCCGGAAGCTATACGTATCCTGATAATGGATTTTTTGTGCAAGCTTGTCGAGGAAGAATTAACCACTAATTTCCCTAGTTTTTTGTCTCAAGTAGTCGACACCTTAAAAGGTAAGATAGATGTTCGCGCCATGGTCATCGAACGCATTGAAGCTATGGATCTCGATAAGATTGAAAGTATGATTTTAGGGCTGGCTAGCCGCGAGCTTAAGGCCATTGAGTACCTAGGAGGCGTGCTAGGTTTTTTGATTGGGTTAGTTCAATTAGGGTTTGTGGTGTTGGTTTAACGGGGCGCCTTCCGCTTTTAGAAGGCCTCCACGAGTCGGTGCCTCGTGGCTACAACGGGAGATATCGTTCTACAAGGAGCAAGGCACTAGGAGCTAGGAACGTCCCATGCGCGCCATGTAAAATTCCCCTTGACTAACCCTTATTCGCTTGGATATACTATTTGAAAGCAGAGATGGAGAACGTTCTCACCAGAGCCTTTAAGAGAGAAGGGCCATAGGCTGTAAGCCCTTTAGGATGAGTGTTATGAACTACCGCCTCCGGAGCTACTACCGTAAGGATAGTCGTGTGTGCGCGTTAAGTACAATTAAGTTGGGTTGCCCAAAGGCAACCAAACAGGGTGGAACCGCGGGAATCTCCTCTCGTCCCTGCAAATTGCAGTGACGGGAGGTTTTTTATTTGGTGGCAGAGACATGAAGCGGGCCCGAAGGGCCAATTACCAATCATAACTCACAAATCACTAGTCCCACGAGGAACGAGGAACCAGGAACTAGGAACGACCAACGTAATAAAGGAGGCTTCTTAATGTCAAGCATTACTGTATATCTTAAGGATGGTTCAGAGCGGGAAATCCCTGCAGGCAGCTCCGCATTAGTCTTAGCGGAATTTATCAGTCGTCGTTTAGCTAAGGATGCAGTGGCGGCCAAAGTCAATAATGTTGTAGTAGACCTCACACGGGAGCTTGAGGCAGGTGCAACTGTAGAAATTTTAACTATAGAAAACCCCGAAGCTTTAGATGTGTTAAGGCACTCTGCCGCCCACATTATGGCACAAGCTGTCACCAGACTTTTCCCTAGCACTAAGCTGGGTATTGGTCCATCAATAAAGGATGGCTTCTACTATGATTTTGCTGTAGGTCAGACGTTTAAGCCTGAAGACCTAGAGCGTATTGAGGCTGAGATGAAGACGATCATCCAGGAGAAGAGGCCTCTTACACGTCACGGTATTTCACGACAGGGAGCTATCGAGATGTTCAACAAGCAGGATGAGGGTTTTAAAGTAGAGCTAGTAGAGGATTTGCCGCAGGATGCTGCAATTACTTACTACTCCCAAGGCGAGTTTCTTGACCTGTGCGCTGGCCCTCATATCCCCGATACAGGGTATGTCAAGTCCTTCAAGCTTCTTTCAATTGCTGGAGCTTACTGGCGTGGTGATGAAAATCGTCCCATGCTGCAGCGCATCTACGGCACTGCTTTCTTTAAGCAAGCTGACCTTGATGCGTATTTACACCGCCTAGAAGAGGCTAAAAAGCGCGACCATCGTAAGATTGGCAAGGAGCTCGATTTATTTAGTATGCAGGAGGAAGCCCCCGGCTTTCCCTTCTATCATCCTAAGGGCATGATTATTCGCAATGAACTAGAGGACTTTTGGCGTAAGGAACATCGCAAAGCCGGTTACCAAGAGATCCGTACACCTATCATCCTCAATCGCGTGCTATGGGAGCGCTCTGGTCACTGGGCTCACTATCGCGAAAATATGTATTTCACCAAGATAGATGAGTCTGATTTCGCCATTAAACCTATGAACTGTCCAGGTGCAATGTTGGTTTATCGTAACGGTTTGCATAGTTACAAGGAACTACCTTTGCGCTACTGTGAGCTAGGCTTGGTACACAGGCACGAGCTATCTGGCGCACTGCATGGTATGGCACGTGTGCGGGCATTTACTCAAGATGACTCACACATCTTCATGACCCCCTCACAGATAGAAGAGGAAGTTGGCCGCGTAATTGCTTTAGTAGATAAGTTCTATACAGTCTTTGGCATGAGTTATAGAGTGGAGCTTTCAACTCGTCCGGATAACGCAATGGGCGATGTCGCTATCTGGAATACTGCTGAGCAAGCCCTAGAGAACGTACTCAAACACCGGGGCGTAAATTACAAGATTAACCCAGGCGATGGCGCATTTTACGGCCCTAAAATTGACTTCCACATTGAAGACAGTATCGGTCGCAGTTGGCAGTGCGCTACCATTCAGCTCGACTTCCAGATGCCTGAGAAATTTGATCTGAATTATGTGGGTGAAGACGGCCAGCGCCACCGCCCAGTAGTAATCCATCGTGTATTATACGGGGCTATTGAGCGTTTTATTGCGATGCTCATAGAGCACTACGCCGGTGCTTTCCCACTTTGGCTTGCTCCCGCACAGGCAATCGTCTTACCAATTACTGACCGCGCCAAGGAATATGCTCAGACAGTGATAGAGCGTCTGGAAAACGTTGGCCTGCGTGTACAGCTAGATGATCGCAACGAGAAAATTGGGTATAAAATTCGTGAAGCTCAAATGCAAAAAATACCTTATATGCTGGTAATTGGTGATAAGGAAGTAGAGAGTGGTGTAGTAGCGGTCCGCACCCGTGAAGGCGGCGACCAAGGAGCGATGGGTGTTAACGAGCTTATTACCCAGCTCATGGCTCAGGTAGCAGCAAAGAAGTAGTTTGGGAGCCTCTGTTAAAGAGTGCGAGATGATTGACACCCCCCGAATCACCCTGTATACTAATTCAGTAATGAAGTAGAAGCCATCCGCTTCTCACCTTGCCAGCTTATCGCGGCGGGTTCATAGTGTGCAGGCATTATGCTTTTGTACTTATGGGGCGGGTGGATACACTCGTCCTTTTATTATTTCAAATTTACATGGAGGTGGATCGCAATTAACAAAGACAATAAATCCAATGAGCCACAGGTAAACGAGGAGATTAGAGCCCGAGAGGTGCGTCTCATCGATGAGAACTCAGAGCAGTTGGGGATTAAACCTTTTAGGGAAGCTTTGCGTATCGCAGCAGAGCGCGGCTTGGATTTGGTCAACGTGGCTCCCACAGCCAAGCCCATAGTATGTCGTATTATGGACTACGGGCGGTTCAAATACGAACAGAGCAAGAAGGACCGCGAAGCACGCAAGAAACAGCACATTATCACAATTAAAGAGATTCGATTTAGCCCGACCATTGACCAACACGACCTAGAGACTAAAAGCCGTGCCGCGGTTACATTTCTTAAAGAAGGCGATCGGGTTAAAGTCTCGGTGCGCTTCAGAGGCCGCGAAATAGCTCACGCAGAGCGCGGCAAACAAGTACTCGAGCAATTCTTTATGTTAGTCAATGACGTTGCAACTATTGACCGCGAACCCCGTTTAGAGGGTCGTAGCATGATTATGTTTTTGAACCCAAAACAGAGTTAAGGAGGCAGCACAAATGCCGAAGGTAAAAACGCACCGTGGTGCAGCTAAGAGATTCAAGATTACCGGAACAGGTAAGGCATTAAGGCACAGTAATATGAAGAACCATCTCAATGAGGCGAAGGGCCCTAAAAGGCTTCGTAAACTCCGCAAGTCTAAACTAGTTCATTCCACCGATATGGGACGTCTCAAACAACTTATTCCTTACAAATTCTAAGCCATCATACATTTAGGAGGTTAGATCTATGCCACGTGTAAAGAAAGGCGTAACAGCACGCGCCCGTCATAAGAAGATTCTTAAGTTAGCTAAGGGCTATTGGGGTGCTAAGAGCAAGCGTTTCAAAGTAGCTAACGAGCAAGTAATGAAGTCGCTTTACTATGCATTCCGTGACCGTAGGCGCACTAAGCGCGATTTCCGTAGACTCTGGATAACTCGTATTAATGCGGCGGCCCGTCTCAACGGCATGTCCTATAGTCGCCTGATAAACGGCCTGAATATGGCAGGTATTGTCATGAACCGCAAGATGCTTGCGGACCTTGCAGTGCGCGAGCCAGCCTCCTTCGGTCAGTTGGTAAGCTTGGCTAAACAACAGTTCAATCAGTAAAAAGACAAACCGGCGTGTCCTAGGGCCGCCGGTTTTCTTAAAGGGGGGAAGCCATGAAAAGGCGATTTGACAGAATGAGTCCAGCTCAAATTTTGGCACTTACCTTCTTGGGCTTGATCTTGGTCGGAACCCTATTGCTCATGTTACCCTGGGCATCTACTCAACAACCACTGACTTTTGTAGAGGCGCTCTTCACTGCAACCTCTGCAGTATGCGTGACCGGGCTTGTCGTCGTCGACACAGGGACTCGCCTTACTACTTTTGGCCAAGGGGTAGTATTACTATTAATCCAATTCGGCGGGCTAGGACTTATGACCATGGCTACAATGATGGCCATTATTCTTGGGAAACGCATTACCTTCAGGGAGCGCCTCATTATGCAGGAAGCTCTCAACCAGGTTACCCTAGAGGGTATGGTGCGCCTTACCAAGTATGTTGTGCTAACTACACTGTTTTTTGAGGGTTTGGCCGTAAGCATTTTATTTTTGAGACTAAGACCTGTTTTTGGTACAGCTAAGGGGCTGTGGTTCAGTGTATTTCATAGTGTGTCAGCATTTTGTAATGCAGGGTTTGATCTCTTCGGTGGATTTCGGAGCCTGGAATCGTTTACGTCAGATATTACTGTGAATCTCGTAATAATGTCTCTAATTATATTAGGTGGTATAGGGTTTAGTGTTATTGCAGACGTCTATACGCATAAGGGCTTTCGAGGCTTGTCGCTGCACTCTAAGTTGGTTATTAAGCTGACAGTGTTTCTAATTATTAGTGGAGCTTTATTGGTGGCTGTTCTGGAGTGGAACGGGGCCCTTGCCCCTTATGACCTGAAAGGCAAAATATTGGGCTCGCTGTTTACTAGTGTTACATCCCGCACAGCTGGCTATAACACGATACCCACTGGTGCTCTGAGTAATGCTACAACCCTAATGGTCATAGTGCTGATGTTTATTGGTGCATCTCCGGGTTCTACAGGTGGAGGCATTAAAACCACGACTTTTGCCATGATCGTGTTAGCAGCAGTATCGGCGGTGCGCGGGAAGGGTGACGTTACTTTGGGTGACAGGCGCATACCAAACCAAATCGCTGTAAAGAGCATGGTTGTAGCTGCGATGTCGCTAGGACTGATAATTACAACAGTATTCGTGTTATCACTAACGGAATCTGCATTATTTATTGATATAGTATTTGAAGTTGTCTCAGCTTTTGGTACAGTTGGTTTAAGCCGTGGTATCACCACCGCCCTCTCAACTATAGGGCGTTTAGCTATTATTGTAACGATGTTTGCTGGAAGAGTTGGACCTATGACATTGGTTCTGGCTATTTCTGCAGGACATGATGCTCCATCCACAGTACGTTATCCGGAAGGGAAGATCATCGTTGGCTAGAGGTGTTAATTATGAAGCAATTTGCAGTAATTGGGTTAGGGCGGTTTGGATCTAGCGTGGCTAAAACTTTGTATGACGCAGGGTATCAAGTTCTAGGTATCGATGAAGAAGAGGAACGAGTACGCATCAACCTCGACAACTGCACGCGTGCAGTTGAAGCTGATGCGACAGACGAGCAAGCTCTTAGGGCCCTAGGCATTAGGAACTTCGATACCGTGATTGTTGGCATAGGCGGGGATATACAATCTAGCATCCTAGTGACATTAATGTTAAAGGAATTAGGAGTTAAGCAGGTTGTTGTCAAGGCTCAGAGTGATCTGCATGGCAAAGTACTGTACAAAGTTGGAGCTGACCGGGTTGTGTTCCCTGAGCGCGACATGGGGTCACGCGTAGCAAGAAGTCTAGTGGCTTCTAATATTTTAGAGTACATTGAACTGGCTCCGGACTTTAGCATACTAGAGTTTATGGCTAGCGATAAAATGGTAGGAAAGACCCTGCGTCAGTTAGATGTGCGCAACCGCTATGGTGCTAACATCATTGCCATCAAACGGGGAGATGATTTCGAGTTGGCTCTTCGGGCGGACTATGAGGTCCAGGACGGTGACGTCCTAGTCGTGGTTGGCAAAAACGAGGACCTCAAGAGATTGGAGCGGGCGTAGTTGTTAGATGTCACGATCAGCTCGGCTAATAATCGTCTCATAAAGCTAGCGCGGCAGCTGTCCACGCGTTCTGGGCGAGAGAAGAACAAAGCCTTTGTAGTAGAAGGCGCGCGCGCAGTGGAGGAAGCTCTTGCAGCTAGGGTATGTCAAGCTGTATTGGTAGATGAATCCCAGATAGAAAAACCATCTATCTTAGCTCCTTTGCGTAGTGCCATCGAGCAGACAGTAGAGAGCGCAGTGGTAGAGACTAGGCTTTTTGAGGGCCTTATCGAGACTCCAGCCCCGCAGGGAATATTGGCCGTGGTAAGGGACCTCTCGTGGAGTTTACAAGAGGTTTTTAGAAAGACCCCGCAGTTCATTGTGGTCTCAGACGGACTGCAAGACCCCGGTAACCTTGGTACTTTAGTTCGGCTGGCCGATGCGGTAGGAGCAGATACCTTCATTGCCACTCGTGGTAGTGTAGATATTTTCAACCCTAAAGTAGTACGGGCCAGTATGGGATCCCTGTTTCATTTACAAATTGTGCAGGACATAGAGAGTGGGCAGCTGGCGAGGCAGCTAAAGGAACTAGGTTACGCCGTAGTTGCGGCAGATGTCCGTGGGGGCGTTGATCATTTTGACTACCGCTTTAACTTCCCTATTGCAGTGGTGTTTGGTAACGAGGGCAGGGGACTATCCCCTGAATGGAAGCAATGCGCCGAACTTGTGCGCATTCCTATGCCTGGTAAGGCCGAGTCTTTGAATGTTGGTGTCGCAGCAGGTGTGCTTTTATACGAAATTATCAGACAACTAAGAGTTTAGCCTTGTGTGAGGTAGGCACCTGTGGTATAACCCGACTTTAACAGATCCACCCCTAGAGTTTACGAAAAAAAGTGCTTTAAGAACCGCGTGGAAGCGCGGTTCTTTGCTTGCATTGGCTTTACAATTGT